>JBLNBE010000001.1:0-4090 GCA_050259735.1 Bacteroidota bacterium
TCCTTGCCGATTCGGACGGTATAGGGCGACTTGGCCGCCAGGGTGCCGGCGGCCTCGGCCACCACCGCGTCCAGTTGCGCGGCCGGCACGGCGCGGTTGATCAGGCCCCAGGCTTCGGCGCGTCCGGCATCCACCGGCTTGCCCAGCAGTAACAGCTCCATGGCCTGTTTGCGGCCGACATTGCGCGACAGCGCCACCATCGGGGTCGAACAGAACAGGCCGATATTGACGCCCGGCGTGGCGAATTGGGCGGTATCGGCGGCATAGGCCAGGTCGCACGACGCCACCAACTGGCAGCCGGCGGCGGTCGCCATGGCGTGGACCTTGGCGATCACCGGGCGGGGAAAGCGGACGATGGCCTTCATCACCCGCGAGCATTGGGCGAACACCGCCTCGACCGCCGCCGCGTCGTCAAGGCCGCGCATCTGCTTGAGGTCGTGGCCGGCGCAAAAGGCCGGGCCGTTGGCAGCCAGCACCAGCGCCTTGACCGAGGCATCCTGGGCCAGGGCGGCCAGGGCCGCCTCGATGGCGGTCATCAATTCGATGGACAGGGCGTTGCGCGCCTGCGGCCGATTCAGGGTAATGGTGGCGATGCCATCCTGGATCGCGGTCAGCAGGATGGGGTCAGAGCCGGTGGTCATGTTTCCTCCCGTGCGTATGTTCGCATCGTTATTATCCCTGTGACGAACAGGGCTTGCGACTATACGTCGGCTGAGGGCGGCTATTCCAGGCCTTGCGGCACCACCCGCAATTTGGCCGGGTCGTCGGCCAGCAATTGCAGGGCGACTGTGCCGTTGGCGCTACGGATCAGCAATTCGCAATACCACAGGCCGTCTTCCACCTGGGTCGGCACGGTGGCCTCCACGTGGTTGACGCCATCCACGTCCATGCTGACGCTGTGATTGTCGCGAAAGGAAATGGCGGCGACGGTTTTCATGATGACCCCTCTTGGGCGAACCCATCCTGCAGGTTCGCGCAGGAGGCGCTAGGAATCAACACTCATCGCCGCAGCGCCCGTCCCGCCAGGGGGCGGGCCAGCGCGGTGGTGACCAGCGCCATCAGCACCATGCCGGAAAAGCCGGCCGCCGAAATGATGCCGCGATCAAGCAGAAGCGTCAGCACCACCAGTTCCATCAAGCCCTTGCAGCCGACCAGCGTGCCCAGCGCCAGGGCGTCGGGCCACGTCCAGCCCTGCAGCAGTGCCGGCACCGCCGCCGCCGCCAGCTTGGCCGTCACCGAGACCAGCGTGGTGACGGCGAACACCATCCAGGCGGCATCCAGGCCGCCCAACTGGGTCTTGAGGCCGGTGGCGATGAAGAAGAACGGCAGCAGCACCACCATCAGGAAGGCTTCGAACTTGCCCAGCACTTCGCGCGCCAGCGCCTTGGGCACCACCGCGCCGAAGGCGAAGGCCCCGACCACCGCATGCAGCCCGAGCAATTCGGTGGCCAAGGCCGAAGCCAGCAGGCCGACCGACAGCGCCACCACCTCGCGTTCCGACACCTGGCCGTCAGCGTGGCGCAGCAGCCGCGCCAGCAGCGGCCGCACCCCGAACCACAGGATCGCGCCGAACAGTGCCGCGCCGGCGGCGGTCAGTCCGGCCTGCCACGGCGCGCCACCCTGGGCCAGCGCCAGCAAGGCCGCCACCACTACCCACAGCGCGGCATCGTTGACGGCGGCGCAACCCAGCGCCTCGGCCCCCAGCCGGCTGTTCTGCAGACCCATCTCGCGCAGGATGGCGGCCAGCACCGGCAGCGCGGTCACGCCGACCGCCACGCCGACGCCGAGGACGAATGCCCAGGCCGGCGCGTTCGCTCCCACCGCTTGCGGCGCCAGATGCAGCAGGGCGGCCCCGGCGGCGCAGCCGGCCAGCGTCGGCACGGCGAAGGTCAAGACGGCATTGGCGGCGAAGGCGCGGCCCCGGCCGTGGAAGTCGGTCAGGTCGAAATGCAGCCCGGTGGCGAAGGCGAAATAGCACACCCCCAACCACACCAGCCCATCCAGCGCCGCCATGGCCGGCGGCGGAAACGCGACCGCCCACAATCCCGGCGCCAGCCGCCCCAGGCCGCTGGGTCCCAACGCCAAACCGACCAGGATCTGCACCACCACCAACGGCACCCAACGGCGCACGCCGCCGATTCGCCACAAGGCGAAGGGGAGGCCGATGACTAGGCCGGCATGGACAAGGAAGAGCGATAACGTCGGCATGACATGACACATGCCATAGCCCACCCCATTTTTCCACAAAATGCTGCATGTATATGCACAAACTACATAAGTGGCACGTTAAATATTTGCGGACATCGAAAACTCCCTTGCTTTGGAACGCTTTCAAATATATCGTTAGGCGCCTAACTATTAGGTTCCTAACGATGCCGTCGCCCCAGCCCCCTGGTCCGTGTTCTCAGATTCGCCGCGATTTCGGGCTGATCACGCTACGTCTGGCGCGACGTTGGCGCGACGTGGTCGACGGCGAGTTGCGCAGCTTCGGCGTGACCACCGCCATGTGGCGGGCATTGTTTCACCTGGGTGCCTCGGGGCGCGGCGCGCGGCCCAAGGATTTGGCCGAGGCGCTGGAGATGGAGCGGTCGTCGCTGACCCAATTGGTGGACCGCCTCGAGCGCGACAAGCTGGTGGTCCGTCGCGATGATCCCACCGACCACCGCTGCAAGACGGTTCATTCCACCGACGAAGGCATCGCGGTCTATCAGCGCACCCTGGACGCCAGTTCGCGCGTGGCCGAGCGGCTGATGGCGGACATTACCGATGCCGAGCTGGAAACGGTCCTGTCGGTATTCGCCCGCATTTCCGCCGCCATCGAGGCGGAACGGTCGGTTCCGGGGCGCGACTAGATACCATGACCGCCCAGACCCTGGCTTGGTGCCGAAAGCACCTGCCGCCGCTGTCATCCCTGTTACCCCGCCTCCGGCCACACTTGCCGTCGCTGGCGTCCCTGGTGCCCAGCTCCCGCCTGCACCTGCCGCCGCGGCCCGTTCTGGCCCACGCGGCGCGAACCACGCTGGCCGCCCTGCTGGCGCTGTGGATCGCCTACGCACTCGAGATCAACAACCCGTTCTCGGGGGCGATCACCGTGATGATCGTCGCCCATCCCGTGCATGGGCTGGTCCTGACCAAAAGTCTTTACCGCTTCGCCGGCACGCTGGTCGGCGCGGCGATGGCGACCCTGCTGATGGGCCTGTTCGCGCAGACACCCGAGATGTTCCTGCTGTTCCTCAGCCTATGGATGGGGGTGTGCACCTTCGGTTCGACCCTTCTGCGCAACTTCCAGTCCTACGGCACGGTGCTGGCCGGCTACACGGTGGCGCTCATCTGCCTGCCCGGCACGGAAGCTCCACAGATGACCTTCGACCTGATCACCAGCCGCGTCGCGGTGGTCAGCCTGGGCATTGCCTGCTCGGGCGTGGTCGCCGCGCTGACCACCTCGGGTTCGGCGGCGCGCGGGATGCGGTCCTCGTTCAAGGCGGCCCTGGGGGCGCTGGGGGCCTATATCCGGCTGGCGCTTGCCGGTAGCGGCGAGGACCTCATGGCGCCGGCACGGGCGAAACTGTCGGCGCAAATCGCCGGGCTGGACGCCCAGGTGGACTTCGCCGCCGTCGAGGCGGCCCAGGTCGCCCCGTTGCGCGACGCATTGCGCGCCGGGCTGGCCGCCATGCTGGGGTGCCTGACCGCCGCCACCTCGCTGCGCGATGCGCTCGGCCGTGCCGGCGACGGCCTGCGGGACAAGACGCAGGAAATGGAGACGGTGCTGGCCGATATCGATGCTGCCCTGGCGTGTGGCGAGTCTCGGACTGCGGCGGCGGCGCTGAGTGCCGCCGACGACCGGCTGGTGGCGATGATGGCGGCCCTCGACACAGAGCTGTCGCCCGACCGCTTGCCGCTGCTGGTGGTGCAGGACCGTCTGAGCGAAGTGCTGGACGAATTGCGGATTGCGGTCAACGGCATGGTTGGCCTGCTCACCGGCGAGATCCCCGCCACCGTGGCCAATAGCGGCGACAGCCTGCGCCGGCTGGCCTTTCACCTGGACTGGCGCGGCGGACTGATCAATGGCGTGCGCGCCACCATCGCGGTG
>JBLNBE010000002.1:0-41649 GCA_050259735.1 Bacteroidota bacterium
GGCGCGGCCGCGCGGTCCGGTGGTGCTGGTGTCCAACGAAGTGGGACTGGGGCTGGTGCCGGACAACCGGCTGGCCCGCGAGTTCCGCGACCATCAGGGCCGCGTCAACCAGCGCGTCGCCCATATCTGTCGCCGTGTGGTGTTCGTCGCCGCCGGCCTGCCTCTGTTGCTCAAGGACGTGCCATGATCCGTAAGGTCCCCACCACCGTCATCACCGGCTTCCTCGGCGCCGGCAAGACCACCCTGGTCCGCCACCTACTGGAAAACAACGACGGCCGCCGCATCGCGCTGATCGTCAACGAATTCGGCGATATCGGCGTCGATGGCGACCTGCTGGCGTCGTGCGGCGTTGCCGGCTGTACGGACGAGGACATCGTCGAACTGGCCAATGGGTGCCTGTGCTGCACCGTCGCCGACGAATTCCTGCCCACCATGCAGGCGCTGCTGGACCGCGCCAACCCGCCCGAGCACATCCTGATCGAGACCTCGGGCCTGGCGCTGCCCAAGCCGCTGGTCAAGGCGTTCCAATGGCCGGAAATCCGCTCGCGCGTTACCGTCGACGGTGTCGTCGCCGTGGTCGATGCAGGTGCGGTCGCCGCCGGCCGCTTCGCCGACACGCCCGAGATGATGGCCGCGCCCGACCACGACAACCCGCTGGAAGAAGTGTTCGAGGACCAGTTGCTGTGCGCCGACATGGTGCTGCTGAACAAGACCGATCTGGTCGATGCCGCCACCCTGGACCGTGTTCAGGGCGAGCTGGCGCAAACCCTGCGCCCCGGCGTCAAGGTGGTGCGCACGGCGAAAAGTGCGGTTGACCCGGTGGTGCTGCTGGGGCTGTCGGCGGCGGCCGAGGACGATCTGTCGGCGCGGCCCAGCCACCACGACACCGAGGAAGGCCACGACCACGACGATTTTGAAAGCTTCGCCGTGACGCTGGGCACCGTGGCCGATGCCGACGCCTTGGCCGAACGCCTTGTCGCCGCTATCACCGCCCACGATATCCTGCGTCTCAAAGGTTTCCTCGCCGTCGACGGCAAGGCCGCCCGCCAGGTGGTGCAGGCGGTCGGCGCCCGCATGGAACGCTGGTTCGACCGGCCGTGGAAGGCGGGCGAGGAAAAGCTGTCGCGTCTGGTGGTGATCGGCCAAAAGGGCCTGGACCGTTCCGCCATCGAAGCGATGATCGCGGGATAGAATTCGGAACCGCCTTCATGCGCATCCTCGATCCAGCAGCAACACGGATGAACACGAATAGGCGCAGATGGGCGCGGATATTGAATAATTATCCGTGCCCATCCGTGAGCGGCGCAGCCGCATCCGCGCCCATCCGTGTTGCTGCTGGGTATCGGCCATGCGCATTGGCGCTGGAGTTCAGGTAACCCATGCATCTGCTCGCCGCCCAGCCCGGCACCATTTCCGACGGGTCCGAGGCCATCGACCTGGGCCAGACGCCCGGTGAGGTGGTGGTGCTGTCGGCCGCCGACACCGAGCTGTCGGCGCTGGCGGCGGCGCATGCCAGAAACGGCGCGCCGTTCGACTTGCGCCTCGCCAATCTGTCGCGGCTGGCCCACCACATGTCGGTGGACGTCTATCTGGAACAGGTGGTCGGCGCCGCCCGGCTGGTGGTGGTGCGGCTGCTGGGCGGGCAGTCTTACTGGCCCTATGGCGTCGAGCAACTGGTGGCGTTGTGCCGCAAGCGCAACATTCTGCTGGCCTGCCTGCCCGGCGACGACAAACCCGATCCCGAGCTGATGCGCGACGGCACGCTGGACCCCGCCAGCGCCGAGCGGCTGTGGCGCTATCTGGTGTTCGGCGGCAACGACAACGCCGCCCATTTCCTCAATTTCGCCGCCAGCCTGATCGGGCGCGATGCCGAATGGCTGGAACCCAGGCCGCTGCCGCCCGCCGGCCTGTATCCCGGCGACGACTGGCGCACCGGCTGGGACGCCGCGCGGCCGTCGGCGGCGGTGGTGTTCTATCGCGCGTTGGTGCTGTCGGGCGATACCGCCCCCATCGACGCCCTGCTGGACGGCTTGCGCCGTCAGGGGCTGAATGCCCATGGCGTTTTCGTGCAATCGCTCAAGGACGCCGCCAGCGCCGGCATCGTCGAGGCGGTTTTGGGCGAGATGGCGGTGGACGTGGTGGTCAACGCCACCGGCTTCGCCGTCGCCTCGCCGACCAAGGCTGAGGACACGCCGTTCGGTCCCAGCGATTGCCCGGTGCTGCAAGTGGTGCTGGCCGGCGGCTCGGAACAGGCGTGGCGCGACGGCACCCACGGCCTTGGCCCCAAGGACATCGCCATGAACGTGGCGCTGCCCGAGGTCGACGGCCGCATCCTGGCCCGCGCGGTGTCGTTCAAGGCGGCGATCCGCGACGCCGCCACCCAATGCGACATCGCCCGCCACCAGCCGGTCGCCGACCGCATTCATTTCGTTGCCGAACTGGCGGCGCGCTGGGCCAGGCTGCGGCGTAAGCCGGCGGCCGAGCGTCGCATCGGCATCGTGCTGGCCAACTATCCTAACCGCGACGGCCGGCTGGGCAATGGCGTCGGTCTCGACACGCCGGCCGGCACGGTGGAAGTGCTGAAGGCGTTGGCCGGGGCCGGATACGGCGTGCGCGACCTGCCAGCCGATGGCAATGCCCTGGTCGAGGCGTTGCAGGCCGGCCCGACCAACGACTGGCGCCAATTGGCGGCGCGCGAAGTGCGCGAAACCTTGTCGTTGCCCGATTACTTCCTGTTCTTCAACGCCCTGCCGCAGCCGGTGCAGGACGCCGTGCGCCAACGTTGGGGCGCGCCCGAGGCCGATCCGTTCTTCAAGAAGGGCGAACTGAGCTGCGGCGAGTTCCTGCTGCCGATGATGCGCTTCGGCGCCGTCGCCGTCGGCATCCAGCCGGCGCGCGGCTACAACATCGATCCCGGCACCAGCTATCACGATCCCGATCTGGTGCCGCCGCATTCCTATTTCGCCTTCTATGCCTGGCTGCGCGAGGAATTCCGCGCCGATGCCGTGGTGCATATGGGCAAGCACGGCAATCTGGAATGGCTGCCGGGCAAGTCGCTGGCACTGTCCGAAGCCTGCTTCCCCGAGGCGGTGCTGGGGCCGCTGCCCAACCTTTATCCGTTCATCGTCAACGATCCCGGCGAAGGAACGCAGGCGAAACGAAGGACGCAGGCGGTCATCATCGACCACCTGACGCCGCCGCTGACCCGCGCCGAAAGCTACGGCCCGCTGCGTGAGCTGGAGCGGCTGGTGGACGAGTATTACGAGGCGGCCGGCGTCGATCCGCGCCGCCTGGCCATCCTGCGTAAGGACATCCTGACCACGGCGTCCGCCGCCGGGCTGGATCGTGACCTGGGCATCGAGGCGGGCGACGATGCCGATACGGCGCTGGCCAAGCTCGACAACCATTTGTGCGAGCTGAAGGAATTGCAGATCCGCGACGGCCTGCACATCTTCGGCCGTTCCCCCACCGGCGACCAGCGCATCGACCTGCTGGTGGCGCTGGCCCGGGTGCCGCGCGGCCAAGGCATCGGCGATGGCTCGCTGTTGCGGGCCTTGGCCGACGATCTCCAGCTGGGCTTCGACCCGCTGGATTGCGTGCTGGGCGACGCCTGGATGGGACCCAAAAACATCCCCTCTCCCGCAGGCGGGAGAGGGTGGCACGAAGTGCCGGGTGAGGGAGCCACAAATTCTGGAGTCTCCGGCTCCCTCACCCTCCCATCTTCGATGGGTCCCTCCCTCTCCCGCGAGGCGGGAGAGGGGCTAGGGGCGTGGCGCACCGTTGGCGATACAGTCGAGCGCCTGGAATTGCTGGCCCGCGCCCTGGTGGCCGGCCAGCCCTGTCCGGCCGAATGGACGCGCACGGCCGCCGTTCTCGACCACATCGCCACCCGCCTTGCGCCCGCCATCGATGGGTGCGGCGGGGCGGAGATCGCCGGCCTGCTCAAGGGTCTCGACGGCCGCTTCGTTTCCCCCGGTCCGTCGGGGGCGCCGACGCGCGGGCGGCCCGACGTGCTGCCGACCGGACGCAATTTCTTTTCCGTCGACACCCGCACGGTGCCGACGCCGGCGGCGTGGCATCTGGGGTGGAAGTCGGCGCAATTGCTGCTGGAGCGCCACCTGCAGGACCACGGCGAATGGCCGCGCGCCCTGGCGCTGACCGCGTGGGGCACCAGCAACATGCGCACCGGCGGCGACGACATCGCCCAGGGGCTGGCGCTGATGGGGGTGCGGCCGACCTGGGACACCGGTTCGCGCCGTGTCACCGGCTTCGAAATCCTGCCGGCCACCGTGTTGGACCGGCCGCGCGTCGACGTGACGCTGCGGGTGTCGGGCTTCTTCCGCGACGCCTTTCCCGACCTCATCAACCTGTTCGATTCGGCGGTGCGGGCCGTCGCCGCGCTCGACGAACCCGACGACGTCAACCCGCTGGCCGCCCGCGTGCGCACCGACGCCGCCCGGTTGGGCGGCGACCGCGCCGCCGCCCGCGTGTTCGGCTCCAAGCCGGGCGCCTATGGCGCCGGCCTGCAAGCGTTGATCGACGAAAAAGGCTGGCAGCGCCAGGCCGACCTGGCCGAGGCTTACCTGGCCTGGGGCGGCTGGGTCTACGGCGCGGGCACCGACGGCGAGGCTGGACACGAGCTGTTCCGCGACCGCTTGGCCTCGGTGGAAGCGGTGGTGCAGAACCAGGACAACCGCGAACACGATCTGCTGGACTCGGACGATTACTATCAGTTCGAGGGCGGAATGAGCGCCGCCGTGCGCCATGCCTCGGGCCGCGATCCGGCGATCTATCATCCCGACCACTCGCGCCCCGAATCCCCGCGCATCCGGACGCTGGACGAGGAAATCGCCCGGGTGGTGCGGGCGCGCGCCGCCAATCCCAAATGGATCGCCGGCGTCATGCGCCATGGCTACAAGGGCGCCTTCGAGATGACGGCGACGGTGGATTACCTGTTCGCCTTCGCCGCCACCACGCCGGCGGTCAAGGATCACCATTTCGACCTGCTGGCCGAGGCCTATCTGGCCGACCAGCAGGTCCACGATTTCCTGGAAGCCAACAATCCAGCCGCCTTGGCCGAGATGAAGGCGCGCTTCCGCGAAGCCATCGAACGCGGCCTGTGGCGGCCGCGGCGCAATTCCATTTATGGAGTGCTGGAGTGACCGATCCCGTCGAAGCCAAAATGACCGCGCGCGGCGTCAAGGTGCATTACGGCGCCAAGTTGGCGCTCAAGGGCGTCGATCTCGACATCCCTGCCGGTCAGGTGACGGCGTTGATCGGCCCCAGCGGCTGCGGCAAGTCCACCTTTCTGCGCTGCCTGAACCGCATGAACGACACCATCCCCGCCGCCCGCGTCAGCGGCGAGGTGATGCTGGACGGCGAGGCGGTGTACGGCCCCGCCGGCATCGACCCGGTGTTGCTGCGCATGCGGGTCGGCATCGTCTTCCAGAAACCCAATCCGTTTCCCAAGTCCATCTATGACAACGTCGCCTTCGGCCCGCGCATCCACACCCTGTTCAAGGACAAGGCCGACCTGGATGCCATGGTGGAAAGCGCGCTGGAAAAGGCCGGGCTGTGGCACGAGGTCAAGGACCGCCTGAACGACATGGGCACCGGCCTGTCGGGCGGTCAGCAGCAGCGGCTGTGCATCGCCCGCGCCATCGCGGTGAACCCGGAAGTCATCCTGATGGACGAGCCATGCTCGGCGCTGGACCCCATCGCCACCGCCAAGGTGGAGGAACTGATGGACGAATTGCGCGAACGCTATACCCTGGTGATCGTCACCCATTCCATGCAGCAGGCGGCGCGCGTATCGCAGCGGACCGCATTTTTTCATCTGGGCGAGCTTGTGGAATCCGGGCCAACCGAGGAAATATTCACCGCGCCCCGCCATAAGCTGACCCATGGCTACATCACCGGCCGTTTCGGCTAGAGCATGTACGCGCCGCGCGTGGGCATGCGACCAGCCCGAGCGGCGCTTGAGCCTAAGCCCACACGGAGGTGTGGGCGAACCAACACACGAGCTGGAGCGGCTTCCGCTTTAGCGAAAACCGCTCTAAGGAGTTTTGACATGCCCACCATCGGCGACCAACACATCGTCAAATCCTTCGACGAGGAGCTGAAGCGTCTGAACGACGCCCTGGCCCGCATGGGCGGCCTGACCGAGCGCCAGCTCAAGGGCGCCATCGAGGCGCTGGAGCGGCGCGACAGCGAACTGGCCAGCCAGATCATGGCCGGCGACATCGCGGTCGACGAATGCGAGGTGTTCGTCAACGAACAGACCGTCCGCCTGCTGGCGCTGCGCGCCCCGGTCGCCGACGACCTGCGCGCGGTGATCGCCACCCTGAAGGCGGCGGGCGAGTTGGAACGCATCGCCGACCACGCCGCCAATTGCGCCAAGCGCAGCCTGGTGCTGAACCAGATGCCGCCGGTCGCGCCCATGCGGACGCTGGTGCGCATGGCCAAGCTGGTGCAGGGGCTGCTGTCGGAAGTGCTGGCCGCCTATCTCAGCCACGATGCCGAGCGCGCCTTGGCGGTGCGGTCGCGCGACCAGGAGGTCGATGACCTCTATTCCAGCCTGTTCCGCGAAATCCTCACCTACATGATGGAAGACCCGCGCACCATCACCGCCGGCACCCATCTGATGTTCATCGCCAAGAACGTCGAGCGGATCGGCGACCACGCCACCAATATCGCCGAGATGACCTATTTCCTGGTCACCGGCCGCTCGCTCAACGATCCTCGGCCCAAGCGCGACACCTCCGCGCTTGAAGGCGGGGCGCAGGAATAGAAAAAAGGTTCATGCCGGGTTCCGGGGAGCTGCGCTTCAACGAGCGTCACCCCGGCCAAGCGTAGCGCGAGCCGGGGTCCACGGTGCCGTTTCCCACCATGGATCCCGGCTCTCCGCTGCGCTGCGGCCGGGATGACGCCACTTGGGAGGCAATCTTTTCCCCGGAATTCGGTGAAGAACCACAAAAAAACCCCCTCTCCGCGTCGGCGGGGAGGGGGCCTTTCTTGCAGCCTAAAGCGGCGGGAAGATTACTTCTTCGCCTTCTTCTCGGCCTTCTTGATGGCGGTCTCGATGATCTCGGCGGCCTTTTCCGGGCCACCCCAGCCGATCACCTTGACCCACTTGCCCTCTTCCAGATCCTTGTAGTGAGCGAAGAAGTGCTCGATCTGCTGGATCAGGGTGGCCGGCAGGTCCGTGTACGACATCACGTCGTCATAGAACGGATGCAGCTTGGGGTGCGGCACGGCCAGGATCTTTTCGTCGTGGCCGGCTTCGTCTTCCATCAGCAGCACGCCGATCGGGCGCGAGCGCATGACCGCGCCCACCGCGACGCCATGGCGACCCACCACCATCACGTCGACCGGATCGCCGTCGTCCGACAGGGTGTGCGGAACGAAGCCGTAATTGGTCGGGTAGTACATGGCGGTGTGCAGGAAGCGGTCGACGAACATGGCGCCCGATTCCTTGTCGATCTCGTACTTGACCGGATCGCCCTTCAGCGGGATCTCGATGATGACGTTGATGTCGTTCGGCGGGTTCTTGCCGATCGGGATCTTCTTGATGTCCATGGTTCTTATGATCCTTGTTCTTTGGTCAGCACGACCTCGGCTTCCACATACTGGAATCCGCGGTCGCGCGCCACTGCGGCGTAAGTGACTTGGCCGCGATGGACGTTGAGGCCGGCACGAAGGTGTGCGTCCTCGGTCAGTGCCCGCACCCAGCCCTTGTCGGCCAGGGCCAGCACGAAGGGAAGCGTGGCGTTGTTGAGGGCGAAGGCCGAGGTGCGGGCGACCGCCCCCGGCATGTTGGTGACGCAATAATGCACCACCCCTTCCTCGACATAGGTCGGTTGGGCGTGGGTGGTGGGGCGCGAGGTTTCGAAACAGCCGCCCTGGTCGATGGCGACGTCGACCACCACCGATCCCTTGCGCATGCCGGCGACTTGGGCGCGCGACACCAGGCGCGGCGCCGCCGCCCCCGGCACCAGCACGGCGCCGACCACCAGATCGGCGTCCAGCACGTGATGCTCCAGCGCGTTGAGGTTGGCGACCGCCGTCTGCACCCGGCCGCGGAACAGTTCGTCGATCTGGGCCAGGCGGGCCAGCGATTTGTCCAGCACCACCACGCGGGCGCCCAGGCCGACGGCCATGCGCGCCGCATTGGTGCCGACGACACCGCCGCCGATGATCGCCACGTTGCCCGGCGGCACGCCGGGCACGCCGCCCAGCAGCACGCCGATGCCGCCCTGTTCCTTTTCCAGGCAATGGGCGCCGACCTGGATCGACATGCGGCCGGCGACCTCGCTCATGGGCGCCAGCAGCGGCAGGCGGCCGAAGGAATCGGTGACGGTTTCATAGGCAATGGCGGTGACGCCGGACTCGACCAGCGCCTTGGTCTGCGCCGCATCGGGCGCCAGGTGCAGATAGGTGAACAGCACCTGGCCCTCGCGCAGCTGCGCGCATTCCTCGGGTTGCGGTTCCTTGACCTTGACGATCATGTCGGCGGTGGCGAAGACCTCGGCGGCGCTGTCGACGACGCTGGCGCCGACGACGCGATAGGCGGCGTCGGAACAGCCGATGCCGTCGCCGGCGGTGCTTTCCACCACGACCTGATGGCCGTGATGCACCAGTTCGCGCACCGAAGCCGGGGTCAGCCCGACTCGGTACTCATGGCTTTTGATCTCTTTGGGAACGCCAATGCGCATGGGGGCCACCCGTTCTTTAGAGTCACAATAGCGCAAAACCGACGACGCGCAACCTGACGGTATGGTGACGTTTGGTGCCGCCGCCCTGGCCGAAAAGTCTACGCCTGCTGGGCTGCCGGCGCCACGGGCAGCTTGCGTATCATCCACAGCAGCAACACCAGCGCGGGCGCGGTGACGACCGTGGTCAGCAGGAAGAAATCGCCCCAACCCAGGGTGTCGGCAAGCCAGCCGCTGCTGGACGCGAACAGTGTCCGTCCCACCGCCGTCAGCGACGACAGCAGGGCGTATTGGGTGGCGGTATAGGCGACGTTGCAGAAGCCCGAGATATAGGCCACCAGCGCGGCGCCGGCCATGCCGGCGGTTAGGTTCTCGGCGGCGACGCACAGTGCCAGTACGCGGATGTCGTGACCCGACGCGGCCTGCAGCACATAGAACAGGTTGCCGGCCGATTGCAGCACGCCGAACAGCAGCAGCGCCCGCATGATGCCCAGGCGCGCCACCAGGGCGCCGCCGATCAGGCTGCCCAGAACGGTGGCGCCGAAGCCGAACACCTTGGACACCCAGGCGATTTCTTCCAGCGAGAAGCCCAGCTCGACGTAAAGCGTGTTGGCCATGGCACCGGCCATGGCCTCGCCCAGCTTGTAGCCGATGACGAACAGCAGCACCGCCACCCAGCCGCGCCGGGTCATGAAATCGGCGAACGGGCAGATGACGGCACCGTACAGCCACGCCGCCAACCCGGCGACCGGTCCGGTCAGGTGGGGGCGGGCGGCCAGGTATTCGGCGGCGCGCCGCTCGCGCTCGGCGGTGGCGGCCGACACCTTGATCGCCGGTTCCGGGCCGAACAGGAACACCAGCATGCCGGGCACCAGCAGCGCCGCCATGGTGGCATAGGCGGCGGACCAGCCGTACTTCTCGGCGACGTACAGCGCACCGGCGCCCGCCATCAGCATGCCGGTGCGATAGCCGGCCAGCGCCGCGCCGGCACCGGGACCCTGGCGGTCGGCGTCCAGCAGCTCGACACGATAGGCGTCGATGACGATGTCCTGGCTGGCCGACAAAAAGGCCACCGCCACGGCCACCATCGCCATGCGGGCAAGGTCATGGGTGGGATCGGTGGCGCCCAGCGCCAGCACGGCCAAGATCAGCAGGGCCTGGATCACCAGCCCCCAACTGCGCCGCCGCCCCAACAGGCGGCTCAACAGCGGCAGCGGCAGGCGGTCGATCAGCGGCGACCACAGGAACTTGAAGGCATAGGGGGTGCCGACCAGGGCGAACAGGCCGATGGCGGTGCGGCTGATGCCGGCCCCCTTCAGCCAGGCCGATAGGGTGGAAAAGGTCAGCAGCAACGGCAGGCCGCTGGCGAAGCCCAGCACCAGCACCATCAGCACGCGGCGGTCGAAATAGGCGGCGAAATCGGCGCGGGCCGTGGACATGGCGCATCCTGGCAAGAAACGAAGGCGGCCAGTCTAGCGGCAACCGGCGGCGAAATCGTTAATGCCTCCGGCCTGCGGTCGCAGTTTGGGGGGGAATTGATTGCTCGTCATGGCTGGGCCTGGGCCACGGCGGCTCTCAAGGCGTTGCGCGCTTCTCGCTGTCCTGCGGGCATGAAAAGAAAACCACAGAGACACAGAGGCACAGAGGCACAGAGATATCCGTGTCGCGTGGGCGTCGGCACTTCCTGTCTGGCAGAGCCTCTCTGTGCCTCTGTGCCTCTGTGGTGAATTCAAGTCCGCGCATGACGTTGGGGGGGAGACCCATTCCCTCAAGTCTCGATAATCAGCCGTCTTCCAGGTGAAGCAGGCCGGTGACACCGATCAGGGCGGCGACCAGGGCCGGACTCCATGCCGCCAGCGATTGCGGCAGGGTGGCGGACAGGCCCAGGGCGTAGATGACCTTGGAGAAGAAATAGATGGCGAAGCCGGAGCCGACGCCGCCGCCGACGCGGCCGAGCAGGCCGCCCGAGCGCATGTTGGGCTTGAGCGAGAACATGGCGGCGATCAGCACCATGGCGCAGTACAGCAGCGGCGAGGCCAGCAGCGATTGCAGGTACATGCGGTGCTTGTTGGCGGCGAAGCCGGCTTTCTCGAAAAAGCTGATGAAGGCCGGCAATTGCCAGAACGACATGGTTTCCGGCGACGAGAAATTGTCCTGCACCCGCTCCAGCGTCAGCTCGGTCGGCATGTCCAGGCGGTCGACATGGTCGGCCGGCCGGCCCATTTCCATGCGGTAGACGTCAGTCAGCTCGAACATGCCGTTGGCCATGCGGCCGGTGCGGGCGTAAATGCGGCGGGCGAAATGGTCGACGCCGTCGAACAGGAAGATGTGGACATCGCGCATGTCCAGCGTCAGGCCCTCTTGGCGGACGTCCTCGGCATGGACCACCTTCTGCTGGTGTTCGTCGCCCTCGCGCAGCCACAGGCCGACCTCGGACAGGTCGAAATTGCCGGTCTTACCCTGCAGCACCTGGCCTTGCAGTTTGTCGAAGCGGGCGTACATGGCCGCCGCCAGCGGATTGAAGGCGGTGATCTCGAACACGCCCAGCGCCATCACCGCCGCCAGCACCGGAGTCAGGAACTGCCAGGCCGAGATGCCGGCCGAGCGCGCCACCACCAGTTCGTGGGTGCGGGTCAGCCGCCAGAACGTCACCATGGCGCCGATCATCACCGCGAACGGCATGATGGTGTGCATCATCTGCGGCAGCTTCAGCAGCGCCATGCCCATCAGCACCCAGAAATCGATCTCGGCGCGGCCGGCGGCGCGGCGGATCAGCTCGATCACGTCGAACAGCAGGATGACGCCCAGGATCACCGCCAGCACGGTGGCGAAGGCCAGCGCGAACTGGCGGGCGATATAGAGGCTGAGGGTGAGCGAAAGGCGCATGCGTCCGGGTCCGGCGGAAAATCCGGGGCGATTATAGGGGGTTTGTGGCGAAGGGGAAGCGGGGCGACATATCGCCATTCCGATTTGCGTTGTGGCATAAGGGAGGTCCGAACACGCAAACTCACGGCTGAAGGAGTTCCCATGGTCCGGTTGACGCGCATCTACACCAAAAGCGGCGACAAGGGGCAGACCTCGCTTGGCAACGGCGCCCGGGTGCCCAAGCACGCGCTGCGCGTCGAGGCCTATGGCACGGTGGACGAAGCCAATGCCGTGGTCGGCCTGGCCCGGCTGGCGACGGCTGGCGACGCGGCGGCCGACGCCATGCTGGCGCGCATCCAAAACGATCTGTTCGACCTGGGCGCCGATCTGTGCACGCCGGTGGCCGAGGGCGAGCAGCCCGGCCAGGCGCTGCGGGTGACGGCCGAACAGGTGGCCCGGCTGGAGGCCGAGATCGACGCCATGAACGCCGAACTGGAGCCGCTCAACTCGTTCATCCTGCCCGGCGGCAGCCCGGCGGCGGCGCATCTGCACGTGGCCCGCACCGTCATCCGCCGCGCCGAACGGCTGATCGCCGCCCTGGCGGAAGTCGAGCCGCTTAGCCCTCAGGCCATGATCTATGCCAATCGACTATCGGATCATTTCTTTGTTATGGCCCGTCATCTCAACCAGCGGGGGAAAGCGGATGTTCTTTGGCTTCCCGGCGGCAACAGATGACGTTTTCCCTCAGGTAAAATGCCGTTTTTTGTCAAGCTGGGTGCCGTTGACATCGACACCGCCTCAGCATATTGTGCAATGCAATACTTAAATCCGCCCGGCAGTACCGATTTAATTCGGAGCCGCTGAAGAAGGGATCAGGAGGACCATGAAGGTACTGGTCGCCGTCAAGCGCGTCATCGACTACAACGTCAAGATCAGGGTCAAGGCCGACAATTCGGGTGTGGAGACGGCGAACGTCAAGTTCTCCATGAACCCGTTCGACGAGATCGCCGTCGAAGAGGCCGTGCGCCTCAAGGAAGCCGGCAAGGCCACCGAGATCGTTGTCGTCTCCATCGGCCCCGCCGCCGCTCAGGAAACCCTGCGCACCGCGCTGGCCATGGGTGCCGATCGCGGCATCCTCGTCTCCACCGATGACGAAGTTCAGCCGCTGGCCGTCGCCAAGCTGCTGAAGGCCGTGGTCGACAAGGAACAGCCCGGGCTGGTCATCCTTGGCAAGCAGGCCATCGACGACGATTCCAACCAGACCGGCCAGATGCTGTCGGCGCTGCTGGGCTGGTCCCAGGGCACCTTCGCCTCGAAGGTGGTCATCGGCGACGGTTCGGCCGAAGTCACCCGCGAAGTCGACGGCGGTCTCGAGACCCTGTCGGTCAAGCTGCCGGCCATCGTCACCACCGATTTGCGCCTGAACGAGCCGCGCTACGCTTCTCTGCCCAACATCATGAAGGCGAAGAAGAAGCCGATCGACACCCTGGCCCCGGCCGATCTGGGCGTCGATACCGCCGCCCGTCTGGTCACGCTGAAGGTGGAAGAGCCGCCGAAGCGCAAGGCCGGCATCAAGGTGGCCGACGTGGCCGCCCTGGTCGACAAGCTGAAGAATGAAGCGAAGGTGATCTGATGGCCAACATCCTCGTTCTCGCCGAGCACGAAGCCGGCCAGCTCAAGGCCTCGACCCTCAACACCGTCACCGCCGCCAAGGCGGTGGGTGGCGACGTCCATGTCCTGGTCGCCGGTTCCGGCGCCGGCGCCGTGGCCGAAGCCGCTGCCAAGGTGGCCGGTGTCGCCAAGGTGCTGCTGGCCGACGCGCCCGCCTTCGAACATCACCTGGCCGAGCCGCTGGCCGCCCTGCTGGTCGGGCTGGCCAAGGGCTATGCCGCCGTGCTGGCCCCCGCCACCTCGACGGGCAAGAACGTGCTGCCGCGCGTCGCCGCCCTGCTTGACGTCGCCCAGGTGTCCGACATCGTCGCCGTGGTGTCGGCCGACACCTTCGTGCGTCCGATCTATGCCGGCAACGCCCTGGCGACCGTGCAGTCCAAGGACGCCATCAAGGTGATCACCGTCCGCACCACCGCGTTCGAGGCGGCGGCGGCGACCGGCGGTTCCGCCGCGGTCGAGGCCGTGGCCGTCCCCGCCGATCCGGCGGTGTCGTCCTTCGTCTCGCAGCAGCTCAGCAAGTCCGAGCGCCCCGAGCTGACCAGCGCCCGCGTCATCATCTCTGGCGGTCGCGGCATGCAGTCGGGCGAGAACTTCCACCTGCTGGAAAAGGTGGCCGACAAGCTGGGCGCCGCCGTCGGCGCCTCGCGCGCGGCGGTCGATGCCGGCTTCGTCCCCAACGACCTGCAGGTCGGCCAGACCGGCAAGATCGTCGCCCCCGACCTTTATGTCGCGGTCGGCATCTCGGGCGCCATCCAGCACCTGGCCGGCATGAAGGACAGCAAGGTGATCGTCGCCATCAACAAGGATGAAGAAGCGCCGATCTTCCAGGTCGCCGATTATGGTGTGGTGGCCGACCTGTTCAAGGCTCTGCCCGAACTGGCCGCCGAACTCGACAAGTAAGCCGATGCGACTGGGGTGTTCGCGGCAACGCAGGCACCCCAGATTGCTTTTCGACCCGCGTCAAAGCCCCACGCGACCCGCGTCAAAGCCCAACGCCTAGCTCACGGAGCATGTAATGGCTGCTGCTATTCAGAAAATCGGTGTCATCGGCGCTGGCCAGATGGGCAACGGTATCGCCCATGTCTGCGCCGCCGCGGGCTTTGATGTCGTCCTGCTGGACGTCTCGGACGAGGCGCTGAAGAAGGGCCTTGCCACCATCGACAAGAACCTGACCCGTCAGTTGTCGAAGGGCAAGATCACCGAGGCGTTCAAGGCCGAAACCCTGTCCCGCATCAAGCCGACCACCCAGTACGCCGATTTCGGCGACAGCGATCTGGTGATCGAGGCGGCGACCGAGGACGAGGGTATCAAGCGCAAGATTTTCGCCCTGCTCTGTCCGGTGCTGAAGCCCGACGCCTACATCGCGTCGAACACGTCGTCGATCTCGATCACCCGCCTGGGCGCCTCGACCGACCGTCCGGCCAAGTTCATGGGCATGCACTTCATGAACCCGGTGCCGGTGATGCAGCTGGTCGAGCTGATCCGCGGCATCGCCACCGCCGAAGAGACCTTCAGCCTCGTGCGCGACATGGTGGTCAAGCTGGGCAAGTCGCCGGTGTCGTCGGAAGATTTCCCCGCCTTCATCGTCAACCGCATCCTGCTGCCGATGATCAACGAGGCGGTCTACACCCTGTATGAAGGCGTCGGCTCGGTGGATTCCATCGACACCGCCATGAAGCTGGGCGCCAACCACCCCATGGGTCCGCTGGAACTAGCCGATTTCATCGGCCTGGATACCTGCTTGGCGATCATGCACGTGTTGCATGACGGTCTGGCCGATTCCAAGTATCGCCCGTGCCCGCTTCTGGTAAAGTACGTCGAAGCCGGTTGGCTGGGTCGCAAGGCCGGTCGTGGTTTCTACGACTACAGCGGCGAGAAGCCCGTTCCCACTCGCTAATACGGAGTGGCCTCGCTCTCTTGAGGCTCCAAAAACGAGCGAACCGAAACCCCCGCATTCCGCAAGGAATGCGGGGGTTGTCGTTTTGGGGATGTAACCCTCTCCCGCAAGCGGGAGAGGGAGGGACCCGCGAAGCGGGAGGGTGTGGGGGCCACGGTCTCCGTCGTTCCAAAAAGAAAAGCGGGCCGCTTGCGCGACCCGCTTCCTTAATCAGACACAGGGACGAGGGGCTTATTCGTCGCCCTTGCGGTCCTTGCGGCGCTCGGCCTTCTCCGCCTCGATCTGGGCGGTGATGTCCTCGCCGGTCGCCTGGTCCACGCACTTCATGGACAGCTTGACCTTGCCGCGATCGTCGAAGCCCAGCACCTTGACCTTGACGGTATCGCCCTGCTTCAGCACGTCGGCGGTCTTGGCGACGCGCTCGCGGCTGATCTCGGAGATGTGCACCAGGCCGTCGCGCGACCCCAGGAAGTTCACGAAAGCGCCGAAATCGACGACCTTCACGACCTTGCCGTTGTAGATCACGCCCAGCTCCGGCTCGGCGACGATGCCGCGGATCCAGTCGATGGCGCGCTGGGCGGCGTCGACGTCCGACGACGCCACCTTGATGGTGCCGTCATCCTCGATGTCGATCTTGGCGCCGGTCTGCTCGCAGATCTCGCGGATGACCTTGCCGCCGGTGCCGATGACTTCGCGGATCTTTTCCTTCGGGATGTTGAAGGTGGTGATGCGCGGAGCATTGCCCGAGACTTCGTCGCGAGCGGTCGACAGGCCCTTGTTCATCTCGCCGAGGATGTGGATGCGACCGTCCTTGGCCTGGGCCAGGGCGATCTTCATGATCTCCTCGGTGATCGAGGTGATCTTGATGTCCATCTGCAGCGCGGTGACGCCGGCTTCGGTGCCGGCCACCTTGAAGTCCATGTCGCCCAGGTGATCTTCGTCACCCAGGATGTCGGACAGCACGGCGAAGTCGTTGCCTTCCTTGATCAGGCCCATGGCGATGCCGGCGACCGGACGCGCCAGCGGCACACCCGAATCCATCATGGCGAGGGACGAACCGCAGACGGTGGCCATCGAGCTGGAGCCGTTGGACTCGGTGATCTCCGACACCACGCGGATGGTGTAGGGGAACGCGTCCTTGGCCGGCAGCATCGGGTGCACGGCGCGCCAGGCCAGCTTGCCGTGACCGATCTCGCGGCGGCCCGGGCTGCCCATGCGGCCAGCTTCACCGACCGAATAGGGCGGGAAGTTGTAATGCAGCATGAAGTGCTCGCGGTACTCGCCCTGCAGCTGGTCGATGATCTGCTCGTCCTGGCCGGTGCCCAGGGTGGCGACCACCAGGGCCTGGGTCTCGCCGCGGGTGAACAGGGCCGAACCGTGCGCGCGGGGCAGCACGCCGACATCGACCTCGATGGCGCGCACCGTCTTGGTGTCGCGGCCGTCGATGCGCTTGCCGGTCTTCAGGATGTTGCCGCGCACCACTTCGGACTCCAGGTCCTTGAGGATGCCCGGGGCAACGGCCAACTCGGCCGCGGCGTCGCCCAGCGAGGCGATGGCCTTCTTCTTGACCTCGCCGACGGCGGCGTAACGGTCCTGCTTCTTGACGATCTTATAGGCTTCGGCCAGATCGGCGGCGATGCCGGCGGCGATCAGCTTCTCGCGCACCACGGCCACTTCCGGCGCCGGCGGGGCGAGGTCCCACGGCTCCTTGGCGCAGGCTTCGGCCATCTCGATGATGGCGTTGATGACCGACTGGAATTCCTTGTGGCCGAAGGTGACGGCGCCCAGCATGACTTCTTCGGTCAGCTCCTTGGCTTCCGATTCCACCATCAGCACGCCTTCCTGGGTGCCGGCGACGACCAGATCCAACTGGGACTCGGCGATCTGCGCGATGGTCGGGTTCAGCACATATTGGCCGTCGATGTAGCCGACGCGGGCGGCGCCGATCGGACCCATGAACGGCACACCCGAGATGCACAGCGCGGCCGAAGCGCCGACCAGGGAGACGATATCGGGATCGTTTTCCATGTCGTGCGACAGCACGGTGCAGACCACCTGGGTCTCGTTACGGAAGCCGTCGGCGAACAGCGGGCGGATCGGGCGGTCGATCAGGCGGGAGACCAGAGTCTCCTTCTCGCTCGGACGGCCTTCACGCTTGAAGAAGCCACCGGGAATCTTACCGGCGGCGAAAGCCTTTTCCTGGTAATTCACGGTCAGCGGGAAGAAGTCCACGCCCGGCTTGATCGACTTGGCGGCGACGACGGTGCACAGCACGGTGGTGTCGCCATAGGTGGCCAGCACGGCGCCGTCAGCCTGGCGGGCGATCTTGCCGGTTTCCAGAACCAGCTTACGCCCACCCCAGGTGATCTCCTTGCGGGTGACATTGAACATCGACATACGGTCATTCCTTATCCGTTCGCATCGCCGCCGGATTGCTGCGATGCGGGCGTCTTGATATCGACGGCCCCTGGCTTTGGGGGTTCTGCGCCAATATCAAATGCGGACGCCCGCGCAGGGACCCTTCCCCGCGCGGGCCTTGGCGCCGGAAGCGATTCCGGCGCGCACCGCAAAATATACCGGCGAAACGGACCAAGGCCCAGACCGCCGGAAAGCTGTTACTTGCGCAGGCCCAGACGGGCGATCAGCGCTTCGTAGCGAGCCTTGTTGGTGTCCTTGAGGTAATCCAGCATGCGACGACGCTGGCCGACCATCAGCAGCAGGCCGCGACGCGAGTGGAAATCCTTCTTGTGATCCTTGAAGTGCTCGGTCAGGTTGCGGATGCGCTCCGACAGAATCGCGACCTGGACTTCCGGCGAACCGGTGTCGCCCTCGTGGGTGGCGAATTCCTTGACAACCTCAGCCTTGCGCTCGGGAGTGATCGACATCGTCTTCTCCTATGGTATCGAGTTGGAGATTCATCACGCGCACCGACCGGACCAAGCCGTCGTCGATGCGCGCCAGCGCCACCAGCCGCTCGCCCTGCATGGCCCGGAACACCAAGTTCGGGTCAGAAAGGTCAACCGGCGCGGCCAGTTCCAACCGTGAAAACGGCAGGACTTGGCCGGCATGGAGGCGCCGGGCCTCCGCTTCCGTCAGGGCCAGCGCCGGGATGTCGTCCAGCGCGGTCTCGACCGGAAGCAGATAGGACCGAAGTGCGGGACCCTGCCCGAACTCGGCAAACTTGTCCAGGGGAATCGCATTGGTTTCATTGAAGGGGCCGCACGCCACCCGACGCAGCACCGAGATATGGCCGACCGTGCCGAGTGCCTGGGCAAGATCGCGCCCGAGCGAGCGCACATAGGTGCCCTTGCCGCATTCGACCTCGAAATCGGCGTGGTCATCATCGGGCATGCCGACCAGTCGGAACGCCTTGATCTGGACGATGCGGGCCTTCAGCTCCACCGCCTCGCCGGCGCGGGCCAGGTCATAGGCGCGTTCGCCGTCGACCTTGATGGCGGAATAGGCCGGCGGCACCTGCTCGATGGCGCCGGTGAAAGCGGGCAGGGCGGCCTCGATCTGCCCGCGCGTCGGCCGCGCCGGGCTGGTTTCGGTGACGGCGCCTTCCTTGTCGTCGGTGCCGGTGGCCTCGCCCCAGCGCACCTGGAAGCGGTAGGTCTTGGCGCCGTCCATGACATAGGCCACGGTCTTGGTCGCTTCGCCCAACGCGATCGGCAGGATGCCCGAGGCCAGTGGGTCGAGTGTGCCGCCATGGCCGACCTTGGCGGCGTTGGTGATGCGGCGCACGGCGGCAACCACCTGGGTCGAGCCGATGCCCAGTGGCTTGTCGATGGCCAGCCAGCCGTCGATGGGGATGCCTTTGCGTTTACGCGCCATGACGTCTCTCGTGGTCGTCACCCCGGTCAAGCGTAGCGCGAGCCGGGGTCCATGGTGCCGTTTCCCGGCATGGATCCCGGCTCTTCGCTTATGCTACGGCCGGGATGACGCGGCAGGGCTACTCGCCGTCGTCCTCGCCTTCCAGCGAGTCGGGGTTGAAGCGGGTGGCGAATTCGGCGTCGCCGCCCAGGTCGCGGCGGACGTCGGGGCGGTGCAGCAGGGCGTTGATCTTGCTGGCCTCGTCGAAGCTTACATCCGCTTCGAACGACAGGTTCGGCACCATACGAAGATCGACCGAGCGGGCGATTTCGTGGCGCAGGAACGGCGTCGCCCGCTTGAGACCGGTCAGGATCGGCGTGCAGTCGCCGCCGCCCAGGGGCACCACGAACACGGTGGCGTTCTTGAGGTCGGGGCTGATGCGCACCTCGGTCACGGTGATGGCGCGGCCCTGAAGATCGGGGTCGCGAATGTCACCGCGTTCGATGATGTTGGCAATGATGTGGCGCAACTCCTCGCCCACGCGCAACTGGCGCTGCGAGGGTGCCTTCTGTCCCTTGTTGGACATGGCTGATTCTCCCGAGCGTAGAAGAAGGGTGACCGCCCCCTTAAAGGGTGGCGGCCACTTCTTCGATCTCGAAGCACTCGATCACGTCGCCGGCGCGGATGTCTTCGTAATTGGTGAAGGACATACCGCACTCATAGCCCTCGCGCACTTCCTTGACGTCATCCTTGAAGCGCTTGAGTTGGGCCAGTTCGCCCTGATGGATGACCACGTTGTCGCGCAGCAGGCGGACGCCGGCACCGCGCTTGACGATGCCCTCGGTGATCATGCAACCGGCGACCTTGCCGTGCTTGGTGATGTTGAACACCTCGCGGATGCTGGCGTAGCCCAGGAAATGTTCCTTGAGCGTCGGCGCCAGCATGCCCGACAGCATGGTGCGCATGTCGTCGGTCACGTCGTAGATGATCGAGTAGTAGCGGATATCGACGTTGTCGCGGCGGGCCATGTCGCGGGCCTGCGGGTTGGCGCGGACGTTGAAGCCGATGATCAGGCCACCCGACGCGCGGGCCAGGGTGATATCGGATTCGTTGACCGGACCGACGGCGGAATGCAGCACGCGGACCTTGACGTCGTCGTTGCCGATCTTCTCGACCGAACCGATGATCGCCTCGATGGAGCCTTGCACGTCGCCCTTGATGACGACCGGCAGTTCCTTGGCTTCACCGGCCTTGATGGCCGAAAACATCTCTTCCAGGGTGCCGCGCTGGGCCAGCTTGGCCCGCGATTCGCGGTCCTTGCGCTGACGGTAGCCGGCGATTTCGCGGGCGCGGGCTTCGTCCTCGACGGCGACGAAGTCGTCGCCGGCGGCGGGAACGCCGTCCAGGCCCAGCACCTCGACCGGGGTCGACGGGCCGGCTTCCTCGACGCGGTTGCCCTTGTCGTCGACCAGCGCGCGGACCTTGCCCCATTCGGCGCCGGCGACGAAGACGTCACCGACCTTCAGGGTACCCTTCTGCACCAGCACGGTGGCCACCGGGCCACGGCCCTTTTCCATCTTGGCCTCGACCACGGTGCCTTGGGCGGCACGGCGCGGGTTGGCCTTGAGGTCGAGGATTTCCGACTGCAGAAGGATGGTCTCCTCCAGCTTCTCCAGGTTCATGCGCTTCTTGGCCGACACCTCGACCGTCAGCACGTCACCACCCAGGTCTTCGGTCACCAGCTCGTGCTGCAGCAGCTCCTGGCGGACCTTGTTCGGGTCGGCGCCCGGCTTGTCGATCTTGTTGATGGCGACGATGATCGGCACGCCGGCGGCCTTGGCATGGCGGATGGCTTCGACCGTCTGCGGCATGATGCCGTCGTCGGCGGCCACCACCAGCACCACGATGTCGGTCACCTTGGCGCCGCGGGCGCGCATGGCGGAGAACGCCTCGTGGCCGGGGGTGTCGATGAAGGTGATCTTGCCGCCCGACGGCATGCGGACCTGATAGGCGCCGATATGCTGGGTGATGCCGCCGGCTTCGCCGGCAACCACGTCGGTTTCGCGCAGGGCGTCCAGCAGCGAGGTCTTGCCGTGGTCGACGTGACCCATGATGGTGACCACCGGCGGACGCGCGGTCAGCTCGGCATCGGCATCGCTGTCGCCTTCCAGGCCCACCAGCACGTCGGCTTCGGACACGCGCTTGAAGTTGTGGCCGAACTCGGCCACCACCAGCTCGGCGGTGTCGGCGTCGATGTTCTGGTTGATGGTGGCCATCACGCCCATGCGCATCAGCGACTTGATGACGTCGCCGCCGCGCTCGGCCATGCGGTTGGCCAGTTCCTGAACGGTCAGGGTTTCCGGGATGATGACATCGCGGATGACCTTCTCGGTCCCCTTCTGCAGGTTCTTCAGGCGCTCACGTTCGCGGGCGCGCTTGACGGCGGCCAGCGACCGGCCGCGCTCGCCGCGATCGTCGTCGGTCAGCGCGTCGGTGATGGTCAGCTTGCCGGTACGGCGGCGCGGCTCGGTGCGCTTGACCGGCGCCGGCTTGTGGGCGGCGGCCTTCTTGCGTGCGATCTCGTCCTCGTCCTCCTCGCCGGCGGGGCGGGGAGTGGCGGCGGCGGTGGTGCCGGCGGGAAGAGTGGTGCGCACAGGCGGCACCGGGCCGGGCGGGGCGGTCATGCGCGGACCCTGACGCGGCGGCATGTCGGCCGGCGGCGGGGCGGTCATGCGCGGACCCTGGCGCGGCTCGGCGGGAGCGGCGGCCACCGGAGCGGGGGCCGGGGCGACCGGTGCGGCGGCGGCGGGAGCCGGAGCCTCGACGGGGGCGGGCGGCTCGACCGGGGCCTCGACGGTCTCGGCTTCCTCGGCCACCGGGGCGGCCTCTTCCTCGGCAGCGCGGCGCGCCTCTTCCTCGGCTTCGGCGGCGATGGCGCGGGCCTCTTCCTCGGCGTGGAAGCGGGCTTCCTGCTCGGCGCGCTGGCGGGCGTCCTCGGCGGCGCGCTTGGCGGCCTCCAGGGCGGCCGAGCGGGCGTTGCGCTCGTGCGGGGTCAGGTCGTGGGCATTGACTGCCTGCTGCAGCATTTCCACGGTGGCGACGGCCTTGGCCAGTTCGGCCTCGGCGGCGCTGGCGCCCTCGCGCACTTCATGCATGGCCCCGCCGGCGGCGGAGAAGGTCCGCTTCTTGCGCACCTCCACGGTCACCACCTTCGAGCGGCCGTGCGAAAAGCTCTGGCGAACCTGGCCGGCCTCGACCGTCTTCTTCAGCTCGAGCTTGCCCGGCTGGGACAGCTTCAACGGCGCCTTGCGCTCCTGATCCTTCGAATCGCTCATGTAATCGACTTCGTCTCTTTCGCGAGGCCGAGCGGGAGGCGCGGCCAGTTCATTCTCAATCTTCCTGCGTCGCCTGTCCCGTGTCGGGATGGGTGACGGCACCCTGGCGGAAACCGGCCAGCAGGCCCGCTTCCTCTACCAGCCGGCGAGCCAGACCGCCGGGGGTCAGGACCGCATGAACCGACTGGTCGCGACCGAAGGGTGCGCCCAATTCGACCGCGTCGAACAATTCAACCACGGGATGGCCCGATGCCAAAGCGCGCATCTTGCATTTCCCGTCCTCGGCGGCATCGCGGGCTTCCACCAGCACCGCCGCGCGGCCGGCCTTCAGCTCGGCCTTGACCTTTTCGAACCCGCAAATCGCCTGTCCGGCACGCCGTGCCAGCGAGATGAGGTTCAGGCAACGTTGGCGCAACAGCCCTTCCAGGCGGTCGGCCAGATCATCCGGCACCGTGACCGCGCGTCGCGCCGCCTTGGCGAACAAACGCTTGGCCTGAGCCGTATTTACCACATCCCGGCGGGCGCTCAACCAGATTCCCCGGCCGGGCAGCCGGCGTTCCAGGTCCGGCACCACCTCGCCCGCAGGCGAAATCACGAACCGCAGCAGTTCCCCTTTGGGGCGAACCGTGCCGGTGACGATGCATCGCCGGCTCGGTCCGCTTTCGGGCTGGTCCACCTCGGCCCAATCCTCCATGGCCTTCGGCCCCTTCCGACCTTAGGCCTGACCGTCCTCGAACCAGTGGGCGCGAGCGGCCATAATCACCGCATTGGCCTGGTCCTCGGTCATGTCGTCCTTGCCGACGATGTCGACCAGCTCGTCCGACGCCAGGTCGCCCAGATCGTCCAGGGTCTTGATGTCGCGATGGCCCAGCTTGACCAGCATGTTGGGCGACAGACCCTCGATGGCGGCCAAGGCGTCCTCGACACCCAGGTCCCGGCGCATGGCGTCGTAGCGCTCGTCCTGTTCGGCCAGGAAGGTGCGCGCGCGCTGCTGCAGCTCGGCGGCGACGTCTTCGTCGAAGCCTTCGATGCCGCTCAGATCCTCGGCCGGCACGAACGCCACTTCCTCGACGGTGGAGAAGCCTTCGGTCACCAGCAGATGGGCGATGACGTCGTCAACGTCCAGGGCATCGATGAACATTTTCGAACGCGAACGGAATTCGTCGGTGCGGCGCTCGGATTCCTCGGCCTCGGTCATGATGTCGATGGACCAGCCGGTCAACTGCGACGCCAGACGCACGTTCTGGCCGCGGCGGCCGATGGCCAGGCTCAGTTGGTCGTCGGGCACCACCACTTCCATGGAGTGCTTCTCGTCGTCCAGCACCACCTTGGTCACCTCGGCCGGAGCCAGGGCGTTGACCACGAAGGTGGCGTATTCGGACGACCACGGAATGATGTCGATCTTTTCGCCCTGCAGCTCGGCCACCACCGCCTGAACGCGGCTGCCGCGCATGCCGACGCAGGCGCCGACCGGGTCGATGGAGGAATCGTGGCTGATGACGGCAATCTTGGCGCGCGATCCGGGGTCGCGGGCGACCGCCTTGATCTCGATGATGCCGTCATAGATTTCCGGCACTTCCTGGGCGAACAGCTTGGCCATGAAAGTGGGATGGGTGCGCGACAGGAAAATCTGCGGGCCGCGCGGCTCTTGGCGCACGTCGTAGATATAGGCGCGGACGCGATCGCCGGTGCGGAAGGTCTCGCGCGGGATCAGCTCGTCGCGGCGCAGCAGGCCTTCGGCCCGGCCCAGGTCGACGATGACGTTGCCGAACTCGACGCGCTTGACCAGACCGTTGCTGATCTCGCCGATGCGGTCCTTGTATTCGTTGAACTGGCGCTGACGCTCGGCGTCGCGCACCTTCTGCACGATGACCTGCTTGGCGGTCTGCGCGGCGATGCGGCCGAAATCGATGGGCGGCAGCGGGTCGACGATGAAGTCGCCGATCTTGGCTTCCGGCATCTTCTTCAGCGCCTTGGCCAGCGGCACCTGGGTCGCCTCGTTCTCCACCTCTTCGACCACTTCGATGAAGCGGGCAAGCTGGATCTCGCCGGTCTTGCGGTCGATATGGGCGCGGATGTCGTGCTCGTGGCCGTACTTGGAGCGACCGGCCTTCTGAATGGCCTGCTCCATGGCTTCAAGCACCTCGTCGCGGTCGATGCCCTTGTCGCGGGCCACCGCGTCGGCGACCTGCAGCAATTCGGGGCGGGGAAGCGCAGCGATTCGTTCCATCGTTTCTCTTATCCCTGGCCTTCCGGCCCTTTGGTCACGGCGTCGATAAGGGCATCGGTCAGCACCAGCTTGGCGACCTTGATGTCGTCCAGTGCGATGACGGCCTCACCGGTTTCGGTCTGGATCCTTGCCCGGCCCTCGCCGTCCAGCCCCAGCAGCGCGCCACGGAAGCGCTTGCGGCCGTCCACGGCCACCAGCGTTTCGATCTTGGCCTCGTGCCCGGCCCAGGTGACGAAGTCCTTGGGTCGGGTCAGCGGTCGGTCGATGCCCGGCGAGCTGACTTCCAGCACGTATCCGCCCTGGATGGGGTCTTCGACGTCCAGCAGGGCCGACAGCGACCGGCTGATGTCGGCGCAATCGTCGACCGTCATCGGCGCGCCGTCCTTGCGTTCGGCCATGATCTGGAGCGTGGGGTGGGTTTTACCCTGGAACATCACGCGCACCAGCTCGTAGCCCATGCTTTCGAGCGGGGGGGCGATCAATTGATCCAAGCGGTTTTGAAGATCCATTCCCTCGACGCCTTGCGACCTAAAGGGTCCAAAAAAACAAAAAAAGTGGGCCTACGGCCCACTCTCACGGTCCCCTCCTCCTGCTAAAACGCTTCTTGGAGGGGAAGCAAGAATGTGTCTGTCGCGGACCTTAAGCGGAAATCAACGATGAAGCAAGGGAAGAGTCACGGCCCGCGCGCGGCCTATCCCCTTGGCTTGCGGCGGAACCGGAAGAACACCGGCGCGTTTTCCGCCAGGCATTTCAGTTCATAGCGCGTCGGCGGCCAGTCCTGCGGCAGCTCGGTGCGGTCGGTGGTGATCTGGATTTCCTGGAAATCCGGATGCGCCGCCAATTGCTCGGCGGCCCAGGCCTGATAGACCGGGTCGTCCGAGGCGACGCGCAGTTCGGCGCCGTCCGCCATCAGGCGCGACAGGCTGTCCAGGTTCTCGCGGCCGATGAAGCGGCGCTCGGCATGGCGCTTCTTGGGCCAGGGATCGGGGAACAGCACGAAGACGCGGCCCAGCGAGCCTTCGGGGAAGGCGGGGAACAACTGGCGCACGTCCTCGGGGAAGATGCGGACGTTGTCAATGTCGCTGGCATGAAGGTGGGTCAACAGGCTGGCGACGCCGTTGCGGAACGGTTCGCAGCCGATGATGCCCATTTCCGGGTGCAGCCTGGCCTGGGCGACCACATGCTCGCCGCCGCCGAAGCCGACCTCAAGCCACACCTGATCCACCGGACGGGGAAACAGATCCTGCGGCACAAGGATTCCCCCTGCCCCGGGGGCCGTGATGGCCAGCCGGGGCAGCAGGGTCTCGATCAAACCAAGGGCGGTGCGGCGCAGGCGCTTGCCGCTGCGCCGCCCATAGAACCGCGGCCGCTCGGGCGCGGGGGTCGTCTGGTTTTCGCCCTCGTCGCTCATTTACGCGCCGAAGGCCCGCTTGAGCTGATCCACCAGGTCGAGCTTCTCCCACGAGAAGCCGCCATCGGCATCGGGGTTGCGGCCGAAATGGCCGTAAGCCGCGGTGCGGGCGTAGATCGGCTTGTTCAGGCCGAGATGGGTGCGGATGCCGCGGGGCGACAGGTCCATCAGCTCCTGCAGCACCTTGGACAGCTTGTCCTCGTCCACCTTGCCGGTGCCGTAGGTGTCCACATAGACCGACAGCGGCTTGGACACGCCGATGGCGTAGCTGAGCTGGATGACGCAGCGGTCGGCCAGGCCGGCGCCGACCACGTTCTTGGCCAGATAGCGCGAGGCATAGGCGGCCGAGCGGTCGACCTTGGTCGGGTCCTTGCCCGAGAACGCGCCGCCACCATGGGGGGCCGCGCCGCCGTAGGTGTCGACGATGATCTTACGGCCGGTCAGGCCGCAATCGCCGTCGGGGCCGCCGATGACGAAACGGCCGGTCGGGTTGACGTAGAAAGTTTCCTCGGGGCACATCCAGCCGTCGGGCAGGACGTCGAGGACGTGCGGGCGGACGATCTCGCGCACGTCGTCCTGGGACAGGCTGCCGTCATGCTGGGTCGACACCACCACCGAGGTGGCGCGCACCGGCTTGCCGTCGCGGTATTCCAGGGTGACCTGCGACTTGGCGTCCGGGCCGAGCAGCGGCTGGGCGCCCGAGTGGCGGGCCTCGGCCAGGCTCTTCAGCATTTCGTGGGCATAGAAGATCGGCGCCGGCATCAGCACCGGGGTCTCGTTGCAGGCATAGCCGAACATGATGCCCTGGTCGCCGGCACCTTCGTCCTTCTCACCGGCGGCGTCGACGCCGACGGCGATGTCGGCCGACTGCGAGTGCACATGGACCTGGACCTGTGCGTTCTGCCAGTGGAAGCCGTCCTGCTCGTAACCGATATCGCGGACGGCGTGGCGGGCGATTTCTTCCATCAGCGCCGGGGTGACCGAGGCCGGGCCGCGCACTTCGCCGGCCAGCACGATCAGGTTGGTGGTGCACAGGGTCTCGACGGCGACGCGGGACTGCGGGTCGGCGGCCAGAAAGGCGTCGACGATGGCGTCGGAAACGCGATCGGACACCTTGTCGGGATGGCCTTCGGACACCGATTCAGAGGTGAACAGATAATTCTTCTTCGACACGGGCAAGCCCTCCTAGTGCCTATTTCGGACCAGGGGCATCAATGGTCTTCGCAACGCCATCGTGATGCACCCACTTAGCCGGTGTTTTTACGTGGCGGCAAGCGGTCACAAATCTCCACGGGATCGGCTGAACGCGACGCGCGTTCGGACTCTCCAAGTCGGTTCTTGTGGCAGGGTGGTATTGCTTCCGTCAAGCCCCAAGGCTGTGGCAACACGCATTTCGCCCCATCAGCCGAAAGGGGAGGCCAGCCAGCCGGCCGGGCCTCCCCTTTGAGGTTGCTTGGCTGCTGTCTTCAGCGCGCCGTCATGTCGGCCGCGTCGGCCAGGGCCTTGGCCAGTTCATAGACCCGCTTGCGCACCTGCGGGTCGGTGATGCGGTAATAGGCGCGCACCAGTTCCAGCGTCTCGCGCTTGGCCATGGGGTCGTGTTCGAACGGGGCCGGCTGATCTTCCAATTCGCCGACGCCGGCGATCAGGGCCGGCGTCTGGGTCTTCAGTTCCTCGCCCATGTCGTCGAAGAAGAAGCTGACCGGGACGTCAAGCACGCGCGACAGGTCGAACAGGCGCGAGGCGCCGACGCGGTTGGCACCGCGCTCGTACTTCTGCACCTGCTGGAAGGTCAGGCCCAGCGCCTCGCCCAGCTTTTCCTGGCTCATGCCCAGCAGGGTGCGGCGCAGGCGGACACGGCTGCCCACATGCACGTCGATCGGATTGGGCTTGCCCGACGGGGTGCGCCCGCGGCTGCTGCCTTTGCGGGCGCCGGCATTGGGATTTCGGGGTGTTTGAGCCATCGGGGACGCCCTAGCCTTCATAATTAACGATGCGCGGACAAAGCGCCGCGACGCTCATTATGACCAGGGGCGGACGCAAGTCAACCTAGCGGAGAAAGTCTTCCCATCCGCCAACGCTATTCCCAGCGGCGTTCCATCCGTTGCAACAGCAAGCCGATCAGGGCGCACAATCCTGCCAGCATCAGCGGCACCAGATTGCCGAAACGCGAGTACAGGGTTGGCGGCAAAGGCTGGGGTAGTGGCGAGTCCACAACCCCTTGGCGACCAAGACCCAGCCGCGTCACCTCGCGGCCAAGGCCGTCGAACACCGCCGAGATGCCCGAATTGGCGGCGCGCACTACAGGAAGACCTTCCTCGATGGCGCGCATGCGGCCGGCAGCAAGATGTTGGTAGGGGCCGGCGGAATTGCCGAACCAGCCGTCATTGGTGATGGTCAGCAGCCAGGCCGGGCGCGGCTGATTGCGATTGACAACTTCTGCGGGAAATATCGATTCATAGCAGATTTGCGGCGCCACCGCCGGCAGGCCGGGCAGCACCAGGGTGCGCGGCGATTCACCGGCCGAGAAATCGGTGCCGCCCTGGGTGATCTTGTCGAGCGGCAGCAGCCATTTCAGCGGCACGTATTCGCCGAACGGAACCAGGTGGGCCTTGTCGTAGATATCGAGCACGGCACCCGAGCCGTCGATGGCCATCAGGCTGTTCCACACCTGGAACGGCACCTGGCCCGGCGGGGTGACGCGCGGCGCTCCGGTCAGCACCATGCCGCCGGGCGGCGCCACGCTGGCGACCAGGGCGCGGCGGGGCGGGTCCATGTCCAGCACGAACGGAGCGGCGGTTTCCGGCCAGATGATGTGGGTGACCTTGTCCCAGCCCGGCGCCTTGCTCAGCTCAAGATGGGTCAGCAGATGGGCCTCGCGCAGGTCCTCGCGCCACATGTGGCGCTGGCCGATGGCGGCCTGGACCAGGCGCAACTGGATGCCCGGCACCATGGGCTGGTCGGCGCGCAGACGCACAGCCCCGGCGATGGCGGTACCGGCCAGCAAGGCCGCCGCCAGCGCGACCGCGCCCAGGCGCCAGCGGCGCGGCGCGAAATCCGCCAGCATGGCCGGCAGGCCGAACACCAGCATGGTGAACAGCGACAGGCCGAACACGCCGATGGCCGATCCCAGTTGCAGCACCGGGGCGGCGGCGTCCCACACCGATCCCAGCGGATTCCAGGGAAAGCCGGTGAACGCCCATTCGCGCACCCATTCCATCGCCGTCCAGCAGGCGGCCAGCATGGGCACGCGGCCGGCGCCGGTCACGCCGCTCAGCCGCGCCGCCAGCGTGGCGGTGCCCAGGAAGCAGCCCAGCACGGCGGCCAGTCCCAGGGTGGCGAACGGGATCATCCAGCCGAATTTTTCCGGCTCGATCAGCAAGGCGTTGGCGATCCACACCAGGCCGACGGTGAACCAGCCGATGCCCCACCACCAGCCGGCGCCGAAGGCGGCGCGACGATCGGGGGCGGCGTCCCACAGCCAGATCAGGCCGGGAATGGACAGCAGCAGCACCGGCACCATTCCGACCGGCGGCAAGGCCAGGGCGGCCAGCGCGCCCAGCAGCACCAGGGCGCCGCGCCGGCGCCAGCCGGTCAGCGCCGACAGCCGGCCGGCGGCGGCGCCGAACCAGCCCCAGGCGGCGGGGGACGACCGTGTCAGCGCCAGCACCGAGGCGGCCATCACGCGGTCTCGGGTTCGGTGTGCGGCACCACCTTGCGCACCCGCAGCCATTTGATGCGGCGCGGGTCGGCGTCGACCACCTCGAACTCCAGGCCCGAGGGATGGGCGATCAACTCGCCGCGCGACGGCACCCGGCCGGCGATGAAGAACACCAGCCCGCCCAGGGTGTCGACGTCGTCGCGTTCTTCCTCGGTCAGCACCGGGCCGACGGCTTCCTCGAACTCCTCGATCGGGGTGCGGGCGTCGGCCTCGATGACGCCGTCGGGGCGTACCACCATGTCGGGTTCCACCGCATGGTCGTGTTCGTCCTCGATCTCGCCGACGATCTGCTCGACCAGATCCTCGATGGTGACCAGGCCGTCGATGCCGCCGTACTCGTCCACCACCAGCGCCATGTGGGTGCGCTTCAGCCGCATCTCCAGCAACAGGTCCATCACCCGCATGGCCGGCGACACGAACAGCACGCGGCGCACCAGCCGCTGCAATTGGAACGGCTTGTCCACCCGAATGGTCGCCAGGGTGTCCTTGATGTGGACCATGCCGATGACGTCGTCCAGGCTGCCGCGATAGACCGGCAGGCGGGAATGGCCGCATTTGATGAACAGTTCGGTCAGCTCGGTCTGGCCGGTCTCGGCCTCGACGGCGACGATGTCGGCGCGCGGCACCATGACGTCATAGGCGGTCTGCTCGCGCAGATGCAGGATGTTGCCCAGCAACACCCGTTCCTGTTCGTCGATGGGGATGCCGGATTCGTCGCGATCCTCGATCAGCTCTTCCAGCGCCTCGCGCACGGTCTCGCTGCCCTTGGAGCGGCGCAGCAGCCGCAACCAGCCGCGCAGGGTGTCGATCAGGCGTTTGTCGTCGCCGCCGGCTTCGGCCCCAAACGCGCGGGCCGCCGTGACTTGGTTTGCCCCGATGGTTCGGGGCGGGGGACTATGGGGTTCGCTCATGGTCCTCATCGCCCTCCTTTGGCGATGTCCTCGGCCGTGCCGGCCGGGGTGGCGATGTCGCCGGCCGCCCCTGCCGGGGCGGCGATGTCGTCAACCGTCCCATAGGGATCGGCGATGCCGAAGCCGGCCAAGATGGTGGTTTCCAGGGCCTCCATCTCTTCCGCCTCGGACTCGTCATCCTCGTGATCATAGCCCAATAGATGCAGAACACCATGCACGACCAGATGACAAAGATGTTCCGACAGCGGCTTGCCCAGCTCCACCGCCTCGTCGCGGCAGGTGGCGAAGGCCAGGATGATGTCGCCCAGCAGCAGCGGCGCGCCGTCCACCTGGGGTGCGTCCTCGTCGTCCAGGGTGGCGAAGGACAGCACGTTGGTCGGCTTGTCCTTGCCGCGCCAGTCGCGGTTCAGGGTCTGGACGGTGGCGTCGTCGCTCAGCACCACGCTGATCTCGACCGGGCCGGCGCCCAGGTCGCAATCGCCGCCCTCCAGCGCCGCCAGCGCCATGCGTTCGATCAGCGCCTCGGCGTCGGGCACCGCCTGCAGCCAGGCCTCGTCTTCGACGGTGATGGCGACGGTGGTGGGGTTCATGGCCTGCTCCCGGTCTCGGAATTCGCCTTCTTCTCGCGCTCGGCGCGGTCATAGGCGCGGACGATGCGGGTGACCAGATCGTGGCGCACCACGTCGCGGTCGGTGAAGTTGACGAACGACACGCCGTCCATGCCTTCGATGATGTCGATGGCGTCGCGCAGGCCCGAGCGCTGGCCCGGCGGCAGGTCGACCTGGCTGAGGTCGCCGGTGATGACCATGCGCGACCCTTCGCCCATGCGGGTCAGGAACATCTTCATCTGCACCGAGGTGGTGTTCTGCGCCTCGTCCAGGATGATGAACGAATTGGCCAGGGTGCGGCCGCGCATGAACGCCAGCGGCGCCACCTCGATCTCGCCGGCGGCCAGCTTCTTGACGACCTGGTCGCCCGGCAGCATGTCGTACAGCGCGTCGTAGAGCGGCCGCAGATAGGGGTCGACCTTGTCCTTGAGGTCGCCGGGCAGGAAGCCCAGCCGCTCGCCGGCCTCGACCGCCGGGCGCGACAGGATCAGGCGGTCGACCTCGCCCTTCAGCATCATGGACACCGCCTTGGCGACGGCCAGATAGGTCTTGCCGGTGCCGGCCGGACCCAGCCCGAACACCAGCGGGCAGGTCTGCAGCGCCGACAGATAGGCGGCCTGGGTCGGGGTGCGCGGCGCGATATGGCGCTTGCGCGTGCGCAGCACCAGATCGTCCTCGGGATCGGGGGTATGGGCGGTCATGCGGATGGCGGCGTCGATGTCGGCGGTTTCCAAGTGGCCCTGACGGCGGGCGAGATCGTAAAGCGTGTCCAGCACCAGCCCGGCCTCGGTTGCCGCCTCAAGTGGGCCGGACACCGACACCGCGTTGCCGCGCGCGTTCAGTGCCACGCCCAAGGCGTGTTCGATGCGCTCAAGATTGGCGTTGTGCGGGCCGAACAGCACCTGGACCAGGGCGTTGTCGTGGAATTCGCGAAGATGGGTCTGCCGCGATCCGGTGGCGCTCAAGCGCAATTCCTTTCGGCGGCGATCAATTCGCCGGCCAGGGAGTTGGGGTGGACTTCCTTGATGCGGATGTCCGCCACCCGGCCGATCAGGCCGTCGGCGTGGTCCACATGGACAGGCTGCATATAGGGCGAGCGGCCGACCAACTGGCCGGGGCGCCGGCCGGGGCGATCGAGCAATACCCGCATGACCTTGCCGACGCTGGCATGGTTGAAGGCGCGGGTCTGGTCCCACAGCAGGGTCTGCAGCTCGGCCAGCCGGGCGTCCTTGACCGCTTCCTCCACCTGATTGGGCATGGCGGCGGCGGGGGTGCCGGGGCGGGCCGAGTACTTGAACGAGTAGGTGTTGACGAAGCCGACCCGGCGTACCAGCGCCATGGTGTCGGCGAAGTCGGCATCGCTCTCGCCGGGGAAGCCGACGATGAAGTCGGACGACAGCGCCAGATCGGGCCGCGCCGTCTTCAGCTTGTCCACCAGCCGCAGATAGCTGGCGCGGTCATGCTTGCGGTTCATCGCATCCAGGATGCGGTCCGAGCCGGATTGCACCGGCAGGTGCAGGAACGGCATCAGCTTGCCGATCTCGCCATGCACGGCGATCAGGTCGTCATCCATGTCGCGTGGGTGCGAGGTGGTGTAGCGGATGCGCTCCAGCCCGTCGATCTCCGCCAGGTCGCGGATCAACCCGCCGAAACCGTGTCCACCCTCGCCATGCCAGGCGTTGACGTTCTGGCCCAGCAGGGAAATCTCGACCACGCCCTGCGCCACCAGCTTGCGCGCCTCGTCCAGGATGGCGGCGGCGGGGCGCGAGTATTCGGCGCCACGGGTGTAGGGCACGACGCAGAAGGTGCAGAACTTGTCACAGCCTTCCTGCACCGACAAAAAGGCGCTGGCGCCGTCGGCACGCGCTTCGGGCAGGAAGTCGAACTTGGGTTCCAGCGGGAATTCGGTGTCCAGCACCACGCCGCCGGCGCGCGACGCCTGTGCCACCATTTCCGGCAGGCGGTGATAGGTCTGCGGCCCCAGCACGATGTCGACGAAGGGGGCGCGGCGCAGGATTTCCTCACCCTCGGCCTGGGCGACGCAGCCGGCGACGGCGATGATCATGTCGCCGCCTTTCTCCTGCTTGTGGGCGCGCCAGCGGCCCAGCTCCGAGAATGTTTTCTCGGCCGCCTTCTCGCGGATGTGACAGGTGTTGAGGATCACCATGTCGGCGTCCTCGGGACCATCGGTCATGGCATAGCCGAGCGGCGCCAGGACATCCGCCATGCGGGCGGAGTCATAGACGTTCATTTGGCAGCCATAGGTTTTGACGAAGAGTTTCTTGGCCAATGTCGTCAGCCCGCGACCTTGCCGCCGCCGGCAGTTGGAAATACGACGAGGGCGGGACCAACACAGTCTCGCCCGGTGCATGTCATTGAAGCTAGCATTCCGAACACCAGAGTCAAGGAATTGGGCGGGAAATGGGGCTTACCCCTCCGTCAGGGTCGGCTCGGGCACGGCCGGTTCGGTCGATGGCAACGGCGGTGGCAGGCGAGTCTTGATCCGCTCCTCGTCCAGCCGGCCGGCCAGCGCCGTCACCACGCCGTACGACACCACGTCGTGGCAATGGTTGGCCAATGCTTTGCGGTCAGTGAAATCGGCGATGGTGACCACCGGGTGGAAAATCACCTCGACGGTCAGCTCGCCCAGGCCCAGCGCGTCGAACAGATGGCCGGCCAGGGTCATGTCGCCGTACCAGGCATAGAACGGGCGGAAGGCGCGGCCCATGACGCGGCCGTCCAGCCGGGTATAGGCCACCGAAACCGGCTGGACCGGCAGCGGCGTTCCGGCGGCGGTGTTGTGCTGCGCCACGGCGAAAAAGGCGCTCTTGAACGGCAGCACGCGGTTGCCGTCGTTCGAGGTGCCCTCGGGGAACAGGATCAGCGAATCGCCCTGCGCCAGCCGGGTGCCAAGCTGGTCGCGCTCGCGACCGGTGGCCCCGCGCGAGCGTTCGATGAACACCGTCTTGGCGATGCGGGCGAGATAGCCGAAGCCGGGCCAACCCGACACCTCGGCCTTGGCGACGAAATTGGCGTCCAACACGCTGCCCAGGATCAGGATGTCCAGATAGCTGGTGTGGTTGGACACGAACAGCACCGGGCGATCCGGCGCGATGGCGGCGCCGCGCACCACCACGCGAAAGCCCAGCAGCCGGTTGCAGACGCGGAAATAGGCGCGGGTATAGTGGATATAGCCGCGATAGCCGCACGACGTCAGCACCAGATAGGGCGGGACGGCCAGCAGGGTCCAGACCACGAAGGCCAGGAAGCGCAGAATGGCGATAAACGGGTTGCTCATGACCGGATCAGGGAGTGGCCAGGACGTCGCGGGTGCGATCGTAATGCTTCATGTACTTGTCGGTCACCAGTTCGGTCTTGACCATGACGCAGACGTCGGTGGTGTTGAACTGGTGGTCGATCACCGCGCCGTCGCCGACAAAGCCGCCCAGGCGCAGATAACCCTTGATCAGCGGCGGCAACGAGGCCAGCGCCCGGCGCGGGTTCAGCGCGTCCTTGTCCATCAGGTTCATGTCGACGAACAGCTCGGGCAGGGCGCGCGGGCACATTTCGGCGGGGGCCAGGTGGTAGTGGTACAGATAGGACAACTGGGTCGCCAACGCCTGCGGGTCGGTGCCGGGCAGCGAGGCGCAGCCGAACATCAGGTCGATGCCGCGATCCCACACATACGAGGCGATGCCCGCCCACATCATCTGCATGATGGCGCCGGTGCGGTAGTCGACATCTACGCACGACCGGCCCAGTTCCATGAAGTTGCCGCCCTTGTCGAGCAGCTTGGCGATGTCGTATTCGCCGGCGGTGTAGAAGCGGCCGAATTGCTCGCCCACGGTGCGGCGGATCAGACGGTAGGTGCCGACCACGGCGGCGCCACCGGTGCCGCGGGCATGGTCCAGCACCAGCAGGTGGTCGCAGATGGCGTCGAAATCGTCGAAATCCGACAGGCTGGCGGCCATGTCGGCGGTGGGCTTGGCGCCCATTTCCTCGTAGAAAACCCGATAGCGGAGCGCTTGCGCGGCCTTGATCTCTTCGTCGGTGGCGGCCAGACGCACCTCCAGGCGCGAATTCCCGGCCTCAACCCCAGTCTCGGTCATGCTTCCTCGCGTTCGGTCGTCCCAATGGCGGACGGACCCGCCTCCACGAAAGTCATTTCTCGTCTTTTTGGGACGCGGGAGTCAACGGAACTCCATACAGCTCAAGGCGGTGGCCGACCAGCCGAAAGCCATAGGTCTCGGCGATCTTGCGCTGCAGCGCCTCGATTTCCGGGCTGGTGAACTCGATCACCCGGCCGCTTTGCATGTCGATCAGGTGGTCGTGGTGGTCGTCCACCGATTCCTCGTAACGGGCGCGGCCGTCGCCGAAATCGTGGCGCTCCAGGATGTCCGCCTCTTCGAACAGACGCACGGTGCGATAGACCGTGGCGATCGAAATGCGCGGGTCGATCGTGGTCGAGCGGCGATAGACCTCTTCCACGTCGGGATGATCGGCGGCTTCGGAAAGCACTCTGGCGATGACCCGGCGCTGGTCGGTCATCTTCATGCCTTTGTCGATGCAGCGCTGTTCGATGCGAGAAACCATACCCGACCTTCGTGGCAGTTCAGGGCGGCGACTATAAACCAAAAGGCGCCACGGGCAAACCGCCCGTGGCGCCTCTCGCTCGGAAGCGTGGCGTGGCTCAGCCGGCGCGCTTGGCGGCGGTCGGGCGCTTGCGCGGCTTGGTGCCCAGGCCGATCTTCTTGGCCAGGGTGGAACGGTGCTGCGCATAGTTCGGCGCGACCATGGGATAGTCGGCGGCCAGACCCCAGCGCTCGCGGTATTCCTCGGGCGTCATGTTGTAGGCGGTCTTGAGGTGGCGCTTCAGCATCTTCAGCTTCTTGCCGTCTTCAAGGCAGATGATGTAATCGGGGTTCACCGACTTTTTCACCGGCACCGCCGGCTGCGGGCGCTCGGGGGCGGCCGGGGCGCTGCCGACGGAACACAAGGTCTTGTAAACCTCGTTGATCAACTGGGGCAGATCGCTGACGGCGACGGTATTGTTGGCGACATGCGCCGCCACGATTTCAGTGGTGAGCGTCAGCAGGTCGCTGGTGTTCGAGCGCTCCGACATCGAGAGCATACCTCCAATTACGACGAATTGGGGCTATATAATTCCTTTGACTGGGCCAGGCAATAACCATTGTGAAAAAACAACATGGCGAGATTTGCATGACTGAGAAGGCCAACTACTACCTTGACATAACCGCAGATGTCTGCCCAATGACGTTCGTCAGGACCAAGTTGCTGGTGGAACGCATGGCCCCGGGCGAGACGCTGGAGCTGCGTCTGAAAGGTGCGGAACCTTTGGCCAATGTCCCGCGTTCGGTGGCCGAATTGGGCCACGAAATTATCGGGCCGGTCGCGGAAGACGACGCAACTCCGAACGGCGCGTATCGGCTGCTTATTCGCAAGGCGCAATAATACCCAAGTCGAGTTTCATGACCACGGCGTCCTTGTCGCCATAATAGGCGCGGCGCAGTCCCACTCGCTGGAATCCCCGTTTTTCATAAAGGCCCAGGGCGGCGGTATTGTCCGCCGCCGCTTCCAGGAACATCGCCTCGGCTCCGGCCTGGGCCGCCGCGTCCAGGGCGGCGTCCAGCAGCCGGTGGCCGACGCCGGCGCGCCGCCACGGCGGCAACACGGCGATGGTCAGGATTTCCGCCTCGCCGGCGGCGGCGCGCCACAGCACGAAGCCCGCCGGGCCGGGCGGCTGCGCCGCAGGAACCAGCGAGCCGCCATCGACGGCGATCAGTCCCTGTGCTCCCGGCATGGTCAACAGCGACGCCATGGCGTCGGCATCCCAAACATCGGTGAAGCAAATCCTGTGCATACCGGCCAACAGCTCGGCATGGACCAAGGCGGCGGGAAGAAGTTCGATCACGCTCATGCCTTGGGCGTAGCGCCGTTGGGGGGCAGGGTGACATCGGGCGGGCGCAGGTAAAGCGGCTCGGGCGGCAGTGCGGTGCCATCGGCCCAGCGCCGCGCCGCCAGCGCCGCCACCTGGGCGGCATCGGGGGCGCCGGGTGAACTGGCCAGGACGGCGTCGGGCAACAGCGGCGCCACCAACTCGCGGGCGTCGCCGGCCAGCACCACCGGCCCCAGCGCCAGCGCGCCCACCTGCGCGGGGGTCATCGCCGCCACCTCGCCCAACGGCTCCAGCGCCGCCGAGAACGCCTGCACCCACAATTCCTCGCGCCGCGAGTCCAGCACCACCAGCACGACGCGGCCGGCCCGCTCGGCCTCGGGCACCGCCGCCGCCACCGCTTCGGCGGTGGCGATGCCAGCCAGCGGCTTGCCCGCCGCCAGGGCCAGGGCGCGGGCGGTGGACAGGCCGATGCGGATGCCGGTAAAGGCGCCCGGCCCCACCGTCACCGCCAGCAGGTCCAGCCCGGCGAAATCGGCGCCGGCCTCGGCCATCGTCTCGGCCACCATGGGCACCAGCACTTCCGACTGGCCGCGCGCCATTTCGGCAAAGCGGTGCGCCAGGATGCGGCCATCCTGCCACAGCGCCGCCGAACAGGCCGAGGTGGCGGAGTCAAGCGCAAGGATCTTCATGGAAAAGCGACCGTCGTTAGGGGCTGGGTAATCGGGGCGCTATACTGCTCCGGCTCCACTGTATCGCACAAGGCGCTGTCGCCTGGAAAAGGAGAAGCGATGCTGCCGCTGGTCCGCATCACCCCGGAAGAATTCGGTGTCGACATCGCCTTGGCCTATGCGACCGCCGACAATTTCACCGGCGCGCCGGTCTATGCCGCTAATGCCGGCTGTTTCCTTCATGCCGACGCGGCGGTGCTGCTGCGCCGAGCCGCCGAGCTGGCGCGGCCGCTGGGGCTGCGCCTCAAGGTCCTCGACGCCTTCCGCCCGGCCGAGGCGCAGTGGGCGTTGTGGGCGTTCGATCCCAACCCGGACTTCCTGGCCGATCCCCGCCGCGGTTCGCTGCATTCCATGGGCGCCGCCGTGGACCTCACCCTGGTGGACGCCGCCAGCGGCGCCGAACTGGACATGGGGACCGGCTTCGACGCCTTCACCCCGCTGTCGCACCACGGCAACCAGGCCATCCCGCCCGAGGCGCAGCGCAACCGCGCCCTGCTGATGGGCCTGATGACCACCGCCGGCTGGGATTTCTACCGCCACGAATGGTGGCACTATCAATTGTTCGATGCGCGCGGAAAGTATCCGTTGCTCAGCGATAGCGTGCTGGGGATGGACCGCATGCTGGCCGGCCCATAAATGCCACGGGCGGTCGCACCCTTCCATTCGTCAGGCTCTTGTAAGCCAAAAGGGGGAGACTTATTTGATACAAAGGGAGCAATCCATAAGGTGATGACCTTATGTTGCGATGCAGTAAAACTTTGTCGCGACGCAAAACATGTAAAATTCGTCACAATCTGATACCAATGATCAGATAGACACTGAGCAGTAAATCTGTTTTAAACGGACTTGTCTTCGATTGCAGCTGGAAGGGGGCTAACATGATGCACGGTGCCTGCACGCCCGCCACAACCCCGCGTGAGTCTCGCGGCGGTGCCCAGCCCGTCTTTGTCTCCGCGGTTCGTGCCGGCAAGGCCATGAACTTCGAAGGCAATGACGAACCCAGCCTGGACGAGTTGATGGGCGACGACGTCATGCGTCGGGTCATGGCCCGCGACAATGTTCAGCCCGACCAGGTGTGGTCTTTGATGGACGTGATGCGTAATCGCCTTCGTTGATCCTCTCTGACTTGCCGCTCGACCTCGTGCGACACCTTCAACCCCCGCGTCAGCGGGGGTTTTTGTTTGGACACGTCGGCAGGACCCACTGGCGTGATGGTCCCATCGTCAGCGGGGGCGGACAAATCCAGCCGTAACGCGGATAAACACGGATGGGCGCAGATGGGCACGGATAAAAAAAACAGCGTCATGCCGGCCTTCGAGCCGGCATCCATCGTGGTGCACCCTCATGGACCCCGGATCGCGCAAGCGCGTCCGGGGTGACGGGGATTTCTTAGGATTCAGTGCGGTTTCTGTCCACCGGCACGGCGCCCTGTGTGGACGGCCCCCGTGCCGTGAGGGGGGGTTAGTCTTCGCTTTCCAGCGAGGCGACGTAACGCAGGCCGTCGAGCGCGGTGGCGAACCAGTCGGCGCGGCCTTCGTCCTGGCTGTAGACCAGCCAGGCCGGGCGGCGGAAATCGGGGGCGCCGGCCACTTCGAACAGGCGGCCCGAGGCCAGATAGGCGCGCACCGCCCGCATGGGGAAAAAGCCGCTGCCGCCATAGGATAGGATGTGCTGCAGGCCCAGCGCGCCCAGGCCGACCGATACCGCCGGGGTCTTGAGGTCGGGGAACGCCTGGCTGTGGCCTTGGCGGAATTCCGGTCCCCAATCGACGAAGACGTAATTCTCGTCCCAATCCTCGACCGAGCGGCGGCGGGTCGACACCATGATCAGCCGCTCTTCCAGCAGCTTCTCGATGTGCAGGCCGGGCCGCGACACCGGATTGTACATGACGCCGATGTCCAGCAGCCCTTCGGTCAACTGGCGCATCATGCCGTCGGACAGGCCGACCTCGGCGCGCAGGGCGACGTCGGGCAGCGCCGTGCGCATCCACGGAATCCACTGCACCAGCAGGCGGTCCCACAGCGAGAACTGGCCGCCCACATTGAGCACGGTCTTGAAGCCCGGCGGCAGCGCGATTTCCTGGCGCGCCTGTTCCCACACCCGCACCAGCGAGGTGGCGTAGCGGCGGAACTGCAGGCCGGCGGTGGTCAGTTCGGTGCCGGCCTTGGAGCGCACGAACAGCGAGCGGCCCAATTCGTCTTCCAGCGCCTTGATGCGCATGGAAACGGTGGACTGGGTCACGTCGAGACGTTCGGCCGCCTTGTTGAAGTTGCCGGTTTCGACGATTTCCAGAAAGGTGCGCGCAAGGTCGATGTTCATAGGGGTGTCCAGCAGCGGGATGGGCCGCTTTCATGCCGCACCCGCGAAGAGTCGCGCGGACTTCTAGCGCACCTGCGCGCGAACATCAACAGCGCAAGGTGCCCTGATCGAAAATTCCGATACTTGAATGGGAGATGCGTGAAAACGGAAGAACCCTGCCGGACCATGCACGCGGTCCGGTTGGCCCGACCATGCCCTATTCCACCGAGTGTTCCTCGGCGGAATAGGGGCAAGACGCTAAGCGTGCGTCATTTCCGACGCTCGCCGCCTTAGGCCTGGGCGGTACGCGCCTTGATGTCGCCGCGCGAACGGGCGGCGTATTCCTTGAGCTGACGCTCCATGGCCTGGAAGGCGCCCTTCAGCGCGCCATAGATGTCTTCATGCTCTTCCGAGGCGCGCTTGACCACCAACTCCGAACCCGGCACGACCAGGTCGATGCGGACCTGGAAGTCCTCGCCCTTCTGGTGCAGGTTCGACGAGTTCTTGTGGCTGCGCTCCACCGCCACCCGGCAGCTGGTGATGCGGTCGAAGAACTGCTCCAGCTTGGTCACCTTCTCGCGAATGCGCTCTTCGGCGGCATCCGAGTGGTCGATCCCATGAAAGGTGATCTGGAGAGGAATCTGCATGAACGTCTCCTGCTTCTCAAAAGGCCGCCTGTGTCTGGCCGGCGGCGCGATAATACCCTCGAGCGGGGCCCGACCCCACTTTCGGGGCCGCTATACATACCGATTTGACCCGGCGAGAGCAACGCCGATGCGTGGACCTTCCATTCTTCTGGATATCGCGCGGACTTGCAACCTTCCCAACACTCACTCATATGAAGGCGCCCGCTCGCGGCGGGGCGGGGCATATGAACACGCCCGCATGCGGCGGGCACGGATTTGACGAGCAAAATCAAGGAATCGACCATGGCCGAAGAGAAGCGCGAGTTTCAGGCGGAAGTCGCCAAGCTGTTGGACATCGTCGTCCACTCGCTCTACTCCAATAAGGAGATCTTCCTGCGCGAGTTGGTGTCGAACGCATCGGATGCGTGCGACAAGCTGCGCTATGCCGCGCTGACCGATGCGACGCTGACGGCGGGCGACGCCGATTACCGTATCCGCCTGACCCCCGACGCGGATGCCGGCACGCTGACCATCGCCGATAACGGCATCGGCATGAACAAGGACGATTTGATCGCCAACCTTGGCACCATCGCCAAGTCGGGCACCGCCGATTTCATGAGCCGGCTGACCGGCGACGCCAAGAAGGACATGACGCTGATCGGCCAGTTCGGCGTCGGCTTCTATTCCGCCTTCATGGTGGCGGACAAGGTCACCGTGGTGACCCGCAAGGCCGGCGAGGAGCATGGCTGGCGCTGGGACAGCGACGGCAAGGGCGAGTTCACCATCACCCCGGAGCCGACCGCCGGCCGTGGCGCCACCATCACCCTGCACCTGCGCGCGGACGAAAAGGAATTCCTGGAACGGCCGCGCCTGACCAGCATCGTCAAGCGCTACTCGGACCACATCG
>JBLNBE010000003.1:0-5852 GCA_050259735.1 Bacteroidota bacterium
CGAAGATCGACGATGACCACCCCGAATTCGGGGCCGCCTGGGGATGATGCCTCCGGGCGCTCCGCGCCCTGCGCCATCATCCCCAGGCAAACGCTGCTACACCACTCGGGGGGACGTGACCCAGCCCGGTGTGGACGGCGATCAGAATCGCCAACCGCAGATGGGGCAAGGCGTGGCCGAGAATGGCCCGCACCTGATCCAGGCTCACCGGATTGGGCAGATCGGCCGGTTCTTCCAGATGGCGCACCTTGAGCGCCGGCATCTTGCCATGCGCCACCGCCCAATTGGCCGCCGCCCGCAGGGTGGTCAGGTAGCGGTTGGTGGTGGAATCGGTGCGAAGGCGGGGCGTGTCGCGGGTGGCCATATCGCCGCCCTTGCGCGGGCCGCCGACATACACTGCGCGGGGCTGGCTCCGGGAATGGGCGATGAAGCGCTCCACATCCTCCACCGACAACGCGCTGGCGGCGGTGGCCCGGCCGAAGAACTCCAGCAATTCCTCCACATAGCGCCGCATGTTGGTGCGCCACGACCGCAACTGCCCGGCATGCTGGGTGACGTAATCGGCGAACATCTGCTCGACCGTGTAGGCGCCGGATACGACCACGCCCCGGGGAATGATCTTCAGCGCCTTCTCGACGTCACCCTTGACCCTGGCCTCGCAGGCTTTCGCCGCGCGTTTGGTGGTGACGTCCTGGCCGCGCTCATCGACGCAATAGGCGGAATAGCGCCGGCCGCCGCGCTCGAAATTGTAAAGCCACTTGCCGCGCTTATCGTTGAAGTAAACGCTCAAATGCCGAATTCCTTTAGGGCGAGGGCGGCCTCGGTCGGTCCCTGATACCGCCGCCTGGGCCGCTCGGCCGGCGCCGGGAGCGACAGCCGCGGCACGATGGCATGGCGATCCTGATACTCGATCAGGCTGGCGACATAGACCCGCTTCTCCCGCCGCAGATAATGGCCCCGCAACTCGCCCGTCTCAAGGAGGCGGACGATGATGTTCTTGGAGGTCGACATCAGGTCCGCGGCCTCGGCCACGGTGAGCGAGCGGCGCGCATGCATGCGAACTACCCCGGCAGATCAAGGATTTCGCCACTGTGCCACGGGCCGATTCGCTTCCGGGCGGGCGCAAACGCAAGTGCCGCCGCCTCCGTTGGCCTAAGCGGATCGGGTCTGGTCGAACGGGAAGCCATGCTTCCCTTTTCGCCATTGGGGCATGGCGAGCACCCGCCGGGCCGATTGAGGCGGGCCGTCAAGGGCGGCGCCGGCCGCTGCCGCAGGCGGTCGCAGACCCTTGACGGCACGACGCGGCCCGGTCCCCTCGCCGCCTAGCCCCGATGACGTTTCGCCGTGGGCACCCCCCTTATTACGCCCGGCCGCCGCCGTGCTCACGGAAAAGGGCGTCCCTGGGGACGACTTGGAGGCCAACTTCAAGGCAGATGGTGCGAATCGGACCGGAAGGGGATGGGCGGAATTGGGAGGCGGGGGCGGTAAAGCGGACTCTCTGAATTAAGTGCTGTTCACCAACCATGGGCAGTCGAAGTAGACATGCATGGCTGCTACCTGCCTCCAGCCAGTTCATTACGCATGGCGGCGTGGGCACATGAAAGAAAGTCAGCCACTCTCACCAGCGCATCGCCGACCTTTGCATCATCATCGGTGTTGAGTTGAAATGAGTCGACGATCTCCTCATTCTGATCGATCAGGAGCATTGACTTCACGGTGCCTTTTCCGCTTGCCATCTTCTCCAATAGCTTTTCGAGCGGTACTCTTTGGGAGGACGATTTCTTTTTGTCTTTCTGTGGGTCGCTCGTTGTCGGATACCTGTAAAAGGTGCTTCCAGGGTCATTGCCGTCGATGAGATTGACCAGATTTGGCAAATTGTCCGGCATAGACCAATCCGTCCTGGTATTGGCCGCGAGATAATCCGCGTGTTCCTTAAAGAGATCGTCCCAGTAGGCATGCAGCAGCTTTATGCTGTGAATCGTTTTAAGTGATTTCCACCCCTTATCGGTCCGCACCATTGGTTCTGATTCGCCGCCGATGCCGTAAGGCAAATGCAGCTTTCGGTGAAATATTAAGATGCCCGACTTCAGGTACAGCTCGATCGCATGACGCAAGAGAAAACGAATCGGCAAATGGCCGTGCATACCGCGGCGCTCCTCCGCCAGCTTGTCGGCCGCATCCTTATAGGCCTCTGCCGTCATGCCAAAGCCGTAATCGAAATGCGCGTCCAGGGGCATCAGAAGATACTCAAACATCCCAGCCTCCCCAACAAGCAGTCAATCGATCAAGTCCACGGCCCAGTCCGGTTGCCAGAGCGACCTGCCAAATTACGGAGACAGGAATCACGGTGTGCACTTGTTTTGCGGCCGACAGGGATTATTCAGCGCCCCTGTTGCTGGCGCAACAAATGTCCGCAACGTCCGCTACTGGAAAATGGCGTTTCCTCTCGGATCGACCAGTACGGGCGCAGCTGCGACCGCATAAGAGAGGGGGCCGGCGTTCCTTCTGGTGCGGCCTTCAAACATCTAGTTAAGATCGCGCTAGCCCGCTATTCTGAACTCATGAGCGTGCTAGACATTCTGACCGAGGAGTTCCTGGCCGAGCTGCCCGACGATCCGCAGGTGGCGTTCGGGATGGTGCTACGTCGCGCAGAAACTTACGTCACCGAAGCCCTCCAGGCGGTCGACGACAGCGAGAGGAGCAGTTGGTACGCCTATGAGACGGCTCAGCACACGGCGATGAATACTATCATCGCTGTGGCAAAGCGTTATGAGGTCCAGCCATTCGCAAGCATGGTGGTGCCGCCACGGAAAGGCTTCGACGCTGAGCAATTCACGGAATTCAAGGTCGACCTAGATCACTACGCCGCTCAACTGCTGCTCGATAACAGCATTCGCAACAAGCGTGATGCAGTGGCAATTGATTCGAAGATCAAGGATCGCCTTCGCCAGCATGTTTACGGCATCAAGACCCTAATTGATCAGGCTGATATGCCGGAACCCAGGCGCGCCATGCTGCATAAGCGTATAGCTGACTTCGAGGCAGCGTTGGAGAAACCCCGGGTAAACGTAGTGATGCTCGCTGGCGTAATGGTGGCGGTCTTGGCAGGGGCTGCCAACGTTACCCAACTCGCTGATAGCCAGGCGATGCATAAATTGGTCGCGACGATCATGGCAACGATTGGCGAAGCGAAGGCAATTGACGAGGAGAAGCGCGATCATCCGCAGATCAATCCGCCTCAACCCCTTTTGCCGCCTCGCCCGACTGACTACGTTTCGAGCCTGAAGAAAGAGCAGAACGCGTTTGCCGCGGGTTTGGAAGACGAGATCCCATTTTAATTCCATTCCGGCCCACGGCCGCAATGCTTCAAATGGCGCAAGGCATTCTCAAAATCCGAGCGCAAGACGTCCGCTGTGGAGCATTGTCAGAAGCTGAACGGATGGCCCACATGGGCGCAACCTCGCCATAACCGCGCCCACCTATTCCTTGATCTGATCGCGCCGCAACGGCGACTCCCCGGCCAGCCTCCCGACGCCCCACCAAACTAGCAGAGCGCTTTTTCCATGCCCGATCAAGGATTCGCGGCGGGGCCTGCGGCCCCACTGCGTCTTTGCGTGGGGAAAGCGGGCGTCCCCCCGCTCTCCCCCGCGAGGGACGCCACCCAGCCCCCGCTTTGCTCCATGCCGAGCGGCGGCAAACGGCCTATGGCCGCCTCGGCCCAGGCGTCGGCGCCGTGTCCTCCGCCTCGCGCGGCGCGCTGGCGATGCCGATCCCTGGCGCGAGAGTCGGGCGTGCTTCCTTGACCAGGGCGAGGTCGCGCCACCGGTCGACGATGCGCTGACGCATCTCCTGGGGCAGCGGCAGGTCACCCAGGACCGAAGGCCATATATCCAGGGCGGCCTCGACCGTCCGCTTGGCCTCGCGGGCCAGCAGGTCGGGCGACACCTTGACCAGCCCGGCCGCCCGCTCGAACTTGCGCAGTGTGATGCGGGCGGCATCGCGGGTGCCGCCGAAGGCCAGCGCCATGGTCGTGTCGCCGTAGAGCACTGTCGGCACGATGTCGTAGGCGGGCGTCAACTCGGGGACTCCGCCGGGCACATGCAGTAGCGACCAGTTCTTGAGGTGGGCGTCGCCGTTGCCGAGCATGACGTTGACCACCGTGCGCCGGACTGCTTCGAGAAGCTCGCCGCTCCAGTCGCCGCTGAAGCGGCGGGTCACGTTGTAGACGGTCTCCTCGTTCGCCATCGTATACTTGCGGTCGCCGATGGCGCCCAGGATCTGCGCGTAATCCTCGGTATGGACGCGGCGGCCACCGGGCGCGCGATCGAACCGGCGTACCGCCAGGGCATGGGTGCCGCCCTTGAGGTACTCGCTGGGAATGCCGTGGACGTCGCACGTGTCCACCAGGAACGCCTCGGCCGTGCGGACGCCGACGGCTCGGGCCAATTCGAGTCCCGTGTACTCGGCCTCAACCAACGCCTGGTGGCGCTCGGACGGCACCTTGAGGATGATGTCGCCGTGCTGGTCGCGCCCCGGCACCGTGACACCGTGTCCGCTCGCCAGGGCCGCAAACTTGAGCTGGATGCCCGCCAGCGAGAACTTCACGCCACCGGGCGGAACTGGGAGCTTCCTCCCCGACTCCCCGGCAGGGACGGCGCGCCCGGCGCCCGCCTGCCCGGCCTCCAGTCGAGCCACGACGGCGCCGGGCAGATCGCTGCCCAAGCGGGCCAGGACGTCAAAGTCGTCGAAGGCGCCGGTGCCGAACTCGGCCTCGACCAGTTCGCGCAGCGCACCTTCGGGCAGCAGTCCGGAGAAATAGGGCGGCAGCAATCCGCTGCGCATCACCTTGTCCTCGCGGCCGACCAGACGCCGGATCGTGTCTTCCTCGTCGGCGCCACGCCAGGCCATGCTGAGGACGGGGCGCTGCGGCCCCATGGCCAGGTAGTTGTCGTCGACGGTGAAGGTGACCACGCCGGAAGCGTCGCGCACCAGCGAACCGACGCGCACGGTTTCTTGCGGCATCGGGGCAAGGTAGATACCGATAACGGCCGCGCGATCAATGATCAGCATCGTCCTCGTCCTCCGGGTCGGGGATGAAGAGTTCGTCGAATACGTGGCGCGGGAAGGTTGCCATGGGCGGCGACGGAGGGTTCTGTCCCAGCAACGCCATGACCTCCGCGACCTTGTCGTCCGGCACGAACAGCAGGCGCAGGCCCATGACCTCGCCGACCTGGACGAGAGCATCCAGAGTGCTGTTGGCCTTTCCAGTCTCCATCTCGGAGACGCGGGAGGGCTGCCGCCCAGTACGCGCCGCGACATCCTTGACTGTCCATTTCCTCTCCTTGCGCCGCGCCGCCAGTTGGGCGCCGACGCGCTGGCGCTCGCTTTCCGACATGGCGGAACTTCTCCTCCTTATTCCGATATAGCGGACACCGCTCGTCCACGCCAGGAGCGTACTCCGGCAAACCGGAAATGCAATGACAATTTCCGCTATATCGGAACGAGATGCTGCCGTGCGTCACCTCGCACGGGAGATGCCCGCCCTGTGCCGCGGTCTACGCCCCAAGTTCTTGTTTGCGTGGGGAAAGCGGGCGTTCCCCCGCTCTCCCCCGCGAGCACCGCCTCTCCGCCGGGCAGGGTCGCTTGCGGGCGCGGGCTGCAAGAAGCCCGCTGGCGCGCAACCCGGCCCGGCGCACCGGTCCTCGCCCCCCTCTCACCCCACCGCTCACGCGGCCCCGGGAAGCAGCGCGAGGCTGCTTGCCTTGCGGCAATTGGGAAAGGAGAGAGGATCATGCACACCGACATGGAAGCCGGCCCCCAGGTGTCCGGCGCGTTCCGGGTGGATGTCAGCC
>JBLNBE010000004.1:0-2953 GCA_050259735.1 Bacteroidota bacterium
ATCGGCGCAATCTTGCTGGAGCAGAACGACGAATGGGCCGTCCAGCGATCCCGCTACATGACCCTAGAAACCATCGCCACCATGGGCGATGATCCTCTCACCAGCCTGCCGCCAGTCGCGGTAGCCTGAGCAATCCGGCCAACCCTGCCGGAGATCAACGGCGACCGCGCTGTTACACCAATCCCAGGGACACGATCTGGTCGCCCGGCGGTGAACGGTCAAATCACCATGCCCAACCTTCCGGCGGATATGCCCCGGTAGCGTGCTGGGGTGATAGGAGGGCGCGCGCTATTCCTTGGCCGCCGCCAGCGCCTTATAGGCGTCTTCCAGCGCGCGGGTGAAGGCGGCGCCGTCGCACAGGGCCGAGGTGGCCATGGTCGTGCGCAGGGTGCGGCGAAGCTCCGCCAGGGCGGGGAGGTCGGCGGCCAAGGCGACGGCGGTTGCCGCATAGGCCGTCCGGTCGGCCGCGACCAAGTGGGAAAGGCCCAGCAGCGAGAGGTAGGTTTCGGTCTGGCGCGAGACCGGCGAATGGCCGGCCAGGGTCACCACCGGCACCCCCATCCACAGCGCCTCGCAACTGGTCAGGCCGCCGTTGAACGGGAAGGGGTCAAGGCCGATATCGACCTCGCCATATTCACCCAGCATGGTGGCGTGCGGCGTTTGGCCGCGCAATTCCACGCGCCCGGCCTCGACGCCGTGGCGCGCGAACGCCGCCAGCGCGGCATGCCGGACCGCTTCGTCCCCAAGCGTGCGCCACTTCAGCAACAAGCGCGAGCGCGGCACCGCGACCAGGATGTCGCTCCACGTCGCGATCACGTCGTCGGACAGCTTGCTCATGTTGTTGAAGGACCCGAAGGTGACGACGCCGCTGGCTGCCGCCGGCAGCGGGGTCACCTCGGGGGCGTGGCGGGGAGGGGCGTAGCAGAACCGCGAGCGCGGCAACCGGACCACCCGCTCGGTAAACAGCCCGTCCTCGCCGGGACGGACGGCGATGGGGTCCATGAGGATGGCGTCCATCTCGGGCAGGCCGGTGGTGTTGAAATAGCCCAGCCAACTGGCCTGAACCGGCGCCGGCTTGCGCGCGAACACGCCCAGGCGGCTATGGCCGGTGTGCCCAGTCAAGTCGACCAGGATGTCGATGCGGTCCTCGCCGATCCGGCGGGCGAGGTCGTCGTCGCTGAGGCCGGCCGTGTTCCGCCACTTCCCCGCATGCTCGCGCAATGCCTGGGTCATGTCGTCCTCGCGCGTGCGGTCGGAGTAACACACCGTGTCGATGGTGTGGTTCGCCAGCACCGGCAGCAGGAAATAGCCGACCGGATGATAGAAGAAGTCGGGCGAGACATAGCCGACCCGCAGCCGGCCCTTGTGACGGCGAGGCTTGGCTTTCGTGGCGTTGAACCGGGCCGACAGGCGCTGGCCCCAGGCCGCGTGTTCCGCCGCGACCTGGGCCGGCGACGCGCTGCCGTCATAGTTCAAGGTGAACAGCAGTTCCGAGCCGAGCTGGTCGTCGTTCGGTGCCAGCGCCACCGCGCGGCGCAATTCGGCGACGGCGTCGCCCGCCCGCCCCATTTCGCGCAAGGCGGCGGCGCGTCCGGACAGCGCCTGCAGGTTGTTCGGGTCACGCTCCAGCACAGCGGCGAATTCCGTCACCGCTTGGGACACCAGTCCTTGCGCCAGCAATGCGCGGGTCAAGGCCAGTCGGGCGCCCTGGTGTTCCGGTGCCAAGGCCAGCGCCCGGCGAAGGGATTGCTCGGCCGCCTGGGCGCGGCCGCAGGCGAGCCAAGCCTGGCCCAGGACGAAATGGGCGTCCGGGCTGGCGGCGTGCAGCCGTGCGGCCTCTTCCGCCAGTTCGCAGGCCGCGACCAAGTCGCCTTTGGCTCGCAGCAGGTTGGCCAGGTTGAGCATGATCGCCAGCGAGCCGGGCGCCAAGGCCAGCGCGGCGCGGAACTGTTCCGCCGCTTCCGGCAGGCGGCCGCGCTTGCGCAGGACCAGCGCGAGAAGGTTGTGAAGGCTGGCGTCGGCACCGCCGCGCATGGCCTTGGTCAACACACGCTCGGCCTGTTCGGCATGCCCTAGCCCGAACAGCGCGGCCCCCAGCAAGGCTTGCGCCCCGTGATGGCCGGGCGCGACCTTCAGCGCGTCCTGGCACAGGCGGACCGCATCGGCAAAGCGCCCGCTGCCATAGTGGCGCCCGGCGGCGTTCAACGTCTCGTTCAGATCGAAAGGGGGCATGGGAGAGCAGCCTTGACGCAGGAAACGGCACTCAGCCATGCGGGGCGCGTGCTGTCAATCAACCGATGCGGTGCGGCAAACGGCGCCAATATCTGGCGACGGGATGGCTGATATGGCGGCTACGGCCGCTCGCCCAACTTTTCCCGGGCGGCGTTCCATTCCTTGAGCATGGTCTTGGCACCGCGCGTGTTGTGGTTGCGCAGATGCTCGCGATAGCGCCGGTCGTAATAGCCGTTGACCGCGACCATGCGCGCCGCCCGGTCCCAGGCGATGCGCAGGCATTCCAGCTTGAGCCGGCACGGCTCGCCGCAGGTGTCGGCGTCGGTTGCGGGGGCGCCGCAGATTTTACAGGTCATGGCGCTTTTTCCGTTCCGCCGCCCCAATTTCGAACGGTGTGCGCGCGGGGAAACCGAACAGACCGGCGAACAGGATGGTGGGGAACTGCCGGCAGCGATGGTTGTGGCGGGCGACCGCTTCGTTATAGCGCTCGCGGCGGTCGGGCAAGGCTTGGCAAACTTCGGACAGGGACGCCATGGCGTGCCGGAAGGTCTCGGCCGCCTGCAACTCGGGATAGGCCTCGGCCTGGACCGCGACGCCGGACAATGCGGCGGTCAGCGCCTGTTCGCGTTCGCCCAGGCTGCGGACGTCGCCATTGATGCGGGCGGCGTCGGCCTGGTCGCGCAGGCGCGTCATCTCGCCCAGCACCTGGACCCCCTGGGGC
>JBLNBE010000005.1:0-33722 GCA_050259735.1 Bacteroidota bacterium
ACGGCGGAATTGACCTGGTCGATGCCGGACGCCTGTTCGCTGCTGGCGGCGGCGATCTCGGCGACGATGTCGGCGACGCGCTTGACGCTGCCCAGGATGTCTTCCAGCGTCTTGCCGGCGCCCTTGACCAGTTCGGCGCCGCCGCGCACCTGGGTCGAGCTTTCGGCGATCAGCGTCTTGATCTCCTTCGACGCCTGGGCCGAGCGCTGGGCCAGGTTGCGCACTTCCTGCGCCACCACGGCGAAGCCCTTGCCGGCGTCGCCGGCACGGGCGGCCTCGACGGCAGCGTTCAGTGCCAGCAGGTTGGTCTGGAAGGCGATCTCGTCGATCATGCCGACGATGTCCTCGATCTTCTGCGACGACTGCTCGATGCGGCCCATGGCGGTGATGGCGTTGTTGACCACCTCGCCACCGCCGGCGGCGATTTCACGCGCGCCGGCCGCCAACTGATTGGCCTGCTGGGCATTGGCGGCGTTCTGGCGCACGGTGGCGGCCAATTCCTCCATCGAAGCGGCGGTCTCTTCCAGCGCGCTGGCCTGCTGTTCCGAGCGTTCGGACAGGTCCTGGCTGCCGGCGGCGACTTCCGAGGCGGCGCTGCCGATCTGGCCGGCGGCACCGTTGATGTTGGTGACGATCTCGAACAGCTTGTCGGCGGTCTGGTTGACGTCGCCCTTGAGCTGGCCGAACAGGCCGCCGTACTGGTTGACGATGCGCTGGGTCAGGTCGCCACGCGCCACCGCCGCCAGCACCGAGGCCACGTCCTTGAGGGCGATGCCGGTCAGGTTGACCAGATTGTTGACGCCCTCGCACAGGTTGAGCAGGAAGCCGTCCTTGCCGTTGAGGTCGATGCGGCGTTCCAGGTCGCCCTGCGACGCGGCGGTGGCGACCTGGGCCACTTCGGCGACGATGGCGGCCTCGCGGGCGCGCTGCTCGGCCTCGGCCTTGGCCTGGGCTTCGCGGGCGGCCTCGGCCTCGTCTTCCATGCGCTTCTTGTCGACCGCGCTTTGCTTGAACACCTGCACCGCCTTGGAGATGTCGCCCACCTCGTCAACGCGCTCCTGCCCGGTGATGTCGACGTTCAAGTCACCCTTGGCCAGCCGCGCCATGGCGTCGAGGATATGGCCCAGCGGACGGGTGATCGAGGCAACGATGCCGAAGGCCAGGCCGCCACCGACCAGCAGGGCCAGGCCCGCCGCCACCAGCGACAGGGTGATGCTGTTATGCGAGGTGCGGTCGCCCTTTTCGTACTCCTGGCGGGCAACGTCCGCCTGCAGGCGGAAGTCTTCCTCGATCAGCTTTTCCAGGGCCGCGCCGGCCTGGGCGCCTTCGGTGCGGGTAATGGTCATGCCGGTTTCGCGGTCGCCTGAGGACAACGCGACGAGATAGCGGTTAACCGTGGCGCGATAGGCGGTCAGCGTGCGCTCGATATCGTTGGCGATCCGCGTTTCTTCCGCCGTCAGCGTGTCCGAACGGTATTCCCGCCAGATTTTCTCCATCTCGCGGTCCTGGGCGTCCAGGTCGCGCTTGATGCGTTCCTGCACCTGCGGGTCGGTGGTCTCGCGGAAGGCGACGGCCAGCAGCCGCATCTTCATGAAGGATTGCTGCACCTCCGCCAACTGGATCAGCGAGACGGTCCGGTCTTCGTAGACCGTGCGCAGGCTGGCCAGGATCGAGGTCATGCCCTGAATGCCCATTCCGGCGACGGCGGCGAGGAAGACGCCCATGGCTATGGTCAGGATAGCCAGGCGTGCCGGGATGCGAAGGCGTGCGATCATGGGAAGTGTCCTTGCGTGTCGGGGCGTGCGAACGAGATTACGGGGCGTCCGGCGACGGGATGCCGTGCGCCAGCAGCAATTGGGTGAGGTCGAGCAGGGCGACCATGCGGCCGTCGACGGTGACGATGCCGCTGAGCGATTCGTTGTGGTGGGCGTAATCCAGCTCGGGGACCGGCTGGATCGCCTCGGGGGTGACGGTCAGGATGTCGGCCACAGCGTCCACCAGGATGCCGAGATCGCGGCCGTCCACGTTCACCACCATGATGACATGGCGGCTGGTCGGCTGCGTCAGCGTGCCGGTGAAGCGGGCGCGCAGATCGACGATGGGGATGATGGTGCCGCGCAGATCGATGACGCCGCGCACGTAATCCGGGGTTTCCGGCAGCGCGGTGGCGGGGGTCCATCCCTTGATCTCACGGATGGCGATGATGTCGACGCCGTATTCTTCCGCACCGATGGTGAAGGAAATGAACTGGCGCGGCGCGCTGGTCCCGCTGGTGGAAGGCGTGCTCTGTGCTGGTGCCGTCATGGAATATCCGCCTGTGGATCAGACGTTACACCATAATCGTTGATGGCCGCTGAATCACGGGACAATGGTATCGGGAGGCTATGCGCCCGACGCGGGGCTGAATTGCCGCATCGTCCCTGTGAAACGCACAATAGAGCCGCCGCTATGTTACGGCTCAATTACAAATAAGGTTTTTCACGTATGGCGGCAGAGCAAAAGATGCCTGGTGAATATCAGATGTGTAGTAGCGCGTCGCCACCGGGGCCGCCTGGAAACGGGCACGCAGAACGTCCAGGCCGGTGTTGCGCGCCCGGTCGCTGGCGGCGGCCCAGCCCAGCGCCATGAAGCCGCCGACATAGGTCGGCACGGCGGCCAGATAATAGCCGACATCGGCGAAATGGGGGCGGCGGCGGCGCCAGGTGTCGGTCACTTCCTCGCCCTGCAGGAAGGGCACGCCGTTCTGGTTGACGACGATGCCGTCGGCGGTCAGGCAGCGGGCGCAATCCTGGTAGAATGGCTCGGTGAACAGCACGCCACCGGGGCCGATGGGGTCGGTGGAATCGATGACGATCAGGTCGAACTTTTCCGTCGTTTCGGCCATGTAGCGGATACCGTCGGCGATGACGATTTCCGTGCGCGGATCGTCGAAGGCGCCGGCCGAGACGCTGGGCAGATGCTCGCGGCAGAATTCGACCACCGCAGCGTCGATCTCGACCAGGACGGCGCGTTCGATGCCGGGGTGCTTGAGGATTTCCCGCAGCATGCCGCCATCGCCGCCGCCGACCACGCAAACCGAGCGCACGGCGCCGTGGGCGTAGATCGGCACGTGGGCCAGCATCTCGTGATAGATGAACTCGTCGCCGGTGGTGACCTGGATCACGCCGTCAAGGGTCAGCACCCGGCCGAAGCCGGGTGTCTCGAACAGGGCGATGTCCTGCATCGGCCCCTTGATCCGGGTGATCTCGCGCGTGACGCGGAAACTTTGGCGCCAATGGTCGTACAGGGTTTCCTGGAACCACGCTTCGGTCATGGTGCGATACCTCAAAGACGGCTCGCCGGCATGCGAGGTTGGCGCATGCCGGCGAAAAAAGGCCGAACGGTCGAACCGGGGAGGTGCCTTACGGCACCAGGCCGCGCTTGCTTTCCGACACGGTGACGAAGTCGGGCGCGAACGCCGCCTTCAGCACCGGGATCGCCTTGTAGGGATCGCAGTCGCCGCACATGAACACGTCCAACGCGGCATAGCCGCGCTCGGGCCACGAATGGATGGTGATGTGGCTTTCCGCCAGCACCAGCACGCCGGAAATGCCGCCATTGGGCTGAAAGTGGTGCAGGTGGCAATGCAGGATGGTGGCGCCGCCGGCGATGGCGGACTCGCGCAGGGCGTCTTCCACCAGGCGCAGGTCGTCCAGCTTGCTGGCCCCCCACAGGTCGATCAACAGGTGCGTCCCGGCGTATTTCACGCCATTGCGCGAGACGTAGTAATCCTTACCGTTATCGACCTCGGGCCAAGCCGGGTTGACGGTGTCGTCGACGCTGTGGGTATTCCTCGGATCAACTTCCGAGTTCATCCCCAGTCGGGCAAGAGCTTGAGCCATGGCTCCCCTCCAAACCAGTAGATGGACCAGAATTGCGAATAAGGGGCGGGTTATCCACCAAACCGCCCCGCGATGCAACATCTATTGTTGAAGACGGCCCAGAGGGCGATTGGCGCGGTGCGATCAGTTGATCGAGGAAAGTCCCTGACTTTGCATACGCTGGCGCCAGGTACTCATGAAGCCCTGGAACGCTTCGACCTGTTTGATTTTGTTGCCGATCAGGCGGTAATCGGCGATGCCGCGTTCCGGCTCCGAGGTCAGCAGGTCGAAGGCGTCCTTGAAATCGGTCTTGGCCATGCGCGGACCGTAGGTGCGGCGCAGGCGGGCCAGACCGCGATCGTCGCGCGCCAGGGTCAAGGCGGTGGCCAGGTCGACCAGCCGGCGCGCCGTGGCCGGGGCGATGGGCGAGGCGCCCTCGGGCTTGTCGATGGTGGCTTCCAGGGCGGTGGCCGCCTCGGGCCACTTCTTCAGATCCCAATAGATCTCGGCGCGCAGTTGCTTGGCGGTCTCGGACTGGTCGTTGATGATCAGCGCCAGGGCCTCGGCGGTGCGGCCCAGTTCGGCCAGGGCGCGGACGCGCAGATAGCGGCGCTGGTCGAACAGCTCGTTGGGCTGGTCCGGCACCTCGCTCATGTCCAGGCTGTCCAACGCCATGGCCGCCTTGCGGTCCGACAGCTCCAGGAAGGCCAGGCGGGCGCCGACGCGGGCCTTGTCCACGCCCTGCAGGCGGAACTGCACCTGATGGCGCAGCAAGTCGCCGGCACGGTCCAGCAGGTCGACCGCCGCCAGCCGGTCGGCCAGCTTGCGGATCATCTCGTCGCCCTTGGTGCCGGACGGCGTCAGTTCCTGGAATTCGTCGTACAGGCCGATGGCCGACACCGCCGGCATGCCGTCGGCGCCGCCGCCCAGGTACAGCTTCTCGAAGGTGTTCGCCATCATCGCCTGGACGGTGCCGATGTCGGGGTGATCGCCGTAATTGGAGACGATCGCCCGCAACATGCGCAGGCCCTCGGCATACTGGCCGTCGGCCAGCATCAGTTCGCCCAGACGCTTGAGCAGGTTGTACTCGAAATCCTCGCCACGCCAGGCAAAGCGCAGTTTCTCCAACTGGTGGATGGCGTCCTTGGCGGTGATGGCATTGCGCTTGAGCTGCAATTCGATACGGTTGCGCGCGGCATAGGCGCGGTCGGGCCGCGACTCGCCCTCTTCCGCCTCGCGGTACTTGGCCACCGCCTGGTCCCATTGCTTGCCGCTTTCCGCCGCCAGGCCCTGCAGGAAGCTGATGCCGTCCGCGTCGCGCTTGCTGAGGCCGGGGCCGTTCATGGCCTCGATGATGCGGGTGGCGGCCTTGGCGTCGCCGGCCGTGGTCACCGATTGCACCGCCACCCGGCCCAGCGCCATGCGCAGATGTGGGCTGAGCGGCTTGATCTCGTCGGGCGACAGGCGCAGCAGCAGGGCGCTGCGGGCCATGTCGCCGGCGCCGCGCGCCTTGGCGGCGGCCAGCCAGATTTGCGCCTGCGGGTCCTTGGCCAGCGACGGGTGCGACAGGTCGTCGATGGCGTCGCCGTCACGCATCATCAGGAAGTTGGCGACGCCGCGCGGGCCGCGGAAGGCCGGGTTTTCCAGCATGGCGGGGTCGGCGGCGGCGATTAGGCGCAGCACGCCCAGGGCCTCGGCCGCCATGCCGTTGGCCAGATAATGGCGCGCCACTTCCAGGCGTTGGATGTTCTTGTCTTCGGGCTTCACATAGGCCATGCGGCCCATCAGCTTCTGATGCTCGGGCACGAACTTGTCGAGACCGCCCCGGGTCCATCGGCTGATGTCCAGCGGACCGCCGACCGAGGATTCGGCCGATTCCACTTCGACCGGCGCGCCGCCTTCCACCTTGGGCAGGCTGTGCGACAGGTGCAGGCCGCCGGGCATGGAGACCTCGATGCCCTGGCGGTTGCTTTCCAGGTGGCTGCCGTCGGCCAGCGGCACCAGGGCGACGCCCTGGGCGGTGGGCAGCAATTGGGCGCCCGGCACCACGGTCTCGACGGCGACGCCGGCACCGATGGCGGTCAGCGGCATCACTTGGATGGAATCGCCGACCTCGGGGTCGCGCAGGGTGACCGGCAGGCTCGGCACGTCGCTGGCGGGGATAATCAGGCGGCCGCGATCCTCGAAATCGAACTGGCGATTGATGGACAGCGGCGCGTGCGGCTGGACCGGCTGTTCGATCAGATCGAACACCCACAACTGGCCTTCCTTGCGGACGGTCGGGTTATAGCCTGGCTTGGTGATCAGGCGGATGGCGGTGCCGTTCTTGACGCCCTGCACCTGCTCGACGTGCAGCACCACGTCGCCGCCGGTGCGCTTGAGCAGCTTGGTGTCGATCTCGGCCTTGCGGTCGAACACCAGCCACAGCCAGCCGGCACGGCGGAACGCAGCGGCGCCCGAAGGTTGGTCGAAGCCGACGCCCAGGCTGACGGCGGCGCTGGGCTTGGGGGCCTCGGCGGTGACAGGGGCGGGGGCTGCGACCGGCGGTGCGCTTGGCGCGGCGATGGTCGGCGCACTGATCGGCGGTCCCGCCAGGCCGGGCGTGGGGGACGGGGTAGCCGGGGCCGTCTGGGCCGGGGCGGGGAGGGGCGGCTCGGGCCGGCCGGCGGCCTTCGCCACTTCCTTCGCCATGTCGGTTTTGCCGGCGTCGGGTTTCGGCGCTTCGGTCTTGGCCGGCTCGGGTTTGGTTGCAGGAGAAGGATTTGACCCCGCTGTCGCCGGCTCGGTCTTGGGCGGCTCGGCTTTGGCGGCGCCCGGCGGCGGACGGATCAGGTCCACCGCGACCTTGGGACCCGAGGTGAAGTGCTTGGTGGTGGTGCCGGGCGGCACCGACAGCACGATGGCGGTGCCCTTGCCCTGCGGCCGCGCCTCGACGAAGCGGATGTCGCCGGGCAGCGCCGCCTCCAGCGAGGTGACGTTCAGATTGGCGGGGCGGTCGAAGGCGATGGTGACCTGGCCGTTCTGGGCGCTGACCGTGTACTCCACCGGCTTGGGCCAGTCGAACACCAGGCGGTTGAAGGTGTCGTGCTCGCCACCGCGCACGTTCAGGTCGGTGGCGGGCACGCCCGGCGCGTCCGCCACCTTGGCGGTCTTGCCGCCTTGGGCCGGCGGCGGCGGTGTGGGCGAGGCGGCGGCGGCCGGCGGCGCCTGCTTGTTCTCGCTCAGGTCGATGACGGTCGACGTGCCGGAGACGAAGCTTTTGACCTGCACCGGCACCGCCAGCGAGAACGTCGCCATCCGCCGGTCGGGCGACAGCGTCACCCCCTTGAGATATTTGGACAGCGGCTTCAGCAGGGCGGTGGGATCGCCGGCCATGGGCTTTTCAAAGCGCACCACCAACTGGCCGTTGACGACTTCCGCCGACCACTGCACCGGGGCGTCCCAATCGAACACCATGCGGCCGAAGGTATCGTGGGCGGCGGCGCGCGGCGTGCTTTGCGCCCAGGCGCCCATGGGCGCCAGCACCAGCAGCGCCAGCAGCATCAGGCGGAAAAGGAAGGACACGGTCACGGCGGCAGGCCCATGGGAGGGGAAACGGCGCGCATTCACGCGCGCGGGCATGGTGCCTGACCGGGCGGTCGGAAGCTCTAGCGCAAAGGGAGTGGGAAAAGGCACCGCGGACGGCGAAACAATGCCCGGTGTCTTGAAGTCTGCCCCGTCCCCAGCGTGCCCCCGCGCCTGCATGCCGGTCAGTCGAAGCTCGCCAACAGCCTGTCGATCTCGGCCTGGTCGGCGGCGTTGGAGGGCAATTGCGGACCGTTGAGCAGGTCGGCGTCGCTGGGCGCGGCGGCGTCCGGCTTGGCGGCCGGCGCGTCGGTGTCCGAGCCAAACGCCTTGACCAGGCTTTCCACCCGGCCCTCGATCTCCTTCAGCATCTTCACCACCTTGGTGATGCGCTGTCCGGTGATGTCCTGGAAGGTGCAGGCTTCGAAAATGCGGGTGGTGATCTCGGTCAGCCGCTCGGCGACCTGGGGGTCCATCATCGAGGCGAGCGTTTCAAGGTGCTCGGCCGCATCCATGATTTCATTGGTGGCGGCTTCGGTCGAACCGACGATGGCGTCCAGTTCGTCGGTGGCCGAGGCGATGAATTCGTTCTTGATCTCGCCGGGGCGCAGGGCGGCGATTTCGGCCTTGGCGGCGTGGATGTAGTCCGCCAGCGACTCGATCTCGCGGTACAGCCGCAGATCCTCGCCGTTGATGTCGCCGCTCATGGTGCCGAGCAAGGCTCCCACCACCTCGGCGACCTGTTCGATACGGACGGTATCGCCATGCTCGCGGCGAATGGCGTCGAGACGCAGGGAAAGATCGCGATCAACGCCCTTCGCCGACATGGCAGGCACCCCCCGGTTACTCAGGCGAAGTCGCCAAGGACGCTCGACATCTTGGTCTTCAACGTCTCGGCGTTGAAGGGCTTGACGATGTAGTTGGACACGCCGGCTTCCTTGGCGGCGATCACGTTCTCGGACTTCGACTCGGCGGTCACCATGATGAACGGGATCGACTTCAGCCGGGCGTCGGCGCGAACCTCGCGCAGAAGCTGCAGGCCGGTCATGGGTTCCATGTTCCAGTCGGAGATCACCAGGCCGTAATTGCCCACGCGCAGCATCTGCAGCGCCATCGAGCCGTCGGTCGCTTCATCGACATTGTTGAAGCCAAGCTGCTTCAACAGATTGCGGATGATTCGCAGCATCGTCTTGTAATCGTCAACGATCAAGACGTTCATATTCTTGTCGACAGCCATCCAACCAGCTCCTTCGAAGCACTAGTCGCCAAAGCCCAAGAACCCGCCAAGGCGCAAGTTTCCTTAGTTAAGATAGGGGGCGGCAGTCACGCAAGGCATTTTTTCTGCCGTCCCGGTAGAATTCGTTCCTCAGCCTCCGCTCATCGGCTTAGGCGTAGGGATTTGGCGCCGTTGCGCCAATTCGGAAGTGATCGTTCTTGCCTTCGCCGGGTCCATTTCCGCCAGGATCGGCGCCACCTTCTGTTCCTTCATGCGCTCGACGACTTCCAGCATGATCGGCATATCCAACTGCTCGAAAATCTTCGCCGCTTCTTTCGGCTTCATGTTTTCATAGATTTTTACGAGCGAACGCATCTTGTTGTCTTCCTGATCGTTGTATTGCCGCAGCAATCCTTCGATCGTGTTCTGAAGCGTGCGCATTTCCGAGACCTTGCGCTCGATCTGGTCCTCGGCCGCCTTCAGCAGCGATTCGCGCCGTTCGATGTCCTTTTCGCGGTTGTCCAGGCCGTTGCGCCGTTCGGTCAGCTTCTGCAGCACGTCCATCTCGGTCTGGCTCAGCGTGCCGGGATCGCTGGCACCGCCGGGCGGCGGCGGCGGCGCGGCCTTGGCGGCGGTGGCCGGGGCCGGGCCGGTGGCTGCGGCCGGGGGCGGCACCTGGGCGGTCTGGGCCAATTGGCCGGGCGTCGCGGTTTCCGGCTGCTGCGCCTGCAATTCGTTGGCGACGCGCACGCTGGCGCCTTCCAGGAAGCCCTTGCGAATGTCGTTGACGCGCACCGACAGCATGATTCCGGCACCGATGATCAGCAGCGGCAGCAGGCGCAGGAACGGCGTGCGCTGGGGTTTGGCCGGCACGGCCTTGGAGCGGTTGGTCTTCTTGGTTGGCGCGGCCATGCCCTACCTCATGGACTGCAGGGCGCGCAGCAACTCGCGCTCGGCTTCCGAGCGGTCGTCGCCATCGCCGTCGGCGGCTGCGGCGGCAGCGGCCGCCACGGTAGCGGCGCGCGAGTTCTGCGGCGCCCGCTCGGGCGGGGCGGCCATGCGCGAGCTTTCCTTGCCCTGGGCCGGCGCCGGGCCGGGGCGCACGTCGGTGCGGGCCGAGCGCACGGCGGTTTCCAGCCGGTTGGCCATGGTGTCGGCGCGCTCGATCATGAAGGCCAGGTCGTCGCGCAGGCTTTGCGCCTTTTCCACCCGCTCCTGCAGCGACTGGCCGGCATCCTCGGCCGCCTTGCGCAGCTTGGGAATGGCGGTTTCGGCCCGCACCGTGGCTTCGTTGAAGCTGACGATGATCTTGGCCAGGTCGTCGCGGTTCTTGCGCAACTGGGTCAGGCGCTGGTTCAGCATGACCGCGTAGCCGATGGTGGCGACCAGCAGCACGGAGACCAGTAGGTCGAGAACGATCTTCCAGTCCATGACCTAGCCCCTGAACTTGTTGATTTTTTCGTCGACGCGGATGGCGATGTGCTGGCCCTTGCGGCCCATGCGGCCGTGGAACATGGACACGTCGCCGCAGCGCAGGTCGATCGAGGAATTGGGCGAGGCGTTCAGCATGATCTTGGAGCCGACCTTCCAGCGCAGCACGTCGCGCAGGTTCATCACCTGCTCGTCCAGCACCGCCTCCATCTCGACCTCGGTCAGCCACAGTTCTTCGGCCAAGTGGGTTTCCCAGATCGAGTCGCGGCCGAACTTTTCACCCATGAACATCTGCAGCAGCAGCTCGCGCACCGGTTCCAGGGTGGCGTAGGGCAGCAGCAGTTCCAGGCGGCCGCCGCGATCTTCCATGTCGATGCGCAGCTTGGCGACGATGGCGGCGTTGCTGGGGCGCGAAATGGTGGCGAAGCGCGGATTGGTCTCAAGGCGGTCGAAGCGGAAGGTGACCGGACTGAGCGGGTCGAAGGCGGCGGACAGATCCGACAGCACCACGTGCACCATGCGCTCGACCAGATTGCGTTCGATGGTGGTGTAGGGGCGGCCTTCGATACGCATGGCCGCCGTGCCGCGCCGGCCGCCCAGCAGCACGTCGACGATCGAGTAGATCAGCGAGGAATCGACCGTCAGCAGGCCGAAATTGTCCCATTCCTCGGCCTTGAACACCGCCAGCATGGCCGGCAGCGGGATCGAGTTCAGGTAGTCGCCGAAACGGAGCGACAAGATGTTGTCCAGCGACACTTCCACGTTGTCCGACGTGAAGTTGCGCATGGAGGTGGACATCATGCGGACGAGGCGGTCGAACACCACCTCCAGCATGGGCAGACGCTCGTAGGAAACGAGCGCCGAATTCAGGATGGCCTGGATGCCCGACTTGTCGTCGCCGCGACCGTGGTCGTCGTCGAAGCCGAGCAGCGAGTCGATTTCGTCCTGGTTGAGGACGCGGGTCGAGTCCTTGGGCGCGTCGGCATCGCCGCCGCCGCCTTCGTCGCCGGCGCCCAGCATGGCTTCCCACTCGGCCGCCATGGCTTCCGAGTCTTCGCCGCCGCCGCCCCCGCCGCTCGCGCCGCCGCCTGCGCTGCCGCCATCGGCCTCGGAGTCGCCTCCGGCCATGGCGGCCCATTCGCGCATCAGGGCCTCTTCGTCATCGGCGGACCGGCTTTCGCCGCCATCCTCGTCCATTGCCATCCGCTTCTCGCGCTTACTGGACCAGCATTTCCCGGAACAGCACGTCGTTGACCTTCACCGGCTTGACCGCCGCGGCCACCCGGGTCTGCAATTCTTCCCGCAGCAGGTGCATGCCTGCCGCGCCCTGGAGATCCTCGACCCGCAATTCGCGCAGGTAGACCTGGAACGAATCGACGATGCGCGGCATCACCTGTTCGACGCGCGGCTGGTCGGCCGGGCTTTCCAGTTCCAGCGCCACCCGGATCTTGAGGAAGCTCTGCTTGCGGCCCTGCGTCTGCAGGTTCACCAGCATTTCCGGCAGATCCATGAATACCGCCGGACCCACCACCTTGGCGTCGCCCTTATGCTCGACCGGCGCCGCGGCGTGTTCCTCGCCGCCCTTGCCCTTCATCAGGCTGTCGATCACGCCGGTGAAGTACAGCCCGGCGCCCGCACCCACCAGCAACAGCAGGGGCAGGACCACCATCAGGATCTTCTTGATAGGCAACGGCTTTGACGGGGATGACGGCAGTTCCTCTGAACCTTCGCCCTCGTCGAAATCCTCTTCCAGGTCTTCCGCCATCTCCCCCACCTTGCGGGTATGGTGCGCCGGCCGGGACAATCCGGAACATGGCGCACGTGTTCAATGATGAAGGTACGCCGCCCCGGTTAACAGAAGGTTGAGCCTGGCACCCATCGGGCGCGAAAGGGACGGCGGCCCTCGATGCAGGGGCGACCATACCTTTTGGTCCCTCGCCCGGCAATATCTGCCCGGCAATCGGCGCGAGGGGGCGGTGGCATTCGGGGGCGAAATCCCGGGAAAGCGCCATTTTGGGGCTGACGACGAAATTGGCACGGCGTTCGCAAGGAAGGAGGCGAGTTCACCCCAGCCGGGTTTTCGAGAGATGGAAAATACCTCCTACATCGCTCTGTCGCGGCAAAATGCCCTGTGGCGGCAATTGGATGTCGTCGCCAACAACATGGCGAACACCAATACGCCGGCCTACAAGGGCCAGCAGATGATGTTCCGCGAGTTCCTGGTCGACACCCGTTCGTCGAACCGGGCGACCGGCACCAAGCTGTCCTTCGTCCAGGACAACGGCTTGCTGCGCGATACCCGCGAAGGCACCCTGACCAAGACCGACAATCCGCTGGATGTCGGCATCTACGGCGACGGCTATTTCCAGATCGAGACTCAGGCCGGCATGCGCTACACCCGCAACGGCCATTTCCGCCTGGACGAAGGCGGCATGCTGGTGAACACCCAGGGCGCCGCGGTGATGGACAAGAACGACAACCCCATCATTTTCGCCCCTAACGAAACCCGCATCGAGATCGCCAACGACGGCACGGTGTCCACCGAGAACGGCGTGGTCGCCAGCCTCAAGGTGGTGCGTTTCGCCAACGAGCAGAACCTGCGCAACGCCGGCGACAGCCTGTACGAAACCACCGACCAGGCCGAACCCATTCAGCGCCCGCAGATGCGGCAGGGGATGATGGAGGAATCCAACGTCCAGCCGGTCATGGAAATCACCAAGATGACTGAGCTGCTGCGCCAGTACCAAGCCGCCCAGGACATGATCGACAAAGAACACGAGCGGACGATGAAGGCGATCGACGCCCTCGTCCCGCGTAACTGACGCCGTCCGCCAAGGAGATTGAGCCATGCGTTCGCTGAACATCGCCGCCACCGGCATGCAGGCCCAGCAGATCAACGTCGAAGTCATTTCGAACAACATCGCCAACATGAACACCACCGCCTACAACCGTCGGCGGCCGGAGTTCAGCGATCTGCTGTACCAGAACCTGCGCCGCGTCGGTGCCGCTTCGTCCGACGCCGGCACCATCGTGCCGACCGGTGTGCAGTTGGGCCTGGGCGTCAAGACCACGGCGGTCTACCGCATCACCGAGCAGGGGTCGGTGTCCAGCACCGACAACACCTTCGACATGGCGGTGCAGGGCAAGGGCTACTTCCAGATCCGCCTGCCCTCGGGCGAGACCGCGTACACCCGCGATGGCTCGTTCCAGTTGTCGGACAAGGGCGAGATCGTCACCCATGAAGGCTTCACCGTGCTGCCCGGCATCACCGTGCCGACCGACGCCACCGGCGTCACCGTCAACAGCTCGGGCCAGGTTCTGGTAAAGCGCGATGGCGCCGTCGAACAGGCGTCGGTCGGCCAGTTGCAGTTGGCGAACTTCGCCAACGAGGCCGGCCTCGAAGCCCGTGGCGACAACCTGTACATGGAAACCCCGGCCTCCGGCCCGGCCACCGTGGCCAATCCCGGTTCCGCCGGCTACGGCACCGTGCTGCAGGGCTATCTGGAAAGCTCGAACGTCAACGTCGTCAGCGAGGTCACCAACCTGATCTCGGCCCAGCGCGCCTACGAGATGAATTCCAAGGTCATCAAGACCTCGGACGAGATGCTCTCCACCATCAATCAGATGAAGTAATCGAGGTCCGCCATGAAGCGCCTCCTGCTCGCCTCCGCCCTGTTCCTCGCCGCTTCGGCCGGCGCCCTGGCCGACTCGCTGCCGCCCAGCCTGCGCAGCGCCGCCTCGATCGAGGGCGACACCGTCCGCCTGGGCGATCTGTGGGACAATCTGGGCGACAAGGCCGACGTGGCGATTGCTCCGGCGCCGCAGCCGGGCAAGCGCATCACCGCCGACGCCCGCTGGCTGAGCGCGGTGGCGCAGAATTACGGCGTGAAGTGGCAGCCCGCCAATGCGTTCGAAAACATCACCATCGAACGCGCCGCCCAGATGATCGACGTCAAGCTGGTGGAAAGCGAGCTGCGCGAGGCGCTGGGCATGGAAGGCGTGCCGGCCCCGTTCGACTTCGAAATCACCAATCGCAGCGCCCTCAACATGATGGTTCCCGCCGGCAATGGCCCGGTCGGCGTGGCGGTGCGCGACGTGGTGTGGGACAGCCGCAACGCGCGCTTCACCGCCACCGTCGAAGCCCCCGCCGGCGCCCCCAACGCCATCCGCCAGCGCCTGAACGGCCATGTCTTCACCGTCGCCCGCGTGCCGGTGGTCAACCATGCCATGGTGCGCGGCGACGTCATCGGCGAGCGCGATATCGACTGGATCGAAACCCGCGCCGAGGCGGTTCGCCGCGACATCGTCACCGACGTCCGCCAATTGATCGGCCAGGAGCCGCGCCAGCAGTTGCGCCAGGGCCAGCCGATCCGCCTGTCGGAAGTGCAGCGGCCGATCCTGGTTCCGCGCAATTCGACCGTGACCATGACCGTCGTCACCCCGTTCATGCGGCTGACCACCCAGGGTCGCGCCGTGGACGAGGGCGGCAAGGGCGACGTGGTCCGTGTCACCAACATCAACAGCAAGCGCGTCGTCGAAGCCGTCGTCGATGGCCACGGAACCGTGGTCGTCGTCCCCAACGGCACCGTCGCGCTGGCCAACTAACACCGACTCTAGGAGCGAACCATGACCTCCAGCCCTCTCAACCGCGCCCTCAAGGCCGCCGCTCTGGTGGCGGCAGTCGGTTCGCTGTCGGCCTGCAATGCCCTGAGCCGCCTGTCGGAAGTGGGCAGCGGTCCGGAAGTGTCGGCCATCCAGAACCCGACGCAGAAGCCCGGCTACCAGGCGGTCAGCATGCCCATGCCGCAGCCGGTGGCGCCGCCGGCCAATGCCAATTCGCTGTGGCGGCCGGGGTCGCGCGCGTTCTTCAAGGATCAGCGCGCCAAGGATGTCGGCGACATCCTGACCGTGGCGGTGTCCATCAACGACAGCGCCAGCTTCGCCACCAACCTGACCCGCAAGCGCGACTCGGCCGAGGATTCCGGCATCACCGGCCTGTTGGGCTTCGAGGGCAGCCTGAACAAGGTACTGCCCGACGCGGTGAACCCGGCCAACCTGGTCGGTACCACCGGCACCAGCAGCAATTCCAATACCGGCGCCACCGGCCGGACGGAAAGCATGGCCGTCAACATGGCGGCGGTCATCACCCAGGTGCTGCCCAACGGCAATCTGGTGATCTCGGGCAAGCAGGAAATCCGGGTGAACTACGAACTGCGCGAGCTGTCGGTGCAGGGCATCATCCGGCCCGAAGATATTTCCAGCTCCAACTCGGTCACCTACGACAAGATCGCCGAAGCCCGCATCCATTACGGCGGCCGCGGCGTCGCCTCGGACGTCACCCAGCCGCGCTATGGCCAGCAGTTGCTGGACGTGATCCTGCCGTTCTGATCCCCACCCGCCACCATCGCCCCGGAAGACCTCGCGGTTCTCCGGGGCTTGGTGCTGGGAAAATTTTGCCGCGCGGCAAAAGGGGGATCAGTGCGGCCAGATCGGTTTCGGTCCGCCATCCTCGAACGGCAGAAAGTTGTCGGTATAGCTTTTCGGCTTGGCCCGATGCGGCGCCGGCAGCTCGACGTCGGTGGCCAGCCGTTCGCGGCGGCAATAGGCCAACGCTTCCTCCAGGCTGTTGAAGCTGAGCCGCACCTGCTGCAGCGGATCGGCCGAACTGATCCAGCCCATCAGCGGGTCGATGCCCGGCTTCAGATGCGGCTCGAACTCGACGATCCAGGTGTTGGCGCGGGCGCGGCCGCCCTGCACCGGGCTGGGGGCGGGGTTGTAGACGCGGGCGCGGGCGATGCGCCATTCCTCCGGTTCGGGCGTGGCGCCATGGTGGACCGACAGCGGCGCCGCCTCCTCGGCCGCGCCGCGATCGTCGGGAATCTGGTCATAGGACGGCAGTTCGGCGCCCGAATGATAGAAACGGGCATTCTCGGGGTCGATCAGCGGCACCTGATCGGGCAACGGCGTCACCACGGGTTTGGGCATCGGGGGCTTGGACGTTGGGGGCTTGGACATGGGGGGCAACCTCTGGCGTCTTGTCCGATTTGTCCTTATGTAGGACGCATGGCCGACAAGCTTCCCGCTGCCAAAGGGCGTACCGACATCGACTCGTTCCTCGACCGCCTGGCCGCCGCGCCGGTGGCGGCGCCGACCGGGCGCGGCCGGTTGATCTTCGCCCTGGACGCCACCGCCAGCCGCGAGGCGACCTGGGCGCGCGCCCAAACCCTGCATGCCGAGATGTTCACCGCCGCCGCCGCCCTGGGTGGGCTTGAGGTGCAGTTGGTCTATTATCGCGGTCTGGGCGAATGCCGCGCCTCGGGCTGGACTGACAGCGCCGACCGCCTGCTCGGGCTGTTGGGCAAGGTGGCGTGCATCGGCGGCGAGACGCAGATCGGCAAGGTGCTGCGCCATGCCCTGGCCGAAGCGGCCAAGGGGCGGGTGCATGCCCTGGTCTTCGTCGGCGACTGCATGGAAGAGGACGTGGACGCCCTGTGTGCTCAGGCCGGCGAACTGGGCCTGCGCGGCGTGCCGGCCTTCATCTTCCATGAAGGCGAGGACGTCGCCGCCGCCCGCGCCTTTGCCCATATCGCCAAGCTGTCGGGCGGCGCCTGCTGTCGCTTCGATGCCGCCGCGCCCGACCAGTTGCGGGCGTTGCTGCGGGCGGTGGCGGTGTTCGCCGCCGGCGGACGCAAGGCGCTGGCCGAGCTGGGCCGGCGCGAGGGCGGTCTGGCTCTTCAACTGACCCACCAATTGGGGGCATGATCGCCCCATGCTGCCGCAACTTCTTCTTCTGATTGGCGCCCTGGTGGCGGTGTGGCTGCTGCGTGGCTGGCTCAAACAGGTCAATCCCGCCATGGCGGGCCGTTATGCCCGCATGGCCGGCTTCGGCCTGTTGCTGGCGCTGGGGCTGTGGCTGGTGCTGACCGGCAAGCTGGCGGGGCTGTTCGCCGTGGCCGCCGGTGCGTCGCCGTGGCTGGGTCGCGCCATGCGTTTGCATGGGGTGTGGCGCGCCGTGCGCGATTTCGGCATGCGCATGAAGGGCGGCCGCGCCGCGCCGGGTGGGACGTCGCAGGTGGCGGCCCGCTTCGTCCGCATGGATCTGGATCACGACAGCAACCGGCTGGACGGCCAGGTACTGGACGGCAGCTTGCGCGGCCGGCCGCTATCGAGCCTGAGCCGGGCCGAGGCGACGCTGCTGTGGCGCGAGGCCGGGGCGGATGCCGAATCCGCCCGCCTGGTTGAAGCCTGGCTGGACCGGGCCTGGCCCGACTGGCGCGACCAGCCGCCACCGCCCGAGCCGCCGCGTAGCGGCATGAGCGTGGACGAAGCGCGTGAAATCCTTGGCGTCGGCGCCCATGCCGGCGCCGAAGACATCCGCGCCGCCCATCGCCGGCTGATGCTGGCCAATCATCCCGACCATGGCGGCTCCACCTGGATCGCCGCCCGCATCAACCAGGCCCGCGACCTGCTGTTAGGCTGAATCGCCCGACTTCCGTTCGGTGCCCCCGTCGCCCCCGTTGCGTCCGTCGTTCGGGCATGGCACAACAGGCGCGATTGGTTTCGTGGCGCGCATTTCGTCGCGCCCACCGAACGACTGGAATGACAAGGAGTTCCCGAATGGCTCGTCGCGTGCGCAAGGCCGTGTTCCCGGTGGGGGGCATGGGCACCCGTTTCCTGCCCGCCACCAAGGCGATGCCGAAGGAGATGCTTCCCGTCGTCGACAAGCCGCTGATCCAGTACGCGGTGGAAGAGGCCGCCGCCGCCGGCATCGAGCACTTCATCTTCGTCACCGGCCGCGGCAAGGCGGCGCTCGAGGACCATTTCGACCACGCCCCCGACCTTGAGCGCACCCTGAAGGAGCGCGGCAAGTTCGATCTGGTCGAGGCCTGCACGAGCTGGATGCCCAAGTCGGGCCAGATTTCCTATACCCGTCAGCAGGAGCCGCTGGGCCTGGGCCACGCCGTGTGGTGCGCCCGCGACCTGGTCGAGGACGAGCCGTTCGCCGTCCTGCTGCCCGACGACCTGATCCTGGCCAAGACCCCGTGCCTGCGCCAGATGGTGGCGGTGCATACCGAAGTCGGCGGCCATGTGGTCGCCGTGTCCGACGTGCCGCGCGAACACACCAAGCGTTACGGCATCCTGGATGTGGAATTCGACAACGGCCGCATCGCCAAGGCCAAGGGCCTGGTGGAAAAGCCCGAACCCGAGGTGGCGCCGTCGACTCTGTCGATCATCGGCCGCTACATCCTGCACCCGGCGGTGTTCGACGTGCTGGACAAGAAGGAAAAGGGAGCCGGTGGCGAAATCCAGCTGACCGACGCCATTGCCCAGACCATCGGCATGGTGCCGTTCCACGGCCTGCGTTTCGAAGGCCAGCGCTTCGATTGCGGTGACAAGGTGGGCTGGCTCGAAGCCAATGTCGCCTTCGCCCTCGAGCGCGAGGACATCGGCGGCCAGGTTCGCGAAGCCCTGCAGAAATTCAAGATCTGATTTAAAAGGAAAGCCGCGCCATGCGCATTGCCATGATCGGCACCGGCTATGTCGGCCTGGTGTCGGGGACCTGTTTCTCTGAATTCGGTATCGAGGTCGTGTGCGTCGACAAGGACGCCCGCAAGATCGAGCTGCTGCATCAGAATGTGATGCCGATCTACGAACCCGGCCTGGACGCCCTGGTGGCGGACAATGTCAAGGCCGGCCGGCTTTCCTTCACCACCGACCTCAAGGCGGCGGTCAAGGATGCCGATGCGGTGTTCATCGCCGTCGGCACGCCGTCGCGCCGGGGCGACGGCCATGCCGATCTGTCCTATGTCTATGCCGCGGCCGAGGAAATCGCCGATTCCATGGACGGCTACACGGTGGTGGTGACCAAGTCGACCGTGCCGGTGGGCACCGGCGACGAGGTCGAGGCCATCATCCGCAAGCGCCGCCCCGACGCCGAGTTCGACGTCGTCTCCAATCCCGAGTTCCTGCGCGAGGGTTCGGCCATCAATGACTTCATGCGGCCCGACCGCGTGGTCATCGGCACCGATGTCGAGCGGGCGCGGGCGGTGATGAAGCAGCTTTACCGCGTGCTGTACCTGATCGAGACGCCCATCGTCTTCACCTCGCGCCGGACCTCGGAGCTGATCAAGTACGCCGGCAACACCTTCCTGGCGACCAAGATCTCGTTCATCAACGAGATCGCCGATCTGTGCGAAAAAGTGGGCGCCAACGTCCACGACGTCGCCAAGGGCATCGGTCTGGACGGCCGCATTGGCAAGAAGTTCCTGCATGCCGGTCCCGGCTATGGCGGCTCGTGCTTCCCCAAGGACACCCTGGCCCTGGTCAAGACCGCCCGTGACTACGACGCGCCGTTGAAGATCGTCGAGACCGTGGTGGCGGTGAACGACCAGCGCAAGAAGAAGATGGCCGATCGCGTCATCGCCGCTTGCGGCGGTTCGGTCAAGGGTAAGTCGGTTGCAGTGCTGGGCCTGACCTTCAAGCCCAACACCGACGACATGCGCGATAGTCCCAGCCTGGATATCGTCCCGGCCCTGGTGGACGCCGGCGCCGAAGTGCGCGCCTTCGATCCCGAGGGCATGGAGGAAGCCAAGAAGCTGCTGCCGGCCATCACGTATTGCGACGACGTTCATGCCGCCTTGGCCGGCGCCGATTGCGCGGTGATCGTGACCGAATGGAACGAGTTCCGCGCGCTCGACATCGGCCGGATGAAGTCGTTGCTGACCCAGCCGGTGGTGGTCGACCTGCGCAACGTCTGGGACCCCCAGGAAATGCGCGACGCCGGCTTCACCTATGTGAGCATCGGCCGTCCGTAATTCCGGGCGCCTGATCTTATCAAGAGGGGCCTTTCCGCATCGGCGGGAAGGCCCCTTCTTTTTTGCCCAATACCGGAAAGTTCTTCCTATGGCTTTCGCTTGGGGATGATGCCTGACATGGCGGAATTCCTGGCGATCCGCACCGGCACGCTTATTGCGTGTGTCCGGTGCCGAACAGGAGGAACCCGCCATGGACAAGGTCAGCAGCTCTTCATCCGGATTGGTCATTCCCCCGGGCGCGCCGGTTCTCAGGTTGGCCGACTTGATGAAAGAGGCCGAAGGCATGCCGGTCGAGAACGTCGATCTCGGCAATGGCGTGGTGGTGGAACGGCGCAGCAATTTCAGCAAGATGGTCGGCGAGGCCAAGATGTCGCTGCGCGCCAAGATCACCGCCATGGAGGCGGCGCGCGTGGGCGGTCAGGCCGGACGGGCCATGTTCGACACCTTCCGCAAGACCCACCCCGAGGAATTCGGCGATGCCGCCGTTGCCCGTGACAAGGCCATGCTGTCGGGCGAGATGCCGCCGCCGCCGTCTCCGGAGAAGACCCCGCAGGGGACGCGCGTCGAGGTGCAGAACGGCGGAACCTACGAGGCCGATCCCAAAACGGCCGTCGTCGTCAACGGTGGCAAGAACGTCACCGTCACCGGCAGTGCCGTCGACGATTTCTTCAACGTGCTTTACGGTTCGACCGTCTACGGCCTTGCCGGCAACGACCGTATCCACGGCCAGAAGCGGGCCACGCTTGATGGCGGCGACGGTGACGACGTGCTGTCGGCATACGAGGATTCCACCCTGGGGGGCGGCGATGGCAACGACATCCTCGAGGCCTACGACCGCTCGGTGCTGGATGGCGGCAGCGGCGACGACCGCCTGAGTGCCTATGACGACGCGGTAGCTGATGGCGGCGACGGCGACGACCGCATCAGCGCCTATGATCGCTCACAGGTCACCGACAGGGCGGGTGACAATGATATCCAGGTTTATTCCGACAGTTGGGTGACGACCGGCAGCGGCAACGACGTGATCCAGGCCGGCGACAAGGCGTCCATTCAGGCCGGAGCGGGCAACAATTGGGTGGGGGCGGGCAGTTTCTCGACCCTCGGCAGCGGTGCCGGCGACGACATGCTGCGGGCCGGTGCTTTCAGCACTATCGACAGCGGCGCCGGCGACGACACCATCGTTGCCGGGCGCAACAGTGAGGTGACCGCCGGCACCGGCAACGACCGCCTGACCTTAGAGGGTGGGGCGACCGTCCACTTCAATCGTGGCGACGGCAACGACATCATCGGCGGCGGCGCCTGGGGGCAGGCCTATCAGGAAACCGACCACCTGTCGTCCAGCATCGTGTCGTTCGGCACCGGCATCGTCCCCGCCGACCTGACCATGCGGCGCCAGGGCAACGACCTGCTGGTCCAGGTCGGATCGGATAGCCTGACCCTGAAGGACGTGCAGCGCCACGGCATTCCCACCATGTCCTTCGCCGACGGCTCGGTGCTGCGCGGTGCCGATGTCGAGGCCATGGTGGGGCCGGCTGACGCCTATCAGCCGGCTAGCCAGTTGATGCAGCGCTTTTACGATGCTTCTCGCGCCTATGCCAACCAACGGGACACCACGGGAACCGCAGTGTAGAGTTTGCGTGGTTTTGACGGAAGCATCCCCGATGCTCGTCATGGCCGGGTCAAGCCCACGGCTGTCCGGTTCCGTCGCGGGGCCTGGGTGGCGCAGAGCACGGCCTGCTGGGCTTTGACGGATACCGCCGTACCCAGGTAACACGGACGGCACGGACGCCGCTTCGCGGCCACGGATCACACGGACAAAAGAAAATTCGTCATGCCGGCCTTCGAGCCGGCATCCACCGTGGTGCACCCTCATGGACCCCGGCTCGCGCGGGGCGCGTCCGGGGTGACACGGATTTCCTAGGGTTTCAGGGCTTTGAACACTGCGCCGATCCGTGTTCGTCCGTGGCCCGCGCAGCGGGCGTCCGTGTCGTCCGTGTTACCTGGGCACGGCCTCGACGGGCCAGCACGTTCCGCGAAAGCGTCAACCGGACAGCAGTGGGTCAAGCCCGCGCATGACGAGACATAGGCTTGCTTCAGCCTGAACCGGACAAACTCTAGCCGCTCTACCGGTTGGCCGACACCGACATGCCCATGGCCTGGGCCAGGGCAACCGGGTCCTGGGCGTTCCCCATGATCTGCGCCAGCGGCATGGGCTGGGCCGGCTTGAGACGCAGCGACAGCGACTTCGGGCTGGTCAGGAAGGCGGTGGCGCTGTCGAGCATTTCCTTGGTCAGCGGTGTCGCCGGGGCCTGGGCGCCGGCCTCGGCCAGTTGGGCCAGCAGCATGGCCTTGAACTGGGCTTCCTCCATCTCGGCCTCGCTGGCGGCCAGCTTGAGGATGCGCCCGGCCAGCGAGGCGTCGTCATAGCGCAGTTCCATGCTTTCCAGCGTGGCGGCCTGGGCGGCGGCCATGGCCAGGATGGGGTCGTTGATGGCGTTGGGATCGACGCCGCCCAGATCCATGGCGATGCTGAGCTGGCCCAGCCCGTCGCCGCCGATCGCCGCCTGCTTGATGCTCAGGCGCTTGTTGGCGGCGGAATGGGCGTAGGACAGGTCGAAATTCAGCGACAGCTTGTCATAGCCCAGCTTGGCCAGGGCCTCGCGGGCGTCGTCGTCGGGCAGCGATTGCGGTTCGACCAGCAGGCCGTGGATGCCCAGCGACATGGCCTGGGGCACCTTGTCGGTCTGGACGTAATCGGCGATCACCACTTCGCGCAGCTTGACCACCTCGCCGGGCAGGGTGACCGAGATGCCGGTCAGCGCCATGTGCTTGATGTTCATCGCGTTGGCGCCGGTGGCGTTGAAGCCGGCCAGCAATCCCTGCGCCGCTTCCATCTGCTCGCCGCTCAGCTCGTCGGCTTCCAGCCGCAAGCTGCCGTCGCCGGCCTCTACCGTGATGCCGGTGCCGCGCAACTCGCCGACACGCTCGGCGGTGAAGTTGCGCAGGCTGACGCTGCTCAGCTTGGTGGTGACGGTATCGGCGCCGTCCTGCACCGTCATTTCCAGGCCGCCGATGACCAGCTTGCCCGAGAACAACGAGTAGTCGAGGGTCTGATAGCGCGCCTGAACGTCCTTAGGCAGGGCGGCGATGCTGGCATCCACCTTCTGCTTGGCCCGCATCTGCGGATACACCAGCGTGGCGAAGCCTGCGGCGCCGACAACGACGGCGCCCGCCACGAACCCTACGACAGCCTTGTTCATCGAAATCCCCCTCAGGTTGAGCGGCAGAGGCTACCCTGCCGCCCGGCGCTCGGCAATGGGGCACCGATCATGCCGTGCGTTATGACTGGGTCATCACCTGCTTCACCGCGCCGGCCAGTTGCTTCAGCGAGAACGGCTTGGGCAGGAAGTGGATGCCGGCGTCGGGGTCGATGCCGTTGCGTGCCACGTCTTCGGAATAGCCCGAAATCAGGATGACCTTGATCAGCGGGCGTTCCATGCGCACCAATTTGGCCAGGGTGACGCCGTCCATGCCGGGCATGACCACGTCCGAGATCAGCACGTCGATATCCTCGTCGCCGCGCAGCACGTCCAACGCCTGTTCGCCCGAGCGCGCCTCGATGACGCGGTAGCCTTTGTTCTTGAGGGCGCGGCCGGCGAACATGCGCACCGCATCCTCATCCTCGACCAGCAGGATGGTGCCGGTGCCGGTCAGGTCGGCGGCTTCGGGTGGGGCGCTGGGGCGCTTCGCCTCGGTTTCCGGCTCGGCCTCGATGCGCGGCAGGTAGATGGAGAAGCTGGCGCCCTGGCCCAGTTCGCTCTCGACGAAGACGAAGCCGTCGGTCTGGCGCACGATGCCGTAGACGGTGGACAGGCCCAGGCCGGTGCCGGCGCCCACTTCCTTGGTGGAAAAGAACGGCTCGAAGATGCGGCTCAGGTTTTCCTTGGGGATGCCGGTGCCGGTATCGCCGACTTCGATCAGGACGTAATCGCCGGCCGGCATCAGCTCGGGGCCGCGCTGGACCGGTTGGTCCACGGTGACGGTGCCGGTGCGGATGGTCAGGGTGCCGCCGCCCGGCATGGCGTCGCGGGCGTTAACCGCCAGATTGATGATGACCTGGTCGAACTGGCCGGGATCGACGCGCACCAGGCCCAGTTGGCGGCCGTGCACCATCTTCAGTTCGATGGTCTCGCCCAGCAGGCGGCGCAGCAGGTTGTTCAGCTCGGCCAAGGCGTCGGTGACGTTGAGCAGGCGCGGCTGCAACGCCTGCCGGCGCGAGAACGCCAGCAACTGCCGCACCAGCGAGGCGGCGCGATTGGCGTTCTGCTTGATCTGCATGATGTCGGCGAAGCTGGGGTCGCCGGGGCCGTGACGCTGCAGCAGCAGGTCGCAAAAGCCGATCATGGCGGTCAGCAGATTGTTGAAATCGTGCGCCACGCCGCCGGCCAACTGGCCCATGGCCTGCATCTTCTGCGACTGGGCGAACTGAATTTCCAGGTTGCGCTGTTCGGTGGCGTCGATGAAGTGGACGATCAGGCCGGAAATGTCGCCGTCCTCATGGGTCGGGCTGACGAACAACTGGGCGATGACGTCGCGGCGGCCCTTCAGCCGCACTTCCAGATGGGTGCCGGGCAGCGATCCCAGCAGCACCCTGGCCAGTTGTTCCGACGCCAGCGGCCGTTGGTCCCCGGCGATGTAGTCGGTCAGCGGGCGGCCGATCAAGCCGTCGTGGTCGATGCCCATCATGGCCTGGAAGGCCAGGTTGCAGGCACCCATGGTTCCGTCCAGCTCGATCAGGGCGATGCCGACGGGGGCGTCGTCAAACAGCCAGCGGAAACGGCGCTCGGCGGCGCGCAGGGCGCGTTCCCACTGGTGTTCCGGCACCATGTCGCGCACCACCACGGAACGGGTGCGGATTTCGCCGCCATCATCGAACACCGAATGGGCCAGCAGGGCCTGGAACACCTCGCCGCCGCGCCCGACCAGACGCAGCTCGCGCCGCTCGTCCTCGGGGTCGGGCACGCAGCCCAGCACGTCCAGCAGGTTCTGCCCGATCAGCTCGGTCGGGCTGCGACCCAGCCATTCGGCCAGGCGGTGGTTGACCGAGCGGATGACGCCGTCGGAATCGGCGGAATAGCAGCCGACCGGCAGGAAATCGACGAAATCGGCCAGCCATTCGTTCTCGCGCCGCAGGGTCTCCTCGATGGCGCGCCGCGCACTGACGTCGTCGGCGAACCAGGCGATGGCCTGTTTGCCGGCGGGGCGGACTTCCAGCGCCAGCCATTCGCGGCCGCCATCCTCGGACGACAGCGCGATTTCGGTGCGGCGAACGGCGCCGACGACGGCAGCCGCCTGCAGCCGCTCCAATTCGGCCAGGACGCGGTCGTCGCCGGCGGCGCGGACGATGAACGGCGCCAGCGGGTCGGCGGCGGGACCCAGCACGCGCTTGCCCGAGTTGTTGCGGAACAGCTCGGTTCCGCCGGGGCCGACGATGATGCAGGCGCGGGTTTCTGATTCCAGAGCGGCGGCCAGTTGGGCGGAGCGGGCGGCGGCGGTGCGGGCCTGGCCCCAGCGGTAGGACAGCACGCCGGCCGACACCAGCGCGGTCGCTCCGGCGGCGGCAACCGGCACCAGCAGCGGGCCGCCATCGGCGATGGCCAGTCCGCTCACGGCGGTGGTCGCTGCCCCCAAGGCCCAGGGCAACGGCGAGGTCCACCATGAGTGTGCCGGTTGGGTCATTTGCCGCGTTGGCCCTTCAGCCGCATGACGTAACCGATGATCTCGGCCACCGTCTTGTAATGTTCCGGCGGGACCTCCTGGTCAAGCTCGACCGTGGCGTACAGGGCGCGCGCAAGTGGTGGGTTTTCGACGATCGGCACCTCGTTCTCGGTGGCGAGGTCGCGAATGCGCTTGGCGACCAGATCGGCGCCCTTGGCGACCAGATGGGGGGCGTCCATGGTCTCGGGGTCGTATTTCAGCGCCACCGCGAAGTGGGTCGGGTTGGTCACCACCACGTCCGCCTTGGGCACCGCCGCCATCATGCGCTTGCGCGCGCGGGAAATGCGGATCGAGCGGATGCGCGCCTTGACCTGGGGGTCGCCCTCGGACTGCTTGTGTTCGTCCTTCACCTCCTGCTTGGACATCTTCATTTTTTCCATCCAGCGATAGCGCTGGAAGAAGTAGTCGGCCGCGGCGATGATGACCATGGACAGGACGGTGATGAAGGCCATCCAGTAGATCTGGTCGCGCAAGTAAGCCAGCAGGTCCTCCAGCCCCAGCGTCGCCAGGTTCTGGTATTCGCCCAGGTGCCGCCACATCGCGAAGAACAGCAGGGTGCCGACCAGCGCCAGTTTCAGCAGCGCCTTGACCAACTCGACCACTTGGTTGAGCGAGAACAGGCGCTTGACGCCTTGTAGCGGATTGATCTTGTCGAAGCTGGGCATCAGCCGCTTGGGCACGAACAGAAAGCCCTTGCTTTGGATCAGCGACAGCGTCAGGGCGAAGATCACCACCAGGGCCAGCGGCCACGCCATCACCTTGGCGATGCCGATGCCGATGTCCACGGTCAGGTGCGACAGCGCCCCGGCATCCACTGCGATGGCGTGCGGGCGTTCGATGAACGGGGTGATCAGCGCCTTGATGTCGCGCGCCATCATCGGCGCCAGCATGCCGACCAGGATCATGCCGGCGACCAGCGAGGCCACGATCTTGGCCTCCATGGTCTGCGCGATGTTGCCTTCCCCGCGCGCTTCGGTCAGGCGTTTGCCTGTTGGGTCCTCTGTCTTGTCGTCGGAGGATTCGTCCGCCATTGATCCCTCAGCGCAGGAACGGCATCAGGCCGGCTTCGAACCAGCGCAGGAAGATCATGATCATCATGGGCAGCGCCACCATCAGCATGCCCAGGCCGCCGACCACCTGGATCGGCATGGCGACGAAGAAGACCTGGATCTGCGGCGCCATGCGCGACATCAGGCCCAGCCCGGAATAGAAGACCAGGCCGAAGGCCAGGACGGGCGCCGACAATTGCACGCCCAGGCCGAAGCTGGCCGACATCACATGCCCCAGCGTTTCCGAGAAGTCATCCAGCGGCATCATCTGGCCGGGGACGAAAGTGGCATAGGAATCGGCCATGGCGCGCAGCATCAGGTGGTGCATGTCGGTGGCGAACATGGCCAGCAGCGCGACGTTGGACAGCAGCGCGGTCAGGGTGGAGCTTTGTTGCTCGGCCACCGAATCGAAGGAAAAGGCGTTGGTCAGGCCGACCTCGAAGCTGATGAAGCTGCCGGCGACGTTCAGGCACGCCATCAAAATCTGCGTCAGCACGCCCAGATAGATGCCGACCAGGGCCTCGCCCGCGATCAGGCTGACCAGCCCGCCCATATGGCGCGGCAGCGGCGGATACAACGTGCCGACCACCGGCAGCAGCACCAGCGCCAGCGCCAGCCCCAGCAGCAAGCGGATGCGGGTCGACACCAACTGGCCGGAAAAGCCGGGCATCAGCATCAGCGCCGCGCTCATGCGGGTGAAGATCATCAGGAAGCGATAAATGTCGAGAGTGAGGATCTCGTTCAGCACGGCGGTCGGCTCATCCGCCGCCGGCGACCACGCGATCCAGCATGGCCTTCCAGAAATCGTTCAGCGTGTTGAGCATGAACGGCAGGAAAAGCACCAGCGAGCCGAACACCAAGAGCACCTTGGGAACGAACGTCAGCGTGGTTTCCTGAATCTGGGTGACGGTCTGCAGGATCGACACCACTAGGCCGACGACCAGCGCGGTCAGCAGCGGCGGCGCTGCCACCACGATCATGGTCATGATGCCCTCGCGGGCAATGTCGATGAGTTCGGCTTCGGTCATGGCGTGTCGCCTGGGCGCGCGGCGGCGTCAGATCGGCATGCGCATGATTTCGTTATAGGCGTTGATGACCTTGTCGCGCACGCTGACCACGGTTTCCAACGTCATTTCCGCATTGGTCACGGCGGCGACCACGTCCTTGATGTCCGCCTTGCCGGCGATGGCGGCGGCCGATTGGGTTTCGGCGTCCTTCATGGTGCCGACCGCGACCTTGGCGGCGTCCTTCAGCACGGTGGCGAAATCGCCGCCCGGCACCGGCGCCGGGGTGTCGCGGGCCTCCATGCCGTCGCCGCCGGTGACGGCCTTGGCAAGCGAGGAATAGGCGCTGATGGCGTTGTTGATGCTGGTCATGACGACAATTCCCTAAGACGCGCGAACCGAAAAAACGCGAGGCCGATTATTTCAGCATATCGACGGTGCGTGACAACAATTGTTTGGACGAGGAGATGACGGCGAGGTTGGCTTCGTACGAGCGCTGGGCCTCGCGCATGTCCATCATCTCGATCAGCGGATTGACGTTGGGCGCCAGCACATAGCCGTCCTTGTCGGCGGCGGGGTGCTTGGGGTCGTACTTGCGCTGGAATTCGGACTTGTCGTTGCTGACCTTGTTCACCTTGACCTTGGTGGCGCCGCTGGCCTTGTCCAACTCGCTCTTGAACGACACCACCTTGCGCTGATAGGGGGTGCCATCCGGCGTTTGCGCGGTCGAATCGGCGTTGGCCAGGTTCTCGGAAATGACGCGCAGCCGCTCGGTCTGGGCCTTCATGCCCGACAGCGCGATGCTTTGAACGTTCTTCAGTTCATCCATCGTTCAGCCCCTACACCTTGCCAAGCGCCGTGCGCAGCATCTTGTATTGCTTCTGGAACAGCGAGGCGGCGGTGTCATAGGCGCTTTTGGCCTCGCCGACCTTGGCCATCTGCTCCTCGAGCACCACCGCGTTGCCGTCGGCCGAGGATTCGTAATCCTTGCGGTCGCGGATGACGGTCTGCGTGTCGGCGATGATCGGCTGCACATGCATCGGGTTGGTGACCTTCACCTGCATGGTGGGCGTGCTGCTGTTCAGCACCGACTTGAAGTCGAAGGCTTTAACGTCGCTGGGAATGAATTTGGGCGTATTGGCGTTGGCCACGTTCTCGGCCAGCACTTCCTGGCGCTTGGCGACCCAGTCCATGCGGCTCTTGGCCAGCGCGATGACGCTCAGCTTGTCGAACATGGTTGTGACGCCCTTTCCCACGGAGACGGCCGCGACACGCCGGATACGGACGGCCGCACGATTCCATGTCGGCAAGTATGGGTGGCGGGCACTTAAAAAACGGTGAATCCATTGGCGGGCGCCGGCTTAACCGTTCTTTAAAGCGCGCTGACCGACAGTCGAGCCTAGGCGCGTGGTGCGCCTTGGGACAATGGGACAAGGGTCGGACATGGTCGCGGGCCGGGACCTGTGGGACGAGCGGGCCGAAAAGGCCGCCGCCAGCGCCGCCGTCGCGCCGGGCGCGGCCACGGGCGAACGCGGTCGGCAGGTGGCGGTGGCGCTGCAATACGACCCCGATCTGGCCGATGCGCCGCGGGTGACCGCCTCGGGCAAGGGCGCGCTGGCCGAACAGATTTTGAACCTGGCTTTCGCCAACGGGGTCAAGGTACGAACCGATCCCGATCTGGCCCAGGTGCTGGCGGCGGTCGAGGTGGATACCGTAATTCCCATCGAGGCGTTCACCGCCGTGGCCGAAATCCTGGCCTATGTCTATCGCGTCAACAACCGGGCGGTTCCGGTTAAGTCGTCCGCGGACGAGTCGGGAATGAACGAGGAATCGGAGGCATGAGCGTCGCCGTGGTGCGTGAGGAACTGGACAAGGCGGCGTCGCTGGTGCTGACGGCGCAGCGGTTGCTGGCGACCGGCACCATGGTCGACCTGTCGGCGCTTGAAGGCAAGGTTCGTGCCGTCTGCAAGGAGGTTGCCGCCATGAAACGCGAGGAAGGCCGGCCGCTGGTGCCGGTGCTGGAAACCCTGATCGGCGACCTCAACCGGTTGGAAGCGGCCATTCAAGAGCGGGTCGACCCGTCGGCGCGGCTCTGATCGCCATGGAAATCACCGCCTATTTGCGTGTCATCCTGTCGCTGACGCTGGTCGTCGGCTTGATGCTGCTGGTGTTGTGGGCCTTGCGCCGCTTCAACATTGGCGGCATCGTCGCCCGTCCCGGCGCCCGGCGCCGGGTGACCCTGGTGGAGACCACGGCGCTTGATTCGCGGCGCCGGCTGATTCTGGTGCGCCGCGACGGGGTCGAACACCTGCTGATGATCGGCGGGACCCACGATTTAGTGGTCGAAAGTGGTATCGTGCCGGCTGCCGAAGGCGGCGCCGGGCCAGTTGCCGAAGGCGGCGCCGTGCCGCGGGGCGAGGCGCCGCAAGCGACCGCCCAAGGCGAGGAGAGCGCGCAATGAACCGAGGTTGGCCCAAGAACGCGGGGCTTGGGATGCTGGGGCTTGCGGTGGTGGCCGGTGTCGCCGTCATGGCGCTGGCTTGGCCGGCGGCGGCGCAGCAGGTGACGCTGGACCTTGGCGTCGGCGGCGGTGGCAACAATCCCAACAGCACCACGCTGAAGGTGATCCAGCTTATCGCGCTGACCACCATCTTGTCGGTGGCGCCGTCCATCCTGGTGATGGTGACCAGTTTCACCCGCATCGTCATCGTGCTGGGCTTCCTGCGTCAGGCGCTGGGCACCATGCAAAGCCCGCCCAACATGGTGATGGTTTCGCTGGCGCTGTTCCTGACCGCCTTCATCATGGCGCCGACTCTGGAGCAGAGCTGGACCCAGGGCGTGCAGCCCTATATGGACGGCAGCCTCGAGGAAATGGAGGCGTTCGACAAGACGGTGAAGCCGCTGCATGCCTTCATGAGCCGCCATGTGCGCGACCAGGACGTCAAGCTGTTCATGGACCTGTCGCGTGGCAAGGAGGTGTCGAAGCTCGAGGACGTGCCGCTGAAGGCGCTGATCCCGGCCTTCATGATTTCCGAACTGCGCCGCGCCTTCGAAATCGGCTTCCTGATCTTCCTGCCCTTCATCATCATCGACATGGTGATCGCCTCGGTGCTGATGAGCATGGGCATGATGATGATTCCACCGGCGCAGATCGCCTTGCCGTTCAAGCTGATCTTTTTCGTGCTGGTGGACGGCTGGTACATGATCGTCGGCTCGCTGGTGCAAAGTTTCGGCCCGGGATAACCCGCCAACCCCTCTCCCTTCCGTCAGCCGGACAAGGGGGAGGGGTTGTTTTTCTTGCGTTGAATTTCCCCCCTCCGCTCCCCATCCTCTTAGTCAAGGTCACCCGAACAACAAGGGGGCCGCAACTTATGGAAACGGGGGAACTTCATGTCGGTTGAAACGATCATCAAGTCCAAAGGCAGCAACGTCTTCAGTATTCGTCCGGAACACTCGGTCAGCGACGCCGCCGCACTGATGTCGAGCAAGAAGGTCGGCGTCGCCATGGTGTGCGACGGCAAGGGCCGGCTTCAGGGGGTGGTGTCGGAACGCGACATCGTCGCCGGCATCACCCAGTACGGCAAGGGGCTGCTCGACATGCCGGTGCGCAACATCATGTCCAGCCCGGTGGTGACCTGCGCCCCCACCGATTCGGTCAAGTCGATCATGGAAATCATGACCCGGCGCCGCATTCGCCACCTGCCGGTGGTGGATGGCGACGACATCCTGGGCATTGTCTCGATCGGCGACGCGGTCAATTACCGCCTGAACGAGGCGGAGATCGAAAAGGCCGTGCTGCGCGACTTCGCCGTCGCGCGGTAGACTCCACCGGGTGCCGTCACCCCTGCGGTCGCGGGGGTGACGGCACCCGTTGCGGCGTCAGCGCTTGACGCCGCACGCCTTGTCGATGGCGGCCAGTGCCTCGGCGAAGCCCTTGAGCGAGATGGTGTCGCTGATGGCGGCGCCCTTGGCCGGCTGGGCCTTGACCAGCACGTCCTTGCCCTTCGCCATGGCGGCGATGATCGCCTTGTCGGACTGGGCATCCTTGGACCAGGCCGAATTGCCCTTGGTGAAGAAGGTGTGCTTCATGCCGCCGATCTGGATTTCGGCGTCCGAATCCTTTTTGAAACCGTAGGACGCGATCAGGCTGACCTCGCCCGGGCTTTTCGGCCGGTGGGTGACGGCGATGGCGGTGCCGGCGCGATCCTTTTCGCGCGGCTTGTCGGCGCGGGCGGCGGCATAGCAGACCTTGGCGCCGCCTTCGGTATAGGCATAGGCCTCCCAATTGCCGACGCTGGACAGCTTCTTGGCGTCCTCGGCGACAGCGGGGGCGGAGCCGACGGCCACCAGCGCGGCGGCGGTCAGGACGATGCGGCGAAATTCCATGATGGCGATTTCCGGAGGTTCACGACGGATGGGCGATGACGTGCGGGTTTTAACGCCCGCAGCGCCGGCCTTGTCAACAAGTGTTCTAAAGCGGCGCGCGTCAAACTGGACGCGCGCCGCGCTCAGCCGCCATTGCGGCGGCGGCCGTGCCGCCCCTCAGAGGGGCAAACGACGCCCGGATAGGGCGGCCCGGAGCGATGCGACGGGTGGGCTTCGCCCACAAGCGGGCGGATGCCCGCGCCCGGCGAGGGCTTAAAAAGAGCGGGATGCCCATTTGGGGCAGCACGTTCTAAAGATCCGGCCGGCCGCGGGGCGGGAAGCCGGTTTTGCCGCGCATGTCGCGCTCGTATTCCAGCGACCAGCGCACGTTGGGATAGGCCAGGTCGGCCCACGGAATGTCGTCCCAGGCGAACAGCGCCACCTCCAGGCTTTCCTGGCCGGCGGCGAAATCCGGGCTGGTCATGTGCGCCCGATAGATCATGTGGACCTGGCTGATTTCGGGGATGGAATAGATCGCCAGCAGGCCGTCGATGACGGCCGTGGCGCAGGCTTCTTCCCACACCTCGCGCAGGGCGCCCTGCTCGGTGGTTTCGTTCAGCTCCATATAGCCCACCGGCATGGTCCAATAGCCCAGGCGCGGCTCGATGCCGCGCCGGCACAGCAGGTACTTGTCCTGCCAGGTGCAGACGGCGCCGACGATGACCTTGGGGTTTTCGTAGACCACGAAGCCGCAATCGCCGCAAACCAGACGCTCGCGGTCGTCACCATCGGGAATCTTGCGAATGCTGGGGCCTTGCGGACTCATGGCGCCAGTGTGAACAAGCGGCGTGCCGGCGGCAAGGACTAAACCAGAATATCCAGATACGTGCCGCGGGCGGCGCGGCGGTCCAACTGGTCCAGCGGGAAGTTGGACGGCAGCATGCGGCTGCCGCGCGGGCCGAAGGACCGGTTGGAGGCCGGAGAGGACGCCCCGCCACCACCATCGACGGACACCGGCCCCGAATCGCCGGACGACGGCGCGCCCACGCCCGCGACCCGGCGCACTTGCCCCAGTCCGGTGGAAACGCTGGAAGTCCCGATACGGGTGGAATCGTCGGCCATTGGTCCTGCATCCCATTACACAGGGATGGATCATAACACCGATGGCCGGTTGGCGCCAAGCCGGCGCACTCCGAGTGTTATTCTTGCCCCTCTGACGTCGATAGGGCTAAATGGCGGCATGACCAGCATCGCCGCCCCCTCTCGCCCCAGTTTGTCGCCCTCCGGCGACCTGGCGCAGCATTTCATGGAATGCGGGGCGCTGAACACCAACCTGACCCTGGCGCCGGGCGCGCGCATGGTCATCACCGACGACCTGTTCAATGGGCGGGTCGGGGATTTCGCCGCCATCTCCATGGCCGCCATCGTCGCCCGCGACGCCCAGGTCGCCAAGGCGGCGGTGCTGCCGCTGGGGGTTGCCGCCAGCAAGCTCAAGCCCAAGGATCGCGGCAAGTACGAACGCCTGTTCGCGCTGATCGAGGAAACCGCCTTCGACGACGGCGTGCGCGAAACCGCCGAGGCGCTGATCGCCGCCCGCTTCCGCGACAGCCAGATCAAGGAAATCGCCGCCGAACTGGGCG
>JBLNBE010000006.1:0-147625 GCA_050259735.1 Bacteroidota bacterium
GACGTGGTATTCTGCCGCAACTTGCTGATATATTTCGACAAGCCGACCCAGGAAATGGTGGTCCAGCGGCTGTGCCAAAACCTGCGGCCGGGGGGGTATCTCATGCTGGGGCATTCCGACAGCATCACCGGTTTCGCTTGCCCCTTGGTGGCGCTCGGCCACTCTATCTTCCGGCGGGAATGACATGGCACAGAAAATCAAGGTTCTGATTGTCGACGATTCCGCCAGCGTGCGGCAAACCTTGACCGATATCCTGGGGGGCGACCCGCATATCGAGGTGATCGGCGCCGCCACCGATCCGTTTTCCGCCGCCCGCATCATCGCCAAGCAGGCGCCGGACGTCATTACCCTGGATATCGAGATGCCGCGCATGGACGGCATCACCTTCCTGCGCAAGCTGATGTCCCAGCATCCCATTCCGGTGGTGATCTGCTCGTCGCTGCCCGAGGAAGGCTCGGACACGCTGATGCAGGCGCTGGAAGGCGGCGCGGTGGACGTTATCCTCAAGCCGCGCATGGGCACGCGCGAGTTCCTTGAGGAATCGTCCGACACGATCCGCGACGCGGTCAAGGCCGCCGCCCACGCCCAGTTGCGCCGGTTGCCGCCCCGGCCCGAGCGCGGCGACAAGGTGCTGGGCGCGACCAAAAAGCTGAACGCCGACGTCATCATGCCGCCGCCCACCGTCAAGCGCGCCATGGCGCGGACCACCGAGATCGTGGTGTGCATCGGCGCCTCGACCGGCGGCACCGAGTCGTTGCGCGAGGTGCTGACGGCGCTGCCGATGGATTGCCCCGGCATCGTCGTCGTGCAGCACATGCCGGAAAAATTCACCCAGGCCTTTGCCTCGCGGCTGGATACCTTGTGCCAGGTCTCGGTCAAGGAAGCGGCCGACGGCGACCCGGTTCTGCGCGGCCAGGTGCTGATCGCGCCCGGCAACCGCCACACCCTGCTGCAACGCAGCGGCGCCCGCTATTACGTCAGCGTCAAGGACGGTCCGCTGGTGTCGCGCCACCGGCCGTCGGTGGACGTGCTGTTCCGCTCGGCCGCCCATTTTGCCGGAGCCAACGCGCTGGGCATCATCATGACCGGCATGGGCGACGACGGCGCCAACGGCCTGCTGGAAATGCGTCAGGCCGGCGCCCGCACCGTGGCGCAGAACGAGGAAACCTGCGTGGTGTTCGGCATGCCTAAGGAGGCCATCGCCCGCGACGCGGTCGACAAGGTGTTGCCGCTGGGCCTGCTGGCGGCGGAAATCCAGCGGGCAGACCAGTGATGGGCGCGGCTCCGCAGACGGCGGTGGTGGTGGACGACAGCGCCAGCGCCGTCGCCCTGATGGTGCAATTGCTGCACACCATCGACGATTGCCAGCCCAAGGGTTTCACCGACCCGGCCGAGGCGCTGGACTGGTGCCTGGACAACGAGGTCGACCTGGTCATCGTCGATTACGAGATGCCGGCGCCCGACGGCATCGCCTTCATCCGCGCCATGCGCGACCGGCAAAGCAAGGCGGCGGTGCCGCTGGTGATGGTGACCTCGACCCACGATCTCGACGTGCGCTACGTGGCGCTGCAGGTGGGGGCGACCGACTTCCTCACCAAGCCCATCGACCACGTCGAATTCGTCGCCCGCATGCGCAACCTGCTGGCGTCGTGCCGCGCCCACAAGACGCTGGCCGAGTTGTCGCAATGGCTGACCGACGAGGTGCGCAAGGTGTCGCTGGTGGTGCGGCAAAGCCCGGTCTCGGTGGTGATTACCGACCTGGGCGGCCGCATCGAATACGTGAACCCGAAATTCGTCGAAACCACCGGGTACACTCCGGAAGACGTCATCGGGCGCAATACCAGGATGCTCAAATCCGGCCTGACGTCGCCGGAAACCTATCGCGACCTGTGGGCCACCATCACCGCCGGCCACGAATGGCGCGGCACCTTCCAGAACCGGCGCAAGGACGGCTCGCTGTTCTGGGAGGCGGTGCTGATCTCTCCCATCCGCGACGGCGACGGCCGCATGACGCATTACGTCGCCATCAAGGAAGACATCACGCTGCGCAAGCAGTACGAGGCGCAGTTGGACTGGCAGGCCAATTACGACGGCCTGACCCGGTTGCCCAACCGCACCCTGTTGCTGGACCGGCTCGGCCAGGCCATCGCCGAGGCGATGCGCGACGGCAGCCGGGTGGCGGTGCTGCAGGTCGAGCTGCATCGCTTCAAGGCCATCAACGAAACCATGGGGCACGAGATCGGCGACAGCGTCCTGTGCCAGGTGGCCAAGCGGATGCGCGATGGCCAGCGCGACGTCGACACGGTGGCGCGGGTCGGCGACCATGACTTCGTCGTGCTGCTGACCCACCCCGACGAGGTCCATTCGCCGCAGGCGGCGGCGGCGCGCCTGTGCGAGCGCCTGGCCGAGCCGCTGAATGCCGGTGGCAACGAGGTGGTGCTGGCCGCCGGGATCGGCATCGCCCTTTACCCCGATGACGGCGTCACCCCGCAGGAGCTGTTGCGCAGCGCCGCCGCCGCGCAATCGGAACAGGACGCCGAGGCACGGGGGGGCTGGCGCTTCTTCACCCCCGAGCAGGACATTGCCGCCCGGCGCCGCCTGGCCATGGAATTCCATCTGCGCCATGCGCTTGGCCGCGGCGAATTCCGCGTCCATTATCACCCGCTGGTCGAGGTCGCCTCGGGGCGCGTCCTGGCGGCCGAGGCGCTGTTGCGCTGGAACCATCCTGAACTGGGCGAGGTCGCGCCCGACCATTTCATTCCCATCGCCGAGGAAACCGGGCTGATCGTCGACATCGGCGCCTGGGTGGTGGACGCGGTCTGCCGCGACATGGCGGATTGGGCCGCGCGGGGGCTGCCGCCGGTCCGCGTCGCCATCAACGTGTCGTGCCGGCAACTGGCCGACCGCTCGCTGCTGGAGGTGGTGGGCCGGGCGCTGTCCACCCACGGCATCGCGGCGCGCTGGATCGAGCTGGAGGTGACCGAACGCCTGCTGCTGGACAAAAGCCGTCATACCGCCGATCTGCTGCAGGAACTGCGGGCCATGGGCCTGCGCTTCTCCATCGACGATTTCGGCACCGGCTATTCCTCGATGAGCTATCTGACGTCGTTTCCCTTCGACGTCCTCAAGATCGACCGTTCGTTCATCGCCCGGGTGACCGAACGCGAACAGGATGCCGCCCTGAGCCAGGCCATCATCGCCATGGCGCACAGCCTGGACCTGGAGGTGGTGGCCGAGGGCGTGGAAACCGTCGAGCAGCTTCGCTTCTTGCGCGACTCGTCCTGCGACTTCGCCCAAGGGTATCTATTTACCAAACCCATTCCGGCAGGTGCGTTCGCTCCTTTGCTCGCCTCGGGCGAGGCATATACCTTTGCCGCGGACGAATAGCCTTTCTCCGTCTCCTTTATCCATTTTGGCCGGCATAGCCTGATCCTCCAGCGTATTCATGCAGGGAGGGCTAGGCATGACGGGCGGCCCCAACATTGTCATCGGCTTCTCGGGAGCGGCGACAATCCGCCAGGCGGACGATACCGCCCAGCGCCTGATTCAGGCCCTCGACCAGCACGACCGTATCGAGGTCGACTGCACGGCGGTCACCGAGGTGGACTTCTCCTTCATCCAGATCCTGATCGCCGCGCGCAAAAGCGCCGATGGCAGCGGCAAGTCGCTGGTGCTGAGCGCGCCCGCGACCGGGGCGCTGCGCGAGGCGCTGGAGATTTGCGGCCTGGACGACAGCCCGCGCCGTGACTTCTGGCTGAAGGGGAGGGAGGGCTGATGGCCGCGACCGCCGATCCCGTCGAGACCTTCCGCACCGAAGCCCGCGACCTGTTCGAGCAGTTGGAAAGCACCCTGCTCGATATCGAAAGCGCGCCGACCGACAAGGACCTGATCGACACCGCCTTTCGCGCCCTGCACACCATCAAGGGGTCGGGGGCGATGTTCGGCTTCGACGCCGCCTCGGCCTTCGCCCACCATCTGGAAAACGCCTTCGACATGGTGCGCAAGGACAAGGCGCAGGTGTCGCGCGACCTGATCGAGGTGGCGCTGGCGGCCAAGGACCAGTTGCGCCTGCTGATCGAACAGCCGGAACAGGTGGTGCCCGCGGTCAGCGAGTCGATCCTGCGCCAGTTGGCGGTGGTCATGGGCCAGCAGGCGCCGGCCACCGCGGCGGAACGGGCGGTGGCGCCGCCGCCGGACCATAGCCGCGTCACCTATCGCATTCATTTCCGCCTTGCCCGCGACGCCATGGCCTCGGGCGCCAATCCGCTGCTGCTGCTGCGGGAAATGCGCGAGATGGGCGACTGCACGGTGCTGACCGTCACCGACGACATCCCGCCCATCGCCGAGATGGACCCCAGCGGCTGTTACGCCGCCTGGGAATGCGTGCTGACCACCGAACATCCGCGCAACACCATCGACGAGGTTTTCATGTTCGTCATCGACGACATGGAATTGTCGGTCGAGGTGGTGGCACCCGAGGTCAAGCGCCTGGGCGAAATTCTGGTCGAACACCACGCGGTCACGCCCGACAACGTGGAAAAGGCGCTGGACAGCCAGCCCCGCCTTGGCGGCCTGCTGGTACAAGAAGGGCTGGTCTCTGTCGACAAGGTCCACGGTGCCTTGGTCGAACAACGCCACGTGCGTGGCGAGGCTGAAAAGCTGGCGCGCAAGGAGGATGCCGGCATCCGCGTCCAGGCCGAACGGCTGGACGAACTGATGGACCAGGTCGGCGAACTGGTGATCGCCCAGGCCCGGCTGCGCCAGTTGGCCAACAACGGCACCGATCTGCACCTGAAGTCGCTGGTCGAGGAAATCGAGCGGCTGTCGTCGCAATTGCGCGACACCACCATGGGCATCCGCATGGTGCCGATCGGCTCGCTGTTCAGCCGCTTCCGCCGCTTGGTGCGCGACCTGTCGCGTGAATTGGGCAAGGAAATCCAACTGACCACCTCGGGCGAGGAAACCGAGCTGGACAAGACGGTGATCGAGCGCCTGCACGACCCGCTGGTTCACCTGATCCGCAACAGCCTGGACCACGGCATCGAAACCCCGGCCGAGCGCGAGGCGCGCGGTGCGCCCCGCCAGGGCACCATCCATCTGTCGGCGGTCCATTCCGGCGCCCAGGTGCTGATCAGCATCCGCGACGACGGCCGTGGCATCGACCCGGCGCGGGTGCGCGCCAAGGCCGAGGAAAACGGGCTGATCCAGCCCGGCGCCGAGATGAGCGACGCCGAGCTGTTCCAACTGATCTTCCTGCCCGGCTTTTCCACCGCCGCCCACGTCACCAACGTTTCCGGGCGCGGTGTCGGCATGGATGTGGTCAAGCGCGGCATTGACGCCCTGCGCGGCAGCATCGACGTGGTCAGCACCATGGGCGTCGGCACCACCATCACCCTGCGCCTGCCGCTGACGCTGGCGATCATCGACGGCCTGCTGGTGCGGGTGGGCGACGGCCGCTACGTCATTCCGCTGTCGGCGGTCGAGGAAAACGTCGAACTGACCCCCGAGGCGGACACTCGCTCGACCGGCCGCGACTTCCTCAATATCCGCGACGAGGTGGTGCCGTTCCTGCGGCTGCGCAATCTGTTCAACGTCACCAACGACCCCGATCCCTATCAGAAGGTGGTGATCGTGTCGGCCGGCGACGGGCGCGTCGGGCTGGCGGTCGACCAGATCATCGGCGACCACCAGACCGTCATCAAGTCGCTGTCGAAGCTGCATGCGGCGGTCCAGACCTTCTCGGGCGCCACCATCCTGGGCGACGGCACCGTCGCCCTGATCCTGGACGTGCCGCGTCTGATCGATTTGGGGCAGGCGCACGAAGCGCACCTGAAAGTCACATGAGGGAAACCAATGCCATGGGCGTCATCGGCACGACCGCATCGCAACGGACCGAGATCCTCACCTTCGCCCTGGGCGGCGAAGCCTTCGCGCTGGAAGCGATGATCGTCAGCGAAATTCTGGACATGGTGCCGGTCACCGCCGTGCCCAACGGTCCGGATTTCGCCCCCGGCCTGATCAACGTGCGCGGCAAGGTGGTGCCGCTGGTGGACCTGCGGGTGCGGCTGGGCATGCCCTGCGCCGCCAGCACCATCGACACCCGCATCGTGGTGATCGAGACGGTGCTGCAGGACGAGCCGACCATCATCGGCATCCTGGCCGAGAAGGTCTACGAAGTGACCGAGATCGACAAGAGCACCGTCGAGCAGACGCCGAAGGTCGGCATGCGCTGGCGGTCCGAATTCATTCGCGGCATCGGGCGCCGGGGCGATGACTTCCTCATCGTCCTCGACATCGACCGCATCCTGGCGTTCGACGCGCAGGCTTTCATGGGTGACAACGGCTTTGGCGGCGAGCGCGGGCGCGCTCCGCAGGCACACGGGGAGGGTTGATTATGCGCTATACGGTGAAAGCGAAGCTGGCGACGGCTTTCGGAGGTGTCATCGCACTGTCGCTGGTCAGCGCGACCGTCGCGATCATCAGCTTGGCTAACCTGAACGAAAGCATGGAAAGCATCAGCACCGGCGCTCTGACGCAGCTGCAAAACGCAGAACGGCTCAAGACCTCGGGCGAGCAACTCAGCAGCGCCGGCAAGGACATCATTATCGAAACCGATGATGAGGCGTTGAAGACGCTGGCTGTTGCGCTGCAAAAAAGCCAGGACGATTTCCGCAAGCGTCTGACCGACCTGACTGCTGCGGCAAGTGCAGAGGGCAAGCAGGAGCTGTCCAGGGTTTCCGATGCCTTCGACCAGTTGGTGCCGGTGCAGAACGACATCCGCACCAACGGCGTGTTGAATTCCAGCGCCCGCGCCTTCGCCCTGGTGAAGTCAAGCAATTATCCCGCTTTCGCCGAGGCGAAGACCGCGTTGGACGCCACCATCAAGCGCCTGGAGGACGGCACCGTTGCCGGCGACCGCTTGCACATGACCACGGCGGCGTGGCGGGTCAGCGCCGCGATGGAACGGCTGCGCGCCTTCACCAACCGCTTCCTCAGCACCAACGAGATGGCTGATCTGCCGGTGCAGGAAAAGTCCATCACTGACGCGCTCGCCAATCTGCGCCGCACCAAGGAGACCTTGGGCGCCGCGCTGGCCAACACCTCCGAGGCGGCGGCCTTTGCGCAGTTCAATGAACTGTGCGAGCGCTATATCACCGTCAACAACCAGGTCGTCGCCATCAACCGCGAAGGCGGCAACATCAAGGCCGGCGATCTTGCCAGCGGCCCCGGCAAGCAGGCCCTGACCGCCACGCTGAAGGCGGTGGACAATTACGTTGCCGGCGCCCAGCGCCGCACCGCCGCCCGGGTCGCCGACGCCCAGGCGCAATACGAGCGCGGCCGCGCCATCCTGTTGAGCGTTGTCGCCATCAGCATCGTGGTGTCCGCCATCGCCGCCTGGGTCATCTCGCAGTCGCTGGCCCGTGGTCTTGGCCGTTCGGTCGAACTGGCCAACGCGGTGGCCATCGGCGACCTCAACATGACCGTCGCGGTGACCACCGACGACGAGGTCAAGGATCTGGTCGACGCCCTCAACGGCATGACCGCCAATCTGCGCAACACCGCCGGCCTGGCCGACAAGATCGCCGGCGGCGACCTGACGATCAACGTCAAGCGCCTGTCCGACAAGGACACCCTGGGCATCGCCCTGGAGCGCATGGTCGAGAAACTGCGCGGGGTCGCCACCGAAACCGCCGCTGCCGCCCAGAACGTCGCCGCCGGCAGCGAGCAATTGTCGTCCGGCGCCGAGCAATTGAGCCAGGGCGCCACCGAACAGGCCTCGGCCACCGAAGAAGCGGCGGCCTCGATGGAGGAGATGGCGGCCAACATCAAGCAGACCGCCGAAAACGCCAGCCAGACCGAGAAGATTGCCCGCCAGTCGTCCAAGGACGCCCAGGCCAGCGGCGAAGCGGTGTCGCGTGCGGTCGGCGCCATGCAGACCATCGCGGAAAAGATCACCGTGGTGCAGGAAATCGCCCGCCAGACCGATCTGCTGGCGCTGAACGCGGCGGTCGAGGCGGCGCGGGCCGGCGAACACGGTCGTGGTTTTGCGGTGGTGGCGTCCGAGGTGCGCAAGCTGGCCGAACGCAGCCAGGCGGCGGCCAACGAGATCAACGCCCTGTCCACCGACACGGTGAAGGTGGCCCAGGAAGCCGGCGTCATGCTGTCTAAGCTGGTGCCCGACATCAAGCGCACCGCCGAACTGGTCGAGGAAATCTCGGCGGCCTGCCGCGAACAGGATGCCGGCGCCAACCAGGTCAACCTGGCGATCCAGCAACTGGATCAGGTCACCCAGCAGAACGCCGCCGCCGCCGAGGAAATGTCGGCGACCTCGGAAGAACTGGCCTCGCAGGCCGAGGAACTGCAATCGACCATCGCCTTCTTCAAGGTCGAGCATAGCGAGTTCACCCGTACGTCGCGGACGGCCGCGCCCGCTCATACCCAGGTGGCGCATATGGCGCCGGCCAAGGGCAAGGCCAAGCCGGCCCGCGCCAAGCCGATGCCCAAGACCGGTGTCGTCCGGCCGGTCAAGCCGAGCGAGGGGGTGACCATCGACATGGATGCCGACGACGCCGACTTCCGCCACTACTGACGGTGCGGCAGCGAGGAAAGGGCCAGACCATGACTCTGTCCGTGGCCGTGGATAATACCCGCCAGTACGTCACCCTGGGCATCGATCGCGAGGTCTTCGCGGTCGATGTCAACCAGGTGCACGAAATCCTGGATGTCCGCCCCATTTCACGGGTGCCCAATGCCCCTGGCTACATGCTGGGCATGATCGACGTGCGCAGCCGAACGGTGCCGGTCATCGACCTGCGGGTCCGCCTTGGCTTTCCGGCGGCCGAGCCGACCCCGAACACCCGCATCGTCGTGTTGGACGTCACCATCGACGGCCGCGACATGGCCATGGGGCTGATGGCCGACCGTGTCTACGAGGTGACCGAGCTGGCCGAGCATTCGTTGGAACCACCGCCGGAAATCGGCATCCGGTGGAACTCCGACTACATCAAGGGGGTGGGCCGCCATGGCGGCGCCTTCGTCATCGTGCTTGATCTCGCCCATCTGTTCGGCTCCGAGGACGGCGCGCTGATCGCCGGTTTGCGGCATGAGTGAGCGCGGCCCCGCGCAAGACGATCCGGCTTCATTCGCCCCCGCGCTGGCCGAGGTGGACCATGCGCTGGGGCGTCTGACCGGCTCGACCGATGGCGAGTTCCTGGCGATCGGCAACATCCTCGGCCGTGGGGTCACGGTGTTCGACGGTCTAGCCGGTCAGTTTTCCAGCCTGGCCGAGCAATTCCACAGCCAGGACGCCGGCAGCGCCGCCGCCGCGCTGGAGCAGGCCATGGCCGGCATCCAGCGTATGGCCGCCCACGATGCCGGCACCGCCGTGCCGCTGTTGCGCGGGCTGGATGCCGGCGCCGCCGAACTGGAAAGGCGGTTGGCCGGCCTGGGCAAGATCATCGGCGAGATCGGCGGGCTGGCGATCAACGGCAAGATTCAGGCGGCGCAGGTTCGCGCCGCCGGGGTGGATTTCTCGGTTTTCACCACCGAGATCGGCCGACTGGGCGCCTTGGCCGATGTCTCGACCCGCCAGGCTGCGCGCCGCATGGCCGAGGTGCGCGCCGCCGTCGCCTCGGCGTTGGCGGCCGCGTCGGCGTTCGAAGCCAACGAGGGCCGCGAACTGGCGGCGGTGCGCGGACGCATCGACCGCAGCCTGGGCGTCATCACCAGCCGCCGCAATGCCGCCGCTCAGGCCGCCGCCGGCGTTGCCGCACGCTCGCAGCAGATTTCCCAGCGCGTCGCCCGGACCGTGGGCGAGCTGCAGATCAACGACAATGTCTGCCAGCGCATCGAACACGTGCGCGAGGCCGCCCGCGACCTGGCCGCCCATGACTTGGTCGCTGGCGCTTCGGCCGGACGCGGTTTCGTCGGCGGTGCCTGCCGCCTGCTGTCGGCCCAACTGAAGGGCGGCGGCAGCGAGTACTGCACCGAGGTGGGCAGCTTGATCCGCAACCTGTCCGCCCTGGGCGACGATGCCGCCGCCGTTCTGGCCGAGGCGGAAGCCACCTTCTCCGGCTCGTCCGGCGGCTTGTTCGTCACCGAAATCGAACAGGACATGCGGCGCGCCGCCGAGTTGCTGACCGCCTATGGCGTGCGCCGCGACCAGACCCGCGAGGTGGTCGCGGCGGTGTCCGACACCTTCCGCGCCATGGCCGAGGACCTGGCCGCCATCCGTTCCATCGACGCCGACATGCGCGTCATGGGCCTGAACGCCACGCTGAAATGCGGCCGGCTTGGCAATGACGGCCGGGCGCTGGGGGTGGTGGCGCAAGAGCTGCGCGGCTGCAGCAAGCGTACCGAGGACTGCACCCACGGCATCGCCACCGTGCTGGAAAAGGCGCTGCAGGATGCCGCCGCCCTGGCCGCCGCCTCGGCTGCCGGCGACGGCGGCGACGATGCCGCCACGGTGGAAACCATGACGCTGTCGCTGGCGGCGCTGTCCCATCTGGCCGCCAGCATGTCCGACGCCCTGGAGCAGTTGCGCCGTCAGTGCGGCGGCACGGCGGCGGAACTGACCCGGGTGGCCGGCGGCATCGACGTTCACCACCGGCTCGACCGCGTGCTGGCCGAGCAGGTCACCCGGCTGGCCGCCATCGCCCAGACGCTGGAAGCCGGCGGCGAGCCTGACGATGCCGACCATCAGGCCATCGCCGACCTGATGTATCCGCGCTACACCATGGAGCAGGAACGCGCCATCCATCAGGCCTTCGCCCGTGGGCATGCCGTGGTGGTGGCGGAAAAGCCGCCAGAGGCCGAGGTCGCCGTCGACGATCTGTTCTTCTGACGGCTTTTCATTTGCCGCCTCGGCGGGCACACTCAGCCCGCAAATGGGCGAGGCGCGGACGTGACGGCGAATTGGGTAAGCGTGCGGTGGCTGAAGGTCGACACGGTCGCGGCCGATCAATGGCCGCGCCTGCACGCCGTGCTGGACGATGCCGAGCAGGCGCGCGCCGCCCGCTTCCACTTTGAACGCGACCGCCTGACCTATATCGCCGCCCATGCCCTGGGCCGCGTCCTGCTGTCGCGCCGCGCCGGCGGGGCGCCGCAGGCGTGGCGGTTCGAGACCGGCGACCATGGCAAGCCCGAGGCGGTGGTGCCGGCGGGGGCGCCGCGTCTGCGGCTGAACCTGTCCCACACCCGTGGCCTGGCGGCGGCGGCGCTGACCGAGCAGCACGACATCGGCATCGACGTGGAATGGTTGGATCGCAAGGCGGCCAGCATGGACCTGGCGCGGCGCTTCTTCGCCCCGGCCGAATGCGACCAGTTGGCGGCGGTGCCGGTCGAGCAGGCCGATGCCACCTTCCTGGCGTTCTGGACCTTGAAAGAGGCCTACGTCAAAGCCATCGGCAAGGGGCTGGCCCAGCCGCTGGACAGCTTCGCCTTCAGCCTTGATCCGCTGGCGATCCGCTTCGACGCCACCCTGGCCGACGACCCGGCACGCTGGCTGTTCCGCCAGTTCCGCCCGACGCCGGGCCACCTGATGGCCCTGGCGCTGCGCCACCCCACGCCGGGCGCGGTGACGGTCGAGGCGCGAGCGGCGGACGTAGCAGAACTATGCCTTGCGGCCGAAGGTAAAGCCGATCAGCCCGGCGGTGGTGGCGGCCAGTCCCAGCCAGCCCCATAGGCCGGGCAACGGCGCGCCGAGCAACAGCATTTCCCCGATCAGGGCGAAGCCGACCTCGCCGGCCTGGGTGGCGTCCACCGCGGCGATGCGATAGGGATCGTTGGACAGGTTGCGGGCGTGCAGGAACAGCGCGGTGGCGAAGCAGCCGGCGAACAGCGCCACCACGGCGGTGGCTGCCACCTGTCCGCTGCTGGGTGGTGGCGGCGCCGTCACCAGCAGCAACAGGGCGAAGAACGGCAGCGACCCCAGAGTCGGCAGCAGCACGGCCACCGCCGGGTCGGCCAGCAGGGCCGCCTGCGCTCCGCTTTGATGGCGGGCGCGGTTGAGCAATTGGTTGCCGACGGGATAGGCGATGGCGGCCACCAGCACCGGAACCACGCCGAACAGAATTTGCTCGGCGCTGACGCCCTCGGCCATGCGCTGGGCGTTCACCGCCGCGATGCCGACGAAGGTCAGGGCCAGAAAGGCGACGCCGCGCAGCGGCACCGCCAGGCCGAAGCCGCGCAGTACCAGCGGGCTGATCAGGATGGTGATCTGCCAGGTGGCGGCCACGATCCAGCCGGGGGCATGGTCGGCGGCGAAACAGCAACCGGCATAGAACACGCCGAAGCCGATGCCGCCGGTGCCCAGCCAGAACGGCAGGCGGTGGAAGAACTCCCGCACCACCGCCACCAGATGGCCGATCCCGCGCCGTACCGCCACCCAGGCGGCCAACAGCACCGCCATGTCGGCATAGCGCAGGGCGGCGCTCCACGCCCAATGGCCGCCCTGCACGCTCATGGCGCGGTTCAGCACGAAGGTCACGGAAAACAGCGCCGCCGCCAGCAGTCCCAGCCCCAGCAGGCGCGTCATCGGCGGCGCGGACGTCATGCGCGCGCCGCCTTGATCTCGTTCAGGGCGGCAAGGGCGCGCAGCCGGGCCTGGGCGTGGTCGACGATGGCGGTGGGATAGGTGATGCCTAGCTTGACCCGCGCCCCGGCCAGGATCAGCGGCGGCGCCTGCCACGGCTGGTGGATGTACTGGTCGGGCAGGCCGGCCAGTTCCGGCACCCAGCGCCGCACATAGGCACCGGTGGGGTCGAACTTCTCGCCCTGAGTGATGGGGTTGAAGACGCGGAAATAGGGCGCGGCGTCGGCGCCGCAGCCGGCCACCCATTGCCACGACGCCGCGTTGGCGGCGGCGTTGGCATCCACCAGCGTGTCCCAGAACCAGCGCTCGCCCGCCTGCCACGGCAGCAGCAGGTCCTTGACCAGGAACGAGCCGACGATCATGCGCACCCGGTTGTGCATCCAGCCGGTGGCCCAAAGCTGGCGCATGCCGGCATCGACGATGGGGAAACCGGTGAGGCCGTGCTGCCAGCGCCGCAGCCCCTCGTCGTCGTCGCGCCAGGGGAAGGCGGCAAAGGCGGGCTGCAGCGGTTCGGTCGACAGTTTGGGAAAATTGGCGATCAACTGGTGACTGAATTCGCGCCAGCCCAGTTCCTTAAGGAAAGTCTCCGCTCCGTTCGACGGCGGCCGCGCCCGCACGGCGTGCCAAATCTGGCGCGGGCTGATCTCGCCGAAGGCCAGATGGGGCGACAGGCGCGAGGTGCCAGGGCGATCCGGGCGGTCGCGGTCGCCGGCATAGTTGTCCAGCCCGTCATCCAGGAAATCGGCCAAGGTGGTGGCGGCGGCGGCTTCGCCCGGCTGCCATGCCTCGGCCATGCCGTGCCACCACGCCACCGCCGGCATCAGCCCCAGTTGGTCGAGCGTCAATCCGTCCGGCACACCGGCGGGGGCGGGCAGGGTGGCGGGCGCCGGCAGCGGGCGGGCCGGCTCGGGCAGCGCCAGGGCGGCGCGCCAGAACGGCGTGAACACCTGAAACGCGCCGCCGGTCTTGGTGCGCACGTGGCCTGGCTCGAACAGCAGGTCGGCGGCAAAGGCGCGGGCGGCGATGCCGCAAGCGTTCAGCCGCTGTGCCAGTTCCGCCTCGCGTGCCGGCTCGCCCGGTTCGAAGCGGCGGTTCCAGTGCACCGCCTGGGCGCCGATGGCGCTGGCCAGGCGGGGAATTTCGGTCCGCGCGTCGCCCTTCAGCAGCACCAGCCGGTTACCCTTGGTCGCGACCGCCGCGCCCAGCGCCGCCAGCGACTGGTGCAGCCACCAGCGTGAGGCGCCACCGGGGTGCCACGGCCCGGCGTCGTCCAGCACGAAGGCCAGCACCACCGGCCCGCTTGCGGCGGCCAGGGCCGGATGGTCGGCGAGCCGTAAGTCCTGACGCAGCCAGATCAGCGTGGTCATGGCTATTCCACCGGCAGGGGCGGTGGTGGTGGCGGCTCCAGCCGGGCGCGCGGGCGGGTGACGACGCGGTTGCCCACCAGCATCAGCGCCTGGAACGGCCGGCGGAACAGCGACAGGAAGCGCGGCGCCAGCACGTTGGTGCCGTCGGTGCGGCCACCGAAGGCGGGCACGACCATGCGACGGCCGTCGATGACGAAGCACGGCCACACCCGGCCGTCGCTGCCCGCCACCGGCCATGGCAGCGCCGACACCTCGCCCAGCACGCTGGACGAGGCCAGGCCCTGGTGGCGGAAGGTCAGGCCGGCGGCCTTGATTTCGGCTGCCGACTGGCCGGGCAAACCCTCGGGCAGGGTCTCGGCCACCCAATGCCAGGCATGGGCGCCGGCCATGCGGGTCAACTCGTCGCCGTCGCGCTTGCTCAGCCGTCCCTCGGCCAACAGCGTGGGCAGCGCCCCGCCCAGCCAGACGACGGTGGCGGGGCGGCGTTGGCGCAGCACCGCTGCCAGCCGCTTCAACGCCTCGGCGGCCAGTTGCGGCGCCTGACGCGCACCGGGATCGCCAATGGGGTCGGACACCGCCACCAGGCGTTCCTTGGGGCAGATCAGCGCGCCCGACAGATCGGGCAACAGATGGACACCGTTCAGCAGCATGGCGTCAGCGCAACAGCCGGCGCAGGGCAGTCACATGCGCCTCCAACTCGGCCGCCTCGTACGGCTTGGCCGGCACGGCGCCCCATACCGGGCGCGGCCACGCCGCATCGCCGTCGAAACGGGCGATGACGTGGATGTGCAATTGCGGTACCACGTTGCCCAGCGCGCCCACATTCATCTTGTGCGCCTTGACGTGGTTCTGCAGGCAGTGCGAGGCCTTGGCGATTTCCTCGATCACCGTCTGGCGGTCGTCCTGGTCCAGCTCGTGCAGTTCCGACACGCCCTTGCGGCGCGGCACCAGCACCAGCCAGGGGTAGTTGGCGTCATTCAGCAGCAGCACCCGGCACAGCGGCCAGTCGGTGATGAAAACGGTGTCGGCCTGCAGCCGCTCATGCAACACGAACATTGCTTCTCTCACCCTCCTCGATTGCCCTGGCTTCGCTTTCGCGGTATGACCAAGGTCAATTTTTCCTGTACCCGGGCCGCCCCCCAATGCGCCGACGCCGTTCCCGCAATCACGACGAATCCACCTCGTTCGGAACCGCCTATTCCAGGCTGGCGCAATGGGCGCTGGCCGTGGTGCTGGTGCTGGCCGTGGCCGAATGGGGGGCCGGGCTGGCCATGGGCAAGATACGCCATAATCGGTCCGCCGCCACGCCTTCCCTCAGCGACCAGGATATCGCGCGGCTGTACGACACCGACAACCCCGCTTTGTACCGCGAGGCCCTGGCCGAGGAATCGCGCCTGGGTGAAGCGGTTTACAGTCCGCTGGTGGAATACCACCTGCCGCCACGCGCCGGCCGCCACATCACCATCGCCGCCGACGGCTATCGCGGCAACGGCACCGGGCAGGACCTGGGCGCGCCGGGCGCCAAGGTGTTCGTGTTCGGCGGCTCGACCACCTTCGGCACCGGCGTCACCGACGGCGAGACGCTGCCGGCGCAGTTGGGCGAGGTGCTGAAGGCCGCGGGCAAGGACGTCCAGGTGTTCAATTTCGGCGCGCCGTCCTATTACTCGACGCAAGAGCGCATCGCGCTGGAACGCCTGCTGACCAACGGTATCCGTCCCGACCTGGCGGTGTTCGTCGACGGCCTGAGCGACTTCCAGGCGTGCCAGTTGCCCGACCGCACCGCCTGGAGCCAGCGGCTGGAGCAGGCCACCGCCGTGGTGGCGCGGTTGCCGCTGACCGGCGAACTGGCCCAGCGTTCCAACCTGCTGGCGTTCAGCCGCTGGCTGGTCGGCTCCGAACCGGCCGAGGCGCCCAACCGCGCCGACCTGTGCACCAGCGACGCCGAGGTGGACAAGGTCATCCGCCGGCTCGACACCAACCGCCGCATCGTCGCCGCCATGGCGGAAAAGCTGGGCTTCAAGGCGCTGTTCGTACAGCAGCCGGTGCCCACCTTCCATTACGACAATTCCAAGCGCGCCGTGCCGGTCGACACCGAGTTGCTGGCCCATCACCAGAATTCGGCCAAGGGCTATCCCCACATGGTCGAAATGCGTGCCGCCGGCCAATTGCTGGGCGACAGCACCCTGTGGCTGGCCGAGGTCGAGCCGGCCGAGGGCAACGCCTATGTGGACACCGTCCATTACAGCCCGCGCTTCAACCGCGCCCTGGCCGACGCCATCGGCCGCGCCATAGTCGACGGCTCCCTGCTGCCGTGAATCAGCGCCGGCTCTGGCTGATTCTGCTGGTGGTGCCGCCCCTGTTGTGGGCGGGCAACGCCCTGGTCGGGCGTGCCGTGGTCGGTCGGATCGATCCCATCGAATTGTCGTTCTGGCGCTGGCTGGTGGCGCTGACGGCGCTGCTGCCGTTCACCGGTCGCTCGCTGCTGATCCACCGCCAGGTGCTATGCCGCCACTGGCTGGCGGTGGTGGTGATGGGGCTGTGCAGCGTCGGCGCCTATAACACCCTGCTCTACATGGCCATGCACACCACCACGGCGATCAACGCCACCCTGATGGGGGCGTCCATGCCGCTGATGATCCTGCTGCTGGGGCGGGTGTGGCTGGGCGACGTTATCCGCCCGGCCCAGGCGCTGGGCATCCTGGTGTCGGCCTGCGGCATGCTGGCGGTGGTGACGCGCGGCGATCCCGGCCGCCTGCTCGGGCTGGCATTGACGCCGGGCGACGGGTTGATGCTGTTGGCGACGCTGGCCTGGGCGATCTATTCCGTCATGCTGCGCCGCTTCGCCTTGCCGGTGCCGGCCGCCACCCAATTGGCGGCCTTCGTCATCGTCGGCCTGGCGGCGCTGACGCCGCTGGCGTGGTGGGGGGGCGCGCCCACCGTGGCGGCGGACGGCTGGATGTGGGGCGCCATCCTTTATACCGGCCTGCTGGCCTCGCTGGTGGCGTTCTATTTCTGGAATCGCGGCGTCGCGGCGGTGGGGGCCGCCACCGCCGGGCAGTATTCCTATCTGATCCCGCTGTTCACCGCGCTGGCGGCCATTCCCCTGTTGGGTGAAACGTTTCAGTGGTACCACGCGCTGGGGGGCGGGCTGATCTTCAGCGGAATTTTTTTGGCAACCCGCCGCCGCGCCGCCGCCTCCTGAGCCGGTGCATCGCAGGCTTGCAAATCGGCTTGTTGCGAAGCCGGGGCTTGCCCAGCACAATGGCGCCCAATTCAAGGGAGGACGGGAACCGCTATGTACGGTTCCCGCGCAAGCATTGCGGGAGGAAAGATGGCCCTGCCGAATAACGGCACGACCGCTGGCGCGTCTCGTTTCGACTGGAATTCAGCGCGCGACCTGCTGTCCGGGATGCCCGGCGGCGGCTTCAATCTAGCGTACGAGGCAATCGACCGTCACGTCGCCGCCGGCCATGGCGGGCGGCGGGCGCTGGTCAGCCTGGGACGCCGCTACGAACGCCGCATCGTCACCTATGCCGAACTGGCCGACGTGTCGTCGCGCATCGCCGCCGTCCTGGTGGATTTGGGCGTCAAGCCCGGCGATACCGTCGCCGTCCTGCTGGGCCGCTCGGTCGAGCTGTACCAGACCGCCTTCGGTATCTGGAAGGCCGGCGCGGTGTTCTGCCCGCTGTTCAACGCCTTCGGCCCTGGCCCGCTGCGCTCGCGCCTTGAACTGTCGCGCGCCAAGGTGCTGATCGCCGGCGAATCGTTCTATAGCCGCAAGGTGGCGGGGGTACGCGCCAATCTGGCCGACCTCGCCCACGTCCTGCTGGTGCCTGACGAACCCGATGCCGTCCTGGGCAGCCATGACCGCTGCCTGGACTTCCAGGCCCGCATCGCCGCCGCCCAGCCGGCGGCCACGGTGGCGACCAGCGAGACCTCGCCGGCCTTCGTCCATTTCACCAGCGGCACCACCGGCACGCCCAAGGGCGCCGTGCACGCGCATGGCTCGGTGCTGGCCCATCTGGTCACCGGCCGTCAGGTCTTCGACCTCAAGCCGGACGACGTCTATTGGTGCACCGCCGATCCGGGCTGGATCACCAACACCGCCTATTCGCTCATCACGCCGCTGGTCAACGGCTGCACCACCATCATCGACGAGGCCGACTTCGACCCCCGTCGCTGGTACGGCGTGTTGAAAGAGGAAAAGGTGACGGTGTGGTACACCACACCCACCAACATCCGCATGATGATGCGCTACGGCGCCGCCCTGGCCCGCGTCTACCGCGAGAACTCGCTGCGTCTGGCCGCCAGCGTCGGCGAGCCGTTGAACGCCGATGCGGTGGCGTGGGGCGACAAGACGCTGGGCGCCCAGTTCCATGACACCTGGTGGCAGACCGAGACCGGTGCCATCGCCATCGCCAACCTGGCCGGCGAAGGCAAGCCGGGCAGCATGGGACGCCCGCTGCCGGGCGTCGAGGCGGCGGTGGTGAACCGCAACCTGTCCAAGATCGAGATGGTGACCGAGCCGGACGCGGTGGGCGAGCTGGCGTTGCGTGCCGATTCGCCGGCGCTGTTCACCTCTTATGTCGGCGATCCCGGCCGCTACGCCTCGGCCTTCGTCGACGGCTGGTATCTGACCGGCGACTTGGTCCGCCGCGACGCCGACGGCTTCTTCTGGTTCGTCGGCCGCTCGGACGACATGATCAAATCGGCCGGCCACACCATCGGCCCGTTCGAAATCGAGTGCGGCCTGATGGAACATCCGGCCGTGGGCGAAATCGGTGTGGTCGGCAAGCCCGATTTGCTGCTGCGCGAGGTGCCGGTGGCCTTCGTGTCGCTGAATCCCGGCTTCGAGGCGGGCGAGGCGCTGCGGCTGGAACTGCTGTACTTTGCCCGCCAGCAACTGGGATCGGCCATCGCCCCGCGCGAGGTGCAGTTCGTCGAATCCATGCCCAAGACCACCACCGGCAAGATCCTGCGCCGGGCGCTCAAGGCCAAGGCGGTGGGCGAACCGGACGAGGACATGCCGGTTCTGATGGGCGCGACACCCGGTCGTTTCGACGACGAATAAGCAAAAAAGCAGCCCCGTTCCACGCAGGAACGGGGCCGAAGTGTTAGAGAGGGAGACACAAGAAGGCAGTCGCACCGGCGGCGTGCTCAATGCCGCGCGGGGTCACGTCCGCTCGACGCTCCATGATGCCGACGGGCAGGCCATCTCGAAGCCCGCCAACGTCCGCTGCACCAAGGCCGGGGTGGCATTGAGGATGGCAAAAGGTTTGCCGTCCTTGCGCACCATGTACTCACCCGGTGAAGCGCGTCCGGCACGGGGCGCCAGGCAAGTGCGGTCCAAGGGTTCATACATCCGGGAAAACTCCGAGGCAGGTCGCCGTGACCCCCTCTAGGTATTCCGGACGGGGGATGGATACCAGTGATCGACCGGATTCCTATCCCCCTTTGCCACGGTCTACCTAGAATTCCCGTCCGATGGCGGCGTCGAGCGAGAAGCGGCCGCCGCCGCGGACAACGAAGCTAAGCGCGACGATGCCCCACAGCAGCGGGTATTCGAAGCCGCCCGAGGTCCAGAAGAAGCCGGCGCCCAGATGTACCTGGACCACCGCCACCGCCATCAGGCCGGTCACCAGGGCCGCTACCGGGCGGGTGAATAGACCGGCGGCCAGGGCAAGGCCGCCGAAGAATTCGATCAGGCCGGCAACAACGGCGATCCACGCCGGCAGCCCCAGTTGGGTGGCGAAGAACTGGCCGGTCGCCTCGATGCCGTAACCGCCGAACCAGCCGAACAGCTTTTGCGCGCCATGCGGCACCAGGGTCAGTCCGGTGGCGATGCGCACCATCGGCTCGGCCAGCGGCGACAGTGCGGTCGAGACGGCGCCGATGGCGGGAATAAGGGGCTTGACGGTGGCGGTCTGGGCGAACGACATGGCGAAATCTCCGTGAGCTGACGAGGTGGGGCATGCGCCCCGTTGCGTTGCTCGGAGTTTCGCGCTGTTGCTGTGGATGAACAATTCCGTGATTTTTCACAGAACTGTTTCCATTGGTGGACAATGCCGGCGGAGTCTACCGCCGCCCTTATACCCCGTGCCGCAGCAATGCGGTGAAGCGTTCGGCGTCCACCGGCGGGCTGAACAGATAGCCTTGCATGGCGGTGACGCCCTTGCTCAGCAGATAGTCGGCCTGCTCGCGGGTCTCGACGCCCTCGGCGATGACGTCGAAGCCCAGATTGGTGGCCAGGGCGACGATCGAGGCGACGATGGCGCCGTCCATGCCGTTGCCGGGCAGTTCCATGACGAAGGCGCGGTCGATCTTCAGCGTGTCCACCGGAAACAGCTTGAGATAGGCCAGCGACGAATAGCCGGTGCCGAAGTCGTCGATGGACATGCGCACGCCCATGCTGCCCAACTGGGTCAGAATGGCGATGGCGCGGTCCACTTCGGTCGCCATCATGGTTTCGGTGATTTCCAGTTCCAGCGCGCTGGGGTCCAGTCCGTTCAAGGCCAAGGCGCGCTCGACCTTCTCCTTCAGGCCGGCGTCGTGGAACTGGGCGGGCGACAGGTTGACCGAGACGCAGCCGAAATCCAGTCCCTGCTCGCGCCACAGCTTCATCTGGTAGCACGCTTCGCTCAGCGCCCAATCGCCGATGGCGCCGACCAGGCCGGCGCGCTCGGCCACCGGGATGAACAGGGCCGGGCTGACCGCGCCGCGTTCGGGGTGCGACCAGCGGATCAGCGCCTCGGCGCCGACGATGCGGCGGGTGCGGGCGTCCAGCTTGGGCTGGTAGTGCAGGCGGAACTGGCGCTCGGCGATGGCGTGGCGCAGGTCGTTCTCAAGATTGACCCGCTCCACCGCCTGGCGGTTCATGTCGTGGTCGTAAAAGCTGTAGGTCCGGCCGCCGGCCTTGCAGTGGTACATGGCGGCGTCGGCCGAGGACAGCAATTGCTCGGCGGTGTCGGCATCGTCGGGATAGAGCGCCACGCCGATGCTGGTCGAGCAATACAGGTCGCGCTCGGCCACCGAGAACGGTTCCGAGAAGGCGTAGAGGATCTTTTCGACGCAGGCGACCGCGCCCGACGGGTCCTGGATGTTGGGCAACACCACGACGAATTCGTCGCCGCCCAGGCGGCCGATGATGTCGCTGGCGCGCACGCAGCCTTTCAGCCGGCGCGCCACCTGGCGCAGCAAATCGTCGCCGGCGGCGTGGCCGAAGCTGTCGTTGACGTCCTTGAAGCGGTTGACGTCCAGGAACAGTGCCGCCAGCCGGTGGCCGCCCAGTTCGGCCCGCACGATGGCGTCGCCCAGCGACTCCATCACCGTGTGGCGGTTGGCCAGCTTGGTCAGGGTGTCGTGGCTGGCGTGGAAGCGGATGCGCTGCTCGTCCATCTTGCGACGGGTGACGTCGTGCGCCAGCAGCACGTAGCTGCCGACCGAGCCGTCCTCGGACACCACGCCGGTGATGGCCATGGCGGTGGGGAAGACGTCGCCATCGGCGCGGCGCGCCCACACCTCGCCCTGCCAGATGGTGCCCTTGGCGGCGGTGGTCCAGGCTTCCTCGATCAGGGCGGCTTCGTTGACTTCGGCGGCGAACAGCGTCAGCGGGATGCCGACCACGCCTTGGGCGGCAAAGCCGGTCATGCGTTCGAAGGCGCCGTTGACCGCGCGCACGATGTGGTCGTGGTCGATGACGATGATGGCTTCGCCCACGTTGTCGAACACCGCCGCCGCCAGCCGCAGCCGTTCCTCGGCCAGCTTGCGCGAGGTGATGTCCTGCACGGTGCCTTCGTAGCACACTACCTCGCCGGCCTCGTCGCGCACGGCGCGGGCGTTCTCGGCGATCCAGATGGTGCTGCCGTCCTTGCGGAAGACCTGGGCTTCGAAGGCGCGGACTTCGGAATCCACCGCCAGCGCGCGCTTGAAGCGGTCGCGGTCGACGGGATTGACGTAAAGATGGCGGGCGATGTCGGTCAGGCCCGAGATCAGCGCCTCGGGGCCGTCATAGCCATAGATGCGGGCCAGCGCCGGATTGGCGGCCAGATAGCGGCCGTCCGGGGTGGTGCGGTAGATGCCTTCGATGGCGTTTTCGAAAAGCGACCGGTATTGGTCGATCGCGTGGCAAGGCGCCTCGGGAGCGTCACCGCGCGACGTCAGGTCGATCAGGGCGTCGCCGCCGTCCAAGTTCTGCATCCCCTCACGCACGTGCAAGCATCGCTGGTTCTGCGCACAGGCAATCTGTGTGCCACATATACCCATAGGGATGCCATTTGTAACGCCCAGATTTCAAGGGTTGCGGGTGTTTGTTCCGTGCATGGCGGATGTGTGTGGCTATGAAGTAGGCAGAATGGGCGGAGTTTCCTGCCCGAAAAACAGGCTGCGGTTGCAGGCGGGCGGGGGAGGGGAAGAGAGGAGGAGACCCCACCCCCGACCGTCACGCCGGACTCAGTACCCGCTCTTGGCACCGGTACCGGTATAGGTCACGTCCCATTCCACCGTGAACGGCTCCCACCACTTGCCGACGCCGGTTTCCTTGTCGGTATGGCGCATGAAGTTGTGGGCGGCCGGCTTCAGGGTATAGGCGACGTGGTACTTGCCCGGGCCGTCCATCTTGATGTTGTCGCCGTAATGGGGGCCGTCGGACGCCACCATGGGGTACAGCGTGCCGGTCTTCTTGAACGACGATCCCTGCTTGGTGACGACATAGGCGATGTCCAGGTACGGAATCCACTCGCCCTTGCCGAAGCCGTTGTTGTTGCCCTCGGCGCCCTTGACGTCGGCTTCGATGTGAATGTCGGTGTTGTCGTGGACAGCCATGTGCGGCTCCATCATCACCGATTGCAGGTAGACGCCGGCGATCTCCATGCCGTTCTTTTCGACCGGTTCGCCCATGGGACGCTCGCCGGCCAGCGCGGCGGTAGAGGCCAGGCCCAGGACGGTACCGGCGACCAGCAGTGACTTGAAGCTCATCAATCCTCTCCCTCATTGGGGGATGTTTCGTGCGATATGAGGATGATAGTCACTCGCATTTGCACAAGGCAACAAGTTTTTTACGGAATTGGCCGGAGGTTCCGGCAGCCCCCCATCCCCCTTCGGGCTGGAAACTGTCCGGGTTCCGTATTAAGAAGGCGGTTTCCGACCCAATTCTGCAGGGATCGCCCGTGAAAGCCGCCGTCATCGTTTTTCCCGGTTCCAACTGCGACCGCGACGTCGCGGTGGCGCTGGAGGCCAGCATGGGGGCCAAGCCGCATATGGTTTGGCACCGCGACACCGAACTGCCCGCCGCCGACCTGATCGTCGTGCCCGGCGGCTTCTCTTATGGCGACTACCTGCGCTGCGGCGCCATGGCAGCGCATTCGCCCATCATGCGCGAGGTCAAGGCCCGCGCGGACAAGGGCGCCCGCGTGCTGGGCATCTGCAACGGCTTCCAGATCATCACCGAAGCGGGGCTGCTGCCCGGCGTGCTGATGCGCAATGCCGGGCTGAAGTTCATCTGCAAGGACGTGCATCTGAAGGTCGAGAACGACCGCACCGACTTCTGCCGCTATTACCGCTCGGGTGACGTGGTGCGTTTCCCCATCGCCCATGCCGAAGGCAACTACTTCGTCGAGCCGCACACCTTCCGCGAGATGGAAGACAACGGCCAGGTCGCCTTCCGCTATTGCGACCGCGACGGCAAGGTGGCGCCCGAGACCAACCCCAATGGTTCGTTGGGCAACGTCGCCGGTGTCTATAATTCCAAGTTCAACGTGCTGGGCCTGATGCCGCACCCCGAGCGCCTGGCCGAGGACCTGCTGGGCGGGGCCGACGGCAAGCTGATGTTCGATTCGCTGGTGGAGGCGCTGTCGTGAGCCAGATTACCCCCGAAGTCATCGCCAGCCACGGCATCAAGCCGGACGAGTACAAGCTGATCCTCGACATCATGGGCCGCGAACCCAACCTGACCGAGCTGGGCATCTTCTCGGTCATGTGGTCCGAGCATTGCTCGTACAAGTCGTCGAAGAAGTGGCTGAAGACGCTGCCGACCACCGCGCCGTGGGTGATCTGCGGCCCGGGCGAGAATGCCGGCATCATCGATATCGGCGACAACGACGCCATCGTCTTCAAGATGGAAAGCCACAACCACCCCAGCTTCATCGAACCCTATCAGGGTGCGGCGACCGGCGTGGGCGGCATTCTGCGCGACGTCTTCACCATGGGCGCGCGTCCCATCGCCAACATGAACGCGCTGCGCTTCGGCGATCCCAGCAACCCCAAGACCCGCCATCTGGTGGCGGGCGTGGTCGCCGGCATCGGCGGCTACGGCAATTGCGTCGGCGTCCCCACCGTGGGCGGCGAGACCAATTTCCACAGCAGCTACAACGGCAACAACTTGGTCAACGCCATGACCGTGGGCCTTGCCGCCAAGGACAACATCTTCTATTCGGCCGCTGCCGGCGTCGGCAACCACGTGGTCTATTTCGGCTCGAAGACCGGCCGCGACGGCATCCACGGCGCCACCATGGCCTCGGCCGAGTTCGACGAGAACTCGGAAGAGAAGCGCCCCACCGTCCAGGTCGGCGACCCCTTCACCGAGAAGCTGCTGATCGAAGCCTGCCTGGAACTGATGGCCACCGACGTCATCGTCGCCATCCAGGACATGGGCGCCGCCGGCCTGACCTCGTCGTCGTTCGAGATGGCGTCCAAGGGCGGCCTGGGTGTCGACCTTGACCTTGATGCCGTGCCCATGCGCGAACAGGGCATGAGCGCCTACGAGATCATGCTGTCCGAGTCGCAGGAACGCATGCTGATGATCCTGAAGCCGGGCAAGGAAGACGTTGCCAAGGCGATCATGGACAAGTGGGAGCTGGACTTCGCCGTCATCGGCACCCTGACCGACACCGGCCGCATGGTGCTGAAGCGCCATGGCGAGGTGGTCGCCGACCTGCCGATCGACCCGCTGGCCCAGGCCGCGCCGGAATACGATCGCCCGTGGGTGCCGTCGGCCAAGCAGCCGGTGATCAAGGCCGAGGACGTCGAGGCTCTCTGCCCGGCCGAAGCCTTGAAGAAGCTGGTGGCCTGCCCTGACCTCGCGTCCAAGCGCTGGATCTATTCGCAGTACGACCACATGGTCATGGGCGACACCGTGCAGCGTCCGGGCGGCGACGCCGCCGTGGTGCGTATCCACGGTTCGGACAAGGCGGTCGCCATCACCACCGACTGCACGCCGCGCTATTGCCAGGCCGACCCGCACGAGGGCGGCCGTCAGGCAGTGGCCGAGGCCTATCGCAACCTGTCGGCCACCGGCGCCCTGCCGCTGGCGGTCACCGACAACCTGAACTTCGGCAATCCGGAAAAGCCCGAGATCATGGGCCAGATCGTCGAAGCGATCAAAGGCATGGGCGAAGCCTGCCGCGACCTGGACTTCCCGGTCGTGTCGGGCAACGTGTCGCTGTACAACGAAACTCAGGGCACGGCCATCCAGCCGACCCCGGCCATCGGTGCCGTCGGCCTGCTGGCCGACGTGGGCAAGCACATGACCCTGGCCTTCAAGTCGGCCGGCAGCAACATCGTGCTGCTGGGTGAAACCAAGGGCTGGTTGGGCGCCTCGCTGTACTTGCGCGAGATTTGCGGCCGCGAGGAAGGCGCCCCGCCGCCGGTGGCGCTGCATCGCGAGCGCCGCAAGGGCGAGCTGGTGCGTCAGTTGATCCAGGACGGCCTGCTCAAGGCCTGCCATGACGTCTCGGACGGCGGCCTGTTGGTCGCCGTGGCGGAAATGTCCATGGCTTCGGCCGACCGCGTCGGTGCCGCCCTGGAGGCTCCGACGACCCTGCCGCTGCATGCCTGGTGCTTTGGCGAGGATCAGGGCCGCTATGTGCTGGAAGTCGGCGACGACGATCTGGTGGCGGTGCTGGAAGCGGCCGAAGCGCGCGAAGTCAATGCCCGCGTCATCGGCAAGACCGGCGGCCACGTCATCAGCGTTGGCGGCCGGGCCGTCACCGTGGACGAACTGCGCGATGCCAACGAAGGTTGGCTGCCGGCCTTCATGGGCGCCGCGATGTCGGGCCACTAAGGCCCGTTTTTCAGGGCTTCCGCTTTCCGCGTCATCCCGGGCGGAGCGATAGCGCAGACCCGGGATCCATGGTGGTGCACCGCGATGGATCCCGGCTCTCCGCTGCGCTACGGCCGGGATGACGCATTTCTGGAAGGTTGTTGATGGACACGTCTTCCACTCGGTCCGGCGCGCTTGCCGCTTTTGGCGCCTTCCTGTTGTGGGGGGTGTTCGGTCTCTATTTCAAGGCCGTCGGCGCTGTCCCAGCGGCCGAGATCCTGGCCCACCGCATCCTCGGCGGCGCCGTCTTCGCCGCGCTGCTGATGGCGGTGTTCGGCGGTTTCGCCGAAACCCGCGCCATCCTGACCGACCGCTCGCGCCTGTTGCGGCTGGGCGCCTCGGCCGTCGCCATCGCCATCAACTGGGGTGTGTTCGTGTGGGCGGTGGCCCACGGCCGCGCGCTTGAGGCGTCGCTCGGCTATTACATCTATCCGCTGGTGTCGGTGCTGCTGGGCCGCATCCTGCTGGGCGAGCGGCTCAGCCGGCGCCAGTGGGGGGCAATCGTCCTGGTCGCCCTGGGGGTGGGCTGGCAGGTGTCACACGGCAGCGGCGTGCCGTGGGTGGCGCTGGTGCTGGCACTCAGCTTCGGCGCCTACGGCCTGCTGCGCAAGACCATCGCCGTGCCGGCACTGGCCGGGCTGATGGTGGAAACCGTCTGGCTGATCCCGCTGGCGGTGGGCTATCTGCTGCTTCAGGGCGGCGGCGAGGCACCCCAGGCCGGCGGCGGCACCCTGGCCTTGCTGGCGCTGGCCGGGCCGGTGACGGCGGTGCCGCTGGCCTTGTTCGCCTATGGCGCCCGCCGCCTGCGGCTCTCCACCATCGGCCTGATGATGTACCTGAACCCCACCGTGCAGATGCTGGTGGCGGTTTTCGCCCTGGGCGAAACCTTCACCCCCGCCCACGCCGTCACCTTCGCCGCCATCTGGGCCGGCGTGGCGCTGTATGCGTGGCCGCAGCGCGCCAATCGCAACTGATAGCGATTATGGCGGTGGCGAGGGGGCGGTCTCGCTGCTATTCAGCGCCTATCGATACTTGCTGACCTTTCCGGTAACCACGCATTTCGACCAGCCTCGGATGCCCGCCTTGCCCATTCCGCTTCCCGACTCTGCCACAGCGCGCAGGCAAACGGTCTTAGGCTGGTAAATTTCCGAGCCTTCGATCAGCTCCACGTAATCCTTGAATGTGACGACACAGCTCCCCGCCGTGTTATCGACAAGCGCTCCGTTCCAACTGGTGGCCCTGGGCTGAATTGTTTTTTCTGAGATGACATAGTTGGCGGGAGCAGTCTGACAGGTCGGGTTGTCTGCATAGCAAGTGTGCCCTTTTCCCGAGGCTGAAACCGGATCGGTTGTGCATTCGGAAGCAAGACTGACGTCAACCTTGTCTGTCTGAGCGAGCGTTGGCTGTGCGAGGAGTAAAACCAGCGCAGCGGCGATAATTTCTAGTCGTGGCATCGTTCCCTCCTTTAATGTGAATCCTGTATAGTAACTGTGACAACTATGCCTGGGACGCCTGGAATGGGAGCTTGAGCAGAACTGGGAGGCGGAGCGGTTGGCGCTTCAGGTTGATGAGGTTGTCGAATACTGCCGGTAGGCGAGATTGTGATGTGATTTCCGGGATTGCCGGGGGGCGGAACCGGACCGGCATCTACGCGCGGTGCCATGGAAACCGTGGGAAGGCCGCCGCTCTGGGCGCCATAATCCTGTGATTGAGCCATTACGTGGTTGGCGACCAAGCCAAGAGACAGCGCGATAAAAAAACCGGAAGGAAATGTGTCATCATGTCCTCCGTTCCTGCCGAGATATCGTGCACAGACAGTTCCCCTGGTCGCAATTGAGATAACGAATATCAACCATAAGTGTGCTGATTGCCGAGGAGCTGGTGGGGTGGTAGGTCCAAAAACCGCGGAGGTGGTTATTCCTGGCTGCAGTGCGCCGCAAACCAAGGCACAATGCCGCCGCCGCCCCATATCTCATGCGACAGGAGTTCAGCCCCATGGCCATGGAAGCCGGTGATATCGAACGAATGATCAAGGAAGCCTTTCCGGATTCTCGCGTGATCATCGAGGATCTGCGCGGCGACGGCGACCATTACTCGGCGCTGGTGGTGTCCGAATCGTTCAAGGGTAAAAGCCGGGTGCAGCAGCACCAGATGGTTTATGGCGCCCTGCAGGGCAAGATGGGCGGCGAATTGCACGCGCTCGCGCTGCAGACCGCGACCCCCGAGACCGCCCCCGACTGGGCCAAGGGTTGACCGACCTCAAGGTCGCGCATATGTGGGGTGGTGCAAGTGATGTTGCACTGCGTCCAGGCGCGGCGTAGATTAAAGTCATTCTAATCTCCCCACTCTCTGAAGGCCCCCCATGACCAACCCCGTCTTCGAGCGCATCAAGCAGGACCTCTCCGAGAACGACGTCGTTCTCTATATGAAGGGCACCCCCATGTTCCCGCAGTGCGGCTTCTCGGCCGCCGTGGTGCAGGTGCTGACCGATCACGGCGTCAAGTTCAAGGGCATCGACATCCTGGTCGACCCGTCCCTGCGCGATGCCATCAAGCAGTTCACGAACTGGCCGACCCTGCCGCAGCTTTACGTCAAGGGCGAGTTCGTCGGCGGTTGCGACATCGTGCGCGAGATGGCCGCCAACGGCGAGCTGAAGGCGCTGTTGGCCGACAAGGGCGTGGCTACCGCCTGAACTGGCGCCGGCACACTCTGACGACGAAGGGCCGCCTCCGGCTGGGGGCGGCCTTTTTGTTTGTCAGCGGAACGGGTCAACGGGAATGAGGTGGCGAATCAGCAGGCACAAGCCAGCGCCTGCGCCAACCGCTTCACCACCGCTTCCAGACGCTCCTCGGCGATATTGCCCCAGCCCAGCACCAGCCCCGGCGGGCCGGGATGGGCGCGGTATTCGGACAGGGCGGGACAGGCGAAGCCGGCCGTCTGGGCGCGGGCGGCGGCGGCGCGGTCGTCGCTGCCGGGTGTCAGCCACAGCACCGAATGCAGGCCGGCTTCGGCCGGGGCCACCGTGCCAAACGGCGCCAGATGGCGGTTGCAAGCGTGCAGGAAAAGGGCGTGGCGGGCGGCGTAGAGGGCGCGCATGCGGCGCAGGTGGCGGGCGAACAGACCCTCGGCCATGAAATCGGCCATGGCCGCCTGGGTCAGTGACGGCGGCGCCATGTCGGCCAGCCGGCGTGCCGCCATGAACGGCGCCATCAGGTCGGCCGGCAGCACCAGCCAGCCCAGGCGCAGGCCGGGGAACATGCTTTTGGAAAAGGTGCCCAGGTGGATGGTGCGGTGGTCGCCGTCCAGGCCCTGCAGCGCCGCCAGCGGCGGGCCGGCATGGCGGAAATCGGCGTCGTAATCGTCCTCGACGATCCAGCCCTGGTGCCGCCATGCCCATTCCACCAGCGCCAGCCGGCGCGCCAGCGTCATGGTGACGCCGGTGGGGTATTGATGCGACGGCGTCACCCAGGCCAGCCGCGCCTGCGGCCAGTCGCGCGCCGCCGTCGCCACGTCGAAGCCGTCTTTGTCCACCGTCACCGCCGCCACCTGGGCGCCGGCGGCGCGCAGCACGCCCTTCAGGCCGGGATAGCACGGGTCCTCGATCAGTACGGTGTCGCCCGGGTCCAGCAGCACGCGGGCAGACAGGTCCAGCGCCTGCTGCGACCCCGACACGATCATCACCTGCTGGGGCGTGCAGCGCAGTCCCCGGCTGCGGCCCAGCCACTGGGCGATGGCGACGCGCAGCGCGCCGTGACCGGCGGCGTTGTCGGGCACCAGCAGGTCCGGTCCCGGCCGGCGCCAGCGCCGCGCCAGCAGGCGACTCCACTCGGGCCACGGGAAGTGCGTCGTGTCGGGGACGCCGGGCGCCAGCGTCTCGCCCCAGCCGCGTCCGCGCGGCGTTTCCACCGCCATCAGCAACGCCACCCGCTTGGACAAGGGGCGCGCCGCCGGGGCGGTGGTTTCGGCGGGCGCGGGCAGGGGCGCCACCACGGTTCCCGAACCACCGCGCGCGATGGCGAAGCCTTCGGCCAGCAATTGCTCGTAGGCGGCCAGCACGGTGTTGCGGCCGACGGCCAACTGCGCCGCCAATTGCCGCGTCGACGGTAGCCGGCTGTGGGCGGGCAGGCGGCCGGCCAGAATGGCGTCGCGCAACGCCGCCGCCACTTGCACCGCCAGCGGCACGCCATCGTCGCGGCGCAACGGCGGCAGTGCCAGCGGAAGGTCGAGCGGGCGGCGCGGCATGAAAGTGGCCCCATGAAAATCTTCTAAGCGGAGCTTCTTACGGGGCCGCTTTGCCGTCAAGCTGGTCAGGCAACCTACGAGGATACCATGACCACACTTCCCCCCACCCCACGCTCCACCGCCCGCCGCCGCGCCCAGCGGGCCAGCCACGATGTCGAGGGCATCGCCGCCGTGCTGGACGAGGCGCTGGTGGCTCATGTGGGCTTCGTCCAGGACGGCCAGCCCTTCGTCATTCCCACCAATGCCTGGCGGGTAGGCGACGCGCTGCATTTCCACTGCGCCCGTAACGGCCGCATGGCCGAGGTGATGGGGGCGGGGGCGCCGCTGTGCGTGACCGTCACGCTGATGGATGGCTTGGTGCTGGCGCGCTCGCTTATGCACCATTCCATGAACTACCGCTCGGTGATGCTGTTCGGCGTGGCCGAGGAGGTGACCGATCCTGCGGAAAAGGCTTCCCTGCTGACCGCCCTGGTCGAGCATATGCATCCCGGCCGCGCCGCCCTGGTGCGCGAACCCGACGACAAGGAACTGGCGGTGACGGCGGTATTCCGCCTGCCCATCACCGAGGGATCGGTGAAGGCGCGCACCGGCGGTCCGGTGGACCGCCCCGACGATCTGTCGCGCGACGTGCCGGCCGGGGTGGAGCCGCTGACGCTGGTGCGCGGCGATCTGGTGGCCTGAAAAGCAAAATGCCTTGGCATTGCTGTCGGCCAAGGCACAAAGCAAAACGCCCCGGCATCGCTGCCGGCCAAGGCACAAAGTAAAACGCCCCGGCATTGCTGCCGGGGCGTTTCGGGTCTGAATTCCCGCGCTGATTAGCGCGAGTAGAATTCGATGACCAGGTTCGGTTCCATCTGGCACGGATAGGGGACGTCGGCCAGCTTGGGGGCGCGCACGAAGGTGCCCTTCATGTCCTTCAGGTCGACATTCAGGTATTCCGGAATGTCGCGCTCGGGCGAACCAGCGGCCTCGACGATGATGGCCAGGTCCTTGGACTTGGTCTTCACCTGGACAACGTCGCCGTCCTTGATCTGGTAGGACGAGATGTTGACGCGCTTGCCGTTCACCTGGATGTGACCGTGGTTGATGATCTGACGGGCCTGGAACGGCGACACCGCGAACTTCATGCGATAGACGACGGCGTCGAGGCGACGCTCCAGCAGCTCGATCAAGTTCTCGGAAGTGTCGCCACGGCGGCGCACGGCATCGTCATAGAGCTTGCGGAACTGCTTTTCGGAGATGTTGCCGTAGTAGCCCTTCAGCTTCTGCTTCGCCATCAACTGGGTGCCGAAGTCGGAAGGCTTCTTGCGGCGGGCGCCGTGCTGGCCGGGAGGGTTCTCCTTACCGCGAGCCAGCGGGCTTTTGCCGCGGCCCCACAGGTTGACGCCCAGGCGGCGATTAATCTTGAATTTCGCTTCAGTGCGCTTCGTCATTTCAGGTCCTCGACGGTCCCGGCTGTGTGCCGGTGGAGTTTGTCCCGATAAGTCCTGGCCCGGCAAGCCGGAGGCGTGGTGAACACAAACGTCACCCAACATTCTCGGGAATGAAGCGGTGCTTATAGGCGGCAGGGCAGGGGGGAGTCAACTGGGTTTTACCCTCTCCCGCCCGCCGGCTTCGCCGGCATTCACACAATCCGCGCTCCGCGCGGGCGGGAGAGGGAGGGACCCACGTAGTGGGAGGGTGAGGGAGCCAAGGACCCCTGAGTCTCCGGCTCCCTCACCCGCCCCTTCGGGGCACCCTCTCCCGCGCGCGGGAGAGGGGGTAATCATCAAGCCTCCATCCCGGCGACCCAGCCGCTGGACCATGCCCATTGGAAATTGTAACCGCCGAGCCAGCCGGTGACGTCCACCGCCTCGCCGACGAAGAACAGGCCGGGATGGGCCTTGGCCGCCATGGTCTTGGACGACAGGCCGCTGGTGTCGACGCCGCCCAGGGTGACTTCGGCGGTGCGATAGCCCTCGGTGCCGGCCGGTTTCAGCGTCCAGGCGTTGACCATGCGGCCCAGTTCGGCCAGGGCCTTGTTGGGCAGGTCGGCCATGCGCCAGTCCACCAGTCCGGCGCGCTCGGCCAAGCCCTCGGCCAGGCGAGCCGGCAGGATTTCGGCCAGCACGGTCTTGGGTTCGGCCTTGGGGCGGGCGGCCTTGCGCTCCACCAGCCAGGCGGTGACGTCGGTGTCGGGGGCCAGGTTGACGACGATGTCGCCGCCTTCGCGCCAATAGGACGAAATCTGCAGGATGGCCGGTCCCGACAGGCCGCGATGGGTGAACAGCACCGCCTCGCGGAAGCGGGTCTTGCCATAGCTGACCACGGCGTCGACGGCGATGCCGGTCAGGTCGCGCATGAAGTCCAGATCGGCCGAGGTGAAGGCCAGCGGCACCAGCGCCGGGCGCAGTTCGGTGATGCCCAGATCATAGGTGCGGGCGACCTGATGGGCGAAGCCGGTGGCGCCCATCTTGGGGATGGATAGCCCGCCGGTGGCCAGGATCACCGACGGCGCGGTAAAGCTGCCCACGTCGGTGGTGACCTGATAGGGGCCGTCGCCCAGGACGTCGCCCACCCGCACGCCCATGCGGAACTCGACCGAGCCGGCGCCGCATTCGTCCAGCAGCATGTTGAGAATGTGGGCCGAGGTCTCGTCGCAGAACAACTGGCCCAGGGCGCGCTCGTGGAAGGCGATGCGGTAGCGCGTCACCAGTTCGATGAAATCGGCCTGGGTATAGCGCTTCAGCGCCGACTTGGCGTAATGGGGATTGGCCGACAGATAGCGGTCGGCGGCAACATTGCGGTTGGTGAAGTTGCAGCGGCCGCCGCCCGAGATCAGGATCTTGGCGCCCGGCTTTTCGCCGTGGTCCAGCACCAGCACGCGCTTGCCGCGGTTACCGGCGATGGCGGCGGCCATCAGGCCGGCGGCGCCGGCACCGATGACGACGACGTCGAAGCGGTCGTAGCTCATTGGGGCAACGCCGGACGGATCACGGCGACGGCAGACGGACGGCCGGTGTGCGGCATCGAGGCATTCCCCAAGGTGATGTGCGGAGTGATGACGGGTTATGCCCCATCCGCCGCCGTCTCACAACCTTTCGGGACATCGCCGTCGGTGGGAATGAAAAAGGCGAAGACGGCGCCGTGCCCCTCTTCGCCGTCGACCCAGATGCGGCCACCCAGCCGTTCGACGATGCTTTTCGAAATGGTCAGGCCCAGCCCGGTGCCCTGGGGCTTGGCGGTCAGGGTGTCGCCGACCTGCTGAAACTTGTCGAACACCTTGTCGCGCGCCCAGTCCGGTATGCCGGGGCCGTTATCAGCCACGGTGACGCGCAGGCCGCCGCTGTCCGGCTCCAGCGCGATGCGGACCTTGCCGGTGTTCGGCTCGACGAACTTGACCGCGTTGGACAGCAGGTTGATCACCACCTGCATCAGCTTGTCGCGGTCGGTCAGCAAAGGCGGCAGCGCCGCCAGGGCAGTTTCCAGCGCCACGCCCTTTTCCTCGAACAGGCCGTGGGTGGCGGCGACCGCGTCGGCGACGATGCCGGCGGGGTCGGCCTCGGCCCAACTCCATTGCATGCGGCCGGCCTCGATCTTGGCGACGTCGAGGACCTGATTGATCAACCGGGTCAGGCGCTCGCTTTCCTTGATGATGATGGCCAGGAAGTTCTGGCGCTGGTCCTCGTCCAGTCCGGGATTGTCGAACAGGATTTCCGAGAACGAACGGATCGAGGTCAGCGGCGTGCGCAATTCGTGCGTCACCGTGCTCATGAAATCGTCCTTGAGCCGGTCCAGTTCCTTCAGCCGCTCGTTCGCCTGTTTCAGTTCCGCGGTGGCGGTTTCCAGCTTTTGCGAATAGGCCAGGATCTGGCTGGCTTCGTCGAGGATCTCCATCACCTCGTCCAGCCCGACCTCGCCGCCCTTGGACACCGAGGCAACCATGACCCGGGCCGAGGCAGTGCCGATGGCGCCGGCCAGCAGGGTCTCGGCCATGCCCACCAGCTCGGAATCCGCTTCGCGCAACGACCGCAGATTGGTGCCGCGCCCGCGCGCCCAATCCTCGAAGGCATGCAGGGCGCGCTCGCGCCCGACGAAGCGCGCCGTCACCGCCAGCAAATCGTGCACCCGCGCGGTACCGCGCCAGAAGCGGGCCTGGCCGCGCTCGCCGGCCGGGCGCAGGGCGTCGACGAACAGCGCCGCCTGGATGCGCTCGATGGCGCTGTGCCGGGTCAGCAGCGAGACGCCGATGAAGGCGGTCAGGTTGGCCAGCATGCTCCAGACCAGCGAATGGGTCACCGGCTCCAGCCCGCCCAGGCCGAACAGGGCATAGGGTTTCAGCAGTTCCATTCCGAAGATGCCGGAATCGACGAAGGCGCGCGAAATCCAGCCCGAGCGGGCGAAGGACGGCAGCAGCAGGGTGTAGAGCCACAGCAGGAAGCCGGCGCCCAGCCCGGCCAGCGCGCCCTTTTCGGTGGCGCCCTTCCACAGCATGCCGCCGAACAGCGCCGGGGCGAACTGGGCGACGGCGCAGAAGCTGACCAGGCCGATGGACACCAGCGCATAGGATTCGCCGGCCAGCCGGACATAGGCATAGCCCAGCATGACCACGGCGACGATGGTGCCGCGCCGGATGGCCAGCAACAGGCCCGACAGGTCGGTGCGTTCGGCCAGCCGCAGCCAGCGCACGCGCAGCAGCACCGGCATCACCAGGTCGTTGCACACCATGGTCGACAGCGCGACGGTTTCGACGATGACCATGCTGGCCGCCGCCGACAGCCCGCCCAGGAAGGCGATGATCGCGATGGCGCCGGCGCCGTGGGCCAGCGGCAGCGTCAGCACGTAAAGGTCGGGGCTGACGTCGTTGCCGAACGCCAGGCGCCCGGCCACCGCTACCGGCAGCACGAACACATTGATGAGCAACATATAGAGTGGCAGCAGCCACACCGAGCGGGCGATGTGCCGCTCGTCCACGTTCTCGATGACGCTGACCTGGAATTGGCGCGGCAGGCAGATGATGACCATCATGGACAGCAGGCACAGCGCCACCCAGTCGCCGATGGCGGCGGGGCCGGGCAGGGTGAACAGGCGGCGGATTTCGGCATGCCCGGCGCCCTGGCTGAAGATGTCGCCGAAACCGTTGAATAGGCCATAGGTGACGAAGCCGCCCACGGCCAGGAACGCCACCAGCTTGGCGACCGATTCGAAGGCGATGGCGGCGACCATGCCTTCGTGCCGTTCCGAGGCGTCGATGTGGCGGGTGCCGAACAGGATGGCGAAGACCGCCAGGATGAACGCCACCAGCAACGCGGTGTCGCCCAGGAACGGCAGCGGGCTTGCGGCCTCGATGTCGGGCCAGGTCAACAGCACGGTGAAGGTGGTGGACACCGATTTAAGCTGCAGCGAGATGTACGGCATGACGCCCAGCACGGCGATCACGGTGACCAACCCGCCCACCAGCGCCGACTTGCCATAGCGGGCCGAGATGAAATCGGCGATCGAGGTGATGCGGTTGGCCTTGGCGATGCGCACCATCTTGACCAGCAACACCGCCGCCAGCCCCGCCATCAGCGTCGGCCCCAGATAGATCGGCAGGAAGCCGACGCCGTTGGTGGCGGCGCGGCCGACGCTGCCGTAAAAGGTCCAACTGGTGTGGTAGACCGCGACCGACAGGGCATAAGTCAGCGGATTGGCGATCAGCGAGCGGCCCTGGTCGGCGCAGCGGTCGCCGATCCAGGCGATGGCGAACAGCAGGCACAGATAGGCGAAGGCGATGGCGGTGACCAGCGGGCCGTTCATGGCGGCGGGTCCGCGCTGCCGCCGTTCATGGGCGCGGCTTCGCCGCTGGGGGCCTCGACGATCAGCGCCAGCACGGCGATCAACAGCGCCCAGCCGCCGAACAGCCAAAGATAGAGCAGGGGAATGCCGGCGATGGCGACGTCGCGCGACGCCACCGCCAGAAACGGCGGCATGAACAGCAGCAGGCCCAGCAGGAAAGCGGCGACCAGCCGCTCGGTGCGGACCGCGGGCGGGCCGCCCGCCATGGTCAGGGCGCGCCCAGGAACTGGCGGACCTTTTCCACCACGTCGCGGGTGGAAAACGGCTTGGTGATATATTCGTCGGCGCCCAGCGCCAGCCCTTTCTGGCGGTCCACTTCGCTGCCGCGCGCGGTCAGCATGATGATGCGCACATCGGCCCAGTCGGGATTGGCGCGGATGGTCTGACAGACGTCATAGCCGTCGCGCTTGGGCATCATCACGTCCAGCAGCACCAGTCCGGGCTTGAACTCTGTGATCGAAGCCAACGCCTGCTCGCCGTCGCGGGCGACGCGGACGTCATAGCCGACCTGCTTGAGCAGAAATTCGAAGGACAGGACGATGTTGGGTTCGTCGTCTACGACCAGGACACAAGGGGGCATGGTGGCGTCTCCCTGTTCGGTGTTCCCTCTGGGCGGGGAACTTGATGGGAAAGCCTAACATGCGTCGGCAGTGCCTGTCATGGGCGGCGCGGGGTGGAACCGTCCCGTTCCGCCAACAGATGTGTCGTCATCCGCCATAGCGCGAAGGCATCGGCCACACCGCCGGGTTTCAGGTCGGCATGGGCCAGGTTGTCCAGCAGCGCCAGTTCGGCCTGCGGCGCCATGCGCGCCAAGGCAGCGCTTTCCGTCCACGGGATGATGCGGTCGTCGCGGCCGTGGATCAGGTACAAGCGGGTGTTCAGTCGCGACAGGTCGCGCGGCGCCAGGTCCAGCGCGGCGATCTCGGCGCGGATGGCGGGCGGCAGCGCCTTCATCAGGGCTGGCACCTTGGCCGGGTCGTCGTTGGCCAGCAAGGCCATCACCGACCGGCCCTGCGGTCCCAGCTTGGCGGTAAGGTCGCCGATGTCGGCGGCGTCATCGGCCATCTTGCGTTCGGCGATGGCGGACAGCAGGGCGCGGTCGCCGCTGTCGTCCAGCCGGCGGGCGTTGGCCTTGACGAACACCCACTTGCCATAGGCGTTGGGGGTGGCGCGCTGCCACTCGGCGCCCGGCTGGTCGCGGAAGAAGCCGGTGGTGAAGAAGGTGACGATGGCGGTCAGGTCATAGGGGGCGCCGATGGTGACGACGAAATCCAGGCCGGCGCCGTCCAGCGCCGCCAACATCGCCGGAATGCCGGCATAGGACACGGCGGCGGCGCCGATGGTGGGCATGTGGCGTTCCTCGCGCAGGAACCAGGCGGCATCGGCGATGGGTTGGCGGTCGGCGGCGGCGATTTCTTGGGCGCGCAGATTGGGCATGTCGGGCACCAGCACCAGGAAGCGGGCGCGGGCCAATGTCTGGGCCAGTGCCACTAGACGGGGATCGTCCTTGCCGTCGCGGGCGGCGCCCGGCACCAGCACCAGGCCGGCGCCGGCCTTTTCGGCGGGCAGGTAAAGGTCGCCGGACAGGTGGCGGCCGTCGATCTCGGCCTCCAGCTTCTGGCGATCGGGGCGGGGCGTCAGGCGTTTGAACAGGCTGTTGCCGGTTCCGGCATTCAGGTCGGCCAGCAGCAGGGCGGCTTCCAACGGCCGGGTCGACCATTGCGCCAGGGTTCCCAGGGCGGCGACGATGGCGATCACCACGGCCAGGGCAAGCAAACGCTTCATAGCGGTCCCATTTCCTCCATGCGATCCTTCAGGCGGTCGTGCTTTTTCTTCAGCGCGTCCTCCATGCGTTTGATGCGGCGGTCCAGGTCCTCGATATTGCTGAAGCGCTCGGTGCGGCGTTGGCGGCTCCAGCCCGAGCCGACCCGGCGGATGCCCCATTCGGCGCCGACGAAGAATAGCGCGGCGCCCGCCACCAGCGCCACCAGGGCAGCGATGCCGCCATAGGCGTGGTCTACCGCCACCACGGCGCCCCAAAAGCCGATGCTGACCAAGGCGGACGAACTGACCAGCAGGACGCGGCCGATTGCGCGGTCGTGGTCGGCGTGGCGCTTTTCCACCGCGCGAATGGCGTTGACGATTTCCTCGCGCGCGATGGCCTGCCAGGTGCGGAACGACATGCCCTTGACCGTCCGGTTGTCGCGGATGGTCTGCTCCAGCTTACGCACAAGGTAATCGGCCTGCTGCTCCGGTGTCGGCCCGTCGCTCATGCAATTCATCCCGGACAAATCCCAAGCGCGGCAGTCTAGCACCGGTCGCGAAAACCACGTATACCGCCATCTATCATGAACGATATCTCTCAATTGCTTCCCTTCGCGGCCGTGCTGCTGGTCGCCGGTGCCGGTGCCGGCATCATCGCCGGGCTGCTGGGCGTCGGCGGTGGCATAGTCGTGGTGCCGGTGCTGTTCCACCTGTTCACCGCGCTGGGCGTCGATGAATCGATCCGCATGCAGGTGGCGGTGGGGACCTCGCTGGCGACCATCGTCGCCACCGCGTGGTCGTCGGCTTCGGCCCATTACAAGCGCGGCACCGTCGATCGCGACTTCCTGCGCGGCTATGGCCCGATGATCGTCGTCGGCGTGCTGCTGGGATCGGCCATCGCCGCGCTGGTCAAAGGACCGGCGCTGACCGGGGTGTTCGCGGTGGTGGCATTGGTGGTGGCGCTGCAACTCAGCTTCGGCGCGCCCGATTGGCGGCTGGGCGCCTCGCTGCCCACCGGCTGGGTGCGGGCGGCGGTCGGCACGGTGATCGGCGCGCTGTCGGCCATGATGGGCATCGGCGGCGGCACCATGACGGTGCCGTTCATGACCATGTACGGAACCCCGGTGCATCGCGCGGTCGGCACGGCGGCGGCCACCGGCTTCATCATCGGCGTGCCCGGCATGATCGGCTTCGTCATCGGCGGCTGGAATGCGCCCAACCTGCCGCCGGGCAGCGTGGGCTTCGTCAGCCTGGTCGGGCTGGCGCTGGTGGCGCCCACCTCGATGCTGTGCGCCCCGTTGGGGGCACGGCTGGCGCACAAGCTGGATACCAAAATCCTGAAGCGGGTGTTCGCCGTTTTCCTCGGGTTCACCTCGGCCCGGATGTTTTATTCGATCATCACCTGAAAGCCCGCTCCTCCCCCGGTCGTCGCGAGCGCGGATGACGGCCACGCATTCGTTCTGGCGCGGAGGAGGAAGCGGCGCGGGCGGGAGGCTCGGACCCGCGGCGCGTTGGCGTTCTGGCTATTGGACATGGGCGCTACCTCTTGCGGTGGCAAGAGGGGAGGGCAATTCCGTCGCCCGCTCCAGCCGGCGTTCCGGCCCGCCATAGGTGGGGTCGGGGCGGCCCCGGCGATCGGCCACGCGGCGGCGCTGGCGACGTTCCAGCCCGGGCCATTTCATATGATGGCGGCGGCGGTCGGGGCCGAAGTAGTCTTGGCTTTCCACATAGGGGCGCGGAACCCGGACGATGGCGCGCAAGCGGCTGGCGACGACTTCTTTCGAGAACGGCCGCAGCATGAATTCGGTGGCGCCGGCATCGCGGGCGCGCAGGACGTCGTCGACGCCGTTATAAGACGCCACCACCACCACCGGAACATAGCGTTCCGGACCCGAGGGCGAGCGCAGCATGCGCAGCACGGCGGGGGCGTCCAACTCGCTGGACCAGTCCAGGAAAACGGTGTTGATGCCGCCCCGGCGCAGCTCGGCCCAGGCGTCGTCGACCATGCTGACGCTGACCACATGCTTGCAGCGCAGGTCGACCAGGATGTCGTGCAGCATGCGGCGGCCGGTCAGGCTGGGATCAAGGATAAGGGCGCGGCAACCGTTGAAGCCGCCGCCATGGCCCGGCCCCATGATGGAGCGGCCGGGCGGCCCGCTGCCAATCAGGCTGTCATCGCGGCCGCGGATGCCGCTGTCGTAGGCATTGGGATTGCTGGTGGGAAACAGAACCGCCATGTCGGCCTCCCGCAAACGGGCTGTCCTCACCGACATTTTAATCAAATACGGGACGAATTTCCATTCCGCGCCGGCCGTTTCCGCCCTTAGGCGGGGCGCCTCGTCTATTCGGCGGACTTCAACTCGGCCGGGGCGCGGAAGGTGAAATTGGCAGGAGCCGCCATCACCGCCTGGCGGGCGCGGCCCAGCCGGGTCTTCAGTTCGGTCGGCAGACGTTGCTCGCCGCCACCGGCGCGAGCGATCTCCACCAGCGAGGGTACGCCCTTTTCGCCGCCGGTGATGCGTCCGCCGCCGCGCTCGGCGGCGTGCAGCAGGTCGTGGATCAGGGTGCGCTTGCACGCCAGGACGGCCTGGCGGGCGCCGGCCAGCGCCGCTTCCTGGCCCTCGGGGGCGAAGACGGTGACGCGGTGGTGCGGGTCGATGCCGTGCGGCAGCAGGTGGCCATAGGCGGCCAGTTCGACCTCGATGCCCGACGGCGCCAGTTCGCGCGCCAGGGTGCGGATGGCCGAACGGTAATCGGCATAGGCGGCCAGCACGTCGGAAATGGCGCCGGTATCGGCGGGCGCGGCCAGATTGATGTCGGTCGAGGTGGTCCAGGGCTTCAGCTTGCCCTCGGGCTTGACGCGGGCGCGGGTGCGGGCCATGTCGGGGGCGCCTTCGCGGATGGCGCGGAAGGTTTCCATCTCCTGGCCCGACGAGAAGCCGACGCCGTATTCGATCATGACGCCGCCGATGGTTTCGGTCTCGGGGTCCATCAGCGAGAACAGCACGTCGTCGATGCTTTGCTCGGACCAGCCGGTGATGCAGGCCAGTTGGTCGGCGCCGGCATATTCGCACGATTGCAGCAGGCCCTGCGCCTTGGTCCGCGCCGGTTCGGGGGCGTGGGCGACAAAGGCTTCCAGCGAGTCGCGGCTGACCAGTTCGACGCCGTTGACCACGGTGTCGTTGTTACCCAGGCGGCCGCCGGCTCCTGGCAGGCTGATGCGGGTCCACGGATCGAGATAGGACAGCAGGCCGGCCACTGAATCCACGTCCGATCCCTGCACCGGCAGCACCAGGCCGAATTCCGACGCCGGCACTTCGTAGAAGCGGAACACCGCTGCCGCCACCATGCCGGTCCAGCCCTGCAGGCCCTCGACCTGATCCAGATCGTCGCCGGTCAGCAGGCGCGGCTCGGCGCTGCCATCGGCCACCACCACCGCCGCCAGCGTGGCGCTGGGGCGCATGCGCATGGGACCCATGGCGCCGGTGGCGACGACGCCGCCCACATAGGCGGAACCGATACTGGTCAAATCCACCAGCACGCGGGCATTGGGGCTGACATGCTCGGCCAAAGCGGCGTTGACCTGGGTGAAGGTCAGGCCGGCACCGGCGGCGATGTGGCCGGTGGCGGCGTCGATGGCGATCTGGTGGGTCTGCAAGCGCTCGGGCGGGGTGCCCGGCTCGGCCAGTTCGGGGGTCACCGTGCCCTTGGGACGGATCGAGACCACGCCCTTGAAGCCGCCGACGGCGTCCTTCTTATAGTCGAACGAACCGATGGCGCTGGTCAGGCCGCCGGTGGGCATCACCGCATAGCCTTGGGCCACCGCTTGCGCCACGGCGCCGACGATATCGGAGGTGACCAGCAGGATCGCATCCACCGCCCGGCCGCCGTCATCGGCAAGCTCGGCTTGGGGAAGGCTGGCGAAATCGACTTGCTGCGCGGCTGCCGAGGTCATGGTCCGACGGGTCTTCGGGTGCTGGGGCGGAAAACGAGGCGCGGACCATACCATCATCGGCGCGGCGGAATAAACCATTCTATGACATGGCTTTGCGCCATGGGTGCCATGCGCGACCGTGCCCTATCCGCCGGGGCTGGGCGTTCTCACCCCAACAGGCGGGACAGCGCGTGGATCAGCAGCCCGACCAGTCCGCCGACGATGGTGCCGTTGATGCGGATATATTGCAGGTCGCGGCCGACCTGAAGCTCCATCTTGTCCACCAAGGTGGCGGTGTCCCAGCGTTCCACTACGCCGGCGATGAAGTGGCCGATCTCGGCCCGTTGCGGCACCACGGTGCGTTCGACGGCGCGGCGCAGCCAGCGGTTCAGCACGGCGCGCAGATGGTCGTCCTCGGCCAGGCGCGCCGCCAGGGTGGCGACCATGCGTTCGATGGCGGCGGCCAGCGCGCCGCCGTCGCCGCTCAGTTCGGCGCGCAGCCGGGCGCGGGTTTCGTCCCATGCCGAATCCAGCGTCGCCTGGACCAGGGGATGGCGCAGCAGATCGGCCTTCATCGCTTCGCCCTTGGCACGCAGGACGGGGTCATGGGCCAGCCGTTCGCACAGGCGCAGGCTGGCCGCCTGGAATTCGGCGCGCCAGGGGTGGTCGGGATCGCGCAGCTCGGCCAGGGTGTCCAGCGAGCCGTCCATCACCTTGTCGGCCAGCTTGCGGTCGACCCAGCGCGGCATCCATTTCCACGAGCGGTCGGTGACACGGTCGCGGATGGTGTCCTCGTTGCGCAGCAGGAAGCCGGCGGCACTGTCGAGGAAGCGGTCGAACAGCGCCTGATGATGGCCGTGGGCGATCAGAACCGACAGCACGCGCGACGCCAGTGGCGCCGCCTGGACCGACCCCAGCGCGCGGGTCATGGTGGCACGGGCGAAGGCGCGGGCGGTGTCGTCGTCCAGCCCGTCCAGCAAGGCGGGCGCCAGCCCGGCGCCGCGTTTGCCCAGGCGCACGGCGGTGGCCGGCTCGGCCAGCCAGCGGGCCAGCCGGCCGGCGGCGTCCAGGCTGTCCAACTTGGCCGACACCAGCCCGGGCGCCAGGAAGTTGTTGGCGATGAAACGGCCAAGCGAGCGGCCGATGCGGTCCTTGTTGCGCGGGATGATGGCGGTGTGCGGAATCGGCAGGCCGAAGGGGCGGCGGAACAGCGCCACCACGGCGAACCAATCGGCGATGGCGCCGACCATGGCGGCCTCGGCGAAGGCGCGGGCATAGGACAACGCCGGCCAGCGTTCCTGCCCCAGCAAGGCGGCGACGAACAGGACGAACATCAACGCCAGCAGGCCGGTGGCCAGCCGCTTCATGCGGCGGAACTGCGCCGCCCGGTCGTCGGGTGCGGTGGCGTCGGGTGTGGCGGCAAGGTTGGAATCGATGGATTGCGGCGCCATGTTCATCCCTAACGGCACGCACGAGGAGGAAGAATGCCGAGCGTCACCCTGATCGGCGGCATGCACGACATCGACGCGGCGGCGTGGGATGCCTGCATGGGCAGCGCCAATCCGTTCGTCCGCCACGCCTTCCTGGCGGCGCTGGAGGAGTCGGAGTCCGCCACCGCCGACACCGGGTGGTTGCCCCGCCATTTGGTGGTGACTGGCGACGACGGCAAGGTGCTGGCCTGCGCTCCGCTGTACCTCAAGACCCATTCCTACGGCGAATACGTGTTCGATTGGGGCTGGGCCGAAGCCTATACCAGGGCGGGTGGCCGCTACTATCCCAAGCTGCAATGCGCGGTGCCGTTCACCCCGGTCACCGGTCCGCGCCTGGGCCTGCACCCCGAGGCGCCGCCCGGTCTGGCTGCTGCCGCAGCCGCCAGCCTGATCGAGGTTGCCCAGGCGATGGGCGTGTCGTCGCTGCACGTCACCTTTCCGCCCGAGGCCGAGGCGGACCAACTGGAAGCCGCCGGTTTCCTGCGCCGGCTCGGCTGTCAGTACCATTGGCACAATGACGGCTACGGCACCTTCGACGATTTCCTGGGCGCGCTGTCGTCGCGCAAGCGCAAGCAGGTCCGCAAGGAACGCCAGGCGGTGGCGGAAAGCGGCCTGACCATCGCCACCCTGGTGGGGGCGGACATCAAGCCGCGCCACTGGGACGCCTTCCACCGCTTTCATCAAGCGGTGGTCGACCGTAAATGGGGTTCGGCCTATCTGACGCGGGACTTTTTCGACCGGCTGTCGGCGTCGGAATTGGGCCGCGACGTGGTCATGGTGTGGGCCGAGGATGACGGTGAACCGGTGGCGGCGGCATGGAACCTGCTGGGCGGGGATACGCTGTACGGCCGCACCTGGGGCGCCGGGCGCGAGGTGCCGTTCCTGCATTTCGAGGCGTGCTATTACCGGGCGCTGGACTTCGCCATCGCCCATGGCCTCCGCCGGGTCGAGGCCGGCGCCCAGGGCGAACACAAGGTGGCACGCGGCTATCAGCCGGTCGCCACCCATTCCGCCCACTGGATCGCCGATCCTCGCCTGGCCCAGGCGGTGGCCCGCGCCGTCGCCGCCGAACGGCGCTCGGTGGCGGCCCACATGGCGGAACTGGCCGAAACGGGGCCGTTCCGCCGCTGTGAGCCTTAGATTACGTCATTCCCGCGCAAGCGGGAATCCATGCCAGCCGCCCGAGTGGATGGCGCCATGGACCCCCGCTTTCGCGGGGGTGACGGCCCAAGCCGTCATTTGTTGCTCTGGCCCACGCCCTTGAAGACGTCGGCCATGCTGGTGTACTCGGCCTCGGGCATCTGTTTGATGGCCTCCAGCACCTCGGAATCGGCGTTGTTCTGCTGGGCGTAATCCACCAGCTTCTGCTTATTGGCAGGGAAGTCGATGCCCGAAAGCACCTGGGCGATGGTGGCGGTCGAATGGCTGGCGAGAGGCATGGATGCTCCTCCGTTGCTGATTGACTGCGGAAGGACCGGAGCGAGACCACTGCCGAAAGGGGTGGTTGCCTCGCGCCGTCCACTCTTTGGGGCCAACGCGCTGCGGCGGCGAAGGTTCCGCACCCCGTCCCTGTGCGCGCGCCGTTTGACCTTGATCAAGAAATCGCGGCGGCAAAACAACTTGCGGCGAGTTGACGGAAGTCAACGAAGCGGTTGGATTCTTCGGTCATTGTCGCGTCATACCCAATTGACGCTCTGCCGAACGCGCCGGGTACAGCGGCCGGGTCCGATCCCCCTCAATCGGACCCGGCCATATTCTTTGCTCCCCTCGCTAATTCTTTCGATGCAGACGACCTGACCCTTTGCGCAGCCGCGGTCTTGACCGGGGTCAAACGCCTGGGGCGGCCCGCTACGCTGGAATAAGGACGCGCCGTTTTCTGGGGAGAGGCCCGACCATGACCGTCCACGCTGACATCCCCGTTCTGCGGGTACCGCTGTTCGCCGGGTTGCCCGACGACGTCTTGCGCCGCCTGTTCGCCACCGCCCGAATCACCCGCTGTCCGCGCGGCACCCAATTGTTTGCCCAAGGCGATTACGCCCAGGTCCTGCATGTGCTGCTGGACGGGCAGGTGGGATTGCTGGGGGCGGTCGAGGCCGATGCCGAGGACAAGCCGGCGGAACGCACGGTGGTGGAAATCCTCGGCGCCGGCGAGGTGTTCGTGGTCGCCGCCGTGCTGACCGAACTGCCCTATCTGATGGGGGCGGAAGCGCTGACGCCGTGCCGCCTGCTGGAACTGCCGCGCGAGGCGGTGATGGCCGAGCTGCGCGGCTCGCCCGAACTGGCGCTGGCTATGATGGGGGCGATGGCGCGGCACTTCCGCACGTTGGTGTCGGAGGTTAAGGACCTGAAGCTGAAAACCGCCAGCCAGCGCCTGGCGCTTTACCTGATGGGCCTGACGGTGCGTCGGCATGGCTCGGCCATCGTGCGGTTGCCGCACATCAAGTCGCTGATCGCCGCCCGCATCGGCGTGCGGCCCGAGACGCTGTCCCGGGCCTTCGCCCAATTGCGCGACCATGGCGTGGTGGTGGACGGCCATAGCGTCGCCATCGCCGACCTGGCCGCGCTGGGTCGTTTCTGCCACGAGGGCGTGGAACTGGTGTAGTGCCGCATCCGTCAGGATGCAGCTAGGCGCAAGGCGCCGCGGATGCGGCCCGCCCGCCGCCTGAGCGGTATCCCTCTACTTCACCACGCCGCAAGCGATGCGCGGGCCGCCGCCGCCCAGCGGCTTGGGGTCGTCGGCGTAGTTGTCGGCGCCGGCATGGATGACGATGGCGCGCCCCTTGAGGTCGGCCAGCTTGAGATGGGGCGCCACCAGCGTTTCGCTGGCGGTGCCGTCGCCGTTGACCGCCAGCGCCGGCAGGTCGCCCTGATGGCCGCCGTCCTGCCATGGTCCCAGGTGCTTGCCGTTGCCATGCGGGTCGAAATGACCCCCGGCGGCCAGGCCCGGCACCGCTTTGCCGTCCTGCTCCTTGGCACCGCAATCGCCGTTCTGGTGGACGTGGATGCCGTGCGGGCCGGTGGGCAGGCCGCTCAGATGCGGCGTCAATGCCAGCCCCTGGCGGGTGTCGCGGGCGTCGATGGTGCCGACCGGCTGGCCGATGCCGGTCGCGTCGATGGCGTTCATGGTCACGGTCAGCTTGGCCGCCAAAGCGGGGGCGGATATCAGCATCAGCACGGCGGCGGTAGTCAGGGGCGCACGCATTTTCGTCTCCACGAAAAGGGGGTACGCACTTCAGTTGTCCCTTGTCGGAGCGGAATTCAACCACCCGGAGACAAGGCGATTCTCACGTCATTATGCTTTTGGCGTAGCAAGGCCGTTTTCAACGAGAGGGAACGCCAGTATAGTCGGCGTTGTTGACCCGTACCGGGATCTCGAGGAGCCGCCCCGTGAGCTTGCGAACCGCCCCCGAAACCTTCGACATTCTGTTGGTCGAAGACAATCCCGGCGATGCCCGTCTGGCGCAGGAAGCACTGAAGGAAGGCCGCATGGCCAGCCGATTGAAAGTCGTGGTCGACGGTGTCGAGGCCATGACCTATCTGCGCCGCGAAGGAACCTTCAACGACGCGCCGCGTCCCAATCTGGTGCTGTTGGACCTGAACCTGCCGCGCAAGGACGGGCGTCAGGTGCTGGCCGAAATGAAGGCCGATCCCGAGTTGCGGCGCATTCCGGTGGTGGTGCTGACCACCTCGCAGGCCGAGCAGGACATCCTGCGCAGCTATGATCTGCACGCCAATTGCTACATCACCAAGCCCGTCGACCTGGACCGCTTCATTTCCGTGGTGCGTTCCATAGAGGAATACTGGTGCTCGGTGGTGACGCTGCCGCCGCGTTGAGCGTCAACCGATGACCGAGGCAGTGTCCTCGCGCCGCACCGTTCTGGTGGTTGAAGACAATCCGGGTGACGCCCGGCTGGTCGAGCTTTTCCTGCTGGAGGAAGTCGCTGATCCGTTCCGCGTGCTGAAGGCGGCCAAGCTGGGCGATGCGCTCGATACGCTGGCGGCCGAGCATGTGGACGTGGTGCTGCTGGACCTGTCGCTGCCCGATTCGTTCGGCCTCGACACCCTGGCGCGGGTCAAGGCGGCGCGGCCGCTGGTGCCGGTGGTGGTGCTGACCGGCACCAAGGACGAGGTGCTGGCGCTGGAGGCGCTGCGCCGTGGCGCCCAGGATTATCTGGTCAAGGGGGCTGGCGACGGCGATCTGGTGCGCCGCGCCATCCGCTACGCCATCGAACGCTCGCGCGTCGAGGTCGCCCTGCGGCTTTCCGAAGACCGCTTCCGCGCGGTGTTCCAGAATGCCGGCGTCGGCGTCGTGCTGTCCGAGGCCAGTGGCGCGTTCGTCCAGGCCAACCCGGCATTCTGCTCGATGATCGGCTATTCCGAAGCCGAGTTGGTCGGCCGCAATTTCCACGACATCAGCCACCCGGAAGACCTTGACCGCGCCGATACCCTGCGGGCGGAAATGCGTGCCGGTGGGCGCGAGTCCTACAACCTGACCAAGCGCTATATCGCCAAGGACGGTCGGGTGGTGTGGGCGCGGCTAACCGTCACCGCCGTGCGCGACGCCGATGCCGACGCCGATCACCCCGAGGTGCGCTTCACCGTCAGCGTGGTCGAGGACGTCACCGAGCGCAAACGGCTGGAAGACCACATGCGGCTGGCCGCCACGGTGTTCGAAAATTCCGGCGACGGCCTGTTCGTCACCGACGACCATTGCAACATCGTCCACGTCAATCCGGCCTTTACCGAAATCACCGGCTTCGACCCCGAAGACGTGTTGGGCAAGTCGCCCAAGGTGTTGTCGTCCGGCCGCCACGACGCCGAATTCTATGAACGCATGTGGGAAAGCCTGCGCAGCGTCGGCAAGTGGCAGGGCGAAATCTGGGACCGCCGCAAGTCGGGCGAAATGTTCGCCGGCTGGCAGAACATCGCGGTGGTGCGCAACTCGATGGGCGAGATCACCAATTACGTGGCGGTCATCAGCGACATCACCTCGCGCAAGCAGGTCGAGGAACGGCTGTCCTATCAGGCCAACCACGATCCGCTGACCCGGCTGCCCAACCGCACCCTGTTCCACGAGCGCCTGTCGCGCGCCGTCGCCCGCGCCCAGCGCAATCAAAGCCTGGTAGCGTTGCTGTTCATCGACCTTGACCGCTTCAAGCAGGTCAACGACAGCCTGGGCCATCTGGCCGGCGACATGCTGTTGCAGCAGGTGGCCGAGCGGCTGACCGGCGCCACCCGCCAGGGCGATACCGTCGCCCGTCTGGCCGGCGACGAATTCACCGTCATCCTGGAAGACGTGCAGGACCCGCGCGACGCCGCCGTCGTCGCCCACAAGATCCTGCACATGCTGGTCGAGCCGTTCGATCTGGCCGGGCACGATGCGAATATCAGCTCGTCCATCGGCGTCGCCATCTATCCCGCCGATGCCGGCGATCCGCAGGCGCTGATCAAGCTGGCCGACGCCGCCATGTATCGGGCCAAGCATCTGGGCCGCAACGGCTGTCAGTTCCATTCCGAGGCGGTCAACGCCCAGGCGTTCGAGCGGCTGGCGCTGGAGAATGCCCTGCGGCAGGCGCTGGAGCGCGGCGAATTCGCGGTGCATTACCAGCCCATCTTCGATCTCAAGACCAGCCGCGTCACCGCGGTCGAGGCGCTGTTGCGCTGGCACCACCCCGAGGTCGGCATGGTGGTGCCGGGGCAGTTCCTTGCCTTGGCCGACGAAACCAGCCTGATCCTGCCCATCGGCCGCTGGGTGCTGAACACCGCCTGCGCCCAGGTCAAGCTGTGGCGTGACGCCGGTGCCGGCGACTTGGAACTGCATGTGAACCTGTCGGGCCGCCAACTGCGCGAGCCTGGGCTGGTCGAGGAGATCGCCGAGGCGCTGGACGCCACCGGTCTGCCGCCGGCGGCGCTGGTGCTGGAGGTCCCCGAGGCCAGCGTGATCGACAAGGGCCACGATCCCGGCGCCCTGTTCGCCCGCTTCACCGCGCTGGGATTGGGGCTGGCCATCGACGAATTCGGCTCGGGCTATTCGTCCTTCGGCTTCCTGCGCCGGCTGCCGGCCAATGCGCTGAAGATGGCCCAGGGGTTCGTGCGCAACGTTGCCAATTCCAACGACGATTCCGAAATCGTCACCGCCATTCTCGCGGTGGCGCGCGGGCTGCACATGTCGGTGGTGGCGCCCGGCGTGGAAACGCCCGAGCAACTGGCCTTCCTGTCGTCCTTCGGCTGCGACCGCGTCCAGGGCTTCCTGCTGGCCCGCCCGATGCCCGCCGCCGAGATGGGCGAATTCCTGACCAAGGCGGAACCGCCGGCCGCGTTGTCGCGCAAGGCCGTGGTTTAGCGTTGCCCCGTAAGAAGGCTCTTCGCCGATTGACGGGATGGAACGGCGTCGCGTGCCTGGGCGGCCGTGGCATTCCGCCGCCTCGCCACGGTCGGGGCGGCGTGCTATGACGCTCGGATCATGATTTCCCGCAACCTGCAAACCGGGCTGATCGCCCTTGTGCTCGGCGCCGTCGGCATCGGCTTCGCCCCCATCTTCGTGCGCTTGTCCGAGGTGGGACCGGTCGCCACCGCCTTCTATCGGCTGTCGCTGTCGCTGCCGTTGTTCGCTCTGATGGCGGTGCGCTCTACCTTGCCGGCGGGGCGGCGGGAATGGGGCGGCTGTGGGCTGGCCGGAGTGTTCTTCGCCGGCGATTTGTCGGTGTGGCATGTGGGCATCCTGCTGACCTCGGTGGCCAATGCGGCATTGTTCACCAATCTGGCGCCGGTCTTCGTCGCCCTGGGTCTGTGGCTGATCTGGGGCCAGCGGCCCAGCCGTCGCTTGGTGCTGGCGCTGGCGGTGTCGCTGGTGGGGGCGGTGCTGCTGGTGGGCGGCTCGCTGCAATTCTCGTCCGCCCGTGTGGCCGGCGACGCCCTGTCGGTGCTGTCGGGCGCTTTCTACGGCGCTTATCTGCTGACGGTGGGGCGGTCGCGCGTCGGCCTGTCGACGCCGGTGCTGATGCTGTGGAGCGGACTGGTCGCCTCGACCGTGCTGTTGCCGGTGGCGCTGGTGCTGGGCGAGACGGTGCTGCCGCGCACGCTCGAAGGTTGGGCGGTGGTCGCCGGGCTGGCGCTGGTCAGCCAGGTGGCGGGGCAGGGGCTGATCGCCTGGGGGCTGGCGCACGTGCCGGCGACCCTGGGATCGCTTGTTCTGCTGCTCCAACCCGCGGTTGCGGCGATTGTCGCCTGGGCGCTGTTCGGCGAAGCCTTGCGGGGGCCGGAAATGCTGGGTGCGGCGGTTATCCTGGCCGGCATCCACATCGCGCGCAAGGCGAGATCGACTTGACTTTCCGTTGGGGGCTGAGCAGGATTCCCCGATGTCCGCACAGCTTCCCAGCCCTCCCGCCATTACGCCCGCAACCAGCCGCTCCGGCCGTGTTTCCGACCGTGTCGCCGATCGCTTGCTGGCGCGCATCGCCTCGGGCGAGTGGGCGCCGGGGCAGCGCCTGCCGGGCGAACGCCAACTGGCCGAGGCCCTGGGCGTCAGCCGCGTGTCGGTGCGTGCCGCGCTGCAGACCCTGAAAGCGCAGGGGCTGGTGGACGCGGTCCAGGGCGGCGGCACCCGCGTGGTGTCCAACTCGCAATGCATGGACCCCGGCCTGGCCCAGTTGGTGCGGGTGAATCAGGACAATCTGTCCGATCTGGCCGAGATCCGCGGCATCCTGGAAGTGTGGGCGGTTCGCCGTGCCGCCGAGACGGTGTCGCCGGAAAGCCTGGCCGAACTGGCCGAGATCATGGAGGCTACCGAGGCCGACATCAATCGCGGCAAGCACAAGACCGAGAACGACATCCGCTTTCACCTGGCCATCGCCAAGGCGTCGGGATCCGCCATCTACATGCACGTGATGGGGATGTTCCGCGGCATCCTGCACGAGATGCTGGACTATCACCGCTACGAGATGTTCTCGAGCGCGGAAGACGACCGCACCATCCTCGACCACCACCGCGCCATCTTCGAAGGCATCCGCGGCCGCGATCCGCAGGGCGCGGCGCGGGCCATGCAGGCCCATCTCGGCTGGGTGGTGGCGCGCTATCGCGCCGAGCAGCAGGCGCGCCGGACGGCCGAACCGGTATAGTCCATACCTTTTTGCTATGGGTCATACGCGAGACTGTCACCAGGGCGCGGTATGCGCCCCGGCCTTCCTCTGCTATGGTGCCGGACGTCAAACCAAAGGTCCGTTACCGAAGGAAGAGTCCGCGATGCGAAGAACAAGAAACGCCAAGATCATTGCCACCTTGGGGCCGGCGAGCAGCTCCCCGCAGGCGATCGAGGGCTTGTTCGTCGCCGGAGCCGACGTGTTCCGGCTGAATTTCAGCCATGGCAGCTATGCCGACCACCAGGCGCGCTACGACACCATCCGCGAGTTGGAAAAGCGCGTGCGCCGTCCCATCACCGTGCTGGCCGATCTGCAGGGGCCCAAGCTGCGCGTCGGCGATTTCGAAGGCGGCAAGGTGCATCTGGAAAGCGGCGCCCAGTTCCGCTTCGACCTGGACACCGAGCTGGGTAATTCCCGCCGCGCGCCGCTGCCCCATCCCGAAGTGTTCGCCGCGCTGACCCAGGGCACCGAACTGCTGCTGGACGACGGCAAGCTGCGCATGCGGGTGGAAAAGCACGGCGCCGACTTTGCCGACGTCCGCGTGCTGGTGGGCGGCGATCTGTCCAACCACAAGGGCGTCAACGTCCCCAACGCCTTCCTGCCGATCTCGCCGCTGACGGCGAAGGACAAGGCCGATCTGGATTTCGCCGTCGCCATGGGCGCCGACTGGATCGCGCTGTCCTTCGTCCAGCGCCCCGAGGACGTGGCCGAGGCGCGCCGCCTGATCGCCGCCAAGGTGGGCAGCCGGGTGCGCCTGTTGTCCAAGCTGGAAAAGCCCCAGGCCATCGAACATCTGGAAGAGATCATCGAGATGTCCGACGCCGTCATGGTGGCGCGCGGCGATCTGGGCGTGGAATGCCCGCCGGAAACCGTGCCGATCCTGCAAAAGCGCATCGTCAAGGCGTGCCGCGCCGCCGGCAAGCCGGTGGTGGTGGCCACCCAGATGCTGGATTCCATGGTCCATTCCCCGGCCCCCACTCGCGCCGAAGCGTCGGACGTCGCCACCGCCATCTATGACGGCGCCGACGCGGTCATGCTGTCGGCGGAAACCGCCGCCGGCGACTATCCGGTCGACGCGGTGACCATGATGGACCGCATCATCAACCGGGTGGAACGCGACGAGCACTACCGCCTGATCATGGATGCCTCGCGCTCGGCCCCCGACACCACCACCCGCGACGCCATCTCGGCCGCCGCCCGTCAGGTGGCGCAGACGCTGAACTGCGCCGCCGTGGTGACCTTTACCTCGTCGGGATCGACCACCCTGCGCGCCGCCCGCGAGCGGCCGGAACAGCCCATCATCAACCTGACCTCGGATATCGAGGTGGCGCGCCAGCTGGCCCTGGTGTGGGGCGTCCATTCCGTGCTGACGGCGGAAGTGCGCAGCTTCTCGGAAATGGTGCAAAAGGCCTGCCGCACCGCCCAGCGCGAAGGCTTCGCCAAGGTGGGCGACCGCATCGTCATCACCGCCGGCGTGCCGTTCGGCTGTTCGGGCACCACCAACATCCTGCGCGTCGCCGAAATCGACGATGGCGGCGAGGTGATGTGACTTAGATCTCCCTCTCCCGCATGCGGGAGAGGGTGGCGCGAAGCGCCGGGTGAGGGAGCCAAGGACGACCGAGTCTCCGGCTCCCTCACCCTCCCATCTTCGATGGGTCCCTCCCTCTCCCGCTTGCGGGAGAGGGGCAAAAAAACAAAAAAGGCCGGGAAGCGGTGGCTTCCCGGCCTTTTTCCTGTCACCCAGCCTGATCAGTCGATCAGGTCGATGGTGTAGTTCTCGATGACCGTGTTGGCCAGCAGTTGCTTGCACATCTGCTCGACCGCTTCCTTGGCCTTGGTCTTGTCGGTCTCGGCCAGGTCCAGCTCGATGAACTTGCCCTGGCGGACATCCTGGACGCCCGGGAACCCCAGCGAGCCGAGGGCGTGCTGAACCGCCTTGCCCTGGGGGTCGAGAACGCCGTTCTTGAGGGTGATGTGGACTTTCGCCTTCACGTCTTCTTCCTTCTTTGCCGAGCGCGTTCGGAGCCTGGGCGGCTCCGGGGCGTTACTGCATGGTCGCGGGACCCTTAAGGTCCCTCGGGCCGCCTTCGGGCAGGATACCAAGACGGCGGGCGACTTCCTGATAGGCTTCCTCGACGTTGCCGAGGTCGCGGCGGAAGCGGTCCTTGTCCATCTTCTCGCCGGTCTTCAGGTCCCACAGACGGCAGTTGTCGGGGCTGATCTCGTCAGCCAGGACGATCTGCATGTCGTCGCCGTTGTACAGGCGGCCGAACTCCAGCTTGAAGTCGACGACGCGGATGCCGACGCCCAGGAACAGGCCGGTCAGGAAGTCGTTCACGCGCAAGGACAGCGACATGATCTCGTCGAGATCCTGGGTGGTGGCCCAGCCGAACGCGGTGATGTGCTCTTCCGACACCATGGGGTCGCCAAGGGCGTCCGACTTGAAATAGTACTCGACGATCGAGCGCGGCAGCGGGGTGCCTTCCGACAGGCCGAAGCGCTGGGCCAGCGAGCCGGCCGAGATGTTGCGCACCACCACTTCCAGCGGGATGATCTCGACTTCGCGCACCAGCTGCTCACGCATGTTGAGGCGGCGCACGAAATGGGTCGGGATGCCGATCTCGCCCAACTTCAGCATCAGGTATTCGCTGATGCGGTTGTTGAGGACGCCCTTACCGGTGATGGTGCCCTTCTTCTTGTTGTTGAAGGCTGTGGCGTCGTCCTTGAAATACTGGACCAGGGTGCCTGGCTCGGGACCTTCGAAAAGGACCTTGGCCTTGCCTTCGTAAATCTGTCTGCGTCGGGCCATGGGAAACATCCGGATGATGGAACGCGCGCGCCTTGGGATGCCGCGCGCAGGGAAAAATGGTGCGATTCGATTCGGGATGCCCGTCGATCACAGCAGTTCATATAGCAGGCAACGGCGGGCGAGACAACGAGCTGTCACCCCCAATGGTCATGCTTAGCCGGAAAATCAGTCTATGCGCACCGTCTCCCACGCTGCGCGGTCGGGCCGGCCGGGGGCGAAACGCCAGTGCGGCGGTGTCTCGACACCGATGGCGGGCAGGGCGATCAGCGAGGCTGAAACCGTCCCAAAACCGCCGTCACGCAGGAAACACATGGCCGCCGCCTCTTCACCGTCGGGGCCGCCGCCGCCATCGGCCAGCAGCGCCGCCCACTCGGTCCATCGCTCGGATTCTGGTTGGGGCGGCGTCGCCGCGCGAAAGCGGGGCAGGTATGCGGCGATGCGCGGGCTGGCCGGATCATCCAGTTCCTGCGCGGTCAGCATGTGCAGTCCCTCGGGGATCGGGTGGACCTGCGGCCGGGCGCCGCCGTCGGCTCGTACCCAGAAGGCGTCGCGGTTGTCGGCCAGCAGCATGTTGAACGGGCGATAGGCGCGGCCATCCAGATCGGCCAGGGCGTGCGCGGCATCGACCGCGTCGGCGTGGTCCAGCGCGTCCAGAACCAGTTCCCCGCGTGAGCGTTTGCCTGCCAGAGGGCCAAGCGTGCCGACGCGGTTGAGGATGGCGGCGACCACGCCGAACCTGTTCATGCCCAGCCACGATCCGCCGGCCAGTTCGTCCAGCCCGGCGATGGTATCGGGGCGGTCAAGCCAATGCCGGCCCGGTTTTTTCCACGGCCGCCCGGCCATTTCGTCTCGGTTGGCGGCAATCAAAACCGGCCACTGGGCGTTAGGGCGTCGCAAAATGACCAAGGTGCACATTGAAAAATCCAGTTCGCCTGGGAAAAATCCGTTTCTACCGGAAGCTTCGGCAGTTATAACACCTTCGCCATGATGGCAACGGGACCCAACGACAACCACTTTTCTATAGTGGGCGAAAAAGGAAGTCGCGCACCATGACTACGTTCGACGACCGCGAGAAGGCGTTCGAAGCGAAGTACCGGCTGGACCAGGAAACGCAGTTCAAGGTCAACATCCGCCGGGACAAGCTGCTGGGGCTGTGGGCCGCCGAGCATCTGGGCCTGTCGGGCGATGCCGCCAAGGCCTATGCGCTGTCGGTGGTAGATGCCGAGTTTTCGGAACCCGACCACGACGCCAGCCACAAGGTGGTCCGTGACTTCGCCGCCAAGGGCGTGGCGGTGGACGAGCACCATGTGAAAAAGGAATTCGCGCGCTTGGCCGAATTGGCCCGCACGCAGCTTGCCGACGAGAGCAGCAAGAAGTAGGCGCCGCGCCGCTTCCTGCCATGAGAAAGGGCCGGGGATTTTTCCCCGGCCCTTTTCGTTTGGTGTCTTCCTTCTCCCGCAAGCGGGAGAAGGTGCCCCGAAGGGGCGGATGAGGGGGGCACAGACTCCGGAGTCCTTGGCTCCCTCACCCTCCCACTGCGTGGGTCCCTCCCTCTCCCGCAGGCGGGAGAGGGCGAAAATCACGCCCGGCCGAACACGCGGCGGAAGATGGTGTCCACGTGCTTGGTGTGGTAGCCGAGGTCGAACAGGGATTCGATCTGGGCCGGGGTGAGCGCCTTGGTGACGTCGGCGTCGGACTGCAGGCCGGCCAGGAACTTGCCCTTGGTCTCCTTGCCCTCGCCGGCGGCGTCCCACACCTTCATGGCGTTGCGCTGGACCAGACGATAGGCGTCTTCGCGCGACACGCCGGCCTGGGTCAGCGCCAGCAGGACGCGCTGCGAGAAGATCAGGCCGCCCAACTGGTTCAGGTTGCGCTCGACCACGTCCGGATAGATCACCAGCTTGTCGACCACGTTGGTCAGGCGCGCCAGGGCGAAGTCCAGGGTGATGGTGGCGTCGGGGGCGATATAGCGCTCGACGGACGAATGCGAAATGTCGCGCTCGTGCCACAGGGCGACGTTCTCCATGGCCGGCACCACGTAGCCGCGCACCATGCGGGCCAGGCCGGTCAGGTTCTCGGTCAGCACCGGGTTGCGCTTGTGCGGCATGGCCGAGCTGCCCTTCTGGCCCGGCGAGAAGTATTCCTCGGCCTCGCGCACTTCGGTGCGCTGCAGGTGGCGGATTTCCACGGCGACGCGCTCGATCGAGCTGGCGACGGTGCCCAGTGTGGCGAAGAACTGGGCGTGGCGGTCGCGCGGGATCACCTGGGTCGACAGCGGCTCGGGCGCCAGGCCCAGCTTGGCGGCCACGTGCTCTTCCACGCGCGGGTCGATGTTGGCGAAGGTGCCGACGGCGCCCGAGATGGCGCAGGTGGCGATGTCGGCGCGGGCGGCCAGCAGACGGGCCTTGTTGCGCTGAAATTCGGCGGCGAAGCCGGCGAACTTCAGGCCGATGGTGACCGGCTCGGCGTGGATGCCGTGGCTACGGCCCATGCATGCCAGGTTCTTATATTCGAAGGCGCGGCGCTCAAGCGCGGCCAGCAGCGCGTCGATGTCGGCCAGCAGGATGTCGGCGGCCTGCACCAGTTGCACGTTCAGGCAGGTGTCCAGCACGTCCGACGAGGTCATGCCCTGGTGGACGAAGCGCGAATCGGGGCCGATATGCTCGGCCAGTTCGGTCAGGAAGGCGATGACGTCGTGCTTGGTCTCGGCCTCGATGGCGTCGATGCGGGCGATGCGCTCGGGGGTATAGGGCTTGTCGCCGTTGGCCCACACCGCTTTGGCCGATTCCGTAGGGATAACGCCCAACTCGGCCAGCGCGTCGCAGGCATGGGCCTCGATGCGGAACCAGATGTTGAACTTGTTGGCGGCGTCCCAGATGGCGGTCATCTGGGGGCGGGAATAACGAGCGATCGACATGGATGCCTCGGGCTGCTGGCGAGCGGAAAGGGGGGTTATGGCAAAAAACCGGCGGTCTTGCCAAGTCCCGGCCGCATGCGCGCCAAAGAAAGCGTACGTTACCCCCGGGGATGGCCCGTCACAGCGGGCGCGGGTGGCCGTAATGGATGAAGTCGGTCCAGGTGCGCTCGACCCGCTGCAAAGTGCCGACGGCGGTTTCCAGCGCCTGGGTGGCGTCGTCGCCGCCCAGGGCGGCGGCCAGGTCGTTCTGCAGCTTGCGCACGGCGTTGCACAGGTCCAGACCCTTTTGGGTCAGCTTCAGTCGCACCGAGCGGCGATCATGCGGCGAGCGTTCCTGCATCAGATAGCCGCACTCGGTCAGCGCCTTGATGTTGTAGGACACGTTGGACCCCTGGTAATAGCCGCGGTCCTTGAGATCGCGGATCACCACTTCGTTTTCGCCGATATTGTAGAGCAGCAGCGCCTGCACGGCGTTGATGTCTTCGATGCCCAGACGTCGCAACTCGGTGCGCAGCACGTCGAGGAAGTGGCGGTGCAGGCGTTCGATCAGGCGAACGATATCGAAATAGGGCTGTGTCATAGACAAGGAGTATAGGTTCAACCCCTTTGCCCAACAACAGGGTTTTTACAGGCGGTGAACGAATTGTAACGGCACGGTCCCAGAGTTTTTCGGCGAGGCATTGCCGCGTGAACCTTGGTGATTGTATGGTGCGGCGGTCTGATTTTCTCGCCGTAGGGGGTGGCATGGTCGACCAGAATACGATGCCGGAGGACGCGGACTTGGCCCCGGCCGAGGCGACGCGGCCGGTCATCGTGACGGTGTTCAACCAGAAAGGCGGCGTCGGCAAGACCACCACGGCGGTCAACGTCGCCATCTGCCTGGCCGCCTTTGGCCGCCAGGTGGCGCTGATCGATCTGGACAGCCAAAGCAACGCCACCTCGAACCTGGGTGTGCCGCCGCCGGTGGCGACCGGCGCCTACCATCTGATTACCGGCCAGGTACCGTTCGTCGACTGCCTGCGCGCTACCCCGTTCGAAAATTTGCGGCTGGTGGGCGGTTCGGACGAACTGGCCTGGGCCGACATCGAACTGGCCATGGGTGAGCAGCCCGAGGCCGCCATTAGCCGCGCTCTGGCGGTTGCGCCCGCCGGGCTGGACTTCATCGTGGTCGACTGCCCGCCGGCGCCCGGCATCGTCTCGGTCAACGCCCTGGTGGCGGCCGACATGGTGGTGATGCCGGTGATGCCCAGCCCGCACGCCCTGGATGGCTTGCACAAGGCGTGGTGGAACGTCACCCGCGTGCGCTCGCACTTCAAGCGCGACATGAGCGGCCTGCACATCCTGTTGACCATGACCGAGGACGGCGACGTCACCAAGCGTCTGAGCGCCGATATCATCGCCGAATTCGGCACCCGGGTGATGCCGATCATGGTGCCGCGCGACGGCGCGGTGATCGAAGCCGCCGCCCGTGACCTGCCGGTGGCGGTCCTGTCGGCCGGGTCGGCGCCGGCGCGGGCCTATGTCCGGGTGGCGGAACTGTTGCTCGACCCCGCCACCAACGACCTTGCGGCGCGCGAGGCGGCGCGGGAACGCCTGGACCAGTGGCAGAAGCGTCTGGGCGAATTGCCGGCGCACCGCGACCGTTACGGCAATACCGGCGCCGCTCCGGATACGGCCTGGACCGACCAGGGCAACGAGGACGCCGACGATGCCGATATCCCGCCGCCGCCGGTAAAGGCGCCGCGGCGGTCGCCCCGGCCGTCTCCTCCCGCCGCGCCGGTGGTGGGGTGGGGGCGCCGGCTGGTCCTGTGGCTGCTTTTGGTCGCCATCGGCGCCGTGCTGGGGGCGGCGGCGACGGTGGCCGTACTCAAGGGACCGGAGCTGCCGTTTCCGGTCTAACCCTTTTCCTTTTGCTGCTTCAGCCAGTTCAGCATGGTGTCGGCGTCCGACACCTCGAACGGGTCCGATGGGCAATTGTCGTCGAAGCCGGGTTCGACGAACATCTTCTTCACCTCGCCATCCTCGATATAGGCGGAATAGCGCCAACTGCGCATGCCGAAGCCCAAATTGGACTTGTCCACCAACATGCCCATCTTGCGGGTGAACTCGCCGTTGCCGTCAGGCAGCAGGAACACCTTTTCGGCGCCCTGGGTCTTGCCCCACTGGTACATGACGAAGGCGTCGTTGACCGACAGGCAGATGATGCTGTCGATGCCCAGCGCGCGGAAGTCGTCGTAAAGCTGTTCATAGCGCGGCAGATGGCTGGTGGAGCAGGTCGGGGTGAAGGCGCCCGGCAGCGAGAACAGCACCACCCGCTTGCCCTTGAACACCGCGTCCGAACTCAGGTCTTTCCATTCGAACGGGTTGGGGCCGCCCAGGGCGTCGTTGCGCACCCGGGTCTTGAAGGTCACCTTGGGGACTTGCATGGCCGATGCTCCGCAGTTTCGACGGGAAACAGCGGCGTAGCGGGTCGGGTTCCTAGAGTAATCCGACGCTCTTGAAGCTGGTGTGGCCCCGGCGGCCGACGACCAGATGGTCGTGCACGGTGATGCCGACGGCGCGCAGGGCGTCGCGCACCGTGCGGGTCATCTCGATGTCGGCCTTGGACGGGGTGGGGTCGCCGCTGGGGTGGTTGTGCACCATGATGATGGCGCTGGCGTTCAGCTCCAGCGCGCGCTTGACCACCTCGCGCGGGTAAAGCGGGGTGTGATCCACCGTGCCTTCCTGCTGCAATTCGTCGGCGATCAGGGTGTTCTTGCGGTCCAGGAACAACAGGCGGAACTGTTCGACCGGGCGCCGCGCCATGGCGGCGGTGCAGTAATCCAGCAGGCTGTTCCAGCTCGAGATCACCGGGCGGTCGATCATCTGGCATTTCAGCATGCGCTGGGCGGCATGCTCGACCACCTTGAGATAGGCGGCGGCGGTGGCCGACAGGCCGTTGAACGCCTGCAGCACGTGGGGCGGCTGGGCCAGCACCTCGGCGAAGCCGCCGAATTCGTCGATCAGCGCCTTGGCCAGCGGCTTGGTGTCCTTGCGCGGGATCACGCTGGCCAGCACAAGCTCCATCACCTCGTAATCGGGCAGGGCGTCCGGCTCGGCCAGGAAGCGTTCGCGCAGACGCTCGCGATGGCCCAGGTAATGGGCCTTGTCGGCGTCGGCCTTGGGTTCCTCCAGACCGGGCAGGGCGGGCGCGGAGGTCACAGGCGGTCGTGGAAGCCTTCAAGCCACTGCAGCCGCGTCTCCAGGGTCTGGATGTCGTGGTCCAGCCAGTCGGTCAGGTGGCAGGGATCGGAATCGTTGGTGGCGAAGGTGCCGCGCAGATCGATCAGGCGGGTCAACTCGCCCTCGACCATGTCGATCAGCAGATCGGCCTGGGCGCGCTGTTCGGTGCGGTCCAGCAGATCGAGGAAGCGCATCTTGAGCGCGATGATCAGCTTGGACAAATCGGTGCCGGGGCGCAGACGCGCGGTCAGCAGGGCCTTGAACTCGCGCCGGCCGGCCTCGGTGATGCCCAGCAGGGCGTCGTCTTCCATGCCCTGGCCGTCCAGCGCCTCGACCAGACCTTCATAGCGCAGCAACTCGATCGAGGTGCCCATCAGGTCCAATTGCGGCCCGGCGACGCGGGACAGGAAATGGCGAACCGACCCGGCCAGGGCGGAATAGCGCAGGGCCTCGCGGGCGATGATGCCCAGCGCGCACAGCCGCACGGCTTCCTTCGGCGTCAGTGTGTTGTCTGCGAACATGGTCGGTGCCCTTTCCCGGCCCAATTGCGAGTCGTTCGCAATATATAGTGCAGCGCGATGCCCTTGTCCAGCGTCCGGCCATTATGGCAGAAGGCCCGGCGGGCGAACAGAGGGGTGATGGAGTCTGTCCTTGCCAGGAAGGGGGGCGGATGTCGCTGCCATCGCAATTTATGGTTTTTGTGACGGGGCATCGGTCTGTTAAAATTGTGGTCTGATGGGTAGTTGGCGACATAGCAAGGTGGGAATTGACTTCTAAGTCAACGATTACCAGTTTAAGGTTACAGCAGAAGCTGTTTCCGCTGGTCCTGAGGCTGGAGCCGGGCGAAGCCGCCCACCGCTTCGTCTACGGGACGCCGGGCTTCATGACGTGGTGGAGCCAGGAGTTGCCGAAGCTGCCAATGGATGTGGAAGAGGTATTGTCACCTAAAGAACAAATTTTTGCCTTGCTGACGGATTTTGCGAGCGGCCTGCGGATGGATTATCCGAAGGAGCTAGAGGAAATGAAGCCCCCCGAAGGTGGAATTTGGGAGTTCCAGACCGTGGACGTCCGCGTGTTCGGCTTCTTTCCGGAACGAAATCATTTCATCGGGGTCTTTGGCGACAGCACCAAGCGGTGCCACGATTATGGTCTTCACCGCGGCTACATGAACGAATGCATCAGAATTTGTGATCGAGAGCTTGTCCTCGACCGCATTTTTGGAGGGAAAATCGATGACGTCATTACTTGATGAGCGTGAGCAGCGCCGTGCTCGCTTCGTCGGGAGGGTGCGTCGCCAGTTGAAGATCGCCTTCGCCGAGGCGAAAAAAAGGGATGTATCGCAGGCCGACGTGGCCAGGACGCTGGATGTGGATCCGGCAGTCATCACCCGTCAGTTGAACGGTTCGGCCAATCTAACGCTCGCCACCATCGGCGACCTGGCCTGGGCTTTGGGCCTGTATCCTCAGTTCGAACTGTTGACCGAGGCGCAGTTGCTGGAGAAGGCTGGCCGACCGACAGCCAATAAAATGGCGAATGCCACGTCTGTTTCGGGATCGGAGGGGCCTGCCCAGGTCACTCCCTTCAGGCTCCATGTGATCGAGGCCGCCTGATGCTGCAATACGTCCATTCCATCTTCTGCGAAGACATCCGCCAGGAAGTGGGCGACCGCTACAGCCTCATGGGTTTGTTGGGCTATGAACTCACGGTGCCGTCACCTCGTTTCATCCCCAAGCTGTGCGTCGCCGTGTGGGTGTCGTCCCCTTCCACCGAGCCGTATACCAGCGTTCGGTTGCGCATCCTTCTCAACGATGTGGCGTTGGTGGACCAAGTGGTCGAAGACGGCCTCTCTATTCCCGCCAGTCGGCCGGACAGCGAGGAAAGCCGTGACACGCGGATACTGTCGTCCTTCAATGCCGTGCTGTCGCCGTTCAGGATCGACGGCGAGGGGATTCTCAAGGTGCGCGTCAGCCTTGACGGTGGCCCCGAGTTGAAGGGCGGTGCTCTCCGCCTGAAAATAGACCCCGGGCATGATGCCCTCATGGCCCCGGCGGACCGCGGGGAGTGAGACGCCAGGAACCTGCCGGCTCCTGGCGCGGGGTCAGTACGCCAGTTGGAAGCGCACCGGCTTGCCCGCCGGGTCGCCGACCAATTGGCCGTCCATCATCACCGGGTTGCCGCGCACGATGGTGCCCACCGGCCAGCCGGTGACGCGGGTGCCGTCAAACGGGGTCCAGCCGCAGCGGCTGACGATCCACTGATGGGTGATGACGCGTTCGGCCTTCATGTCCACCAGGGTGAAGTCGGCGTCGTAGCCCAAGGCGATGCGGCCCTTGCCGGCCAGGTTGTAGATGCGCGCCGGCCCGGCCGAGGTCAGGTCGACGAAGCGTTCCAGGCTCAGTCGGCCGGCGTTCACATGGTCCAGCATCAGCGGCACCAGCGTCTGCACGCCGGTCATGCCCGAGGGCGATTGCGGATAGGGCTTGTCCTTTTCCTCGCGGGTATGGGGCGCATGGTCGCTGCCCAGCACGTCGACGGTGCCGTCGTTGATCGCCCGCCACAGCGCCGCGCGATGATGCTCCTCGCGGATCGGCGGGTTCATCTGGGCATAGGTGCCCAGGCGCTCGTAACATTCCGGCGCGCTCAGCGTCAGGTGCTGCGGCGTGGTTTCCACCGTGACCAAATCCTTGTGGCCGGCCAGAAACGCCATTTCCTCGGCGGTGGTGACGTGCAGGACGTGGACGCGGCGCTTGGCCGCCTCGGCCAGCTTGACCAGACGCTGGGTGGCGCGCAGGGCGGTTTCGGCGTCGCGCCAGATGTGGTGGGCGCGGGGATGGCCGGCGTCCTCGGCGATCTTCTTGCGCTCGATCAGGCGGTTTTCGTCCTCGCAATGGATGGCGACGCGGCGGAAGCCCTGGGCCAGCACGCGGGCCAAGGTCTCGTCGTCGCTGACCAGCAGGTTGCCGGTGCTGGACCCCATAAACACCTTGATGCCGGCGCAGCCGGGGATGCGCTCCCACTGGGCCAGATGGTCGACGTTGTCGGCGGCGGCGCCCAGGAAGAAGGCGTGGTCGGTCCACGTCCGCCCCTCGGCCCGCTTCAGCTTGTCTAGCAACTCGGCCTCGGTGGTGGTGCCGGGCTTGGTGTTGGGCATCTCGAACACGGCGACGACACCACCCATGGCGGCGGCGGCGGTGCCGGTAGCCAGGTCTTCCTTGTGCTCCAGCCCCGGCTCGCGGAAATGCACCTGGGTGTCGATGACGCCGGGCAGTACATGCAGGCCTGCGACGTCGATCTCGGACTCGGCGGATGAGCCGGCCAACGCGCCCAGGGCAACGATGCGGCCGCCGCTGACGGCGATGTCGGTCTGCTCGCGGCCGTTGGGGGTGACGACGATGCCGCCGCGCAGGATCAGGTCATAGGTCTGGGACATGGGGGCTTCTCCGTCAGGCCGACAGCACTTCGAACACATCGCCCTGCATGGGCGCGCCGTCAACATGATGACGGTGCCACAGGGCATAAAACAACAACGTCCAGCAGGCAAAGCCGGTGCGCTTGTCGCACGACTTGAACAGATCGCGCACGGCGGCGGGCTTGGCGAGCGCCTCGATGCACGGCTGGCGCGCCACCAGTTCGCCCAAATCCGGGCGGGCAGCGATCCATTCGGCCACCGGCACGGTGAAGCCGCGCTTCTTGTCGAACGGCCGCGCGGCGGGCAGCACCTTGTCGAGCCATTGCCGCAGCAGCCACTTGCCGGTATTGCCGTGCACTTTCCACTTGTCGGGCAGGGCGAAGGCGAAGCGCGCCACTTCGGGGTCGAGGAAGGGCACGCGGCCCTCGATGCCGTTATGCATCAGGCAGCGGTCGGCCTTGATCAGCAAATCGTTGGGCAGCCAGTCGGCGCAATCCACCGCCTGGGCCGCCTGCAGCCGCGACCAATGGGGATGGCGGGCGGCGCGTTCGGCGCTGGCGAAGCGGTCGCGCCAGCCGACCGGCGCCGCGCGCAGCACGTCCAGGCCGTCGAAGGTGCCGGTGCGCCGCATGGCCTTGGCGAACGGCCATGGCCGCATGGCGCCGCGATAGCGGCCATAGCCGCCGAACAACTCGTCGCCGCCTTCGCCGGCCAGGATGACCTTGACCTCCTGCCGCGCCCGCCGCGCCAGCAGATAGGTGGGCAGGGTGGCGTAGTCGGCGGCGGGGTCGTCCATGGCGGCGGCCACCTGCGGCAGCAGGGTCCAGAAATCCGCCTCGGTGAACTCCACCTCCACATGCTCGGCGCCGACGGCCTTGGCCAAAGCGCGGGCGTGGTCGCGTTCGTCATGCACGCCGGTGCCGGGAAAGCCGGCGGTGAAGGCCAGCACCGGGCGCGGGTTCAGCCGCGCCATCATCGCCAGCAAGGCGGAACTGTCGATGCCGCCCGACAGGAACATGCCATAGGGCACGTCGGCGCGCTGGTGCACATCCACCGAATCCATCAGCACCGCGTCCAGACGGTCGAGCAAGGTGGCGCTGTCGCCGCGCTCGGCGCCGTTCTCGGGCAGGGCCGGGGTCAGGCGTGACTGGACGATGCGGCCGTCCTCGATCACCAGCAGCTCGCCCGGCAACACGCGGCGGATGCCGTGAAAAATGGTGTCGGCGCCGCAGGTGAACTGCAGTTGCAGCAACTCGTGCAGTGCCCGCTGATCAACGCGCGGCGCCACCAGGCCGGCGCGCACCAGCGCCTGCGCTTCCGAGGCGAAGGCCACGCCCCACGGGCCTTCCGCCACGTAAAGCGGCTTGATGCCGAACGGGTCGCGCGCCAGCACCACCCGGCGCTGGATGGGGTCGTGGATGGCAAAGGCGTACATGCCGCGCAGCCGGCGGGTGAAGGCCAGCCCCTCGCGGGCATAAAGATGCAGCGGCGGCTCGCAATCAGAGCCGGTGGCGAACGCGACGTCGGGCAGCGCCGCCGTCAGTTCGATGTAGTTGTAGATTTCGCCATTGGCGACGATGGCGCGGCCGTCGCCGTCCAGGATGGGCTGGCGGCCGCCTTCCAGGTCGATGATGGCCAGGCGGGCCTGCACCAGCCCCACATTGTCGCGCAGGTAATCGCCGTGCCCGTCGGGGCCGCGATGGCCGAGCGCGCCCAGCAGCCGGGACAGCACGGCCGGGTCGGGGCGTTGGCCGTTGGGGGCGGCGATGCCGGCGATGCCGCACATCAGCGTTTGATCCCGTCGGCGGAGCCGACAGAACGAATGGTCTCGAAGAATTCGACGTAGCGGGCGACCACGGCGGCTTCGGTGAACTGCTCTTCGTAGGCTTCGCGGCCGGCGGCGCCGATCTGGGCGGCCAAGGCGCGGTCGGAGATCAACTGGTTGAGCGCGGCGGCCATGCCGTCGGCATCCTCCAGCGGCACCAGCATGCCGTCGATGCCATCCTCGATCAGTTGGCTGGGACCTTCCGAGGCGGCGGCCACCACCGGAATGCCCTGCGCCCATGCCTCGATGACCACGTTGCCCAGCGGCTCATGGCGCGACGGGCAGACGAACAGATCGGCGGCGGCGAACAGGCTGGCGACGTCCTCGCGCCAGCCCAGGAAGCGAACGCGCGACACCACGCCCAGCCGGGCCGCCAGCGTCTCCAGCTCGGCGCGCAGCGGGCCTTCGCCGGCCAGCCACAGATAGGCCGCGGGCACCCGCGCCAGCGCCGTGATTAGCACGTCGAACGCCTTGTTGGGATGCAGCCGGCCCAGGGCCAGGATCAGCGGTGCGCCCTCGGGGGTGGAAAAGGTCTTGCGGCTGGCCGGCGCCGATTTGGTCTCGGCAACGAAATTGGGCACGTAATGGGCGCGCTCGGCCGGCCAGCCCTGGGCGGCGATCCATTCGACGATGTCCGGGGTGTTGCCGATCAGATGGTCGGCGCCGCGATAGTATTTCAGGTCGTAATAGCCGCCCAGCCGGCCGACGCGCACGAACGGGCCGTTCGGGCAAAAGCGGCTGGCGCGGTTCATCCAGGTCAGCACCACGTCGGGCTTGAACGCCTTGACCGCGCAGCGGAAGCCGCAGCGGGTGCGCAGGTCCAGCAGGCCGCCGAACGGCAGTTCGGTGACCTCGACCCCGGCGTCGCGCAGCAATTGGGCGCGGCGCGGATTGGTGCGGATCAGCACATGCTGCTGGATGCCGGCCCGTTGCAGGGCGGGGGCCAGCCGTTCGAAGAACGCTTCGGCGCCGCCGTGATCGGCGCCGGCCATGGCTTGCAATAGGCGGGTCATGTCAGCAGCGCCTCGAACTGTTCGGCCGCCGCGTCCCACGTCCGGCCGGTATAAAGGGAGCGCGCCTCGGCGGCCATGGACGCCGCAACATGCGGGTCGGTCAGCAGCATGGCGGCCAGATTGGCGAAAGCGTCGTCGTCGGGAACCACATAGGCCGAGTGACCGTTGCTCACCCGCTCGGGCGCCGCCCCCAGCGGCCGCAGCACGGCGGGCAGGCCGGTGGCCTGGCTTTCCATCAGGGTGAAGGCGGTGGTGTCGTCGGCGTGGCCGGGATAGAGGTGGACCCGCGCCTCGCCATAAGCCTGCGCCATCTGGCCGTCGCCGCCGGGGCGCTGGATGACGACGCCATGGTCGCGCGCCGCCAGCACGCGGGCGGCCAGCGGCTGCAGATCGGGGGCGACCTCGCCGCCATCGGCCGCCTTGGCCAGGCTCATGGAATGGATGTGCAACTCGGCCTCGGGCGTCTTGGCGCGGATGCGCTCCAGCCACAGGGTCAGCAGCCAGTCCAGGCCGTGGCTGGGATGGGTGGTGACGATGGCGCGCGGCGGCACCGCCGGGGCGGTGAGGCGCTCGGCCAGGTAATCCGACCGCACCGCTGGCGCCATCAGCGCCGCCGAGATGCCGCGCAGATTGGCGCCTTCGGCCTGATTGCGCGAAGCCAGCATCACCAGCGGCTTGTGATCCTTGACCGGGCCGGTGGCGGCGGCGCGTTCCAACTGGCGGGCGGGGGCGGTGGTCCACAGCACGCGGCGGCGGGCCTGGCGAACGAATTCCAGCAGCGCCGGCTTGCGAAACGCCACCAGCACGTCGGTGGTCAGCGGCTTGCGGCCATCCTCCAGCGGTTCCCACTGGCAACCTTCGATGAACAGGCTCCAGCGGCAGCGGTTGAACACCGTCACGCTGTGGCCGCGCCGGGCCAGCGCGCCGGGCAGCGCGGCAAAGCCTTTTTCGGCGCCACCCAGGGCGCGGGCCGAGGCGGTGAAGCCGTCGAAGGGGATGGAATCGTCGACGAAGGTGATGTGCATGGCCCCCTTATAGTGCGAGCGGCGGGTCTAGCCAAGGCTGGAGGGGTTGCCAATCTCCCGGCGTTGCCCCACCTTTGGCGGGTCCGCCGCGCCTTTTGGAGTTCCCCACCGTCATGGAATCCCGTTTCACCCGCCTGGACCGTGCCGTGTTGTCGGTGGCCGGCGAAGACCGCGCCACCTTCCTGCAGGGCCTGATTTCCAACGACATCACCAAGGCCGGTCCCGATCGTGCCATCTGGGCGGCGTTCCTGACGCCCCAGGGCAAGTTCCTGTGGGACCTGTTCATCGTCGAGCAAGACGGTGCCTTCCTGATCGACGTCGAGGCGGCCCGCGCCGAGGAATTCCGCAAGAAGCTGTCCATGTACAAGCTGCGCGCCAAGGTCACCGTCGCCCTGACGGAATTGTCGGTCTTCGCGGTGATGAACCCGGCGGTGCTGGATTTGGGCGACATGCCCGGTGCCGCGCGGCCGTTCGGCGACGGAACCGCCACTGTCGATCCGCGTCTGGCCGCGTTGGGCGCCCGCGTGGTGCTGGCCTCGCCCGATGCGCTGGTCGCCATCGGCCTGGCCGAGACCGACATGGCCGCCTGGGACGTGGTGCGCCTGCGCGCCGGTGTGCCCGACGGTAGCCGCGACATGGTGGTGGACAAGGCGCTGCTGCTGGAAAGCGGCTTCGACGAATTGGGCGGCGTCGATTTCGACAAAGGCTGCTACATGGGCCAGGAACTGACGGCGCGCACCAAGTATCGCGGCCTGATCAAGAAGCGCCTGCTCCCGGTCACCATCGACGGTCCGGTGCCGGAACCAGGCACCCCCTTGCTGGCGGGCGAGGCCGAAGCCGGCGAAATGCGCTCGTCCTGTGGCACGGCCGGCTTGGCGCTGGTGCGGCTGGAATACCTGGACCAGCCGCTCAAGGCCGGCGCCGCGACGCTCACGGCCAGCGTGCCCGATTGGGTGAAGTTGCCCGAATAGAAAGTTTCCCCTCTCCCGCCTGGCGGGAGAGGGAGGGACCCATCGTAGATGGGAGGGTGAGGGAGCCAAAGACTCCGGAGTCTGCGGCTCCCTCACCCGGCCCCGCGCGCAAAGCGCGCATTCTACCGAATGCCGGCTTCGCCGGCGGCGCCACCCTCTCCCGTGGGACGGGAGAGGGGGAAAATCCCTACTCCTCGAATTCCTCGATCGGCGTGCCGTGGGCGGCGAAGAAGCTGAAGCCGTTGCGGCCGGCGTGTTTGACGCGGTACATGGCGACGTCAGCGGCCTTGCAGACTTCGTCCATGGAATTGCCGTCGTCGGGGAAGACGGCGACGCCGATCGAGGCGCCGACATGGCAGGGGTGGCCGTTGTAATCCACCGGCAGCGACAGTTTCTCGATGATCTTGCGCGCCACCGTCGCCGCCTCGGCCGGGCGCTGGATTTCCTCGACCACAACGACGAATTCGTCGCCGCCGACGCGGGCCACGGTATCGGACGACCGCACGCACGACGCCAGCCGCTCGGAAACTTCGCGCAGCACCTGATCTCCGGCCTCGTGGCCCAGGGTGTCGTTGATCGGCTTGAACTTGTCCAAATCGACGTACAGCACCGCCATGCGGCCGCCGTTGCGCTTCACGCGGGCCAAGGCGTGGTTCATGCGGTCGTTCAGCAGGTTGCGATTGGGCAGGCCGGTCAGGTTGTCGTGGTGGGCCAGCCGGCGGATGCGGTCTTCGTTTTCCTTGCGCTCGGAGATGTCGCGCACGATGGCGGTGAACAGCCGGTGGCGGCCGTGGCGCAGCTCGGAAACCGAGATTTCCATGGGAAAGGTGCTGCCGTCTTGGCGCAGGCCGATGCCTTCCACCAGTCGTCCCATCAGGGTGGGGAACAGGCCGGCCATATAGGCGTCGAAAAAGCGTTGATGATGGGCGCGCATGTTCTCGGGCATCAGTTCGCCCAGGTCGATGCCGGCCATCTGGCCGCGGCGGTAGGCGAACATGCGCTCGGCCGCCGGATTGGCCGATTCGACGCGGCCGGAATCGTTCAGCGTGACGATGCCTTCCGCCACCGACGACAGGATGCCCTGCAGCCGTTCCTCGCGCTCGCGCAGCGCTTCGGCGGATTTGACGAATTTCGAGATGTCGCGGCCTTCGATGAAGAAGATGCCGCCCGACGGCGCTAGACGCACCCGCAGCTCGGCCTCGAACACCGAGCCGTCGGCGCGCGACAGCTTGAGCGGCAGGAACTCTTCCTCGGCCAGCAATTCCCAGCCGGCCTCCATCAGGAAGCGGTAGTCGTCGACCACCCAATCCTCGAACGGGCAACCGATGGCGTCCTCGGCCGAGGCCATGCCCAGCATGCGCACGCCGGCGTTATTCAGGAAGATGACACGGTTGTCCTGCAGCAGGCACACCAAGGAGGACGCCAGCTCCAGCAACTCGCGGTCGAGTACGACGGTCGCAGCCCGTCCCTCTACGGATGCCGTCACCCCTGTGTCATCCTTGTTGCCCATCCAGGTAATGGTCATGCCATTAGGGGGACAAAGTCAACCGTCCACAATATGCGGGTATGGGGCTACCCTGCGGCCAGCCGGTCGCGCAATTCGGCCAGTCGGCTGAAGGGCGACTGGCCGGCGGGCAGCGACAGGTCGCCGGCGCGGCGCACGCCCTCGCGGCCCCAGCGTTCGCGTACCGCTTCCTCGAGCCAGGCTTCGGCCTGGCGGTGGCGGGCGGCGGTTTGGCGGCCGTTCTCGGCCAGGAAGGCGGCATGGGCATCGATGGCCTCGACCAGGGCGTCGATACCGTCGCGGCGCATGGAAGACGCCAGCAACACCGGCACGCTCCAGCCGTCGCTCTCGTCGCCGGCCCCGCCCAGGGACAGCGCCCCCAGCACGTCGGCGCGGGCGCGGCGGGCCTCTTTTTCCATGTCGGCCTTGGTCACCACCACCACATGGGGGATTTCGGCGATGCCGGCCTTCATGAATTGCAGCGAATCGCCCGAGCCGGGCTGGACGCAGAACAGCACGGTGTCGGCGACGCCGACCACGTCGGTTTCGCTTTGGCCGACGCCGACGGTCTCGATCAGCACGACGTCGTACAAGGCCCGCATCAGCACCATGGACGACACCGTCAGTGCCGCCAGCCCGCCCAGGCGGTCGCGCGCCGCCATCGAGCGGACGAAGATGCCCTGGTCCTCGGGGTCGGTGGACAGCCGGGTGCGGTCGCCCAGCAGGGCGCCGCCCGAACGGCGCGACGACGGGTCGACGGCGATGCAGCCGACGGTGCGGCCACGACCGCGCCAATTGGCGATCAGCGCGTTCATCAGGGTGGACTTGCCGACACCGGGCGGGCCGGTCATGCCGACCACCTGGGCGGTGGGTTCGGCATAGGCGGCGTCCAGCAGCGCCACCGTCTCGGCGGCGTCGGGCGCGCGTTCCAACTGGGCCAGGGCCTTGGCGAGGGCGGCCTTGCCGCCGCTGCGGATGGTGTCGAGGATCATGACGGCGATCATCACCGGGCGGCCCCGTATGGTCAAGCGGCCCCGTATGGTCAAGTGGCGGGGGGTTTGCTAAGGTTCGCCGCCATGAAAACGCTTCCGTCGCGGCTGCTGCCGCCCCTGGTGCTGGCGATCTGCGTCGCCGCGCTGGCCATCGCCCTGATTGCGCAATACGGCTTCGGCCTGAAGCCGTGCGAGCTGTGCATCACCCAGCGCGTGCCCTTCGTGGTCGCCGGCGGCTTGGCCGCGCTCGCCATGCTTGGCCGCGCCGCACCGTGGCGCCGCCTGTTGATGGCGCTGGCCGGGCTGGCCTTCCTGATCAATTCCGGCATCGCCGTCTACCATGTGGGCGTCGAACAGAAATGGTGGCAGTCCAGTTGCGCGCCCACCGAAAAGGGCGTGGTGGCGGTGACCGATCTGGCGGCGATGATGGCCAAGCCGGTCGAGGCCCGCTGCGACGAGCCGGCCTGGGCCTGGCACGGCATCACCATGGCGACCATGAACATCGTGTTTTCCGGCGGCCTTGCCGTGGTGGTTCTGGCCCTGGTCCGCCGCAAGGAGCAACTGGCATGACGGTGCCCGGCGAGCTTTCCCCCGAACAGCGGGTCGCCCGCTTCCTGCGCGTCGACCAGGCCGGCGAATTGGGCGCCGTGCGCATTTATCAGGGACAGCGCGCCGTGCTGGGCAAAGGGCGGCATGGGCCGATTCTGGCGCATATGGCGCAGCAGGAACAGCACCACCTGGACACCTTCAACAAGCTGATCGCCGAGCGGCGGGTGCGGCCGACCGTGCTCAGCCCGCTGTGGCACGTCGCCGGCTTCGCGCTGGGCGCCGGCACCGCCTTGCTGGGCGAGCGCGCCGCCATGGCCTGCACCGTGGCGGTGGAAGAAGCCATCGACGAACATTATGCCGATCAGGCCGCCGCCTTGGGCGAGGACGAGGCGGCGTTGAAGACCACCATCGAACAGTTCCGCGCCGAGGAACTGGAGCACCGCGACATCGGCCTGGCCAATGGCGCCGAGCAGGCGCCGGCCTATCCGCTGCTGTCCACCGCCATCAAGACCGGCTGCAAGCTGGCGATCTGGCTGAGCGAGCGCGTCTAAAAACACTCGTCATTCCCGCGAAAGCGGGAATCCATTTACGGCGACGCTTTGCCCTCACCCCGGCATGGACCCCCGCCTGCGCGGGGGTGACGCTGAAATGAGGGTCGGAACGAGTTTTTCTGCGACCCTCTAGCCGTCGCTATTTGTGCTTGCTGAACAGGTCGATGGCCTTGCAGATCAGCGCGCCGATGGGGCGCGGTCGGGCCGGGACCACGGTTTCCGCCAGCAGGTTGCGCACCGCCGTGACGGGGTCGTCCTCGCCGGTTATCACCGGGCGGATGCCGCGCTTTTCCATGTGCTTCAGGAAACCTTCGCCGGCCGATTGGGCGATCACCGCATCCATGCCGTCCAGCGCGTGCGGCTGGCCGTCTTCGGCGTAATGGAAAACCGCATCGGCGGCCAGGTCCAGGCGCTGGGTCTCGACCGGGGTGCCATCCGCCTCCACCGTATAGATCAGCCATTTGCGGGCGCGCCCGGCATGGCCGGCGACTTTGACGAAATCGGAGGTGGCGACGGCGATGCGCATTGCATAAAGTCCGGGCAAAACGGATGAGTGGTGAAATTTTGCCCATTTTGCCGGGGCGGGCAAGGCCGACGTGCACAGAAAACTGTGCGCCCTCTCGATTTCCACGCGAAATTAGGGCATGGTGACGCTGGCTTCATTCCAATACGGTTGAGCTTTCAGAGGAGGACGGTCGCGTGCCCATTCGAATCCTGATCGCCGAGGACCAACAACTCGTGCGCCAGGGGCTGGCGGCCCTGCTGAAGGCGGAAGATATCGAAATTGTCGGCCAGGCCGAGGATGGTCAGGGCGCGGTCGAAATGGCCCGTGCGCTGAAGCCGGATATCGTGCTGATGGACTTGTCCATGCCGGTGCTGGATGGCGTCGAGGCGACCCGTCGCATCAAGCGCATGGCGCCGCAAATCCGCGTGCTGATCCTGACCGTGGCCAATTGCGAACGCCGCGTCGCCGAGGCGCTGGCCGCCGGCGCCGACGGCTACGCCCTCAAGAAGCTCGGCCACGACGAACTGATGGCGGCCATCGCCTCGGTGCGTGCGGGCAAGCACTATCTCGGGCCGGGCCTCAACGAAGAGGCGGTGCGCGAATTCCTCGATGGCGCCGATACCGTGGCGGTGGCGTTGACCGCGCGCGAGCGTGAAGTTCTGCGGCTGATCGCCCAGGGCCTGAAGAATCGCGAGATCGCCGACACCCTGTCCATCGCCATCAAGACGGTGGAAACCCATCGCACCAAGATCATGCAGAAACTGGATTTGCACAATTCGGCGGAGCTGGCGACCTACGCCATGCGCCGTGGCATGATCGAATAGTTCCTCTGAACGACGGACTCCTCCCTAGGGGTGGCTCGCGCCCGCCGCGACAGCCTGTTATTACCAATGGAACGCTCGGCGTGCGGAATTGCCCGCGCGAACGGGCGCCCCCGGGGAGGGACGGTGTGGAGGACGGTCGGCAGACCTTGGCTTTGGCGAAACATCCGGTGATCGGTTCCGGTGGCGTGGCAGCCTTTGGACTGTTCGGCGTGGCGATGTGCGCCTTGTGGGCTACCAACTTCCTGTTGTTCCATACCTTGGCCGAGCTGATGTCGGTGGTGGTGGCGTTCGCCGCCGCGGTGGTGGCGTGGTACTCGCGCGATTGGATCGGCCGCAATTACCTGCTGCTGCTGGGGGCGGGACAGTTCTTCGTCGGCTGCATCGATATCGTCCATACCCTGGGCTACAAGGGCATTCACATCTTCCAGGCCAACGGCGGTAATCTGTCGACGCAGCTCTGGCTGTCGGCCCGTGCGCTGGAAGCCACCACCTTCCTGATGGCCGTGTGGGCGCCGCAGCGGCGCTACAACGTGGTGGCGGTGGTGGGCGGGCTGGCCGTCGTCGCGGCGGCGCTGGTGGCGGCGGCGTTCGCCAATGTGTGGCCGGCCACCTTCGTCGAAGGTGTCGGCGTCACCCCGGTCAAGACCGGGGCCGAACTGGTCTTGGTCGGCGTGTTCGCGGCGGTGCTGCTGCGGCTGCGTGGCCGCTCGGCCGATTTCGACCCGGCTGTCTATCGCCTGCTGGTGCTGTCGGTATCGGCCAAGCTGCTGACCGAACTGGTGTTTTCGTCGTATTCCGACCTGTTCGGCATGGTCAATCTGTTCGGCCACATGTTCAAGATCGTCGGGGCGTGGCTGCTGCTGCGGGCGGTGGTCGACAGCGGTCTGCGTCGCCCGCAATCGCTGATTTTCGGCGCCTTGGCGCGCGAACGCGCGCTGTCGGGCGAGGTGGCGCTGCATGCCCGGACCCTGGATGCGGTGCTGGACGCCACCCTGGCCCCGGTGCTGATGATCGACGGCGGTGGCCAAATCCGTTTCGCCAGCCGGGCCGCCGAACAATTCCTGGAACGCGGCACCCGCGAACTGACCGGGCGCAGTTGGCGCGAAGCCGGACTGCCCGAGGCGCTGATGCTGCCGCTGGAGGCGCTGGCCCAACAGGTGCTGGCGTCCGGGCAACCGCGCACCGAGGAATACGCCCTGACTTTGCGGGGCAACCGTCTGTGTCTGGAGCTGCAGGTATCGCCGGTGGGCGGCAACGATCGCAATGCCGTTCCGGCCGTGGTCGCGTTCCTGCGCGACATCACCGCCCGCAAGGCGATGGAGGAGAACCTCAAGGCATCGCTGGCGGACAACCGGGTGCTGATCCAAGAGGTCCACCACCGGGTCAAGAATAACCTGCAGATCGTTTCGTCCATTCTGCAGATGCAGGGCTGGCGCGTCGTCGACCCCGCCGTGCGCCAGCATTTCGAGGAAGCCTGCGGCCGCATCCTGTCGCTGGCCAAGGTGCACGAGCTGATCTACAAGCAGGACACCGTGGCCTCGCTGGACTTCACCCTGTTCGCTCGCACCCTGTGCGGCGAGCTGTTCCGCATGCACGACCAGCGCGAGGGCCAGGTGGTGCTGACCGTGCGCGGCGACGCCATGCCGCTGGGGGTGGACAAGGCCGAGCCGTTGGCGCTGATCGTGCACGAATTGGTGGTCGACGCCCTGAAGCACGCCTTTGGCGCCGACGGCGGCCATCTGCGGGTGGACGTGGGCGAAATGGCACCGGCGGGCGAGGCGCCGCGCGGCGAGGGCGTCCTGGTGATCGCCGAGGACGGTGGCGCTCCCGACCGCGCCCTCGACTTCGAAGGAACCAGCACCGCGCTGGGCCTGCGCATGGTCGGCGCGCTGGTGAAGCAGATGCACGGCACCATCACCGTCGCCCGGGGTGCCGGCGGCGTCGAGGTGGAAATCCGCTTCCCGCTGGCCGACACACCCGCCGCGCCCTGACGGCGCGGCCTTTCCGGACCGTTCTCAGACCTTCTGCAACGCCTTGCGTCCCGCCATGCCGGCCATCAGGGCGATGCGTGCCGCCTCGGTGCGGTTGGCGACGCTCAGCTTGCGGAACATGTTGCGCAGGTGGGCCTTGACCGTGACTTCCTGCAGGTTCAATTCGCGCGCGATGACCTTGTTGGGGGCGCCGTCGACGATCATTTCCAGGATATCGCGCTCGCGCGGGGTCAATTGGGCCAGCGGTGGCGCCGCCGCGCCGGCCGTGCCTTGCGATTGGCCGGCGGTGTGGCCGGGGGACTCGCGATAATCGAACAGGAAGGGCGGGATGTATTTCTCGCCCGACAGCACCAGCCGCAGCACGCCCAGGATGGTCTCGCCGCGCATGGTCTTGGGCACGAAGCCGCAGGCGCCGTTCTCGATGGCCTGCAGCGCATCCTCGGGCTTGGTGGAGCCGGACAGGATGACGATGGGCAGGGCGGGGAATTCCTGGCGCAACGCGGTCAGTCCGCTCAGGCCGTTCATCCCCGGCATGTAGAGGTCGAGAATGGCCAGCCCCAGATCCGGGGTGTTTCGCGCGGCCTGCTGCGCCTCGGGGAAGGTGCCGGCTTCGATGACCGAGGTGTCCGGCTGCAGGCGCTCCAGAAAGGGCACCAGGCCGTCGCGCACCATGGCATGGTCGTCGGCGAGCAGAATTCGCATCAGGTCATCCTCCTTCTTTTTGTCGTTGTTCGGGGTGCCCGTCCAGACGCATCAACTGGTCGCGCAGGTCGTGCAACTGAAACGGCTTGGCCAGCAGGGCAACCACGTTGCCCCCCAGTTCGGCGGCATGGCTTTCCTTCAGGTGGCCGGTGACGACGATGACCGGGGTGCCCGGCTGCAGTTCTTCCAGCTTGGCGATCAGTTCATGGCCGTTCATGCGCGGCATGCGGATGTCGGTAATCACCGCGTGATAGACGTGGGTCTGGCTCAGCTCGTACGCCTCTTGCCCATCATAGGCGGTGTCGACCACATAGCCCTGACGGTGCAGGAATTCCGCCACCATCATCACCGACAGCGCCTCGTCGTCCACCAACAGGATGCGGCGTTCGTCGGGGACGTCGTCGTCGCTGCCGTCGTCGTCTTCATCATTGGCGGCGGCGTCGGGTCCCCAGCCGCCGGGAACCGCCACCGGCGCCACCTCGGCGCAATCGGCACCGCCGGCCTGCGTCACCGGCAGCTCGATGGTGAATTCGGCGCCGTTGTCGACGTTTCCGAACGTCAGGCTGCCCCCCATCTCGGTGCAGATGCCCCGGCTGATGGACAGTCCCAGGCCCAGGCCGTTGCCGCCCTCCTTGGTGGTGACGAAGGGTTCGAAGATGTGTTCGCCCACGGCGCTGGCGATACCGGTGCCGTCGTCGCGCACCGAGATGGTCAGGCGCGCCGGTTCTGTGTGGGCGCCGCAGGTGATGGTGATGGTGCCGCCGGTGTTGCCCTGGCGGCGGAAGCGATCGCGGATGGCGTCGCGGCCGTTGTTCAGCAGGTTCAGCAACACCTGTTCCAGCCGCACCTGATGGCCCAGCACCGACAGATTATCCAGCCGGCCCTCACGGACGACGCGGATGCCGTCCACCTTCAGCAACGGTTCGACCATGCGCAGCGCGGCGTCGACCGCCAATTGCGGCTGGAACGGCTGTTTGTCCTGGGCCTCGCGGCGGCTGATGGCGCGCATGTGGGTGACCATCTCGGTCAGGCGGTCGACCTGACTGAGGATATTGGCGGCGCGCTGGCCCAGCCGCTCGGCATCCAGCCGGCCATCGCCGATGTCCAACTGCACCGCCTCCGAGGCGAGGCGGATGACGTGCAGGCACTGGTTGAATTCGTGGGCGATGCTGGCGGCCATCTCGCCCAATGTCGCCAGCCGGGCCGAATGCATCAGTTGCAGATCCAAGGCCCGGCGCGGCGTCAGGTCGGCGACGGTCAGGATGGCGCCGCCCGGCAGCGGCGAGGCATCGCGCAGGTGATGCAGCGTCACCTGGGCGGGGAAGGTCGAGCCGGTCCAGGTCTCGCCCGCGGTTTCCAGCTCGCTGTCGCCATGCGCCAAGGCTGCCGTGGTTGCCACGCCCAACAGCCGTTCGACCGGCGTGCCCAGCAGCACCGAGTCGCTCCACAGGAACAATACCCGCGCCGCCTGGTTGCCATAGGCCACCCGGCCGTTGCCATCCACCGCCAGCACGGCGTGGCCCAGGCGGTCCAGCACCGCCGCCTGCAGGCGCAGGCGTTCGTCGGCTTCCCAGCGGGCGCTGACATCCTTGACGGTGACCAGCGAGCCGGGAGAGACGGAAGAGGATTCGTCCACCAGCCGTTGGACGCCGATGGTGACGCGCACGGTGTCGCCGTTGGCGGTGATCAGGCGATGCTGGCCCGTCGACCATGGCGGCAGGCCGGTTGGCTCGTCCGGATGGCGCAGGCCGTTCCAGCCCTGGCGGGGCAGGGTGTTGGCGCTGTGTCCCAGCAATGCGGTGAAGGCGCGGTTGGTGGCCAGCGGCTGCTGGTCGGCATCCAACAGCAGCATGCCCAGGGGCGATTGCTCGAACGCCCGCTGCAGGGCATCGCTGTCCAGCCGTCCTTCGTCGCCGCGCCGCATCTCGGTGATGTTGGTGAAGATGCTGGCGGTCTGGCCGTGTCCCAATGCCACCGTGCGGGCCAGATAAATCTGGCCGTCGGTCATGCGGAACTCGCGCAGGCCGGGCAGCTTGTGGCGCTGGGCGCACAGGGTGTCGATGGTCTGCTCGCGGGTCAGGCCGGGCAGCAGCGCCATCAAGCCGCCATCCACCAGGGCAGCGATCACCTGGCGGCCGGTCGGTTCGCGCCAATCGCCCAGGCTGGGGATGTAATGGTCGAGAAGGCCGGAAAAATCGATCAGCCGGTCTTCCGCGTCCCACAGCGCGTAGCCGTCGATGATGGCGGTATCGTGCAGCGATTGCCATGCCGCCTGGCCGCCGCCGGTCACCATGCGCATGTCGCGGAAGCCGCGCAGTTGGCGCCAGTTCCTGTCGCGGTCCTGGGCCTGGCTCTGACGCTGGTGGACCAGCACGGTCGCCGTCGCCGTCATGATCATGCCGGCCATCAGGACCGCCAACATGACCGGCGAATGCCAGGGCGAGCCGTCGCCGTCGTCGAAGGGGCGCGGTTCCAGACTGGCGATATGGTGGATTTCCGCCGCGACGACGCCCATGGCCAGGGCCAAGGTCAGGCCCGCCAGCATCCACGGCCAAAGCTGAGGAACGCGCCCCCAAAATCGTGCCGGCGAGCGGCGACGATGCCCCTCTCGCGGCCGCACCGGGACGGTGCGCAAGTCCATCGAACAGCCCCCCTGTCCTATCAGGTGGGTAGTATGCCACTTCAACAGGCGGTTCGATAGATGCCGAAAAGTATAGGAGTTGTGCGCTAAAAGGGTTCGCTGTCCACCAGCAGCTTCATTGCCTGCAGTCGATTTTGTACCCCAAGCTTCCTAAAGACGTTGCCAAGATGCGACTTCACCGTCACTTCGCTCACATCCAGGCGATTGGCAATCACCTTGTTGGGATGACCTTCGCGCAGCAGCCGCAGAATGTCGCGTTCTCGCGGAGTCAATCGGCCGATCAATTCGCCGGCATTACGGTCGGCGCCGTTGCCGCCGCCGGAACCGTCCACCAGCATAGCGGGAATGAAGCGTTCGCCGGACAGCACCAATTGCAGCGCCGACACCATGGCGGCGCCGGACAGGTGCTTGGGGATGAAGCCGTCGGCACCCAGGCGGATGGCTTCAAGGACGTGTTCGCGGTCGGCCATGGCCGACAGCATGACACACCGGGTCGACGAGTATTCGCGGCGCAACGTCATCAAGCCCTGATAACCGTTCATGCCCGGCATCTTCAGGTCAAGGATGACAAGGTCGACCGGCTCGCCCTTCAGCAACTCGATCACCTCGGGAAAACTGCCGGCTTCCAGGACCTGGGTACCGGCGGCAATGCGTTCCACGAACGGCCGCAAACCTTCGCGGATCATGACGTGGTCGTCCGCAAGGATAATGCGCATCGATACTGCCCCCTCCTTCAGCCGCATCGAGATAACTGTGAGCGAGTTACAATTTGATGTCCATAGATTAGAAAAGGTCCCACTTATCCATTTTTGTGGTCCTACCAGGCGTCGAGCAGCAATCCTTCCAATTCCTCGCTTAGCTCGTTCAGGCCGACGGGCTTGCGCAGGACCAGGGCGGCACCGGCGCTGACGGCGCGGCGGGCGTCGTCGCCATCGGCGGTGGACATGGCGATGATCGGCAGGTCGGGCGCCATCGCCCGCAACCGCTCGATCAACTGCCAGCCGTCGCCGTCGGTCATGTGCAGGTCGGTGACCACGGCGTCGGCGCCGTCGTGCTGAAACAGCGCCAGTGCCGGATTGCCGCCGACCGCATGGGCGACGTCCCAACTTCTGGCCGACAGGTAATCCGCCAGTTCGCGGGCAGCGGCGACGTCGTCCTCGACCAGCAGCAGCGAGCGGCGGGCGGGGGGCAGCGTCAGGGTGACACGGGCGCCGGGGCCGGGCGTCTGGTCGGCGACCGACAGGGTGCCGCCCATCTCGGCCGCCACGCCCAGGGCGATGGACAGGCCCAGGCCGCAGCCCTTGCCGCGTTCGGGAACGGGCGCCAGCGGATCGCTCAGCAGCGGCAACAGCGCTGGCGGAAAACCGGGGCCGTCGTCGCCGATGACGATGGCGACGCCGCCACGGCCATCGGGACGGCATTCCACCGACAGGGTGCCGGGGCCGTGGTCCAGCATGCGGCTTGCCAGGGCTTCCAGCGCGTTGACGGTCAGATGCCGCACCGCCGCTGCCAGCCTGGGGGCGTGTCCCAACACCGGCGGGGTGGACAGGTCGGCGTGCCAGTCCAGGTGCACGCCCTGGGCCTTGATCTTCGGCAGCAGGTCGGCCAGGACGTGGCGCACCACCTCGACCGGGCGCAGATGGACCGGCGGCGTCGAGGGCCGGCGGCTGGCGGCGACCATGGCGTCGATCATGCTTTGCGCCCGCATCGCCTGGGTCGCCGTGTTGTTGAGCGCCCGCGTTACCCGCTCGCCGTCCAGGCGGCCGTGGGCGATGGCGTCCTGGGTCGACTCGGCGCTCAGGCGGATGACGTTCAGCGGCTGGCCGAGATCGTGGGACAGCGTTCCCGCCAGATCGCCCAACTGCCACAATCGCAGGCGGTGGACATCGGCAGCCAAGGCGGCGATGGCGCCGGGGGGCTGCGGTGCCGCCTGCGGCGACGCCGCCGGGCGGTGGCCGCGCACCAGCAGCGCCAGTGCCAGGCCACCCAGCAGGAACACCAGCGGCTGCGGCGCGATCCGCCACAGGACCACCCAGGGGTTGGCGTAGGCAAAGGACAAGCTGAGGTCGAGCGTCGCCACCGTAATCCCTTGGGTTTCCTCTGCCACGGCGCTGCCGCCGTCATGGATGGGAATGCGGGGCCAATGGCCCACCGGATGGTCGCCCAGCATCAGATCCAACGGAGCGATGGCATGGCTGAGGGCGCTCATGCTGTCGTCGAGAAATTCGCTGCCGTCGATCAGCGCCACCACGCGCGGACGCCCGCTTTCCGTCGGTCCGACCACGACCGCCAGTGATGCCTGCTCGCGATGGCTGCCCGGCACCGCGCCCGTCAGCGTTCCTTCGCCGGCGGCTTGCACCAGGGGCGCCAGCGCCGCGTCGCGGCGCGGGTCATAGCCGCGCATCTCGGCCGAGGCCAGCAGAATCCGGGGCCGTTCCGACGGGTCCGCCAGGACGCCCAGCCAGCGCACGGACGACAATTGGTCGCGCCGTGCATCCACATAGTCGCGCGCCTCCTCGCCGGGAGAACCGTCGGCGCCGGCACTCAGGTGGCTGACCATCTGCAGGTCGCGGTGCAGCGACGACAGCCCTTCCTGGACCTCACGGGCCTGGTAAAGCCGTTCGGCGGCAAGGTCGTGCCGGAACTGCTGGTATTCCAGTCCGGCCGACAGCCCTGCCGCCACGATCGCGGCCAGCAGGACCATGATCGCCGGCGGCCATGTGCGCCAGGGCCGGATGTTCGTCACGGACATGCGGGAACCCTTTCACGCATCAGGCGGTCGGCATGGCGCAGCAGTTCGTTCAGCGCCAGCGGCTTGCCCAGGGTTACCGCGTGGGACGGCAGGGGGGGGGACGGCAACGGTCCGCCGGTCATCAGGATGGCCGGCAGCTCCGGATGGTCCCGACACAGCGTTTCCCACAGGCTGATGCCGCTCAGGCCGGGCAGGCGCAAATCGGTGATCAGCAGGTCCGGCGGGTTCTGCCGGGCCATGGACAGCGCCTGGTCGGGGGCGGTGGCGGTTGCCACGTCGAAGCCGCGCGCCTCAAGGAACTCGGCGATGCATTCCACCGCCAGGTCCTCGTCGTCCACCACCAGCACGCGGCCGCGTGCCAGGATGCCGGGCGGGGCCGGTTCGCAGGGCGGCGGCGCCGACGGCTCGGCCGCTTCGTCCGCTTCCGCCGTGCGGTGATAGGCCGGCAGCGAGATCAGGAAGCGGGCGCCGTCGCCGATATTGCAGCCGCTGATGCGCCCGCCCATGCCGGCGATGATGTTGCTGCTGATGGACAGGCCCAGGCCGGTGCCGGTGCCGTCGCCCTTGGTGGTGAAAAACGGTTCGAACACTTGCGGCCAGACCGCGTCGGCGATGCCGCCGCCGTTGTCGTGCACCGACAGCGAAATGGTGTCGTCGCTGGCCCACAGCCGGATCTCGACTTGGCCGGCGCCGCCGGGCCGATGGTCGCGCACGGCGTCGCGGGCGTTGGACAGCAGGTTCAGCAACACCTGCTCCATCTGGGTGGGCTGGCCGAAGATGTCGGGACAGGCGGGGTCGATGTCGGTGACCAGCGCGATGTCGTCCAACTGGAAATGGGGCGACAGCAGCCGGATGGCCGAGGCGACCACCGGGGCGGGGGAAAACGGCCGCTTGTCGCCGCTTTCCAGCCGGCTGAACGATCGCAGGTGATCGACGATCTCGGCCATGCGGCGCACCTGGCCGACGATGGTCGACAGCTTGCGCTCCAGGCGGTCGCGGTCGTCGCCGTCGCGGATTTGCAGGCAGGTTTCCGCCGACATGCGGATGATGGACAGCGGCTGGTTCAGTTCATGCGCCACTTCCGAGGCGATCTGCCCCAGCGTCGCCAGCTTGGCCGCCTGCACCAATTGTTCCTCGGCGCGCTTTTGCGAGGTGATGTCGATCAGCGAACCGATATAGCCGGCGACGTCGCCCTTGGAATCGCAAAAGGTGCCTTTGACGATGTTCAGACGGCGAATGCTGCCGTCGCCCCATTGCATGGTGATCTCGCGGGTCTGGACGCCGGCATGGGCGAACAGGTCCAGGTCGGTGGCGGTGAATTCCGCTGCCCGCTCGGCGGGCAGCAGGTCGTACAGGGTGCGGCCGATGATCGCCAGGATGGGGCGGCCCAGGGCCTCGGCGAACTTGGTGTTGCAGCCAAGGAAGCGGCCGTCGCAGCCCTTGAAGTACACCGGGAACGGCAGGGCGTCGATCAGCGTCTGCTCGAAGGTCAGTTCGCTACGCAGCGCGTCCTCGATGCGCTTGCGGGCGGTGACGTCGCGGCGGATGGCGACGCGGCCGCCGCCGGTGGTCGGGCGCTCGACGATTTCCAGATAGCGGCCGTTGGCCAGTTGCTGCTCGAACACGCTGGCGGCGGCGGCATGGTGGGCCATGCGCTCGCGCACCCATTCGTCCGCCTGCTCGGGGGCGATGCCCATGTACTGGCCGCGCCGGGCGCTCAGGTGCAGCAATTGCTCGAACGGCACGCCGGGGCGAATGTCGTCGGCGATGGTTTCGTAGAATTCCTTGTAGCGGCTGTTGAACACCAGCAGGCGGTCCTCGGCGTCGTACAGGGAAAAGGCGTCGCCGCTGCTTTCCAGCGCGTCGGTCAACAGGTTCTGGGCGGCACGCAATTGGGTTTCGCTGGCGCTCAGCGCTTCCTCGAAGGCATGGCGCTCGCTGATGTCCAGCATCGAGCCGACCACCTCAATGGGCATGCCCTTGTCGTCCAGCACCACCCGAGCCTCGTTGCGCACCCACCGCCAGCCGCCCTCGGCGTGGCGCAGGCGGTGGTCCAGCGACATGCGGCCATGCTCGGCGACGGTGGCCAGGGCGCGGTGGCACCGCTCGCGGTCGTCGGGGTGGATATAGCGCTCCCAGCGGGTGGGATGCGGGGTGGGCAGTTCGGGTTCCAGGCCGGTGAAGCGGACGATGTTGTCGCTGACGAAGGTGGGAATCATGTCCGGCCAGCGCAGCACGTATAGAACCACCGGCGCCGCCGACAGCAGGCGGGCCAGGCGGTCGCTGCCCATGCAATCCGTATTGGCGCAACGGCCGGACAGCGACTGGCGGAACGCCGCGATCGCTTGCCCCAGGCGTTGCCATGACAGTTTCGCCATGCCGTTCCCGTTCATCCGACACCGGCTTTCATTCTCTCTCCACCACGGGGACTCGGCAACCCAATAGCGCAGGGTGTCCACTTCCCGGCCTGACCGATCAGGACGAGGAACGGCCATATCCCCGGCGGCGGAAAAGCTAAGCCGCCGGCTTGGCCGGTACCTTGGGGAACAACAGGTGGACGCGCAGGCCCGGCGCGTTGTCGGTCAGGCGCAGGCGGGCGCCGTGCAGGCGGGCCACCGCCTTGACCAGCGACAGGCCCAGGCCGTTGCCGGGGGTGGTGCGGGTGGCGTCCAGGCGGACGAAGCGGTCCAGCACGCGCTCGCGCGCTTCGGCGGGGATGCCGGGGCCGGAATCGCACACCGTCACCTCGATGCCGTCGGCGGTGGCGGCCACGGTGACGCCGGCGCTGCCGCCGGCCGGGGTGTATTTGACGGCGTTGTCCACTAGGTTGGCCAGCGCCTGGAACATCAGATGACGGTCGCCTTCCAGCGACAGGCCGGGATCGGCGTGGCAGGCAAGGGTGACGTCCTTTTCCTCGGCCAGCGGTTCATACAGTTCCACCACGTCGGCGGCCAGTTGGGCCGGGTCCAACGGTTCGAAGCTGTGCAGGCGCTGGCCGGATTCGGCGTTGCTGATCGCCAGCAGGGCGTTGAACGTCGCCAGCAGGTTGTCGGCCTCGACCACGGTTTCTTCCAGCACCCGGCGCAGGCCGGCGGCGTCCTCGTGGCCCAGCAGCGCCACGTCGATGCGCGACCGCAGCCGGTTCAGCGGCGTGCGCAGGTCGTGGGCGATGTTGTCGGTGACGGTGCGGATGCCCTCCACCAGCCGTTCGATCTCGTCCATCATCTCGTTGAAGCTGGTGGCGAGCTGGTCGAACTCGTCGCCGGTGTCCGACAGCTTCATGCGGCTTTTCATGTCGCCGCCGACGATGCGCCGGGCGGTGCGGCTCATGGCATCGACGCGGGTCAGCATGTGGCGGCTGGTGAAATAGCCGCCGACGATGCCCAGCAGCACGGTCAGTGCCAAGCCCCAGCCCAGCGCCCGGTTGATGGCGGACTTGACCGTCTTGGCGTCGTGCAGCGAGCGGCCGACCAGCAGGCGGTAGTCCTTGGGCATGACATAGGTGCGGGCCAGCACCTCGGTGGCGAGGCGGCCGTCGCCGATGCGTTCGATGGGGAAGCGCACCCAGCCCGAGGTGTCGCCCTCTTCCTTGGGCCAGCCATACAGGTTGCCGGCGATGCGGGTGCCGTCGGGCGCCTGCAGCAGATAGACGGCGCGGCGTTCGATGTCCTGGCTGGCGCGGTTGCCGATGATGTCGGCCAGTCCCTGGATGCCGCGCTCGCGATATTGCTCGGACAGGCCGGTGGCCTCGGCCTCGACGGTTTCCTGCACCTGCCACTCGATGAACACCGAGGTGCTCCACGACACCAGCGCCAGCAGCGCCACCGCCGAGACGGTGAAGATGCCCAGATAGGACAGCGCCAACCGGAAGGTGGTGGCGCGCAGCAGCGGCGGCAGCGAGAAGCTAGCGTGACGCACGAAGACTGTATCCGGCGCCGCGCACGGTATGGATCAGCGCCTGGTCGAAATCCTTGTCCACCTTCTGGCGCAGCCGGCTGATGTGGACGTCGATCAGGTTGGTTTGCGGGTCGAAATGATACTCCCACACGTTTTCCAGCAGCATGGTGCGGGTCACCACCTGGCCGGCATGGCGCATCAAATATTCCAGCAGGCGGAATTCGCGCGGCTGCAGGTCGATGGGCTGGCCGGCGCGGGTGACGGCGCGGGCCAACAGGTCCATCTCCAGGTCTTCCACCTTCAGCTTGGTGTCGGGCTGGTTGCTGATTCCGCGCCGGCCCAGCGCCTCGACGCGGGCCATCAGTTCGGCGAAGGCATAGGGCTTGACCAGATAGTCGTCGCCGCCCGCCTTGAGGCCCTTGACGCGGTCGTCGACCTTGCCCAGCGCCGACAGGATCAGCACCGGGGTGTCGTTGCCGCCGGCGCGGATCGCCTGGATGATGGCAAGGCCGTCCAGGCCGGGCAGCATGCGGTCGACCACCATCACGTCGTAGCGTTCCGATGTGGCCAGGAACAGGCCGTCGGTGCCGTTGGCGGCGTGGTCGACGGTGTTGCCGGCCTCGCGTAGGCCCTTGGCCAGATAGGCCGCCGCCTCTTGATCGTCTTCGATAAGCAGGATACGCATGAACCAGACCTTACCTTGCCGTCCCACCCAAAGAAAAGCCCCCGCAGCCAGGGGGAAAGCTGCGGGGGCGTTTTTCGGCTTCCGAGGTCGGCCTGGGGGGGGAGGCCGGGGACTCGTCTTCTGGTTTCTGGCGCCGCCCCGGGGGACAAGGCGGCGCTTCCGGTCGGCGGGGAGTTCATGTCCGCCTGGTGCGGGAAGAACGGGGAGCGCTGTGATCCGTCATTCCCTTGCCTGATGTTGGTAAGGATGCCTGCGTCGAGGTTACGGCCACCTTTCGCGGGGATTAAGGTTTGGTAATGTTCCAAACTACCGGCGGATCAGCGTCCTTCACGCGGCAAATCCAGCGGCCTGCCGGTCGGTCCGGTAAAGGGCGGGCCGCCCTGGACCGGGCTTTGCGCCGGGCCATAGGGGCGGGGATCACCGCCGCCCAGGCCGCGGTCGCCCAGCCCGGTGCCGGTGGGTGCTCCGGCGGTGGGGCAGCGCGGATTGCTGACCGGTCCGCCGCATTCATCAGGGATTCGGGCCTGCTGGCCGGCGCCGCGCCCCGACGATCCCGGCGCGGTGCCGCCGCCGGGGGCGCCCAAGGTGGATGACGAGCCTCCCCCCATTGTCGCCGAGCCGCCGCCGGGATTGGCCGGGCTGCGGTCGGGACCGGTGCGCATGGTTCCCGACGGCGCGCTTTCAGTTTTGGCGGAACCGGACGAGCCGCCCGAGGACGACGATGATGACGATTGGGCCAGGGCCGCTCCCGGCAGCAGGGCGGCGGCAAGCAGCAGCGGCAACAGGCGCATCGGCGGGTCTTTCGCTGGTGTGGGTTGCCGATGCCAACACCGGCGCCGGGTGCCGGGTTCCGGGCTTGACGGGGGCGGGGCGGCCCCTAAATCCATAAGGCCGGGGCGGCCGATATCGGCGCTTCGGCGCGGACGCGTGCCGCCGGTCGGGCGCGGACAGACGAAGCCTGTGATGCGCTTGGCCGCTGGCCGGCCGTGGTCCGCCGTTTCCGCCGGCCGCTGTGGGAGAGACGACCATGCGCAATCCGTACGAGACCCTGGGCCTCAAGCCCGGCGCCAGCGACGACGACGTCCGCAAGGCGTACCGCAAGCTTGCCAAAAAGCTGCACCCCGACCTCAATCCGGGCGACAAGGCGTCGGAGAACCGCTTCAAGGAGGTCAACGCCGCCCATAACCTGCTGTCCGATCCGGACAAGAAGGCGCGGTTCGACCGGGGCGAGATCGACGCGGAAGGGCGCGAGACGTTTTCGCAGGCCTATGCCAACGCCCATGGCGCCCGTGGCTTCGGCGGCGCCGGCTTTGGCGCCAGGGGCTTCGGTGGCGATCCGGGCAACGTCCACTTCTCGTTCGGCGGCGGCGGCGCGGGGGCCGAGGATATCTTCGAGCATCTGTTCAGCCAGCAATTCGCCGGCGCGCGCGGCCGTGCTCCGGCGCGGGGTGACGACGTGCGCGTCAAGCTGGCGGTGGACTTCGCCGAGGCGGCGCAGGGCGCGGTGCGGCGGGTGTCGGTCGGCGGCCGCTCGCTTGACGTCACCATCCCCGCCGGCCTTGCCGACGGCCAGGTGCTGCGGCTGCGGGGGCAGGGCCAGCCCGGCCCCGGCGGCGGCCCGGCTGGCGATCTGCTGGTCGAGGTCGGCGTGCTGTCGCATCGCCTGTTCACCCGCAAGGGCGACGACATCCATCTGGACGTCCCGGTCACCCTGGCCGAGGCGGTGCTGGGCGGCAAGATTCCGGTGCCGACGCTGACCGGCAAGGTCATGCTGAATGTGCCGGCCGGCGCCAACAACGGCACCGTGCTGCGGCTCAAGGGCAAGGGCATCAAGGGCGGCGACCAGTACGTGACCCTGCGGGTGACGCTGCCGGAACGGCCGGACGACGAACTGGCCGCGTTCGTGCGGCGGTGGAGCGCCGACCACCCTTACGACCCCCGCGCCAATTTGTGAGGACGCCATGCCCGCCCACCTCGACGCCGCCGCCTTGGCCCGCCAGCATCGCCGCAACCACCTGCGCTCGCTGCTGATCCTGACCGGGATCGGCTGCTGGATGGCGCTGGTCGGCTGGCTGGTGGCTGGCGGCATCGGCGTGGTGTGGTCGGTGGTGGGAACCCTGTTGGTGCTGGTGATCCAGCCGGTCCGCTCCACCACCCTGCTGCGGGCGCTTTATGGCGCGGTGCCGCTGGGCGCGGCCCAGGCGCCCGGCTTGCATGCCCTGATGGTCGAGTTGGCCCGCCGCGCCGGGCTACGTCGCGTGCCGCCACTGCTGTACATCCCGCGCGCCGAGATGATCGCGCTGTCCACCGGCTGGGGCCGCGACGCGACCGTGGCCCTGTCCGACGGCATGCTGCGCGGGCTGCCGGGGCGTGAACTGGCCGGGGTGATGGCGCACGAAATCAGCCATCTGCGCGCCGGCGACCTCAAGCTGCTGCGTCTGGCCGAGGCCGCCGGGCGGCTGACCCGTGGCGTGGCGCTGGCCGGGGTGGTGCTGATGCTGTTCTATCTGCCCGAGTTGCGGGCCATGGGCGCCTCGCCGGTTTTGCCCATGCTGCTGTTGCTGGCGGCGCCCATGGTCAGCGATCTGCTGGCACTGACGCTGTCGCGCACCCGCGAATTCGACGCCGATGCCGGCGCCGCCGAATTGACCGGCGATCCCACTGCCCTGATCGGCGCGCTGGTCCGCATCGGCCAGACCCAGGGCGAAAACTGGGAGATGCTACGGCGGGATAGCGTGTTCCGCTGGCTGCGGCTGATCCGCACCCACCCCACCACCGAGGAACGGGTTGCCCGCCTGAGCGAACTGGCCCCCGCCGCGCCGCCGCGCTGGCTGGTGCTGCCCGAGGCGACCGTGCCCCTGAGCCTTACGCCCGGCCGAAGGCCGTGGTGGCGTTAGGCCGACTGAGTCTTGTGTCCGTGATGGTTTCCGGATATTTCTAGCCGCCGGATTTTCGGTTGCGACACCAAGGAGCTTGTCGATGCAGGTCCGTATCTATCGCCCCGCCAAGACCGCCATGCAGTCGGGCAAGGCCAATTCCCAGGCGTGGGTGCTGGAATACGAGCCGGCCGCGCCCAAGAAGGCCGACGCCCTGATGGGCTGGCTCGGCTCCACCGACACCACCCAGCAGGTCCGCCTGAAGTTCCCGACCAAGGACGAGGCCGTGGCCTATGCCACCCGTAAGGGCCTGGACTTCCAGGTGATCGAGCCGGCCACCCACAAGCCGGTCGCGCCGAAGAACTACGCCGACAACTTCCGCTCCGACAAGCTGGAATTCGGCCGCTTCTAAGCGACCTCGAACGGCGCCCTTAGCTCAGTTGGATAGAGCACCCGCCTTCTAAGCGGGCGGTCGCTGGTTCGAATCCAGCAGGGCGCGCCAGCACGCGACAGCCCGGCTCCTGCCCTCATGGCGGGGCCGGGTTGTTGCTTTTTCAGGCTGCCAGCCGCGCCATTTCGCGGCTCCACTGGCGATAGCGGTGGTGGAATTCGCTGATGCCGGCGTCGTCCTTGGTCAGCTCGGCGAAGGACTCCAGCACCGGCAGTTGGCGCCGGGCGAAGGTGGCCGCGTCGATATCCGGCCAGTACGGCAGCAGTGTCGCCATGCCCAACAGCACGTCGCCGCCCAGCGGCCGCGATGCCACCATGCCCAGCTTGTCCAGCAGTCCCGGCACGGCGGCCAGTTGCGCTTCGGCATAGGCCCTGAGCACCGGCGCCTGCATCAGCAGTTGGCTTCGTTCGGCATCGAAATCGCCGCGCTCGACAACGTTCCGGTCGCGAAACACAATTGGTGCCGCCTGCGAAACGTCGCACTCCCAGCCCTTGCGCGGTACCAGGTGCGCCGCCTGCTCGGTCTCTTCCACATAGGGGAAGAACGGCATGGCGCGGCAGCGCGCCGGCTTGCTGTCATGGATGGAACAGCGGCCGTCCTCGGCCAAGGCGGGGCAAGGCAGCGACGGCGGGACATAGGCCACGGCGGTGATACGGACCGCCACCGTGCGTTTGTCGCGCAGGCGGACCTTGGCGCCCAGCCGTGCGGTCAGCGCGAACGAGCGCTGGTTCTGTCGCACCGGCGTCCACATCACGCCCAGCGGGAAACGGTCGGCATGGGTGGCGGCGTCGGCCAGGGTCAGCGGCAGCAGGCCATGGCAGCACTTGCCGCAGGCGGTACAGGCGAAATGGCGTTCGGCGGCCATCAGGCGCCGCAGCACTTCTTGTATTTCTGGCCCGACCCGCAGGGACAGGGATCATTGCGGCCGACCTTGGCGACCTGGCGCGGCGCCTGGCGGGGATTGACCTCGCCGTCTACATACAGCCAGCCGTCGCCGTCGCGGCGGAACTTGGCCAGTTCGTGGTGGGCGATCTGCTGGCCGTGCAGCTTGAAGCGGGCGACGTATTCCACGGTGGCGTCGTCGCCATCCTGTTGGGCGGTGCGGATTTCCAGCCCCAGGCCCTCGGCGTCGCGCGACGAGGCTTCCACCTCGGCATGGTCGACGTCGTCGCGCTTTTCCGGCGCCAGCGTGCGGTCCAGATGCTCCAGCCGGCCCAGCACGAAGGCGCTATAGCGCGACCGCATCAACGCTTCGGCGGACGGCGCCGGGGCGCCATCGATCAGCGGCAGGCAGCATTCCTCCAGCGGACGGCCGGAGGTACAGGGGCACAAGGTCATGGCAGGCAGGCTCGGGCGAGTGAACGGGGCGGTAGAATAGCGCGCGCTCAGCGCCCCACCAACGCGTATCCGCCGATGCCCAGGGCGGCCACCAGGGTCAGCAGCACCACCGCGCCCAGCTTGTGCTGCAGGTGGTCCAATCGTTCCCAGGCGGCGTAATCCCCGGCGCGGGCCGTGCCCAGGCGCTTGACCACCAGCCAGACGCAGGCGGCGTTGCTGGCGATGGCGACCAGCCCCAGCGCCACCTTGGTCCACAGCAGCGGCGTCATGGGCGCTGTGTGGAGCATGGCGCCGCCGCTCAGCAGCACGCCCAGGAAGGCGGGAATCTCGATATACTTGTCGGTGCGCCAGTGTAGTTCCGAGACGAAGCGGCGCATGGTCGGGCTGGAGTCGATGGAATGTTCGTACAGCGCCTCGACCAGGATGCAGCCCGTCCAGGCGGCGATGCACAGCAGGTGCAGGAACAGCGCGAGCGACATGGGGTTTCCCTATTCACTACCTTAATGGTGGTGAATAGCGCCATGGAACAATCGCGGCAAGTATCATCACCCCACTCCATTACGGATAACCACAAGGACTTGCGTGCCGCACATGGCTCCGATGCAAGCTAGTCGGTGGTAACTCCACTGAGACCGGCGTTATGGTGCGGCGCAATATCGGTTTGGAGCGCACAGAGATGCTCGAAGAGTGGATTCGCAATGTTCCGGTCGCGACCCTGCGGGAAATCGCTGCCGACGCCAAGGTGCAGGGAAGCCGCATCTGGCAGTTGGCCGTGGTGGAACTGTTGGTTCGCCAGAACCAGGACGCCCTGGCCGCCTGATTGGCGCAGGGATGAAATTTTGCCCCCGGTTCGCCGGGTGGAGATAATCGACGGGGCCGCCCGACCAGGTCTTTCACGACCGGTCCGCGGCCCTTCGGTTTTTGCGACTAGCTTCTTGTATAGCCCTCGCCGGGCGCGGGCATCCGCCCGCTTGTGGGCGAAGCCCACCCGTCGCTTTGCGCCGGGCCGCCCTCTCGGGCGTCGTTTGCCCCTGCGGGGCGGCACGGCCGCCGCCTCAATGGCGGCTGATCGCGGCGTGCGCCGGATTGGGCGCTCGCCGCCAAAATCGCGCGCCCACCCTGGCAAGGGCCTGTCCCCCACCGTACATAACAACCGATAGGGATTCCGTTTGCTTTACCCGCGGGCAAAGCCGGCATACCCTTTTGGTAACGGAACTCTTTGGGGGAGGTACGATGACGCCGTTCAAATCCATGGTCGCCGCGTTGGTGCTGGTGGCCGCCGGTTCCATGTCGGCCCATGCCGGCACCACCTTCGACGCGGTCAAGGCCAAGGGCTTCGTCCAATGCGGCGTCAATCTGGGCCTGTATGGCTTCTCGGCCCCCGACGACAAGGGCAATTGGAGCGGCCTGGACGTGGATGCCTGCCGTGCCGTGGCGGCGGCGGTGTTCGGCGATGCCGGCAAGGTCAAGTACACTCCGCTGTCGGCGCAGCAGCGCCTGCCCGCCCTGCAATCGGGCGAAATCGACCTGCTGGCGCGCAACACCACCTGGACGCTGTCGCGCGACACCGCCAACGGCCTGAACTTCACCGTGCCCAATTACTATGACGGCCAGGGCTTCATGGTCGCCAAGAAGCTGGGGGTGAAGTCGGCCAAGGAACTGGACGGCGCCACCATCTGCGTGCTGCCCGGCACCACCACCGAGCAGAACCTGTCCGACTGGTTCCGCGCCAACAAGCTGAGCTTCAAGCCGGTGGTGATCGAAAAGAACGAGGAACTGACCAGCGCCTTTTTCTCGGGCCGCTGTGACGCGTTCTCGTCCGACGCCTCGCAACTGGCGGCGGTGCGTGCCAACGAGGCGCCCAAGCCCGACGATTACGTCATCCTGCCCGACCTGATCTCGAAAGAGCCGCTGACCCCGGTGGTGCGCCATGCCGACGACCAATGGGCCGACATCGTGCGCTGGTCGCTGTTCGCGCTGATCGCCGCCGAGGAAAAGGGCATCACCTCGAAGAACGTCGACCAGATGCTGAACTCGCCCGATCCCGAGGTGAAGCGCATCCTGGGCGCCACCCCCGGCAACGGCAAGGCGCTGGGGCTGGACGAAAAGTGGGCCTACAACATCATCAAGCAGGTCGGCAATTACGGCGAAAGCTTCGACCGCAACGTCGGCAAGGGATCGAAGCTGAAGATCGAGCGCGGCCTGAACGCCCTTTATACCCAGGGCGGTCTGCTGTACTCGCCGCCGTTCAAATAGGCGGCGCGCCATGGCCGCCGGCCATCCGGGCGCGATGCGGGCGTTGCTGAACAGCGCCCGCTTTCGCGGCTTGGTCTATCAGGGCGTCGTCGTCGCCCTGGTGGTGGCCCTGGGCTGGTATCTGGTCCACAACACGCTGACCAATCTGGCGGCGCGCGGCATCGCCACCGGTCTGGACTTCCTGGGGCGCGAGGCCGGCTTCGACATTGGGGAAAGCCCGATCCCCTATAGCCCGGCCGATTCCTACGCCCATGCGCTGGTGGTCGGCCTGCTCAACACCTTGGAAATCGCCGTCCTCGGCATCGCCGTCGCCACCGTGCTCGGCCTGGCGATCGGCATCGCCCGGCTGTCGGGCAACTGGCTGGTGGCTCGGCTGGCGACCCTCTACGTCGAGGGCGTGCGCAACGTGCCGCTGCTGCTGCAGTTGTTCGTGTGGTACGGCATCGTCACCGCCCTGCCGGGGCCGCGCCAGGCGCTTCATCCGCTGCCCGGCATCTTTCTGTCCAATCGCGGCCTCAAGGTGCCGTTGCCGGAATCCCACCCGGTTTATCCGTGGCTGGCGGCGGCGCTGGCGGTCGGGCTGGGGCTGGCGTGGCTGTTGCGGCGTTGGGCGCAGGCCCGGCACGCGCGCACCGGGCGGCCCTTTCCGTGGGCAAGCGTCGGCACCGGCATCGCGCTGGGGCTGCCGGCATTGCTGTTCCTGGCGGCGGGGGCGCCGCTGGCCTGGGACGTGCCCACCCTGCGCGGCTTCAACTTCTCGGGCGGCGGCACGCTCAGCCCGGAATTCGCCGCCCTGCTGGCGGGTCTGTCGATCTATACCGCCGCTTTCATCGCCGAGATCGTGCGGTCGGGCATCCTGGCGGTGCCGCCGGGCCAGACCGAGGCGGCGCTGTCGCTGGGGCTGTCGCGCGGCAAGACCTTGCGGCTGATCGTGCTGCCCCAGGCGCTGCGGGTGATCGTGCCGCCGCTGTGCAGCCAATACCTGAACCTGACCAAGAATTCGTCGCTGGCGGTGGCGATCGGCTATCCCGATCTGGTCAGCGTCGCCAACACCACCATCAACCAGACTGGCCACGCCGTCGAAGGCGTCGGCGTGGTGATGGTGGTCTTTCTGGTCATCAGCCTGGCGCTGTCGCTGCTGATGAACTGGTACAACGCCAAAGTGGCGCTGGTGACGCGATGACCACCGAGACCCCGCGCGACCACTCCACCACCGCCATTGCCGCCGCCAACGTCGAGGAGCCTTCGGCGGTGGCGCCGCAGCCGGGGCGGCCGCCGCTCAGATTGTTGGGCTGGGCCAGGGACAATCTGTTCGCCTCGGTGCCCAACAGTGTGTTGACGCTGCTGGCGCTGTGGCTGCTGTGGGAGGTGGTGCCGCCATTGCTGTCGTGGGGGCTGCTGCACGCCCAATGGAGCGGCGATGCCGCCGCCTGCCGTGAATCGGGCGGTGCCTGTTGGGCGCTGGTGACGCAGCGGCACCGGCTGATGCTGTTCGGTCTCTATCCCTATGACCAGCACTGGCGGCCGCTGCTGGCCACCGCCATCCTGGTGGCGCTGCTGGCGACCAGCGCGGTGCGGCTGTTCTGGCGGCCGGCGCTGTTGTGGGCGTGGCTTGCCGGCTTTGTCGCCAGCGCCGCGTTGATGTGGGGCGGCGTGCTGGGCCTGCCCCTGGTGGAGACCGACCGCTGGGGTGGCCTGCCATTGACGCTGGTGCTGGCGGTGCTGGGCATCGCGCTGGCGTTTCCGTTCTCGATCCTGCTGGCGCTGGGCCGCCGCTCCGATCTTCCCGCCATTCGCGCCCTGTCGGTCGGCTATATCGAGCTGGTTCGCGGCGTGCCGCTGGTCAGCGTGCTGTTCATGGCGTCGGTGATGTTCCCGCTGTTCCTGCCCGAGGGCATCAGCGTCGACAAGCTGCTGCGCGCCCTGATCGGCATCATCCTGTTCACCGCCGCCTATCTGGCCGAGGCGGTGCGTGGCGGCCTGCAGGCGATTCCGCGCGGCCAGGAAGAGGCGGCGGACGCGCTGGGTCTGGGCTATTGGCGCAAGATGCGGCTGATCGTGCTGCCCCAGGCGCTGCGGCTGGTGATCCCGCCCATCGTCAACCAGTTCATCACCTGCTTCAAGGACACCTCGCTGGTGACCATCGTCGGCCTGTACGACCTGCTGGCCGCCACCAAGGCGGCGCTGGCCGACCCGGAATGGCGGCCGTTCTTCGCCGAAGGCTACGTGGCGGCGGCGCTGGTCTATTGGTCGTTCTGCTTCTTCATGTCCCGTTACAGCCAGTGGCTCGAGCGCCGGCTCGCCGCCGGCCAGCGCCGTTAGGAGACCATATGGCCGACTCCCCCGTGGTCGAACTGATCGACGTGCAGAAATATTACGGCGCCTTCCACGTTCTGAAGGACGTGTCGCTGTCGGTGAAGAAGGGTGAGAAGGTGGTGGTGTGTGGCCCGTCCGGCTCGGGCAAGTCCACCATGATCCGCTGCATCAACCGGCTGGAGGAGCACCAGGGCGGTCGCATCGTTGTCGGTGGCATCGAGCTGGGCGACGACCTCAAGGCGATCGAGGCCATCCGCAAGGATGTCGGCATGGTGTTCCAAAGCTTCAACCTGTTTCCCCACCTGACCGTGCTGGAGAACCTGACGCTGGCGCCGTTGTGGGTGAAGCATGTGCCCAAGGCCGAGGCTGAGGCGCAGGCCATGCATTACCTGGAACGGGTGCGCATTCCCGAGCAGGCGCGCAAATATCCCGGCCAGTTGTCCGGCGGTCAGCAGCAGCGCGTCGCCATCGCCCGCGCGCTGTGCATGAAGCCCAGCATCATGCTGTTCGACGAGCCGACCTCGGCGCTGGACCCGGAAATGGTCAAGGAAGTGCTGGATGTGATGATCGGCCTGGCCCAGGACGGCATGACCATGATCTGCGTCACCCACGAAATGGGATTCGCCCGCGCGGTGGCCGACACCATGGTGTTCATGGCCGAGGGCCGTATCGTCGAAACCGCCCCGCCGGCGGAATTCTTCGGCAACCCCAGGAACGAGCGCACCCGCCAGTTCCTGGGGCAGATCATCGGGCACTGACGGGTTAAGCCGCCATCTGAACGCTTTGCAGCAGGCTGCCGAGCGTGCCGGAAGACAACGCGCCGGTGGTCGGTGTCGTCTGCTGGGCCTCGCCGGCCTTGCGCTCCGCCTCGGACACATAGCCGTCCTTGTTGGTGTCCAGCGGATCATAGCTCTTGCTGCTCGCCGCGCCCGCGCTGGCCGTGCTGGTGCTGCCCGCGCTGGTGCTGCCCGCGCTGGTGCTGGTCGAGCTGTCCGAGGTCGTGCCGGTATCCGAAGACGTCGTGGTGGCGCCGGACGGCGGCGGACCCATGGCGGCGGCCAGCTCGTTGCCGTCGATGGAACCGCTGCCGTCGGTGTCGAGTTTGCTGAAGACGTCGCTGGCATCGGCGGTCGAGCCGCTGTCCGTCATGGCCGAACTCAGCTCGTCCTGGCTGACCGAACCGTCGCTGTTGCTGTCCAGTGCACTCAGCAACTGGCCGATCAGGTCGCCGCTGGTGTTGGCTTCGGTGCTGTCGGCGCTGTCCGAGGTCGGCGGCTGTGGCGGCGGGGGTGGCGCCATGGCGGCCATCTCGCTTTCCGACAGCTTGCCGTCGCCGTCGCTGTCCAGTGACGAGAACACGTCGTCGCTGTTGCTGGACGACGTCGAGCCGGCGCTTTCCTGGGCCGACAGCAGACTGCTGCTCATGTCGCTGGAAAAGCGGTCGGAGAACGAGCTGAACTCGGTCTTGCTGATGGTGCCGTTGCCGTCGCTGTCCATCGCCGTGAACAGCTCTTGCTGCTTGGACGTCTGGTCGGTCGAGGTGGTGGAACTGCCGGTCGCTTTCGAAACGAGCTGCGACAGCAGTGTGGCCGCCCCTCCGGAGGATGAGGATAGGCTGGAAATCATGGCCGGGGCCTTTCCGTTGGTGGTCGCGCCCGCCGGGGGCGGGTCAACCGGTGCTACGACTCCCGGAAAGGTTCCGGGCTGAAATTCTTTTTGCCGGCGCGGCGCAGGATTTTGCCTTCTGGCACGTCCATGGTGGGAAATCGGGCGGCCGTCCCCTGGAAGAAGGGGGAAGGGGACGGCCGCCCTGCCGCGGCTGTGCCGCGACTCCGTCGGCGCTTCGCTCAGCGCCACGTCCTTGCTGTCCCTTCAACGTGCCGGCGGCGACTTCCTGGCGAAAAAAAGCGCCCGAGCCGGCATCGTCGCCCGTGTAAAGCGCCATGACCGCCGCATCGCCTGCCGACGACACGGACGAAGTCGCCCTGATGCAGGCTGTCGCCGGCGGGGATCGCTTGGCCTTTGCCCGGCTGATGGACCTGCATGGCCGCTTCGCCCTGGCCTTGGCCCTGCGCCTGACCTGCAATCCCGCCGATGCCGAGGAAGTGGTGCAGGAGGCATTCCTGCGCGTGTGGAAGCTGGCGCCGTCGTGGCGGCTGGGTGCCGGGGCGCGGGTGCGCACCTGGCTCTATCGCGTGGTGCTGAACCTGTGCCTGGACCGCCGCCGCCGCCAACCGTTCCTGGCGTTGGACGATGTGGCGGAACCGCCGGCCGACGACCCCGATGGGCTGGAGTCGCTGACCGGGGTGCAGGCGGCCGGGCTGGTGCGCCATGTGCTGGCCGATCTGCCCGAGCGTCAACGGGTGGCGCTGGCGCTGTCTTATTTCGACGATTTGCCGGCGTCGCAGGCGGCGGCGGTGATGGACGTGTCGGTCACCGCCTTCGAGGCGTTGCTGGTGCGCGGCCGCCGCGGCTTGCGGGTGGCGTTGGCGCGGCGTGGGCTGCTGCGACTGGCCGACGTATTATAGAGCGGCGGGGGCCCCAAATTTGGCCCCACGCCGCGATCAGCCGCCATTGCGGCGGCGGCCAAGCGCCCGGATGGGCGCGCCCGGCGAGGGCAACACATAAAACTGGACCATTGAGCGTCACGTTTGACGCTCAATGGTCTATCCGGTTGAAACCGGGCGCCGCTGCCGATAGATAAGCGCTTCCACCATTGCGGAAGCATCATGCGCCTCAACGTCATCGAAGCCGGGGCCGGCAAGCCCCTGGTCATCCTTCACGGTCTGCTCGGCTCGTCGCGCAATTGGGGCGGCATCGCCGGCAAGCTGGGCGAAACCCATCGGGTGATGGCGCTGGACATGCCCAACCACGGCGCCAGCCCGTGGACCGAGGGCATGGATTATCCGGCCATGGCGCGCGAGGTCGCCCGCTTCATCGAAGAGCATGTGGGCGGACCGGCGGCGGTGGTCGGCCATTCCATGGGCGGCAAGGCGGCCATGACCCTGGCGCTGACCCGGCCGGAGCTGGTGGAGCGGCTGGTGGTGGTGGACATCGCGCCGGTGTCGTACACCCACACCTTCGCCCCCTATATCAAGGCCATGCGCGCGGCGCCGCTGGGCACCGCCGAGCGGCGCTCCGACATCGAGCAGGCCATGGCCGGCATGATCCCCGATCCGCGCGTGCGCGCTTTCCTGATGCAGAACCTGGAAGGGGGCGCCGGCGGCTATCGCTGGCGCGCCAATCTGGCGGTGCTGGGCGCCGCCATGGACGACATCCTGGCGTTTCCGCGCTTCCCCGACGACGCCCATTACGACGGCCCGGCGCTGTTCCTGCACGGTGCCGAGTCCGACTACGTGCTGCCGGCGCACGAAGACCTCATCATGGCGCTGTTCCCCCACGCCCGCCTGCAGGCGGTCGAGGGCGCCAACCATTGGGTCCACGCCGACAAGCCGGCCGAATTCATCGCGGCGGTGGCGGCCTTCCTGGCGAAATAGGGTTTAGAGCGGCGAGCGTCAAACCTGACGCACTCCGCGATCAGCGGCCATTGAGGCTGCGGCCAAGCGGGCGGATGCCCGCGCCCGGCGAGGGCTAAACATGAAGTTAGACCAGCGTGCGTCATATTTGATGCGCGATGGTCTAGCGTCGCTGGTCGCGGTTGAACTTGCGCAGCAAGTCGTCGCCGCGTCGCACGGCGTCGTCCAGGGCGGTTTGGGCGTCCTTGCGGCCGGCCCACACCGCGTCCAGTTCCTCGTCGATGACGTCGCGGATCTGGGCGAAGTTGCCCAGGCGAACGCCCTTGGAATGCTCGGTGGGGCGGTGCAGGGTGATCTGCTTGATGGCGATCTCGGTTTCCGGGTTGCTGAGATAGAAGCCTTCGCGGCGCGACAGCGAATAGGCCTCGCGCGTGATGGGCAGATAGCCGGTGCGCTGGTGCGCCGCCGCCTGGATTTCCGGTGACGACAGGTAGTCGAAGAAGCGGGCCACGCCCAGGTCCTCGCTGCGGCTGTGGCCGTTCATCACCCACAGGGTGGCGCCGCCGATGATGGAATTGCGCGGCGCCCATTTGATATCGGGCCACACCGGCAGCATGCCGATGCCGAAGCCCTTGACCCCGTTGCCCTTCAATTCCGCGAAGGCGGCCGAACTGGCGAACATCATGGGGCATTCGCCGCTGGCGAACAGCTCCACCGCCTCTTCGCCATGGCCGTGCGGCACGAAGATGCGGTTGCGCGTCCAGCGTGCCAGGGTCTGAATGTGGTTGACGTGGAAGGGGCTGTTGAACTTCAGTTCGATGTTGTAGCCGGCAATGCCGTTCTGCTTGGTGGCGAACGGGATGTCGTGCCAGGCGGACAGGTTTTCCAACTGAATCCACGACTGCCACTGGCTGGTGAAGCCGCAGCGGGCGCCGCTGTTGAGCAGGGCCTGCGCCGTCGTCTCGACCTCGGGCCAGGTCTTGGGCGGTGCCTCGGGGTCCAGGCCGGCCTTGGCGAAGGCGGCCTTGTCGTAGAACAGCACCGGCGTCGACGCATTGAGCGGCAGCGACAGCAGCTTGCCGTCCGAACTGGAGTAATACGCCGTCACCGCCGGCAGATAAACGCGGTCGTCAAACGGCTGGCCCAGCAACTCCATCACTTCGTGCACGGGCTTGATGACGCCTTGTGCCGCCATCATCGATGCGGTGCCGACCTCGAACACCTGCACCATGTGCGGGCGCTGTTTGGTGCCGGCGGCGGCCAGCGCGGCGGCCATGGTGTCCGCATAGCTGCCCTTGTAGACCGGGACGACCACATAGTCTTTTTGGCTGGCGTTGAAGCCGGCGGCCAGATCCGAAATCCACTCGCCGCGTTTGCCGGCCATGGCATGCCACAGCACCAGATCGGTCGCGGCCAGGGCTGGCGCGGCAATGCCCAGCAATGCGGCCAGCATTGCAGCGGCCAGGGCGCGCGGCACGACCATGACTTCCCCCCTCATGTCGTCAAATCACACAACACTTAGCGGGAAATACGGACGGACTGAATAGGCCTGAGGAATAGGGGGCGTTACCGAGGCCCCAACACTTGGCGCAGCAGCGCCATGGTGTCGTCGGAGCAGGAAACCGCCTCGGGACAGCTCAGCGAACTGGAGCAACGCAGCAGCGCGGCAAGATGGCGGCGCGCGTCCTCCATGTTGCCGTTGGCAGCCGAGGCAACGACGGAATCAGTAGAAGTGTGCAGACACTGCCCTTCGATCGTCGCCATAAGCTTCCACCTTTGAACTTATTTTAAGAAACAATACAAAACTCTGACGGGAAAAGCGAGGGCGAGTTGTAACGAGATGTGCGAATTTTCCAGCGTGTGACGGCATGTTTCGGAAAAAATGCATAACGAGGGCCAAAAAGGGTTCGTCATGGATTGGCGGGAAAAACTGTCAGCCCATTCATCGTCATGGCCGTGCTTGACACGGCCATCCACGCGATTCCGCAGAAAAGCACCGTCCGACAATGGATTGGCGGCGCCACGTGGATGCGCGGGTCAAGCCCGCGCATGACGGGCAAGGTGTCCCCCGGACCCCGGCGATGAAGCAAAAAAAAGCCCCCACCGAAGTGGGGGCCGAATTTGGTGGAGGAGTCGTAACGATCAGAGACCAAGCATCCACATCAGGAAGCCGGTGCCGCTGATCAAGCCCACCGTCCCGATGCACAACGCAACCAGCCCAAGGGCAATGGCGGCGACGTCGGGAAGGGTGGCGGCTTCGGTGCAGGAAACGGTGCTCATCTTGGTCTCCGACAGGAAGAATGATCCTGTGCAAGACGATGCGCCGTTTGCGCGGGGGCGGCCTTGACGTTGGTCACCCCCGCGGCACCGGTTGCTATTCCTTGAACTTCTTGGCGATCAGTTCGTTGAGCATGCCGGGATTGGCCTTGCCCTGGGTCGCCTTCATCACCTGACCGACGAACCAGCCCATCAGCTTGTCCTTGCCGGCCTTGACCTCGGCGACCTTGTCCGGGTTGGCGGCGAAGATTTCGGCGATGGCCTTTTCGATGGCGCCGGTATCGGTGACCTGCTTCAGGCCTTTTTCCTCGACGATGGTGGCCGGGTCCTTGCCGGTCTCCACCATGAAGATGAAGACGTCCTTGGCCAGGCGGGTCGAGATGGTGCCGTCCTTGATCAGGTCGATCATCTTGCCCAGGTTTTCCGCCGACACCGGCGGGTTGGCCCAGGTGTATTCCGGCTTGGAATTCATGGCGGCGAAGAAATCGCCCATGACCCAATTGGCGGCGGTCTTGCCGTCACGGCCCTTCGCCACGCCCTCGAAGAACTCGGCCGAGTCCTTTTCCGCCACCATGACGCCAGCGTCGTACGAATTCAGGCCGTACTCGCTCATGAAGCGGGCCTTCTTCTCGTCGGGCAGTTCGGGGATGGTGGCCTTGATGCCGTCGACGAAGTCCTGGGAAATCACCAGCGGCAGCAGGTCTGGATCGGGGAAATAGCGGTAGTCGTGGGCCTGTTCCTTCGACCGCATCGAGCGGGTTTCGCCCTTAGCCGAATCGAACAGGCGGGTCTCCTGCTTGATCTCGCCGCCGTTCTCGTAGACGTCGATGTGGCGGCGCGCCTCGTACTCGATGGCCTGCTGGACGAAGCGGATCGAGTTGACGTTCTTGATCTCGCAGCGGGTGCGCAACTCGGTGCTGCCGACCGGGCGAACCGACACGTTGGCGTCGCAGCGCATGCTGCCTTCCTGCATGTTGCCATCGCAGGTGCCGAGATAGCGCAGGATGGACCGCAGCTTGGTCAGATAGGCGCCGGCCTCTTACGGGCTGCGCATGTCCGGCTTCGACACGATTTCCATCAGCGCCACGCCCGAGCGGTTCAAGTCGATGAACGACTTGCTGGGGTGCTGGTCGTGGATCGACTTGCCGGCGTCCTGTTCCAGGTGCAGGCGCTCGATGCCGATGGCGCGGGTGGTGCCGTCTGCCAGGTCGATCAGCAGCGTGCCCTCGCCGATGATCGGCAGGTCGAACTGGCTGATCTGATAACCCTGCGGCAGGTCGGCGTAGAAATAGTTCTTCCGCGCGAACACGCTCTTCAGGTTGACCTTGGCCTTGAGGCCCAGGCCGGTGCGCACGGCCTGCTCGACGCAGGTTTCGTTGATGACCGGCAGCATGCCGGGGAAGCCGGCGTCGACGAAGCTGACCTGGGAGTTGGGTTCGCCGCCGAACACGGTGGGCGCGCCCGAGAACAGCTTGGAATTGGAGATGACCTGGGCGTGAACTTCGAGGCCGATCACGACCTCCCAGTCGCAGGTCTCGCCCTGAATGATGAACGCCATCACACGCCCTCCGGCACAGCGGTGAAGTTGGCGGCGGATTCCATCACGCCGGCCACCTTGAACACGGTTTCCTCGTCGAACGGACGGCCGATCAGTTGCAGGCCCAGCGGCAGGCCGTCGGCGGAAAGTCCGGCGGGCAGCGACAGGCCGGGCAGACCGGCAAGCGAGGTGGGGATGGTGAAGACGTCGTTCAGCCACATGGTGACCGGATCGTCGGTGTTGTCGCCGATGCCGAAAGCGGCCGACGGCGCGGTCGGCGTCAGGATGACGTCCACTTCCTTGAACGCCTTGGTGAAGTCCTCGGCGATCAGGCGGCGAACCTTCTGCGCCTTGGTGTAATAGGCGTCGTAATAGCCGGCGGACAGCACATAGGTGCCGATCATGATGCGGCGGCGGACCTCGGCGCCGAAGCCGGCGGCGCGGGTCTTGCGGTACATGTCGTCCAGCGTCTTGCCCTCGACGCGCAGGCCGAAGCGCACGCCGTCATAGCGGGCCAGGTTGGACGACGCTTCCGCCGGGGCGACGATGTAATAGGTCGGCAGGGCGTACTTGGTGTGCGGCAGGCTGATTTCCACCGGGGTGGCGCCGGCGGCCTTCAGCCACTCGATGCCCTGTTCCCACACCTTGTTCACTTCGTCCGACAGGCCGTCGGGCCGGTATTCTTTCGGAATGCCCACCTTGAGGCCGCGAATGTCTCCGGTCAGCGCGGCGGCGAAGTTCGGCACGGCGACCGGGGCCGAGGTGCTGTCCTTGGCGTCGTGGCCGGCCATGACGTTCAGCAGCAGGGCGCAGTCCTTGACCGTGCGCGCCATCGGGCCGGCCTGGTCCAGCGAGCTGGCGAAGGCGACGATGCCCCAGCGCGAACAGCGGCCATAGGTCGGCTTGATGCCGGTGATGCCGCAGAAGCTGGCGGGCTGGCGGATCGAGCCGCCGGTGTCGGTACCGGTGGCGCCCATGGCGATGCGGGCGGCGACGGCCGCCGCCGAACCGCCGGACGAGCCGCCGGGAACCAGCTTCTTGGCCGGGTCCGCCTTGGACTTCCACGGGTTTTCCACGTTGCCGTGATAGCTGGTGATGTTGGCCGAACCCATGGCGAATTCGTCCAGGTTCAGCTTGCCCAGGGTGACCGAGCCGGCATCCTTCAGCTTCTGGCTGACGGTGGATTCGTACTGCGGCTTGAACCCGTCCAGGATGTGGCTGGCGGCGGTGGTCAGCACGCCCTTGGTGCAGAACAGGTCCTTGATGCCGAGCGGGATGCCGTCCAGCGCGCCGGCGCGGCCTTCGGCGCGGCGGGCGTCGGACGCCTTGGCCTCGTCCAGCGCCTGCTCGGGCGTCTCGGTGATATAGGCGTTCAGCGACCGCTTGGCGTCCATGGCGGCGATGTGCGCCTTGGTCAGCTCGACGGCGGTGAACTCGCCCTTGCCCAGCTTGTCGAGGGCGTCGGCGATGGTCAGTTTGGTGAGGTCGGTCATTTACTCAACCACCTTGGGAACGGTGAAGAAGCCGCCTTCGTCCTCGCGGATGGCGTCGGGCGCGTTGACCAGCACGGCGTCGGCATAGCCGCCGTCGGTGATCACGTCCTTGCGCATGGGCAAGGTCAGGTCGGCGACGCTGGCCATCGGCTCGATGCCGTCGGTGTTCACTTGGGCCAGTTGCTCGACGAAGGTCAGGATGCCCGAAAGCTCACCGGCCAGATGGTCGAGTTCGTCCTCGCGGACCTCGATGCGGGCCAGTTCGGCGATGTTGCGCACGGTGGCTTTATCCAGCGACATGCGGTGTGGTTCTCCGGTTGCCAGAGCAAGAAATCTTGCATTTGCGTAAAGCGTGCCGGACGTTAGCATTCGGGCCATTGATCCGCAACCGGGTGATGCCGTGAGCAGTTTTGAATACCGTTTGCAGCGCTCGCCCATGGGGGTACTGCAGGTGGATGCCGCGCGGCGGGTGGTTGCCGCCAATCCGTTGGCCCGCCGTCTGCTGGAACCGCTGGCGGGGCCGATCCTGGGCCGCGAGCTGCTGTCCATCCACCCCGAGCCGACGCGGGCCAAGGTGCAGTGGATGCTGGACGCCGCCACCGCCCGCCCGGAAGAGCCGGTGGGCATGGCCATGACCCTGCCCATGGGGGCGCTGATCGCCCGCGTCACCACGCTTGACACCACCGAGGGGCCGGGGTGGTGCCTGGTTTTCCATCTGCCGGAAAATTTCGGCCACGGCGCCGCGCCGGCTTCGGACGACGTGCTGGTCAAGCTGCCGGTGGGCAGCCGGGCGGGCGTCACCCTGGTCGACGTCACCGCCGTGATGTTCCTGGAGGCCGAGGGGCATTACACCCGCGTCCACACCGCCGACGGCCAGCGTTTCTGCCAGTTGTCCTTCGCCGAACTGGTGCGGCGGCTGGACCCGTCGGGGTTCTTGCGGGTGCATCGGTCTTATATCGTCAACCTGCGGCATGCCGAGGCCATCGAGCGCGGCGACGGCCATTGGGCCATCATCATGACCGGCGGCGCCAGCGTGCCGGTCAGCCGCGCCCGGGTGGAACTGGTGCGGCGGCGGCTGGCGCTGTAAGCACGGGAAATTCCATTCACGTACTTTCTGTATGGTTTTGCGCGCGCCCGTTACCGTTGGTGCATTCCCTGTTGCCGTTCGTGCTGCGGCAGGCGACCGTTGGTGCGCCACCGGGGGAACACAGATGACCATCGACGTGAAGACCGACCGCTACATCACCTATTCCGGCATCGATTGCGAAGGCAACGCCAAGATCGTGGTCGAGCATGTGCTCGCCCTGATCGCCGATCCGGCCAAATCCAACGCCCTGTGGGAGCGCTTCAAGGTCCGGCTGGCCGAGGCCGGCAAGGTGGGGGCGCGCAAGGCCGACGAGCTGTGCCTGGCCTGCAGCCACACCTATTACATCGAGGAATTGTTCGAGGAATACGGCGATGTGGAGGGGCTGGCCGCCCTAAGCCGTCTGGAAGACGAGTGCTGCTGACGAGTTTGCCCCTCTCCCATTCCATGGGAGAGGGTGGCGCGAAGCGCCGGGTGAGGGGGCCGCACACTCCGGAGTTCTTGGCTCCCTCACCCTCCCACTGCGTGGGTCCCTCCCTCTCCCGCCCGCGCGGAGCGCGGATCGTGTGAATGCCGGCGAAGCCGGCGGGCGGGAGAGGGGCAAAAAGGTTGCGCTGTGGGCCGTCATGCCCCACCTTGCCGCCATGCCTCTTCTGACTATCGCCGACCTCAAGCCCGCGCTTCCCCGCCATGCCCGTCTCATGGGGCTGGACCTGGGGACCAAGACCATCGGGATGGCCCTGTCCGACGTGCGGCTGACCATCGCCACGCCGTTCGACACCATCCGCCGCACCAAGTTCACCAAGGACGTCGAGCAGTTGTTCGCATTGATGGACAAGCACGAGGTGGGCGGGCTGGTGCTGGGGCTGCCGGTGGAGATGGACGGGACCGAAGGCTCGCGGTGCCAGGCCACTCGCGCTTTCGTCCGCAACCTGCTGGGCTTGCGCGACGTGCCGCTGGCGCTGTGGGACGAGCGGCTGTCGACGGCGGCGGTCACCCGCACCCTGCTGGAGGCCGATGCCAGCCGCGCCCGTCGTGCCGAGGTGGTGGACAAGATGGCCGCCGGCTACATCCTGCAAGGCGCGCTCGACGCCATGGCCCGTCACAGCGAGACGAGCGCGTCTGGCGTCTGAGGGAGCGAGCCAAGTGCGCGGATGCGCGCGCCCGGCGGTTATATTAAGCCGTCAACCGCCGCCCGCTGTTGGTCTTGCCGCCGAATTCGGCGGCCAGCATGGCGGTTAGCGACAAGGCGGCCGCCATGGTCAGCGGCGACAGGCCGGGGGCAAAGGGTAGGCGGTTGCAGGCGACCGGGCCGATCACCTCTATCGCCGGCAGCGGCGTGACCTGACGGCGCACCGCCGCCAGAACGGAACCGGTGCCGCCGCTGAATTGATCGGGCGGGTGGCCCTGATAGGTCTCGCCGTCCAATCGTACGATCTCGCCGGAGGCGCCCAGGCGGCGCGGCACGGATTCGATGACGATGGCGCGGCGGCAGTTCTCGAACAGGGCGACGGGGCTGGCCTTGCCGGTCCCATCCATCACCCGCACCTTGTCCGGCCAGTCCAGGCGACTCAGGCGGTGGGCCATGACCGCACCAAAACCGTCGTCGGCATGCAGCGGATTGCCCAGGCAAATCAAGTGAATCACGGTTGGTCGATTTCCTCGGGCGGCACCGGCTTTCGGACGGTGCCCCTTATTCTTTCGATGCAGTTCGGTCCAAAACCATAGCAACCGTAAGGTTAGGTGGGAAAGCGCCGCGTGGTCCCCGCCGACCGAGCCTAGACTTCAGACGTGGGTTATGCCGATCGGATGTGGGGGCCTTCGGCGAACTCCTCGATCATGCGCGAGCAGAATTGCGGCAGGTCGTCGGGTTTGCGGCTGGTGACCAATCCGTGGTCGACCACGACGGGGGCGTCTTCCCAGTGGCCGCCGGCATTGCCGATGTCGGTTTTCAGCGACGGCCACGAGGTCAGGCGCCGGCCCTGGACCACGCCGGCCTCGATCAGCGTCCACGGGCCGTGGCAGATGGCCGCCACCGGCTTGCGGGTCAGGAAGAAGGCGCGGGTGAAGTCCACCGCCCGCGAATCCATGCGCAACGCATCCGGGTTGGCGACGCCGCCGGGCAGCATCAGGGCGTCGTATTCCTCGGGCGCGGCGGTGTCCAGGGTACGGTCGACGGCGACGGCGTCGCCCTTGTCGTGATGGCGCATGCCTTGGATGCGGCCGTCATGGGGCGAGACGATCTCGACCCGCGCGCCCTCCTGCCGCAGCGCTTCGAGGGGGTGGAGCAGTTCGCTCTGTTCAAAACCGTCGGTGGCCAGGATGGCCACGCGCTTGCCGTTCAATCTGCCGCTCATACCATGACTCCGTGTTGAGGATGCTGCTGCCAACATTCTTTCCCGTGGTCCGGTTGCGTGATCGCATGATAAGAGGCTTGATTCGCCGAGCGCCAATTCGTTAGTGTTTTGCGCACAGGCCATCCGCTACTGTTGGGCGCGGTGGCCTTTATTACATCCCGGGGGGGCAGAGCATGTTGGTGTGGGAAGGGGAGTACAAGATCGGCCACGAGGAGATGGATGCCCAGCATCTGATTCTGTTCGCGTTGCTGAACCAGTTGACGGTGAATATCGACAGCGACCGTGCCAGCGAGTGCCTGCACGACGTCATGACGGCGCTGGGCGATTACATCGACTACCACTTCGCTCACGAAGAAGCGTTGATGAAGGCGTGGGGCTATCCTGGATTGGAAGAGCACGCCGTCAAGCACATGCAGTTCGTCGCCGAAGTGCGTCATCTCCAATCGTTGGTCGCCGGCACCGAGGCCCATAAGGTGGCCGTGCGCGTGCGCGCCTTCGTGCTGGACTGGCTGCTGGGGCATATCCTGGGCGTCGATGCGGATTACGCCCGCTTCATCGCCGCAAAGAGCGCCGACGCCTAAGCGTTGCGGCCGCGGAAAACGGCCGTTTCTTGATCCGATTTGTTGGGAGCCTTCACCATGCGCGTGACGGAATCCGAACGTGCGTTCTTACACGAACTGCACGCCCTGAAGAAAAGTCCGCTGGGCAAGCGGCTGATTCACTTCAGCGTGTCCATGGCGCCCGCCGCCAGGGACACGTCGCGGCGGCTGGAAAGTGCCAAGAACTTCATCAAGAAAAGTTTCGAGCGCAGTCCCTATTGCCAGGTGTTCCAGGCCAGCAACAACGACCTGTTCGTCGCCTATTCCCACATCCCCGTTTCCGAGGTGCTGACCGTCTGTCGCCGGGTGGAGAAGCTGTTCTGCGAGGAGCCGTTCAACAGCCGCAATCCCTATAACGAATACGCCTTCTACAAGGTCGCCGACGCCGTCAAGGAACTGGACCTGGTGTTCGCCGCGTTCAAGGGCATCCTGGGCAGCGGCAACGAAGGCGTCATCAGCGGCATCACCAAGCGGCCGATGGGGCCGGAACACCTGGCGCTGCTGTCGGACAAGCTGCGCACCTCGGATCTGCGGCACTGTATTTTCAACCAGCCGGTTTATTTCATCGGCAACAAGGTGCCCTCGATCGAGTTCCTGGAATTCTACGTCGCCAGCAAACAGCTCGAAGCGCAGTTCCTGCCCGATGTCAGCCTGGGCGGCAATCCGTGGCTGTTTCACGCCTTGGCCGGCGATTACGACCGCGCCACCTTGCGCGCGCTGTCCAAGGAAATCGCCGAATACCGTCACAAGGCGTTCAGCGTCAACGTCAGCCTGTCGACCATCCTGTCCAACGAATTCGCCGAGTTCTACGACAAGCTGCCGACCAAGCTGGCCGGCAAGATCGTGCTGGAAATCCACAAGACCGATATGGTCCAGCATTTTTCCATGATGAAGGACGTCAAGGAACTGGTGCGCAAGAAGGGGCTGAAGCTGTGCGTCGACGGTCTGGAATGGCGCGATTTCGAGGTGCTGCAACTCAAGCGCATGGCGCCGGATTTCGTCAAGGTGATCTGGCACAACGACATGCTGTCGGCCAGCAACGACGAATTGGGCGTGCTGGTGCGCGGCAAGGCGGGACTGCCGGAGAACTGCGAATTCATCATGTCGCGCTGCGACTCGCCCAAGGCTTTCCCCTTCGCCCGCACCCTGGGGGTCAAGTACGTGCAGGGGCGGCTGGCCGATCAGTTCTTCAAGAGCGGGATGGAGCTGTAGCTTCCGCGTTGCTCCGTTTTGTCCGCTCGCGTAAGGTTTCCCGGCAGGGTATCGGGGCCTGAGATGCGTTTTGTGTGGACCTTCCTTACCGGGATCGCTTTTGCCGGTTACGTCATGCTGATCAGCGCGCCGCTATTGCTGGCCGGCATCGGTGTGAGCGCGTGGCTGCTGAAGGGCGGCAGCTTCAATGCGTTGTCGGGCGAATCGGTGTTCGGCGTGCGCGAGAAGGACGGTCGCCTGGACGGCCGCTTGGTCAACGTCAGCTTTCAGACCATGCATGTGGCGATGCCCGGCGATCCGCGTCCGCGCCGCCTGCTGCTGCGCCTTGAGCTGACCAATGCCGACGTGTTCTCGTCGCGCCCGGGCGAGGGGAGGGTGCGGCTGGATGCCTGGCCGCTGGACGGCGTCGAGGACGTCAAGCGGCCGGCGCTGTACACCGTTGTCGCTCCCGGCCGTGCCGCGACCCTGGCCGACGATGCCACGCTGGTGGTCGAGCATGGCGGCCGCCGCAGCGTCTATGCCTTGGCCAGCGGCCAATGGCTGTACGATTGGGAGGCGGCGCCCGCGTCCTATGCCGCCGAGGGCGAGCGTCGTCGCACCGTCGCCCTGGCCGCGGTCGAGGAAGACATGCCGGCGCGCTCCATCGCGGTGCTGACCCTGGCGACGGCCCAGGCGGTGCTGAAGCGGGTGATGATTACTGCCGACGACCCGACGCGGGCGCGGCTGTTGCGCTCGTCCGTGGGCATGATCCGGCCGGTGCCGCGCTTCGAGGACGCGACGCGGCGCACCATCGACCTGTCGCTGCCGGCCGGGCTGATGCGCATTCCCGTCATCGGCGACGATCTGGATATCGCCAACGCGCAGATTCCCCAGGGCTTGCGTCTGGTGGAACTTAAGGCGTGGGGCAAGGGCGGGAAGTAAACCCGGCCAGGCTTACCCCATCATCCTCCACCAGCGCCGGGCGTCGCCTGCGGTCCATTGCGGGCCGTGGCCCGAGAACAGCATGGTGGCGTCGTCGGTCTGGCCGAGGAAGCGGGGGATGGAGTTCCACAGCTTTTCCTCGCTGCCGCCGGGCAGGTCGGTGCGGCCGACGCCCTGGCGGAACAGCGTGTCGCCGGTCAGGGCGAAGCCGCCGAAATCATAGCAGACACCGCCGGGGGTGTGGCCGGGAGTGTGCACCACCCGCACCGGCGCGCCGCCCAGCGACAGGGTCGGCTCACCCTCGAACGCCTGTACCCGCGCCGGGCCGTCCTGGGATTCGCCGGTAAAGCTGCGCGCCAGTTCGCCGGCGCGGGCGATGACCGGCAGTTCGTCGCGATGGGCAATGGTGTCGACGTCCAGCGCCAGTTCCAGCGCGCGGGCGGCGCCCAGATGGTCGGGGTGGCCGTGGGTCAGCCAGATGGCGACCACCTTGCCGGTCTCGCTTTTGTCCGCTTCGGCCGCGACCGCCGCCAGGATGCGGTCGGCATCGCCGCCGGGATCGACCACCAGCATCTCGCCGCTGGGGCGGTGGCGGACGATATAGGCGTTTTCGTACCACGGCGGGCTGGTCACCACCACGGTCAGGGTGAAATCGCCGAATTCGCCAAGTTGGTGGACGGACATTGCGCGGGCGCTCATATGAGTGGGGAGGACGCGGAAGAACCCGCCCCATATAGCCCATGCGGGGGCGGCTTTCCAGGCGCCGCGTGTTTACGGGGCGGTAACCGGGTGCGCGCCATACTGACCGGCTAACCCATGTGGACAGGCGCGATGCCCAAGAACAACCAGACCTCGCCATTCCCCTCGGCCCGCGAAGATGCCGCCCTTGCCCAGGAGCCGGTCGCCGAGACGCCGCAAACCGCCTCGCCGGCCTATCGCCTGGCCTTCGAGGACGAGGATTTCCTGCTGCGCGCCGATTTGCGTGCGGTGCGCCTGCAACTGGAACTGCTCAAGCCCGAGTTGCTGCAGCAGGAGCAGGGCATTCGCTCGACCATTGCCATGTTCGGCTCGGCCCGTATTCCCGACCCGGAAACCGCCGCCGCCCGTCTGGCCGAGGCCGAGGGCGAAGCCCGCGCCCATCCGCGTGACAAGGGTGCCGCCCGCAAGGTGATGGTGGCGCGGCGCATGCTGGCCAATTCCCGTTACTACGAGGAATCCCGCCGGCTGGCCCAGATCGTCAGCAACACCTGCGTCGGCGAGCATGTCTGCGACTTCGTCGTCAAGACCGGCGGCGGTCCCGGCATCATGGAAGCGGCCAATCGCGGTGCCGCCGAGGTGGGGGGAAAGTCCATCGGCCTGAACATCGTGCTGCCGATGGAGCAGGCGCCCAACCGTTATATCACCCCCGAGTTGTGCTTCCGGTTCCACTACTTCGCCATCAGGAAAATGCACTTCCTGATTCGGGTGAAGGCGCTGGTGGTGTTCCCCGGCGGCTTCGGCACCCTGGACGAATTGTTCGAGGCGCTGACCCTGATCCAGACCGGCAAGATCGAGCCGATCCCGGTGCTGCTGTTCGGCCGCGAATATTGGGAACGGGTGCTCAACATCGACGCCATGGTGATGGAGGGCATGGTCAGCCCCGAGGACAAGGACCTGCTGACCTTCGTCGAAACCGCCGAGGAAGCCTGGAATATCATCGCGGAATATTACCGCCTACCCAAATAGGTGGCGGCTAACCCTACCCTCCTGCGCCCATCGGGCGGGTTTTTTGCCGATACGCACACCCTTTCGGTTGGGGCGTCGGGTGATTACCTGATGCTTTCGTATACACCTTCGAATAGTATGGCTTTCAGCGGGTACGCTTGGCAGCGAATGCGGAGGGGGGCTTCGGCTTTCGCTGTCCTGTGACGGCACACTTTGTGTGGCGTTACCGAGCGGAGCCACTTTTCGTGGCTCCGTTCCCCGCGCCTAATTCCCTGGGGGGGGGATGGGGGGCGCTTCGGCTCGGCGGCGGTATCGTCGTCGATCCGGGCGCCGGGTACCCCGACGAAGGCGGCCTTTGGCCGCCTTTTTCGTGCCCGCGGCATCAGCCAAAATGCATTTCCCGCGTGGCTTGCTTCCCTGTCCGGTGCCTTTGCGCGTGGCGGTAAGCGGCGTATGATGATGCTCAGAACCCGACGCTCCATCCTCCGTCCTTGGTGACGGACCATGCGGGCGGGCGGGGACGCTTCGGCGCCACACGGGCCTGAAGGTCCGTCGCCACGGCGCCCGGCGTGTCAGATCGGGAGGCTCCTCATGACTCACGACATCATGGCCGTCATCGCCGCTATGGCCGAAGTGGCAACCGCCCCGCCAGCCGAAGGAACGCTGGCCAAGCCGCGTCAGCCGGTGATCACCCTGTCGCGCGACTACGGTTCGGGCGGCGACATCATCGCCACCCGTCTGGCCCAGCGCCTGGGCGTGCTTTATTACGACGAGCAATTGCTGCGCGAGGTGGCGCAGCGCCTGAACGACGACCCTGCCGTCGTCAAGATGCTGGACGAGGGCATGGGGCGCGCCAAGGACATGTGGCTGTATCGCCTGCTGTCGGGCAAGGACCTGGGCCACGACGCCTATCGCGACACCCTGGTCAAGGTAGTGATGAGCCTGGGGCGTCTGGGCGGCGTCATCATCGGCCGTGGCGCCCACATCATCCTGGCGGAAGGCTGCGCGCTGCGCGTCCGTATCGCCGGCACTCCGGAAGTGTGCGCGCGCCGCATGGCCGCCCAAGGCCACGGCAGCTATGACGAGCAGTTGAAACACGCCCACGAGGTCAATCACCGGCGCGGTAAGTTCGTCTGGGAGACGTTCCACTCCCGCCTGTCCGACGCCAACCAGTTCGACATCACCATCAACACCGACCGCATGTCCGATTTCGAGGATGTGGTCGAGATGCTGGTCGGCTTGGCCACGGCCATCCATTCGGGCCGCGTGCTGTCGTTGAACAAGGATTAGGGGGCTGGCCGTTTTTGACGGAAGCATCGCCGTCTGCCGTCATGACCGGGCGTGACCCATGGCTGTCTGGGTTAACGTCCCGGTCATCGTCAGCGGTGGCGGAACGATCCAGCCGCAACACGGATAAACACGAATGGGCGCAGATGGGCACCGATGAATTCATGCGTCACACTCGCGAAGGCGGGTGTCCAACGATGGTGGGAGTGGCACCATGGACGCCGGATCAAGTCCGGCGTGACGCTCAAAAAAAAGAAATCCGTGCCCATCCGTGAGCCGCGTAGCGGCCTCCGTGTCCATCCGTGTTGCGTGGAACGTCGCAACCGTGAGCACGGCGCAGAGTCGTACTCTACCCGATCCTGCCCAGCGGCATGCCGCCGCCGGGTGGGGCGGGGGGCGGCGGGGCGCCGGCATTGGCCACCGCTTTCATCAGCTTTTCGATGTCTTCCAGCGCCTTGCCGGCCGCATCGGCAATGGGGGCGAAGCCGGTGTTGCCGATCTGCTGCACCAGCGCCTTGGCGTGGGCCAGTTCGACCAGCGCCTGGTCCTTGCCGGCGGGCAGCAGGGCGGAAACCTGCTTTCGCACCCGGGTGGGGATGCGGCGGATCAGCCCCATGCGGCGATTGGACAGCACCTTGAAGTTCATCACCCCGGCCAACAGGTCGGCGTGATAGCCGGGGTGCAGCGCCTCGAACAGGTACTCGATCAGTTCGACTTCGCCGAATTCCAGGATCAGGAAGGTCCGCTGGCTGCGCTGCCACTCGGCGATGAAGGCGTCGGTGTCGGCCAGACGCTGGGCTAGTTCGGCCTCGAAGATGGTCGGCGACAGCATGCGCCAAGCCTTAGTCGTCGCCATCGGCAGCTTGCCCGGCAAGCCGAAATTGCGTCCAAGGTTGTGCGCCACCGCCAACAGCGCACGGCTGGGGCAGTTCAGCGTGGTTTTCGGCCAGCAGGCATACAGGGCGTCCAGCGCGGCGAAATCCTCTGCCGGCGGCGGGTCGGACAACAGCAGCGCCAGGGCGTCCAATCGTTCGGGCAGGGCGCTGTCGCCCTTGCTTTCCGCTTCGCGCCCCTGGGGGGAGTGGGCGGCGATGATCGCCTCGATCCGGGCGGCCAGCTCGTTGGCAAGGGCGCCGGAAGCGTCCGCCGCTTCAGGTTCGGGGGCGGGTTCCGGCGCCGGTTCCGGTGTCGGCGCGGCCACCAGATGTTCATCGCCCAGCACCAAAAGGCCGTCGTCATCCTCGTCCTCTGCCGGTGGCGGGGCGTCCTCGGCCAGCGCGTGCAGGGCGGCGACGATATTGCCCATCGACAGCGCGCTGGGGTCCCATTCGTCCTCGCCGGAATTGCTATCCTGATCGTCACCGGCGTCGTCGGGCGTGGGATTGTCGTTCACGGCGTCCACCGTGGGCGGCGGCTCGGCGGCATCCATCCAGCCCTCTGGCGGTACCGACGGGGGCGGCGCCAGTTCGCTCAGCAGCAGGGCATCCTGGGCGTTGACCGGCGGCAGTCCGGACAACAGCTCGTCCAGAGTGTAGGGATCGCCCTCCTTGGCAAAGGGCGGTGGCACGTCCAGTTCGGCGGCCGGCTTGTGTCCGGGGTCAACGGGGGGACGGGGGGGCGTCATGGCCGAAGCATAGCGAAGGCGTTCCGGCCCTGCCAAGGATGAATATCGCTTGATAGCTTTCGCCCGCCCCATTGCGCGTCAAGGTGCGGACGCATGGCGCTCAGGCTCCCAAGCCATCGTCCAGCGCACGTGCCAGGGCACAGAACGCCTCGACCGGCAATTCCTCGGCCCGGGCGGTGGCGTCGATGCCGGCGGCCTCGATCAGTGCGCCGGCATTGCCCAGCGATTTCAGGCTGGAGCGCAGCATCTTGCGGCGCTGGCCGAAGGCGGCGGCGGTCACCCGCTCCATAGTCTGGAACCGGGCCGGCGCCAGCGGCTCGGCGCGCGGCACCAACTTGACCACGGTGGACATCACCGCCGGTGGCGGGGTGAAGGCGCGCTTGTCCACGTTGAACAGCGGTTGCACGTCGCACAGCCACTGGGTAATCACCGACAGCCGGCCGTAATCGGGGCTGCGCGGTCCGGCGCTCAGGCGGTCGACCACTTCCTTCTGGAACATCAGCGTCATGCTCTCGAACGCGGTGGCGTGGCGCAGCCATTGCAGCAGCAGAACGGTCGAGATGTTGTAGGGCAAATTGGCGACGATGCGGCGCGGTGCCTCGCCCAAGGTGGTACAGTCCACCTCCAGCGCGTCGCCGGCGATGATGGTCAGGCGGCCGGGATAGGCGGCGGCGATCTCGTTCTGGATGGCGATGGCGCGGTCGTCGCGCTCGATGGCGATGACCTGGGCCGCCCCCGCATCCAGCAGGGCGCGGGTCAGGCCGCCGGGGCCGGGGCCGATTTCGATGCAGGTGCCAACCGCCAGGTTGCCGGCGCCGCGAGCGATGCGGCCGGTCAGGTTGAGATCAAGCAGGAAGTGCTGGCCCAGCGACTTGCGGGCGTTCAGTCCATGCGAGGCGATGACATCGCGCAGCGGCGGCAGCTCGCTCATTCTTCGGCTTTCTGGCGGTTGCGGGCGATGGTGGCGGCAAGGCGCAGCGCCTCGATCAGGCTGGATTCGCGCGCCTGACCGGTGCCGGCGATCTCGAACGCGGTGCCGTGGTCGGGCGAGGTGCGCACGATCGGCAGTCCCACGGTGACGTTGACGCCGTCGTCGAAACCCAGCGTCTTCAGCGGGATCAGCGCCTGGTCGTGGTACATGCACAAGGCGGCGTCGTAACGGGCGCGGGCGGCGGCGTGGAACATGGTGTCAGGCGGCAACGGGCCAATGGCGTCGATGCCGGCGGCGCGCAGTTCGGCCACCGCCGGGGCGACGATGTCGATTTCCTCGCGGCCCATGGCGCCGTCTTCGCCGGCATGGGGGTTCAGCCCGGCCACCGCCAATCGCGGCCGTTCGATGGCGAAGTCCCGCCGCAACGCCCGGGCCGTCGCCAACCCGGCGGCGACGATGGCGGCCTGCGACAGCGAGGCGATGGCGTCGGTCAGGCTGACATGGATGGTCACCGGCACCACCCGCAGCGACGGGCAGGCCAGCATCATCACCTCGTCGCCGTCGTGGCCGACCAGATGGGCCAGGAATTCCGTGTGGCCGGGGAAGCGAAAGCCGCCCTGATACATCACGCCCTTGTGAATGGGGTTGGTGACCACGGCGCAGGCGGTGCCATCCTGGGCCAGTTCGACCGCGCGGGCGATCGAGGCGCGCACGGCGGCGGCGTTGGCCGGGTCAGGCTGTCCAGGCTCGACCATGATCGCCAGCGGCTGCGGCAGCACCGGCAGGGCATGGGGGAAGATCGCCGCCGCCTCGGCCGGGCTGGCGATGGCCTGGATCGGCACCGCCCAGCCCTGGCGGGCGGCAATGGCGGCCAGGCGCGCCGGATCGTCGATGGCGAAGAACACCGGCAGGCCGTCGTCCCGCCGCAGCCACGCCTTCAGGGTGATCTCGCCGCCGATGCCGGCGGGTTCGCCCATGGTCAGGGCGACGGGAGCCAAGGCCTCGGCGGACACCCGTTCAGCCCCGCAGGTCGATGAAGGCCTGACGGCGCAGGTTGCGCAGATAGCGGCGCGCCAGCATGTCCATGCGCTCGTCCTCGATACTACGGCGGATCTGCTCGCGGGTCGGCTCGCTGACCGTCAGGGATTCCACGCGCTCGCACACCATCAACACCTGAATGCCTTCGGCGGTGTCGATCGGATCGCTGGCACGGTTGACCGGCAGCGTGGCGGCGACGCGGCGGACGGCGCCGGTTAGTTCGCCGACGCGCTTGGTTCCCAGGCTGCCGACCGTGGGCAGGTTCACGCGGCGGCCGATGGCCTCGAGGTCGGCGCAGGACTTGGCCGGAGAGGTGAGCTGGGTGGCACGGACCAGCAACTCCTGCTTCGGCGGCGCGTCCTTGGGTACCGGCAGCACGATCTGGCTCAGGGTAACCTGCGCGTCCTCGGGATTGGCGACCTGGCCGGCGATGCGCTGATCGACCAGGCGCAGGATGGTGAAGCCGGAACTGGTGCGGATCAGCGGAGAAGTCTGTCCCTTGGTCAGGGCTTGGACCGGTCCGGCCACATCCTCGTCCAGTGCGCCCAGCGCCAGCCAGCCCATGGTGCCGCCGTTGCCGGCGGTGGGCGAGCGCGAGAACTGGCCGGCAAGGGCGGCGAAGGGAGCGCCGGCGCGCAATTGCTCCAGCAACCGCTCTCCGGTCTGGCGGGCATCCTCTTCCTGGGCCGGCGTGTCGACCGGCAAGACGATCTCGGCCAGCAGATATTCCGGATGGCCGCGCCGTTCGCGCAAGGTCTCCAGGCGGTCGGTGACCTCTTCCTCACCCACCTTGACCTGCGACATCAACTGGCGCGCGGTGACGCGCATCCAGGTCAAGTCGGCTTTGATCTGGTCGCGGGCCAACTGCGGATCGACCCCCGAGCGCGCCAGTTGGGCCAGCAGCGCCCCCTTGGGCATCCGGTTCTGCTGCTCGACCATGGCGATGCCTTGTTCCACCTCGGCGGCGGACAGCGAAATCTTGACCCGGTTGGCTTCCTGCATTTCCAGGCGCTCGTCGATCATCTTGCGCAGGACCTGGGGGGCGATGCGGCGGCGGGCGTCCGTGTTGTCGGGGATGCCGGAAAAGACCAGCGCCATGTGCATGCGGCCCTCGAACTCGCGCAACGAAATGATTTCGTCGTTGACCACGGCGGCGATGCGGTCCGTCTCCTGGGCAAGGGCCGCAGAGGCCGTGGCAAGGCCGAACAAAAGGCAGGCGCTGGCGGCAAGGCGGGCGAGCATGCGTAATCCTTCGTTAGAAAACGTTGACCGGGACACTGCCCAACGTCTTGAAAACCACGTTGAAGGTCAGAGAGTAGCCCGACATATAGTCGCGGTCATAGGTATAGTCGCGGCGCATATCGGTGACGAAGGCCAGGCATTCGTCGTTGTAGACCAACTGCGTGTTCCAATAACGTGGGCCGCCTTCGTCGGTCAGGTCATAGCTTACGCCGCCGTTGATCGTCCAATAGCGGGTCAAAGCCGACGACAAGCCCCAGATGGCGGCATGTTGGCGGTCGAAATCGGTGGTGCCGTCGTTGCGGCGGTCGTACATCAGGTACGTGATGGTCGCGCGCAGGATGGGGCTGCCGACGCTCAGGGTGTTCTCGTTGCGCCGCACTTCGCCGCTGTCCTTGTCCAGGCGGACGCGGTTGAGCAGCATGAAGTTGGGCGAGGGCGCGATGTCGAAACGCGCCAGGTAGTCGGAGAAGGTGTCCTGGAAGCCGCTGCCTTCGCCGAAGGTGCTGTCGTCGCGGGCGCGCCAGCCTTGCGCCAGTGCTGCGGTGACCCAGCTATTGGCGCTAGGGAAAGCCTGCCAGCGCAGGCCATAGGCACCACGCACGCCGCCTTCGACACGGTCGAAGCCGGGCATGCGGTTGGGGTGGAAGACGTTGGTTTCATCCAGCTCGAAGCCGATGGAATCCTCGTTGGGGATCTTCTCGGAATTACCGCCATTGGGGCTGGCGGCCACCATCGCCATCGGTTCCAGAACCTGCGGGAGACTGGTCGAAGGCCGCACGAAGGGCATGCGCCAATTGGCGGAAACCGTGGGAATGGCACGGCCGGCATTGGGCGAGCCGACGCCATCCACGTCTTCGGAATGATAGGCGTCGCCTCGCAACGAGGTGCCGATGGTGGTGACGTCGCCCATGCTGCCCATGTAGGGGCGGTGCCAGCCGACGGTGTTGGAAATGCGGGTCGAGCCGGTGCCCTCGCTGCGGCCATAGGCCAGCATGTCGGCGTCATAGGTGTAATAGCCGCCCTTGGCGTCGGGCACGCTCATCTGTGCCGTGGAGATGTGCGGCAGCACCAGGGGCGACCTGGTGACGGCGTCGGTGCTGCGCAGTCCCTGATAAGCGAACGCCTCGGCCATGGTGTAGCCGCGACGGCTGAACCCTTCCACATAGGGGCGGGTGGTCAGCCAGGGCTGGCTTTTGTCCATGCGGTAGGAATAGACGCGGGTGTAGGTGTCGTCGGTGGCGCGTTCCAACTGATAGCCGGCGCGCCAGGAATTATCCAGGTCGAAGCGGGCGCGCGAATTGATGTGGCCGCGCACGTCGCCGGTATAGCGGTCCTCGGTGATGCTGGCGACGGTGCGTTCCTCGCCCTCGGCGCCGCGCCAGCGGTGTTCGCCGGCCAGCACCAGATGCTGCAGGGCGTTGTCCTCCTCGGCCACATCCTTTGCACGCTTGGTGGTCGACCACGGCGCCAGGAAGCGCGGCGCGAAGGTGAAGTCCTGGTTGTCCTTGATCACCCAGAAATAGGGGATGGTGGCGTTGGCACCGATATTGGACGACACGCCGACAGTGGGGGTCAGGAAGCCGCTTTGACGCTTCACCGTCGGGTCGGGATGGGACAGGTAGGGCGTATAGAGAATCGGCACCCCGGCCAGTTCCATCCAGGCATCGCGATATTCGATGACCTGTTCTTCCTGGTTGTGGGTGACGCGCGCCGCCTTCGCCTGCCACAGCGGCGTGCGGTTGGGGTTCTTGCGGCACGGTTCGCAGGCGGTGTAGGTGCCGTTCTCGAAGTCCGTGCGGTTGCCGCCGACGCGATGGGCGCTGGTGGCGGTCATGCGCGAGTTGTCGGCCAGAATGGTGCGAATTTCCTGGGCGACGCCTTCCTTCAGGTCGCCGGTCAGCTCCATGTAATCGGTATGGAGGGTCTCGCCCTTGGGTTCGGCCAGGGTGACGTTGCCCGAGGCGCTGACGATGTCCTGCTTGAGGTTATAGCTGACCTGGTCAGCCACCAGCATGCGGTCTTCCTGAATGATCTCGACCCGGCCGCGGGCCGAGACGATACCCAATTCACGGTCGTAGACGATCTGGTCGGCGGTCAACTGCACCGGCTGTTCACCACCACCGGCGGCGGCGGTGCTGGCAGGGGTGCCGGTGATGGCGCTGGCGGTGGCGCTGGGCGACGGCGCCTGGATGCGGATGGGGGCCGGCTGAGCGGAAGCGGGCGCGGGCGTCGGTGCCGATGGCGCCACGGCGGCGACCGGAACCGCGCGGGCTGGTGCGGCGGCGGCAGCGGGCGCTGCGGCGGGGCTATCCCAGGCATCGCCCCAACCCCGGATTTCCGTGGCCGACGGGCCGCTGGGCATGGGGGCGGTCGCTGCCGGGGTCGAGGCCACCGGCATCGCGGCGGGAGCGCTGGCGCGCGGCCGTGCGGCCGGTGCCGGCGCGGTGCTGTCTTCGCCCCAGGCGTTGCCCCAGCCGCCGATCTCGGCGGCCGACGGCCCCTTGGGCATGGCCTGAACCGGGGCTTGCACCGGAACGGTGGGCATGGATTGCTGCGGCACCACGGCGCGCTCGCGCGGGGTCGGTGCCTCGGCGGCGGTGTCGTCGCCCCAGGCCTGACCCCACGACCCGACATCGGCGGGCGCGGCCATGACGGTGCCGCCGCCGGCGGTAAGGGCGCCGATCATGGCACCGCCGGCAATGCCGGCGAGAAGGATGTAACGACGGGCGCGCAACAGGCTCGACCTCCGACGATCAGGCTGGAACAGGGGCGCGGCCACGGCGCCGGGGGCGCAGCGGCCGAAGCAGGAACCAGCAGCCCCCGGCAATGGGAGCCAACGCGACCATATACATGATGGGCACGAACGCCAAGTTGGCCGTAGCCAAGTTGTTGCTGCCAAGAGCCAAAGCCTGCATGACGACCATGGCGGCGATGGCCTTGACGATGGTGGCGGTCTGGCCGCGACGGTCGAATCCGGCGGTCAGCAACACGGCCAACGCCACGGCGGCAAACCCCAATCCGTACAGCGGCGAGGTTAGGCGCTGGTGCAATTCCACCTTAGCGCGGCGATAATCCACCGCGCCAAGATCGCGTTCCTTGGCCGACATCAGCTCGGTCAGGCTGCGTTCGCGCGCGTCGCGGAAGCGGTTCTGGTCACCGCCGGTGGCGGTGGCAAGATCGACGGTGTAGCTGTCGAAATACAACAGCGACAATTGCCCGGTGCCGCGCGGCAATTGCTGGCGGTTGCCGTTCAGCATCAGCACGCGCGGCCCCGTAGGGGTGGTGACCAGCGATCCATGCTCGGCCATCAGCGTCACCGGCTTTTCCGGATTGCGCTTGTCATGCACCAGGATGCCCGACAACTCGCCGTCGCCGTTGCGGGTGCGCACATAGATGGTCAGGCCTTCGCCGAACTTGTTGAAGGCGCCTTCCTGCAGCAGCACGCTGGTCAGGTCGTTGCGGATGCCCCATTGCAGGTCGCGGAAGGCGGCGACGCTGGTGGGGATGATCCACAGGCTGAGCAGCCAGCCGACCACCGTGGCGGCGACGCCCAGGATCAGGCCGGGCCGGGCCAGGGCCCAATGGGATAGGCCGGCGGCGCGCATGACCACCAGCTCACGGTCGGCATTCAGCTTGTTATAGGTGAACAGCAGCACCGCGAACAGCGAGATGGGAATGATGACCACCAGGAAGGTGGGCATCAGCAGCATGGTCAGGCCAAGGAAGGTCAGCGCCCCGATGCCCTTGTTGACGATCATCTCGACGAAGCGCAGGGACTGGGTCAGCCACAGCACGCACGCCAGCGCGGCGGAGACGAAGATCATCCCCACCGTCAACTGGCGCAGTACGTAACGCGTAATCCCCGTCATGGCGGCGGGATTATAGACAGGCGTCCGGCGCCGAACCAAACGGATTCGGTGCCGGACTCAAGACCTAGAACCGATCCGCATCCAAAGCCATGATTTGCCCGGCGCCGGCCTCGACCTGAGCCAGCAGGCCACCGGCCTTGGTCAGCACGGCATCGCCGAAATGGCGGGCGGTGACCACCTTGGCCGACAGGTAATCGGAACCGTCGGCGCCGGCGGCCAGCAACTGCTCGGCCTTCAGGCCGGCCTTGGCCATCAGCCAGCCGCCGGCGGCAATGCCGACCAGTTCCAGGAACGGCACCGCCACCGCGCCCAGCAGGGCCGGATCGGCGGCGGCGTTCTTGATCAGGAAGGCCGCCGCTTGCTCGGCGGCGGCGACCGCGGCACCCAGGCGGTATTTCAGCGGCGCCCAACCGGCACCGGCGTCGCCCAACTCGGCGTCGATGGTGCGGATTTCGGCGATCAGGCCGGCAAAGGCGCGGCCTTCGTCGCGCACCACCTTGCGGCCGGCCAGGTCCATGGCCTGGATGCCGTTGGTGCCTTCGTAAATCTGGGCGATGCGGGCGTCACGCATGTGCTGGGCGACGCCGGTTTCCTCGACGAAGCCCATGCCGCCGAACACCTGCACGGCGGTCGAGGCGACGGCCAGGCCGGTATCGGTGCTCCACGCCTTGACCACCGGGATCAGCAGATCGACGCGGGCCTGGGCCTCAGCGCGGGTGGCGGCGTCGGGCGCGTGGCGGGCGATGTCCAGCCGGCTGGCGGCGTAATAGGCCAGGGCGCGGGTCGCCTCGGTCAGCGCCTTGTTGGTCAGCAGCATGCGGCGCACATCGGGGTGGATGATGATGGGGCCGCCGCCCTGGACGCGCTCCTTGGCATAGGCGATGGCCTTTTGCGTGGCGCGCTCGCTTTGGGCGACGCCTTCCAGGCCGACCGACAGGCGGGCGTTGTTCATCATGGTGAACATCAGGGCCAAGCCCTTGTTTTCCTCGCCGACCAGCCAACCGACGGCACCTTCATGCTCGCCGAAGGCCATGACGCAGGTCGGGCTGCCATGGATGCCCAGCTTCTCTTCCAGCTTGATGCAGGCAACGTCGTTGCGCTTGCCCAACGAGCCGTCGGGGTTGACCAGGAACTTGGGCACGATGAACAGGCTGATGCCCTTGACGCCGGGAGGGGCGTCGGGCAGGCGAGCCAGCACCAGATGGACGATGTTGTCCGCCATCTCGTGGTCGCCCGAGGTGATGAAGATTTTCTGGCCGCTGATGCGATAGCTGCCATCGGCCTGGCGGGTCGCCTTGGTGCGCAGGGCGCCGACATCGGAACCGGCCGACGGTTCGGTCAGGTTCATGGTGCCGGTCCATTCACCGGACACCAGCTTGGCAAGATAGGTCTGCTTGAGATCGTCCGAGCCGTGCACGCTCAGCGCTTCGACGGCTCCCTGCGTCAGCATGGGGGTGAGCGCGAAGCTCATGTTGGCGGCGTGCCAGATTTCCTGCACCGCCGTCGCCACCAACTGGGGCAGGCCCTGGCCGCCCCATTCCGGTTCGAACGGGACGGCGTTCCAGCCGCCCTCGACAAATTGCGCATAGGCCTCGGCGAAACCGGCGGGGGTGATCACCTTGCCGTTTTCCAGCCGGCAGCCCTGATGGTCGCCCGCCGGGTTCAGCGGGGCCAACACCCCGCCGCCGAACTTGGCCGCCTCTTCCAGCACCGCCGCCACCAGATCGCCGGTGGCTTCCTCGAAGCCCGGCAGAGTGGTGATGTCGGAAAGACCGGCCAGGTGCTCGATGACGAACAACTGGTCGCGGACGGGGGCAGTGAAAGTCGGCATTATGGGCGCTCCTTGTCGTTTTTTCGTTGGGTGATTTTTTCTTGGAACGTCAGGGAACGGGATCAGCCCTGCTCCGTCAAGAGGCCGCGCACGCATGGGGCCATGCGGCAACCCGGCTCTATTGCGACAGATAGGGTTTGTACTCGAAATCCTCGATCTCGATGTGGTGCGTCAGCCAGTCGGCAAGGAAGTCCTCGACCTCGGCCAGCACCTCGGCCAGCGGGCGCTGTCCCAACCCGTCCAGCAGCCCGCGCATGCGCATGGCGATGGCCTGGTGCGAGCCGCGATGGAACTGCAGGAACGGAAATCCCGCCGCCTGCAAAAGCGCCTCTTCCTCGCGGAAATGGTAGTCCATATAGGACATTAGGCGGTCGCTGAGGCCGCGCGCCCACGCCTCGGTCGCGGTGGTTTTCCCGGCGTTCAGTTCCGCCAGCAGGCTGAACAGGGTGCGGTGGTGTTCGTCCAGAATGTCATGGCCGACACTCAGGTCCACTGTCCATTGCGACGTGCCCATCCGCTCCCTCCCACTCATCCCCGTTCCATACTATGGATAGGGGTGTGCATCGGCAAGTAGCGCAATGTGTCAGGGCAGAACCTTGCCAGGATTCATGATACAGTGCGGATCTAGCGCCGCCTTGACCCGGCGCCTTGTAACGGGCCATTACCTCGATCTTGAGGCGGTCGAACGACGCCACCCGCACGCCCGGCAGCGTCGCCACCAGATCACCGGTGGCTTCCTCAAAATTCGGCAGTTTTGCGCTTCTGCATTCTGCCGTGATATTGCATATTTTAGTTGAGAAACTGACGGGGTTCCAGGACGTGAGGCGGGCAAGCGCTCACTCTGGCGTGCATCGTGCTTTACGTGCCGCACTTAGCATGCTCGGTGCGTTGGCCACCGGCTGCGCAACGCACAATGGAGCGACGGAGACGCCGGTACTGGCCGCTTGTGCGCGGCCTTCGTTAGTCATCGGGAAGGACGTTCCCGATGATCTGCGGATCGCGCTTCAGTCGCACATTTCGGCAATTCAGAACATCAAGCGCTTTGCAACGGTCCGGGCTTCCATACGGGCAGAAGCCACGTCGTTGGAACGCCCCCTGTTTATCCCGCCCTCTTTGCCGCCCACCTCGGATGCGGAAAAAGTGGTGATCGTCAATGATCAGGCATGCATCGTGTCTGGCTATCGCGACTATGGAGAAATCGTTCGGACGGAGACTGCGTTCAAATATGATCGAGAATCCAGTGTCGCGCCCGAACTGGTACGGGAGTGTCTCAGGATGGCACTCCTCTGCGAATAGCTGGCGAGGCAAAACATGCGTCGAACATTGCGGATAGCGCGTTCGCGAGCCTTCGTGCAGGCGGCAACATGCCTGCTCACTGGGGCAATCGCCGGCTGCGCCAATGTTAGCGACGAGCGGGTTTCGCAACTGACGATGTGTTTGTCGCCGTCGCTCCAGTTCAGTCCTCGAGTTCCACAGGCACTGCGTGACGCGGTGGTAGCGCGGGTATCGACGCTGCGGCAGCTCGGTAAACTAGAGGGTAACGCCATTCCCATCCAGATCGACACTGGTGGAGAGCGTGGTTGGCCGCCCTCAGCGTGGGCTGATGCTCCTGCGTGGGCGCACTGGCCTCGGTATATCCAAGCAAATGGACAATCGTGCGTCGTGACAGCAAACTTCCGTCGGCGGGGAGAGCTAAGCGACGTTGATGTCGTTTTCACCGACAAAAACCTGAGATCGACCAAACCTTGATTGAGTCTTGCATTCAGTCGGCGTTTTTCTGCAGGTGATCTGGCTGGCTATCCTTGGGGCAAAACCTTACCTGGGTTCATAATGCCCCTGGGGTCGAGCGCCGCCTTGACCCGGCGCATCAAATCCAGCTCGACCGGCGACTTGTAGCGGGCCATTTCCTCGATCTTGAGTTGGCCGATGCCATGCTCGGCCGAGACGCTGCCGCCCATGTCGGCGACGATGTCGTGGACGATGCGGTTCATGCGTGTCCACTCGTCCAGGAACGCCTGCTTGTCGGCGCCCGTGTTGTCGCTACTGGCGGGCTGGCTCAGGTTGAAGTGGATGTTGCCGTCGCCCAGATGGCCGAACGACACCACCCGCACGCCCGGCAGTGCCGCCTCGACCGCCGTGGTGCAGCGCTCCAGCATTTCCGGCACGCGCGAGGTCGCCACGGCGACGTCGTGCTTGATCGAGCCGCCTTCGCGCTTCTGCGCCTCGGGCACGCCTTCGCGGATGCGCCACAGCGCCTTGCGCTGCTCACCCGATTCGGCCAGCACGGCGTCCAGCGCGTCGCCGTTCTCCAGTGCAGTCGCCAGCACGCCTTCCAGCGCCTCGCGCAGGCCGCCGGGGCGCGACGACGACAGTTCCAGCAGCAGCACCCACGGATGCGGCGCGGCGAACGGGGCGCGGATGCCGTCCAGGTGGCGCACGCACAGCTCGACGCCGATGCGCGGGATCAGTTCACAGGCGGTGACGGCATCGCCCGAGGCAGTGCGGGCGGCGGCCAGGATGCGTAACGCCGCCGCCGGGTCGGGCAGGGCGACCATGGCGGTCGCCATTTCGCGCGGGCGCGGGAACAGCTTCAGGGTGCAGGCGGTGACGATGCCCAGCGTACCCTCGGCACCGATGAACAAATGCTTGAGGTCGTAACCGGTGTTGTCCTTGCGCAACGCCCGCAGGCCGTTCCACACCTGCCCGTCGGCCAGTACCACCTCCAGCCCCAGCACCAGATCGCGGGTGTTGCCATAGCGCAGCACGTTGACGCCGCCGGCATTGGTGGAAATGTTACCGCCGATGCGGCACGAGCCTTCGGCCGCCAGCGACAGCGGGAACAGGCAGTCCTGCGCCTCGGCGGCGTCTTGCAGGTTGGCCAGGATGCAGCCGGCCTCGGCGGTCAGGGTGAAGTTGACCGGGTCGAGGGCGCGGATGCGGGTCAGCCGTTCAGTCGACACCACCACCGCGCGGCCCTGTGCCACGCCGCCGCCGCACAGGCCGGTATTGCCGCCCTGGGGTACTACGGCGATGCCGGCCTGGGCGCAGGCCCGCACCACCGCCGCCACCTCTTCGGTACTGCCGGGACGCAGCACCGCCAGGGCGCTGCCTTGGTACAGGCCGCGCTGTTCTTCCAGATAGGGGGCGCAGTCGCTGCCGGTCAGCACATGGGTGGCGCCGATCAGTGCGGCAAAATCGGGAATCATGCGGGGATCCTTGGCGCCGCGGCGCGCTTCAGCCGGTCGTTGATGGCAAGGCCGAGATCGTGGTCGGGGATGGGCGTCACGGCGATGGCGGTGAAATCCGGCCGGTCCAGCGCGCGCAGCATGGCGAACAAATTGGCCGCCGCTTCCGCCAGATCGCCGGTGGGCGACAGGTTCAGCGTGCAGGCCATGTCGCCCAGGCCCAGCACCGCCTCGCCCGGTTGCGGCGCGGTGACGTTCAGCCGCACCGGCAGGCCGGGGGCGTAATGGCTGGCCAGCATGCCGGGGCTTTTGGGCGCGTCGGCATGGTCGGTGGGACGGACCAGGCGGCAGCCCAGCGCCTGCTCCAGCGTTTCCACCGGCACGCCGCCGGGACGCAGCAGCGCCGGTTCGGCGCCCGACAGGTCCAGCACGGTGGACTCGACGCCGACCCGGCACGGTCCGCCGTCCAGGATCAGGCTGATGCGGGTTCCCAGGGATTCCGCCACATGCTCGGCCAGCGTCGGGCTGACCGCGCCCGAGCGGTTGGCGCTGGGGGCGGCGATGGGGCGCCCCGCCGCCTTGATGACGGCGCGCGCCACCGGATGGTCGGGCATGCGCACGGCGATGGTGTCGAGTCCGGCCGAGGCCAGCAGCGACACCGGCGAATCAGCGCGGCGCGGCAGCACCAGGGTCAACGGGCCGGGCCAGAAGCGGGCGATGACGGCGCGGGCACGGTCGTCCACCACGACCAGCGCGTCCAGTTCGGCCGGGTCCGAGACGTGGACGATCAGCGGGTTGAAGCTGGGCCGCCCCTTGGCCTCGTAGATCGAGGCCACGGCGCGGTCGTTGGTGGCGTCGGCGCCCAGGCCGTAAACGGTCTCGGTGGGAAACGCCACCAGCTTGCCGTCGCGCAGCAGGGCGCCGCCCATGGCGATGGCGGCGGGAGTGGCGGACTCGATCTCGACGGTGGCGGGCAGGGTGGTTGTCATGGTCAAAACATAGAACAGGAGGTCACGCCGGGCCAAGCCTCGGCGTCATGCCGAGCAATTCGCATCCAGCAACCAGCAGCAACACGGATGGACGCAGATGCCGCGATGCGGCTGCACGGATGGGCACGGATTTGATTAATCATTCATCCGTGCCCATCTGCGCCGATCCGTGTTCATCCGTGTTGCTGCTGGATATGTCCGCCGGTGGATTTGGGCGGGTTAACTCACTACCCGCGCGCGGGCCAGGAAATCGCTGTTGAGGAAGGTGGGCTTCTTGCCATAGGCCAGCGGCTGGTCGTCCCAAGTCACCACCTCGCCGCCGGCGGCGGCCAGTACGGCGTGACCGGCGGCGGTGTCCCATTCGCAGGTCGGGCCGAAGCGGGGATAGAAGTCGGCCGAGGCATCGGCCACCTTGCAGAATTTGAGGCTGGAGCCGGCGTTGACCAGTTGCACGTCGGGCAGGGCGGCCAGGAAGGCGGTCAGCTTTTCCGGCGCCCGGTGCGAGCGGGAATCCAACACTACCGCCCCCGACGCGGGCGGCTGGCGGCAAGAGATGGTGGCGCGACCGGCGGCATCCTCGCGCCACGCCTGATGGCCGGCGCCGGCCCACATCACGTCCAGCGCCGGGGCATAGACCACGCCCGCCACCGGCACGCCGCCCTGGATCAGGCCGATGTTGACGGTGAATTCGCCGTTCTTCTTGATGAATTCCTTGGTGCCGTCCAGCGGGTCGACCAACCAGAAGCTGCCGGCGACGTCGGGGATGCGGCCGGCGGCGGCCTCTTCCTCGGCGACGATGGGGATGTTCGGCGTCAGCGCACGTAGGCCGGGCAGGATCAGCGCCTCGGCCTTCTGGTCCGCCTCGGTCACCGGTGAATCGTCGCCCTTGCGCTCGACCGCGAAGTCGGTGGCATAGACTTCCATGATGGCGGCGCCGGCCAGACGGGCCAGGCGTTCCAGTTCGGGCAACAGGGTGACGGGATCGAACGACATCGGGGACGGCCTCGGGTGAAAGCGGCCAGCACTTTAGCCCCGCGCCATCCCGTTCGTCTACTTCACCTCCACCGCCTGGAACCGGCTGGCCTTGAAATGGGGCGACCAGTGGTCGATCGGCATGCCGGCCTTGGCCTTGAGATGGGCCAGGAACTCGGCCGCGTCGGGCAGTTGTTCCCACACGGCGGGCAGGAACAGCGCTCGGCGGCCGCCATCCTCGATGATCAGGCCGTCGATGCGCGGGCGCAATTGGCTCAACAGGTCGCTTTCGCTGGTAAAGCGCATGGGGACCGGTGGGGTCAGCACCGACACCGACAGGCTGAGACCGTCCAGTTCATCCGCCGACAGCGGCGCGAAACGCGGGTCGCCAAAGGCGGCCTTGGCGGCGTTGTCCACCACGTCCTCACCCAAGGGCCGCCAGGCCTGGGGCGAGCCGATGCAGCCGCGCAATTGGCCGTTGAGCTTCAGGGTGACGAAACAGGCGCCCGGCCGGGTGAAGATCGGCGGCTCGCTGGGCGGTGCCACGGCGCCACCGGCCAGGCGGGCGCGGATGGACGACCATGCCAGTTCCACCAGGCGCGGGCCGATTCCGTCCAGTTTGTCCTCGGGTTCGTACAGCGCCCAGGCGCCATAGCCGACGACACGGTCCTTGGGGCCGGCGGTGTCGCCGGAATTGCGCACGTCCAGGGTCTTGATGGTCAGCCCCTTGTGCTGGGCGGCCAGCAGCATGCCGCCCACCGGCACCCGGCCGCAGGCCTGGGTGCTGCCGATGGCGGCGGGGTCCAGATGCTCGATGGCGGCGACGGTGGCAGCGTCGGCGGCGCGGCACGACTCGTAGTCCAAGTAATGGGACAGATCGGTCGAGATGACGATCAACGTCTCGGGGCCGCCCCAGGCTTCCTCCAATATTGCGGCGACGACGTCGCGCGGCGTTTCGCCCGCCACCAGCGGCACCAGTTGGAAGTCGCCCAGCACCGCCTGCAGGAAGGGCACGTGCACTTCCAGCGAATGCTCGGCCTCGTGCGCCTTGTCCAGCGTGCCGACCATGGGCAGCGTCATCAGCCGCGCCACGGTGTCGCGGTCGATGGGCACGGCGCCCAACGGCGACGCCCAGCTATCGGCGCCGCTGGTGGCGATGCCGCGAAAGGCGACGCGATGGCTTGGCCCGATCAGCACCACGCGGGTGATCTTGCCGCGTGCCGGCGCCAACAGGGCATAGGCGCGGGCCGCCACCGGGCCGGAATAGACATAGCCGGCATGGGGGGCGATCACCGCCTTGGGCGTCGGGGCGTCGGCGGCGGGCTGGGGCGCCTCGGCCAGGAAGCCGGCGATCTGGCGCGACAGCTCGGCCGCGTCGGCGGGATAGAACATGCCGGCCACGGCGGTGGGGCGAAGCACGGTCATGGCGAAATCCTCCGGTCTTGATGGTGTAGGTAAGCGCCGTGGCGGGGGTGCTGTAAAGCCCCAACGGGGTAGAGCCATTCGAGGGAGGAGGAGGGGGCATACCGGCGTTGAAGGGGGCAGAAGGAGAGCGTACCTTCCCATCATGGACATGGTTCTGGGGTCGCATTTTCCGGGACGGTACTGGCATCGGCTGGAGGACGGCCGCATCCAGTGCGATGTTTGCCCCCGCTTCTGCAAGCTGAACGAGGGGCAGCGCGGATTGTGTTTCGTCCGCGCCCGCGAGGGCGACCGGATCGTGCTGACCACCTACGGCCGCTCGTCGGGGTTCTGCGTCGATCCCATCGAGAAGAAGCCGCTTAACCACTTCCTGCCCGGCACGCCGGTGCTGTCGTTCGGCACCGCCGGCTGCAACCTGACCTGCAAGTTTTGCCAGAACTGGGATATCTCGAAGGCGCGCGAGACTGACCGGTTGAACGATGCCGCCAGTCCCGACGCCATCGCCGAAGCGGCGGTAAAGCTGGGCTGCCGCTCGGTGGCGTTCACCTATAACGACCCGGTGATCTTTCTGGAATACGCGGTGGACGTCGCCAAGGCGTGCCATGACCGCGGCCTGAAGACGGTAGCGGTCACCGCCGGTTACGTCGCGCCCGAGGCGCGGCGCGAGTTCTTCGCCCACATGGACGCCGCCAATGTCGATCTCAAGGCGTTCACCGAGGATTTCTATCGCAACCTGTGCGGCGGTCATCTCGATGCCGTGCTCGACACCCTGAAATACCTGAAGGACGAAACCCCCGTATGGTTCGAAATCACTACGCTGCTCATTCCCGGCGAGAACGACTCCGACGCCGAAATCGACGCGCTCAGCCGGTGGGTGGCAAAGTCGCTCGGCCTCGACGTACCGTTACATTTCACAGCTTTCCACCCCGACTGGAAGATGCGCGACTTGCCCCCCACGGCCTCTACGATACTGTCGCGCGCCCGCTCTATCGCCAAGGGGATGGGGATCAAACATGTCTACACGGGCAACGTCCACGACGGGAACGGCGGGGCAACCTGGTGCCCCGATTGCGGGGGCCTTCTCATCGGCCGCGATTGGTATGACTTGACGGCGTGGCGGCTGACGGCGGACGGGCGCTGCCCGGATTGCGGCAGCCGCCTGGCCGGGGTGTTCGAGCCGCAGCCCGGCAATTGGGGGCGCAAGCGCCAGCCGGTGCGGCTGCGCTGTTCGCCCTGATCCATTTGTGCTAATGCTGCGCGCTCGTTCCGCTAGAGGCCGATTGCGCACGTCATGATCAAGCGTTTGTTGCCCTGGCTGCTCAAGGGCGGCGTCTCACTCGGGCTGATCGCCTGGGTGCTGTCCAAGATCGATCCCGCCGCCGCCTGGACTCAGGCGAAGTCCATCGACGGCACCATGGCGCTGCTGTCGGTGGTGCTGATGATGGCGCAGATCGTGCTGGGCGCGGTGCGCTGGGCCTTGGTGCTGCGCGCGTTGTCGGCGGCCTTTCATTGGCTGCAAACGCTGTCGGTCTATTACATCGGCGTGTTCTTCTCCATCGTGCTGCCCGGCGCCGTCGGCGGCGATGCCGTGCGCATGTGGTTCGCCCGCCGCAACGGCCTGAGCCTTGTCACCGCCGTGAATTCGGTGGCGCTGGAACGCGCCGTCACCGTGTTTGCCCTGGTGCTGCTGGTGTGCCTGACCCAGCCGATCCTGATGCTGCGTCTGCCCAATCTGCCCGGCGTCTGGGTCTTCCCGGCGCTGCTGGCGATCTGTGTGCTGGGCATCCTGGCGCTGGCGGCGCTGGACCGGTTGCCGCAATCGCTCCACCAATGGCGGGTGGTGCGCGGGCTGGCGCTGTTGGCCGTGGATACCCGCAAGCTGTTCTTCCACCCCGGCTTCTGCCTGGGCACCATCGTGGTGGCGCTGATCGGCCACATCAATCTGTCGCTGGTGGTCTATGTGCTGGCGGTCGGCCTGAACCTGGACGTCCACGCTCTCGACTGCCTGGTGCTGGTGCCGCCGGTCATCCTGATCATGACGCTGCCCATTTCCATCGCCGGCTGGGGCGTGCGCGAGACCGCCATGGTCACTGCCTTTTCCTTCGTCGGCCTGGACAGTTCCTCGACCCTGGTGCTGTCGATCCTGTTCGGCATCCTGACCATGGTGACGGCGCTGCCCGGCGGCCTGGTCTTCCTGATGGCCGGCGGGCGCCGCATGGAGGACGAGGAACTGGCCGCCGAAAGCGCCGAAAAAGTCTAGAATTCGTTCGGTTTGGGGTGAGGCGCCTCCACCTCATCGTCACCCTCGGGCTTGACCCACGGCTGTCCGGTTCCGTCGCGGGGCCTGGGTGGCGCAGAGCACGGCCTGCTGGGCTTTGACGGATGCCGCCGTGCCCAGATAACACGGACGACACGGATGCCGCTTCGCGGCCACGGACGAACACGGACAAAAGAAAACTCGTCATGCCGGCCTTCGAGCCGGCATCCATCGTGGTGCACCCCCATGGACCCCGGATCGCGCGGGACGCGTCCGGGGTGACACGGATTTCCTAGGGTTTCAGGGCTTTGAACACAGCGACAATCCGTGTTCGTCCGTGTTACCTGGGCACGGCCTCGACGGGCCAGCACGTTCCGCGAAAGCGTCAACCGGGCAGCCGTGGGTCAAGCCCGGCCATGACGATAAACAGCGGCGCTTATCTCAAAGACAGACAAACGCTAGGCCGCGTCGATCAGATCGTAAAGCTGGCTTTCCTCGCGTCCCACCCGTTCCTTCAGCGCCTCCAGCACCGCGCGGGTTTCGCTGGCGAACAGCGCTGGGTCGCGGGCAATGGCCAGCGGGCCGGGCCAGCTCTGGCGATAGCCGTCGAAGCGCCGGCTCAGGCCGCCCATTTCCGTCTCGAAGCGGCTCGCCACCTCGCGCAGGCGGGCATCGGCCAGCGCCTTGGCGCGGGGATACAGGCTGTTGTCCTCGATGGCGAGATGGACCGAGAACTTGCCGAACAGTTCGCGCACCACGGCGGCGATGCCGTTGGGATCGGCGGCGATGGCATCGGCGTCCAGCAGGGCCTCGATGCGGGCGGCGATGGCGCGCAGTTCCTGGTGGTGTTGGCGATAGGTCTCGGTCTTGCGCATGGTGTTCTCCTGCTGTCTGATGAGCAGGAAATACCGCACTAATTCACTATGGTAATTGATGCCAGTCAAGCGCTGCGGTGTGTCTGTTACCGCAGCGCCGTTGTCGGCTATCAGAAGCGATAGCCGACCTTGACCATGGTCAGCCAGTTGTCGGCCGAATCTCCCGTGGTCCACTGATAGCGGCTTTCGAAGCCGACCATGGCGTGGTCGTAGAAATAGGTGGCCGACATGCCGAACTGGGCGGCGGGGCTGTTGTCGACGCCGCGCCCGTCGGCCCAGACATAGCCGATGCCGGGACCGGCCCCCAGCCAGAAGTCGCGATGGGTCTCGAACACCCAATGGGCGTTCCATTCCACCGTGTTCAGCGTCAGGCCGTCGTGGTCGGCGTGGTTATAGGACAGCATGTGGCGGACCTTGCCGACGACCGGGTCGATCAGCGCGTCGTCCACCGACAGTTCGGCGCCATAGACCGGGCTGGCATCGACACCGCTGACGTCGGTGCTGACGACGCCGCCCTTGAGGGCGACGGCCAGATTGGGCGCATACGGAGTGCCGTCGCCCCCACGCGCCGGCAAGGCGGCGAGCAAGGCGATCATGGCGGCGGAGGTGGCATAGATGATGCGGCGCATGGTCATCCTCCTTCGGATGGTGGCCGACATCCTTATGATATGCGCATTACCCCGTTTGCTTTCCAGGCCATGTGCGCATGGCTGATGCTCAACGATTCACGGACTCGGCGGCGCCTGCCCCCAGCGCCCGCTGCATCAGCAGAGAATCGACCCAGCGGCCGAATTTCCACCCCACCGCCTCCAGCACGCCGATGGGGCGAAAGCCGCAGGCGCGGTGCAGCGCGGCCGAGCCGGGATTGTCCTCGGGGCCGCCGCCGACCACCGCCACCATCTGGCGATAACCCAGCCCGGCGCAGGCTTCGACCAGCGCGGCCAGCAGTGCGCGGCCCAAGCCGCGACCGACGCAATCGGCGCGGACGTAGATGGAATCCTCGACCGTCCAGTCATAGGCCGGCCGCGAGCGATAGGGGCCGGCATAGGCATAGCCCACCACGACGCCGTCCAGTTCGGCCACCAGCCATGGCAAGCCCTTGTCCAGCAACGCGGCGCGGCGGCGCGCCATTTCGGCCTGCTCGGGCGGCTCCAACTCGAAGGTGGCCAGGCTGGTACGCACGTGATGGGCATAAATGGCGGTGATGGCGGCCAGATCGGCTTCGGTGGAGGGGCGGATGATGGCGGTCATGGCTGCTCGGCGCTGTGGGGGCACTCAGCCTACGCCAGCCGCGCCCGCCGGAACAAGCGTGGGGGAACAAGCCGTCGCGAGGATTGTTGTTGTTCCATGAACTCGTCTTTCCCCCTGCTGGTCGTCGTCGCGGTGTCCGGGCTGACGCTGGCGCTGCCCGCCGCCGCCATCGGCGAACTGGTGCACGAGCCGGCGCTGGTGCGGTCGCCGCAGATGCCGCGGGCGGTGGCGGGGCTGTTCAGCCTGCGCGGACAGGTGGTGCCGGTGCTGCGTCCCGATGTCCTGCTTGATCTGCCGCCGCCGGCGCCGGGGTTGTTCCGGGTGCTGCTGGTGTTCCACGACCGTTGGGCGTTGCTGGTCGAGCGCGCCGAAACGGTGCTGACCAGCGCGGTCGCACCGGTGACGTCCGGCCATAGCCTGGGCGACAGCGTGGTGGCGCTGCTGCCGGGGGGCGTGCTGCCCGGAAAGCAGGAGCCGGTACCGGTGCTGGCGCCCGACCGTCTGTTGTCGCAGGCCGAGGCGCAGGTCGTCGCCGATGTGGCCGAGCGGGCGCGGCAACGCTGGGAGGACTTCCGAAGTGGCGACGCTTAGGGGGGATCGCCTGCGGGACGATCCGGCCTTTCCGATTCTCAAGGAAGCAGTGATCGCCCTGACCGGCCTGGCCTATTGGCGCGACAAGGACGAGATGCTGGCGGACCTGCTGGCCGCGGTGCTGGAGCGCCGGCGCGAGCCGGCTGCCACCCTGCTGCAACGGCTGCAGGTGGAGCTGGGGCGCGGTCCGGCCAGTGAGGCGGTGGTTGACGCCGTCACCGTCGGCGAAACCTTCTTCTTCCGCTATCAGGCCCAGTTCGACGCGCTGGAGCGACGGGTCATTCCCGACGTGCTGGCGCGCAATCAGTTCAACCGCTCGTTGGCGCTGTGGAGCGCCGGCTGCAGCAATGGTGCCGAGGCCTATTCGCTGTCCATGCTGCTGCGTCGGCGCTTCGCCGCGCCGCTGGCCGGGTGGCGGCTGGACATCCTGGGCACCGACATCAGCATCGCCGCCCTGGCCGAGGCCCATGCCGGCGAATACGGCGCCTGGACCATCCGCGATCTGCCCGAGGACCTGCGGCAGGACGGTTTCGTCGTCCATGGCCAACGCTGGCGGGTCAAGGCGCGCTTCCGCCACGACGTACGGTTCATCCGCCACAATTTGGTCAGCCAACTCCCGCCCGGCGACGGCTTCGACGTGGTGCTGTGCCGCAACGTGCTGATGTATTTCGATGCTCCCACCCGTCTGCGCGTGCTGCGCCACCTCAGCGCGGCGGTGGCGCCGGGCGGCTGGCTGCTGGTCGGCCATGCCGAGGTGGGGCCGCCGGTGTCGGATTTCTTCCGGCCCGTGGTGCTGCCCGATTGCACGCTCTACCAGCGGCCGCCGCTGACGGCGGAGGCATGGGGATGATCGAGGACGTGCTGGTCCAGCGTGCGCGCGAGCTGGCGCGCCCGGTCGGCGCCGACGGCCCGGCGGCCACCGATATCCAGGTGTTGCGCCTGATCGGAATAGCCGGCGCCTGGGCCGTGCCCGTTGCGGCGGTGGCGCGCATCGAGCCGCTGGCCGAATGGGTGCCGCTACCCAATCGCGGTGGCGCGGTGCTGGGACTGGCGCTGCTGGCGGGGCGCCGCAGCCTGGTGGTCGATCCCGAGGTGGTGCTGTCCACCGCGCCGCCACGGCGGCCGGGGCGGCCGGGCCATGCGGTGTTGCTGCGCGACCATCCGCTGGCCCTGGCGGTGGACCGCGCTGACGCGGTGTTGTGGCTGCCGCCGCCGCCCGGCGGCCACGTGCTGGCCGACGGCAGCCTGCTGATGGACGTTGGCCGGCTGCTGGCGGCGGTCAAGGGTGGAGGCGCGCGATGAACCTGATGATGAGGATGTCGATCGCCTTGCGGCTGGCGCTGGGCTTTGGCGCGGTGATGGTGTTGGCGTTCGCGTTGTCGTTGTTTCAGTTGTCCAATTTCCGCTCTGCCGTCGACTTTCTCGACATGGTGACGGAACGTGATTTCGACGCCTACCGCCTGGTGGTAGCGATCGCCCATGGTCGCGCCCAGGTACGTTCCTTGCGTGAGGGCGTGGTGATTCAAACGGTCATGGGCACCGACTTGCGGGGGCGGTCGGCGCGGGCGGATTATGCCCGCGAAACCGACCGGGTGGTGGTGGCCATGGCCCAATTGGCGGCAATCGCGCACGAACGGGCCGAGGAAGCCAGTACCGTGCAGGAACGGCGGTCGCCGTGGCAGGCCATGGCGCGCAGCGCCGACGAGATGGTGGGGTTGGAGCGGCACATCCAAACCTTGGCTGACGCTGCCATTCAACTGGCCGAACGCGGACAAACGGCCGAGGCGGCACGGGCGCTGCTGGCATTGTCGCCCGATCATCGGGCGCTGGATGAGCATCAGAGCCGCATCGAGACCCTGATCATCGAATTGGCCGAGGCCGGCCGGGTCAGCGTGCAGGAAACCTTCAAAGAAACCATGCGCACCGCATTCGCCGCGTCGGTCATCATGGTGCTGGCCGCCGCCGGGGCGGCCACGGTGATCGGCAGCTCGATCGGCGGTGCGTTGCGGCGCTTCATGGGCTTCGTCCAGATGGTCGGGCAGGGCGACCTGACCCATACCCTGCCCGAGGAAGGCGGCGGCGAATTGGCCCGCATGGGCGCCCACCTCAACGGCATGCGGCAGTCCTTGCGTCAGGTGGCGACCCGCACGCGCAGCTCGGCCGAGAACGTCAACGCCGCCACCGCCCAGATCCGCGCTTCGGCCCAGGAACAGGCGGCGGCGTCGGCACAGCAATTGTCGGCCATCGAAGAGACTTCGGCGACGCTGACCGAGATCACTCAGTCGGGCGCACAGATTACCCGCCGCGCCCAAGAGGTGGAGCGCAACAGCCAGGGCGCCGCCGCCCTGGCCGGCGAGGGCCAGCGGGCGGTGGTGGCGACGGTGCAGGCGATGGATTCCATCCGCGAGCAGGTCGAGAACGTGGCCGCCACCATCTTGCGGCTGTCGGAACGCACCCAGGCGATCAGCGACATCATCCTGACCGTCACCACCATCGCCGAACGCTCGCATCTTCTGGCGCTCAACGCCTCGATCGAGGCCGCCGCCGCCGGCGAGCACGGCCGCACCTTCTCGGTAGTGGCGGGTGAGATCAAGCGGCTGGCCGACCAGGCCCGCGACGCCACCGAACGGGTGCGCGGCAATCTGGGCGACATCCAGCAAGGCATCGGCGAGACGGTGATGCTGGCCGAGGACGCGGCCAAGCGTGTCGCCGCCGGGCGCAGCCAAGTCCAATCCACCGACGGCACCATTCGCGACATGGCCGCCGCCATTCAGGAAAGCGTGCAGGCGTTCCAGCAGATCGTCGCCGCCACCAACCAGCACCAGATCGGCCTGGAGCAGGTGATGCAGGCGCTGGCCAGCGTGCGCCAGGCGGCAAGCCAGACCTCGATGGCGACGCGCGAGTTGGAAGGCGCCGCCGGCAACCTGAACGGCCTGTCCGAGGCGCTGGTGGACGCGGTGCGGAACTACCGGCTATGAGCGACGCCCTGCGCGCCCGCCTGCTGGCCGCCTATGCCGACGAGCATCGCGACCACCTTGCCGCCCTGCGCGCGGTGCTGGCGTCGGGCGGCGGCGATCTGGAAGAGGCCTACCGCCACGCCCACTCGCTCAAGGGCGCGGCGCGGGCCGTCGACCTGCCGGCGGTGGTCGATCTGGCCCATCAACTGGAAAGCCTGCTGGAGGTGTGGTGGGAAGGTGGCGTGGTTCCCGATTCGGCGGCCCTTGACCGCGCCCGCGCCGCCGTCGACGCCATCGAGGATTTGTCGGCCGCCGCTATTGCCGGCGGGGTGCCGGCCGGCGATCCGGAAGAGTCGGCCGAGCCGATCGCCGCCACCGTGCGGGTCGAGGCCGAGACGGTGGATCGCCTGGTGGTGGCCACCGCCAGGTTGCTGGCGGAACTGGAGCGGCGGCGCGGAAGCGGCGCGCGGGGATGGGACGAAGACGAATGGGTGCTGGAGCGGACGGCCGAGGCGGTGGCCGAGGACGTCGCCCGCCTGCGCCTGATTACCGCCGAGGCGACGTTGGGCAATTTCGGTCCCATGCTGCGCACCCTGGCGGCGGAGATGGGCAAGACCGTGCGCTATGACGTCCACGGCCTTGCCACCCAGGCCGACCGCGAGGTGCTGACCACGGTGGCCGAAGCCGTCATGCATCTGTTGCGCAACGCCATCGCCCACGGCATCGAGACCCCGGCCCAGCGGCTGGCCGCCGGCAAGGACCCCACCGGTCATCTGACCCTGTCGGTGGCGTCGTCGGGTCCCCGGCTGGAAATCCGTGTGGGCGACGACGGCGCCGGCATTGCCGTGGCGCGGCTGGCGCAAGAGGCGGTGGCGCGCGGCTTGCTCGGTCCCGACCAGGCGGCGCGGGCCGATGACGACCAGATGCGCCAGTTGGCCTTTCATCCCGGCCTGTCCACCGCCGATCATCTCAGCACCACCGCTGGGCGCGGCATGGGCATGGCGATCGTGCGGCGGCTGGTCGACCGCCTGCAGGGACAGGTGGAGTTGCGCGGTCGGCCGGGCGGCGGCACCGAGGTGGTGATCCGGGTGCCGGTCAGCATCATGGTGCAGCGCGTGGTGCTGGTGCAGGCCGGTGGCCGGCTGTTCGGCCTGCCGGCCTCGGCGGTGGTGCGGCTGCTCCATGTCCCGGCTTCGGCGGTGGTGATGCTGGAAGGCCGGGCGGTGGTGACGGTCGACAATGCCGAATTGCCGCTGGCCGACCTGGCCGGGTTGCTGGGGTTGCCGGCGGGCGGCGGGCGGGACGCGGACTTGTGCGTTGCTCTGGTGCGCACCGCCGGCGAGGTTGTGGCGCTCAGCGTGGATAACGTGGCGGATACCCGCGACCAGTGGGTCAGCCCGCTGGAACCGTCGCTGGTGGACGATCCCCGGCTGGCCGGCACGGTGACGCTGGCGGGCGGGGTCCTGGCGCTGGTGCTGTCGCCCGGCGGATTACGCGGCGCCCTCACGGCGACGACCATTTCCCTGCCCAAGCCGCCGCGCGCGCCGCCGCTGGTGTTGGTGGTGGACGATTCCCCCACCATCCGCGCGCTTGAACGCGCCATCCTCGAGGCCCATTCCTATCGGGTGGAGGTGGCTGTAGACGGCCGCGACGCCCTTGACCGCATGGCGCGTCGGCGCCCCGATCTGGTGGTCAGCGATATCGAAATGCCGCGCCTGGACGGGCTTGGCCTGCTGGCCGCCATGCGCGCCGATCCCGCTTTGGCAGAGGTGCCTGTGGTGCTGGTGTCGTCCCGCACGTCGCCCGAAAGCCGCAACGCCGGCATGGCGCTGGGGGCCGGCGGTTATCTGCTCAAGACCCGCTTCGACCAGCGCGAGTTCCTCGACACCATCGAACGGCTGACGGCATGAACGACACACGCATCAAGGTTCTGGTGGTCGAGGATTCGCCCGTGGTTCAGCATTTGCTGGCCGATGTCATCGACGGCGACCCCCGGCTGCGGGTGGTGGGCGTCGCCGCCGATGCCGCCGATGCGGTGCGCAAGATTTGCACCCTCGCTCCCGACGTGGTCACCATGGACATCCGCTTGCCGCGCATGAATGGGTTCGAGGCGACGCGCTGGATCATGCGCGACCATCCGCTGCCCATCGTGGTGGTGGCGTCGAACGTGGACGACAAGTCGCTGAACATTTCCATGAACGCGCTGCGAGCGGGGGCGCTCAGCGTGGTGCCGAAGCCGGCCGGCATCGGCCGCGCCGATTACGAGGCCATGGCCGACCACCTGCGCACCCAACTGGTCATCATGAGCGAGATCAAGGTGGTGCGTCAGCATGGCGGCCGCCATCACGCACCGGTGCTGGCGCCGCTGCCGCCTCAGTTGCCGGTCGAGATGGTGGCGCTGGTGGCGTCGACCGGCGGCCCCGGCGCCATTTCGCGCATCCTGGGCGGGCTTCCCGCCACCTTCGCCGCCCCGGTCCTGGTGGTTCAGCACATGGGCGCGGCCTTCATGGGCGGCTTTGCCCATTGGCTTGGGACGGTGTCGGCATTGCCGGTCGCACTGGCCGCCGACGGCCAGCCGCCACTGCCCGGGCGGGTCTACGTGGCGCCGGGCGATGTCCATCTCAGCATTGCCGGCGGCACCATGCGCCTGGTCGCCGGTGCGCCGGTGCAGGGCCAGCGGCCCTCGGGCGACGTGCTGTTCGCCAGCCTGGCCGAGACCCCAGAGCTACGCTCGGTCGGCGTGCTGCTGACCGGCATGGGTGAGGACGGCGCCCGAGGATTGGCCGCCTTGCGCCGGGCCGGCGGCCACACCATCGCCGAGGACCGGTCGTCGGCGGTGATCTGGGGCATGCCGGGGGCGGCGGTGGCGATGGCCGCCGCCGTCGAGGTGTTGCCGGTGGACGCCATCGCCCAGCGCTTGCGGCAACTGACCGAAACGGTGCTGCCACAGGGGGCGTCATGACCGCGCCCGCCCGCGTCCTGGTGGCCGCCAATTCCGAGACGTTGCTGTTGCGGTTGCGGCTGATGGTCGAAGCCGAGGGCGCCGAGGCGGTGGCGCTCGGCGGCGGCGGCTCCGACGGCTACCGTGCGGTGGTGGCGGTGCCGGCGCTGGCGGAACAGGCGCGCCGTGCGGCGCCCGGCGTGCCGATGATCGAACTGGACGATGCCGAAGACTGGGACGCTGTCCGCCGCCATCTGGTCAACGCGCTGATCGCCCCGGCGGCCACCCCCGAGGCCGACGCGCTGTCGGCGGCGCTGGGGCATGCCCGCATCCTGCTGGTGGACGACAGCGTCACCTTCCGCGAATACCTGCGCCACGAACTGGTGCGGTTGGGGGCGGCGGTGACCGTGTGCGGCAACGCCGACGACGCCCAGGCTTTGCTGGCGGCGGGAAAGTGGGACTGCGTCCTGGTCGACATGGTGCTGCCGGGCGTGGACGGCGTCGAGCTATGCGGCCGCGCCGCCCAGGCACGCCGCAGCAGCGGCGGCGACTATGCGTTGGTGGTGTTGTCCAGCCGCGAAGGCAAGGCCGACCTGATCCGCAGCCTGGAAGCCGGCGCCGACCTGTTCCTGGGCAAGGCCCAGGACCTGGCGCTGATCCGGGTCAAGCTGGGGGCGTTGCTGCGTCGCCGGGCGCTGATGCTCCGCCGTTGAAATTTCCTCTTTCGTGCGAGGCGGAGGCGAAAGGGGGAGTGCCGCCTTACGCCGGAAGGGGAGCATCGCTATCTACCGGGACATGACGAACATGCAACATCATGGCCGCACGGCGGCGGAAGCTGCCATTCAACTGTGCCGCAACTCCAGCACGCCGTGTGTCGTGCTGTCCTATCCCGATCTGTCGCCATTGGCCGACAGCGCTTCCTATCGCGACCATGCCGCCCAGACCGAGGCGTTGCACCGGCGCGAGGATTGGCCGCTGGTGGCGGCGACGGCCGAGCGGGTGGCGCGTACCGGCGTGCCGGGCGAGATGGAATTGCCCGGCGGCGCCATGGTCGACGGCCTGTTGCGGCTGCATCTGGCGCCGGTGGTGCCGGTTGACGGCGCCGAATCCAAGGCCGCGACCGGGGCCGAGGCGGTGATGGTGTGGATGGACGGCCCCCGTCTGGCCGATGACGAGGTGCGTGCCGCCGCGCGAACGGCGGTGGCGGCGAAGTCGCGCTTTCTGGCCGCCGCCAGCCACGACCTGCGCCAGCCGTTCCAGGCCATGCGCTTCTTCCATTCCGTGCTGGCCGACCATGCCGTCCACCCGGCGGCGCGGCGGGCCTCGGATATGTTGGAGCGGGCGCTGGATGCCGGCGAGCAGTTGCTCAATGCGCTGCTGGATATCTCGACCCTGGATGCCGGCACGGTCCAGGTGCGGCGCCAGCGCTTCCACCTGGGGGCGCTGCTGACCCAAATGGAGGCGGAATTCCGCCCCGAGGCCGAGGGCAAGGGCCTGCGCTTCCATGTGCGCGGACCGGATGTGGAGGTGGATAGCGACCCGTTGCTGGTCGCCCGCATCATTCGCAATCTTCTGGCCAATGCGGTCAACTACACCCGTCGCGGCGGTGTGCTGGTGGCGGTGCGTCGCCGTGGCGCCAAAGTCATGCTGCAAGTCTGGGATAGCGGTTTCGGCATTCCCGAGCAACATCTGGCCGAGATCTTCGAAGAGTTCCATCAGTTGGAGAACCCCGAGCGGGATCGCTCGCGTGGGTTGGGACTTGGGTTGGCAATCGTGCGACGACTGGCACGTTTGCTCGATACACCCGTTAAGGTCCATTCCCGATTGGGCCGAGGTTCTGTATTCTCTGTGATGTTGCCGTTGGCTGAACCCCGGGTTCAGCCGTACGCGGAGGCGAGTGGGGACGAACCGATGGCGGTTTCTGAGCGAACTATCCTGGTCGTCGAAGACGATCCGATGGTGCTGATGGGATTGCAGATGATCCTGGAAACCTGGGGCATGGCGGTGCTGCCGGCCGAGGACATGCCTCAGGTGCTGGAGCGTCTCGACGAAGGACGACCCGACCTGATCTTGTCGGACCTGCGCTTGCGCGCCGGCCTGACCGGGTTCGAGGTGGTGGAAAAGGTGCGCGCCATGCTGGGCCAGCACGTGCCGGCCATCATCCTGACCGGCGAGACCGGCAAGGCGGAACTGGCCGAAGGCCAGCGCCGCAACCTGACCTTCCTGCACAAGCCGATCCAGGCGGAACCGCTCAAGGCCGCCATCTCTGCCGCGCGTTAACTGGCTGCGGACCAAACTTGTTTCAGTTCCCCTTGCCGTCACCCCCGCGAAGGCGGGGGTCCATGGTGGGGCGAGATAGAAGGTTTGCAACAAAATGCCCAGGGGCGGACGCATGGATTCCCGCTTTCGCGGGAATGACGGCTGTACTTTCAGCGCGCGCTAAGATCCTCCTGCTGGCGTCGGCATAGTATGAAGCGCTCGCTCAGATGCGATAGCCGATGCGCAGGCCGCCCCAATGGCGGCCTTGGACGATGATCGGGGCCGAGACGTCCTTCATCATCACATACTGCCCACCACCCATGTCGCGGCGATAGGTCTGCAGCAGGAATGGCTGCGTGTTGCGGCCGGCGTTCAGGCCGGTGCGGTCGTTGAAGATGCGGCGATTGCGGCTGTTGGCGTTGTTCCACACCGGGTCGTTGCCCTGCGGCTGCGAGAACTTGCGGTTATGGGTGGGCAGATAGCCGTTGCGATCCACCGTCGCACAGAAGGTGATGCGGCTGTCATGGGTCAGCACGCCTTCCTGGATATCGGGCAGCACGCTGTCGGTCAGCGTGGTGAAGCGGGTCATGTGCTGCAGCGGGTTGCTGCCGGCGATGGCCTGGTAGTTTTCGTCGAACAGGTCGGCCATGCTCAGCCGGCCGCTGCTCACCGCCTGGGTGAAGGCGGCGGCGATGCGGTCGGCGGTGGTCCGCGCCAACTCGATGAAGCGGGTGTCGCCGGTGCGGTAGCCCGAGGCGGCGATAAATCCCATCAGTTCTTCCGAATGGTCCAGCAGCGACACGATGCGCGTGTCGGCGCGTCGCAGCGATTCGCTGGTCATGGCGATGCCGTCGAAGAACTTGTCGATTTCGCCGATGACGTCGGTGCATTGGCTGAGCGAGGTCGAGGCCGCGTTCGAGATGTCGCCGACGCGGGCCTCCACCGTGCCGATGGCGTCGCCGAATACCGCCACCGCATGATTGATGACGCCGACGCCGGCATTGACCGAATCCGCCATCTTCAAGGTATCGGTCGAGGTGTCGATCAGATCGGTGACCGACACGGTCAGCTTTTCCACCGTGTGGTCGATGCCGGCGGTGACTTCGCCGGTCTGGCGCGACAGGCCCTTGACCTCGTTGGCGACGACGGCGAAGCCCTTGCCGGCCTCGCCGGCACGGGCCGCTTCGATGGTGGCGTTCAGCGCCAGCAGGTTGGTCTGGCGGGCGATCTTCTGGATATCGCGCGAGCGCGAGCTGACCTCGCCCAGCGCGCCTTCCAGTTCCTCAAGCCGTTGCTCGATGCCTTGGACCGAGCCGACCAGACGGTTGATGTCGGCCAGGGCGGCGTCGATGGTGTGCAGCGATTCGTTCGATTGCTGCCCCGCCCGCGCGGTGACGTCGCGGGTCTCGCGGCCGGCGACGTCGATGCTGCGGATCGCCTCGGCCATGGTGTGCGAGATGCTTTTCAGGTGGGCGAACAGTTCTTCCTGGTGGTTGACGAATTTCGCCAGCCCGTCGATGGTGCCGGCGATGTCGGCGACTTCCAGGCTCAGCGTTTCGATCTTTTCCAGAACTTCGGCGGCGAATGCGTCGGCCTTGTCGGCTTCGTGGGGCGTTTCACCCTGTTGCAGCGGCATATGCCCTCCCTGGCGGCAGCCTTGTATTATTTATGGCGGGGCGGTTGTTCGCCCTTCGACGCAAGTTTTCTCAAGAGTACGCAGCCCGACGATTGCCGGTCAACGCCAACCGATGCTGTGGTGCAACAATGCCGGCGATTGATTGGCGCCATTTTTTGTACGGTTATTTATTGTCGGCATAGCGAATGTGCAGTGTGGCCAGGCGGTCGGTCAGCACCTCGCGCACCTGCTCGACGTCGCAGCCCATCAGCGCGGCGTCTTCCAGGATGTCCTGGGCCATTTCCTCGAATTCCTGAAGATTCTGGGCCAGAACCTTCAGCTTCTCCAGGCAGCTCACCGGCTCGCCGTCGGGCGTGCGCCAAGCGGGCAAGGGGCGTGAAGACATGGCGGCCGACCTCTGCTTGTGCGTGACTCCCCTAGTTTGCACCATCGCCACTCCCTCACGCACGCAGTTTTTAGTGCGGGCGGTCGGGATCGGAGACGAAGGTTTGCGCCTCTTCGGCGGCGGACAGCCGTGCCCGTGGGGCGCCGATCAGTTGCTCGGGCGAGGGCGGTTCGGCAGCGGCGGGGACCACGTCGCCCCGTCCCCGCGCCAACATGCGGGCGACCACCAGTCCCGCCCCCATGGCCAAGCCGCCCATGGCCAAACCGCCCATAGCCAGCCGTACCGCGGCATTGGTCAATTTCATGCCGTCCTCCGTCATCAAGATGCGCCTGGCCCCTGAACAGGCCATCGGTATCGACGGTTCCTTGAGACTTTTGCTAGCATGATGCCCACGTGGCGGCACTCGCGGGAGGATGAGCATGAGCGGCTGGGGTTGTCCCCACGAAATCAACGGTGTGTGTTCGCGGGTCGTCGGTCGCTCGTGCGATCCCGGCATGAAGGGATGCATTCTGGCCGGCCGGTTCCGCTTCTCCAACGAAGCCAAGAACCGCTCGCCGCGCCGGCCGCCGGCCGAAGCGGCGCCGGCACCGGGCGACACCGCCGACAGCGACGACCAACCGGCCTGATACTGAAGGGCAGGGGCGTTTCGCCAACTGCACCGTTCTCGGCCACCCATTGGGGCAAGCGGGTCTTTCCGGAGGGAAAGGCCCGCATTTCTTTTGGCGCACCCTGCCGCCGAACGGGGCAGCCGGCGGCCGGATGGGGAATGCCGGCCGGGTATCCATGCGCCCCATGTGGGCGGGGCGGGCTTCCCAGCCGGGACTGGTGCCGCCGCCGGCTATCTCCCTTGAGCATCTCTCGTCGGCAGTGAACGAAGCCGGCATAAACGCCAGCATCGAACGACTAGGCGGCCGATCGCCTGCAACGGTTTCCCCCCAACCCCGTTCCCATCGCTAGTTGGCAACATCCACAGGGAGCCATCAGATGGCAGACGGATCAACCACGACGACCGATCAGACCACCAGCACGGGTGATCAGACGTCGTCGACCGGATCGGTCGATACGACGAGCACCGGTACGGGCAGCACCACCGGAAGCGAAACCACCAGCACCAGCGGCACCGCCGGCACGGATACGGGCTTTTCCAGCCTGAGCGACTTCCACGTGCTGACCACGGCGTCGGGCGCTCTGTCCGTCGGCGGCACCGCGGGCAACGAAATCATCATCGGCACTCCGGAATCCTCCATGCTCACGGGTGGCGAGGGGAACGACGTCTTGATCGCGCCCAGCGTGGCCCCGACCGGCGGGACCTCGACCGGCGGGACGACAGGTGGCGAAACCGGCGGGACCACGGGTGGCACCACGACCGGTGGAACCACGGGTGGCGAGACCGGCGGCACCACGACTGGCGGGACCACGGGTGGCGAGACCGGTGGCACCACGACTGGCGGGACCACGGGTGGCGAGACCGGCGGCACCACGACCGGCGGGACCGCGGGTGGCGAGACCGGCGGCACCACGACCGGTGGAACCGGCGGCACCTCGACTTCGGCTGGCGGGCCGAGTTCGTCCGGCAGCACCACGGGCTATCAGCTTGATGGCGGCGGCGGTAACGATCTGCTGATCGGTAGCCACGGCAACGATGTCCTGTCGGGTGGTGCCGGCAATGACGTCCTGGTGGGCGGCGGCGGCGACGATGTGCTGCGCGGCGGTCCCGGCGCCGATCTCTTCATCTACAGCGGCGGCAACGACGTGCTGCGCGACTTCAATTTCGCCGAAGGCGATCGCATCCTGATCGCAACCGGCGAAAACGTACAGACCGTGCTCTCCTCCCTGGGCGGTGGCGGAACCACGGGCGGCACCACGGGCGGCACGACCGGCGGTGAGACCGGCGGCGGGACCACGGGTGGGACGACCGGCGGCGAGACTGGTGGCGGCACCACGGGTGGCACGACCGGCGGCGA
>JBLNBE010000007.1:0-82038 GCA_050259735.1 Bacteroidota bacterium
AGGCCGACGTCCTCCAGCCGCTCCAGCCGGAAATACACGGTCATGTAATCCATAAAACGTTGCGCCCGTTCTACCGGCGCACCCAGCCGGTCCAGCATGGCGAACAAACGGGCGTGCAACACAGCGACGCCGTCGAGTTGCAACGGTATCGGATGACGCTGATAGCTCAGACTGCCCAGCACGGCGGCCGGCAGATTGCAGCGGTTGATCGGTAGCCGGGCGGTTTTCGGCAAGGACGGCCAGTCAGTTGGTTTGTCATCAACCCGACAGCGTTCAGCGGCTATTGTCATCTATCAAACCCGACTACGGCACAGGGTAAATGTCTATTTATACGTTTAAATTCAATCATCTGACTGTAACTTTTCCTTTGGCACACCGCTTGCTGATGTCCCTAACAGAAGATGCGTATCCGCGTCTGTTTCGAGGAGAAATTTAATGATACGTCAATGTGCGATTTATGGGAAAGGTGGCATCGGCAAATCCACTACCACCCAGAATCTGGTAGCCGGACTGGCCACCCTCGGCAAAAAAGTCATGATCGTGGGCTGTGACCCCAAGGCCGACGCCACCCGTCTGATTCTGCACAGCAAATCCCAGGAAACCGTGATGCACCTGGCGGCGGATGCCGGTAGCGTCGAAGATCTGGAGCTGGAAGACGTGCTTCGAGTCGGTTTCGGCGGCGTCCGTTGTGTCGAATCCGGCGGGCCTGAACCCGGCGTCGGTTGCGCCGGTCGCGGCGTAATCACCGCCATCAATTTCCTTGAGGAAGAGGGCGCTTACGACGACGAACTAGACTTCGTCTTCTACGACGTGCTCGGCGACGTGGTGTGCGGCGGCTTCGCCATGCCCATCCGCGAGAACAAGGCCCAGGAAATCTACATCGTCATGTCGGGCGAGATGATGGCGCTGTTCGCCGCCAACAACATCGCCAAGGGCATTCTGAAGTACGCCGGCACCGGCGGCGTCCGCCTGGGCGGCCTGATCTGCAACGAGCGTCAGACCGACCGCGAGTTGGAGCTGGCCGAGGCCCTGGCCGTCAAGCTCAACACCCAGATGATCCACTTCGTGCCGCGCGACAACATCGTCCAGCACGCCGAGCTGCGTCGTCAGACCGTCATCCAGTACGCCCCGGACTCGCAGCAGGCTGCCGAGTACCGCTCGCTGGCGACCAAGATCCATGCCAATGGCGGCAAGGGCACCATCCCGACCCCGATCACCATGGAAGAGCTGGAAGACATGCTGCTGGAGTTCGGCATCATGAAGTCCGACGACCAGGCCCTGGCCGAACTCGAAGCCAAGGAAAAGAGCCTCTGCAGCGCCGGTTGATCGCTGACGCGGCCTAGCCTTCCGCCAGTCCCGCCGGCCCTCTCCGGGTCGGCGGGCAAGGCGGGCAGAGAGTTCGAGAGCCGAGAGTTCGTAGAGAAGGAGAAGGGGCATGAGCCTCGATCAGACCAACGACGCTGCTTTCCACGAGGCCCTCATCAAAGAGGTGCTGGAGCAGTATCCCGAAAAGTCCGCCAAGCGGCGCGCCCGTCACCTGAACGTCAGCAAGACCGACGATGCCGGCGCCTCCTCGTGCGGTGTGAAGTCCAACATCAAGTCCGTCCCCGGCGTGATGACCATCCGCGGCTGCGCCTATGCCGGCTCGAAGGGTGTGGTGTGGGGTCCGATCAAGGACATGGTCCACATTTCCCACGGCCCGGTCGGCTGCGGCCAGTATTCCTGGTCCCAGCGCCGCAACTACTTCACCGGCACCGTGGGCATCGACTCGTTCGTGACCATGCAGGTGACCTCGGACTTCCAGGAACGCGACATCGTCTTCGGCGGTGACAAGAACCTGGAGAAGATGATCGTCGAGCTGAACGACCTGTTCCCGCTCAACAACGGCATCTCGGTCCAGTCCGAGTGCCCGATCGGCCTGATCGGCGACGATATCGAAGCCGTCTCGAAGAAGGCCTCGAAGACCATCGAAAAGCCGGTCGTTCCGGTGCGTTGCGAAGGCTTCCGCGGCGTGTCCCAGTCGCTGGGCCACCACATCGCCAACGACGCCATCCGTGACTGGGTGTTCGAGAAGACCAACCCCGAGTGGGAAACCGGCCCCTACGACGTCAACCTGATCGCCGACTACAACATCGGCGGCGACGCCTGGCCCTCGCGCAAGCTGCTCGAGGAAATGGGTCTGCGCGTGATCGGTTCGTGGTCGGGCGACGCCACCCTGGCGGAAATGGAGCGCGCCCCCAAGGCCAAGCTCAACCTGATCCACTGCTACCGGTCGATGAACTACATCTGCCGTCACATGGAAGAGAAGTACAATATTCCGTGGGTGGAATATAACTTCTTCGGCCCGACCCAGATCGCCCAGTCGCTGCGCAAGATCGCCGAGCAGTTCGATGACACCATCAAGGCCAATGCCGAGAAGGTGATCGCCAAGTACCAGCCTCTGGTCGACGCCGTGGTCGCCAAGTTCAAGCCCCGTCTGCAGGACAAGAAGGTGATGCTGTATGTGGGTGGCCTGCGCCCCCGCCACGTCGCCACCGCCTATGACGACCTGGGCATGAACATCGTCGGCACCGGCTATGAATTCGCCCACAACGACGACTACCAGCGCACCACCCACTACGTTAAGGACGGCACGCTGATCTACGACGACGTCTCCGGTTTCGAGTTGGAGAAGTTCATCGAGAAGATCCGCCCCGACCTGGTGGGTTCCGGCATCAAGGAAAAGTACGCGACCCAGAAGATGGGCGTGCCCTTCCGCCAGATGCACTCGTGGGACTACTCGGGTCCCTATCACGGCTACGACGGCTTCGCCATCTTCGCCCGCGATATGGACATGGCCATCAACAGCCCGATCTGGAGCAAGTTCAAGGCTCCCTGGAAGGCCGCGTAAAGCCCGTTTTTGCCCAATTTCCCTCCCCGCGTGTCGCCCACAAGACGGGGGCGCGGGGAGGATGAAGGAGAACTGCCATGCCGCAGAGCGCTGACAAGGTCAAAGACCACATTTCCTTGTTCCAGGAGCCGGAGTACAAGGAGCTTCTGGCCAACAAGAAGGCCCAGTTCGAGTGCCGCCCGAGCGACGACAAGGTCGCCGCCCAGGCCGAGTACACCAAGACCTGGGAATACCGCGAAAAGAACTTCGCCCGTGAAATCGCGGTGATCAACCCGGCCAAGGCCTGCCAGCCGCTGGGTGCGGTCTTCGCTGCCGCCGGCTTCGAAGGCACCCTGCCCTACGTCCATGGATCGCAAGGCTGCGTCGCCTATTTCCGCTCGCACCTGGCCCGTCACTTCAAGGAAGCCGTGCCGATCGTGGCCGACTCCATGACGGAAGACGCCGCGGTGTTCGGCGGTCTGACCAACCTGGTCGAGGGCCTGCAGAACGCCTATACGCTGTACAAGCCCAAGATGATCGCCGTGTCGACCACCTGCATGGCGGAAGTCATCGGCGACGATCTGTCGGCCTTCATCGGCACCGCCAAGGAAAAGGAAGCAGTTCCGGCCGATTTCCCGGTTCCCTTCGCCCACACTCCGTCGTTCGTCGGCAGCCACATCACCGGCTACGACAACCAGATGAAGGGCATCCTGAACTACTTCTGGGAACGCGAAAGCGTCAAGGATCGTAGCGCCGACGCCAAGATCAACATCATTCCGGGCTTCGACGGCTATGCGGTTGCCAACAACCGCGAGATCAAGCGCTACCTGGAAACCATGGGCGTCGAGTACACCTTCCTGGGCGACGTGTCCGACATCTACGACACCCCGTCCGACGGCGAATACCGCATGTTTGACGGCGGCACCTCGCTGGACGACGCCCGCGCCTCCATCAACGCCAAGGCCACCATCGCCCTGCAGGAATTCTGCTCGGTCAAGACCTTGGAATACGTGGAGAGCAAGGGCCACCAGACCGCGTCGTTCAACTACCCCATGGGTATCGGCGCCACTGACGCTTTCCTGATGAAGGTCGCCGAGCTGACCGGCAAGGACATCCCGGCGTCGCTGGAAAAAGAGCGTGGCCGCCTGGTCGACGCCATCACCGACAGCCAGGCCTGGCTGCATGGCAAGAAGTTCGCCCTGTTCGGCGACCCCGACTTCACCCTCGCCATGACCGCCTTCCTGCTGGAAATGGGCTGCGAGCCGACCCACGTGCTGTCCACCAACGGCACCAATGAGTGGGAAGCCAAGATGAAGGCCCTGCTGGCCTCGTCGCCGTTCGGCGCCGAAAGCCAAGTTTGGAAGGGCAAGGACCTCTGGCACCTGCGCTCGCTGCTGTTCACCGAGCCGGTCGACTACCTGATCGGTTCCTCGTACGGCAAGTACCTGGAAAAGGATTGCGGCGTGCCGCTGATCCGCCTGACCTTCCCGATCTTCGATCGTCACCACCACCACCGCTTCCCCACCTTCGGGTACCAGGGCGGCTTGCGGGTGCTGGTCGAAATCCTGGACCGCATCTTCGAGACCACCGACGCTGCGTCCGACATTTCCTACGACCTTACCCGCTAACGTCGGAAGCGGATTGGTCAAACTGGCCCCGGGGCGGCAACGCCCCGGGGTTTTTTCGTCAGGCAGCTTCAACCAGTTGCGGCCGATGGCGGACAAAGCGGTCTCGATAAAGGAAGCCCTGAACGAAGTGGGCGCCGAACAGACGGGCCGCGTCCAGTTCCTCAGTGGTCTCCACCCCCTCGAAGATCAGCCGCTTGCCGGTATGGCGGGCGAAGCCGCAAATGGCCCGCAGCAGGGCGGCAAAGTCGGCTTCGTGCCGGCGCTGCGTCCAATCGCGCGCCAGCTTGATGTAGTCCACCCCGGCCAGAACATCGAACGATACCAGCGTGTCGCGCGCCCCCACGTCGTCCAGCGCCAGCGGCACGCCACGGTCGCGGAAGGTGCGCAGCATGGCCTGGCTGATGCGGGCATCGGCCACCGAGCAGTTTTCGATGATTTCCACCACAAGGTCGTCGCGGCCTGCGAACAGCGCCAGCAGCGGATTGCCCTCCTCGTGGTCGAAGGCGGCAAAGGCGTCCAAGTCGATGTTGAGGAATACCGGCACCCCCGGCGGCGCCTGACGTATCTGTCCACGCTTCACCTTGTATTCCAGATCGAACAGGCTGAGCGGGCTGTCGTGGAAAGCGCGGAAAACCCGATCCGGCGCCAGCGGCCGGCCGCCACGGTCGTGAAAGCGCGCCAGGGCTTCATAGGCGTGGATATGGCCTGTGTTGGTGTCGACGATGGGCTGATATTCAACGCCGAAATCCTGGCAGTTCATCAGGTCGAGCAGCACCACCGAGGGAATGTTGTTATGGTCCATTGCAGTTCCGTGGTTGCGACGAAAAAATGAGGTTATTGCGACTGCGATGCGTTCGCAATGCACATCCGCGCACAGGACAACTGCGCCCACGCCGACCCTGCCCGACGAATTGATTGTCGCAAGCCCGACAATTGGCACTTCCCCCCGCGACCTCGCCCCAGCATTTCCGCCATTCCTGAAATGGCCCGCGCCTTGCATCCCTCCCCCATGACCATTGAGGAGGGCCGCCACCCATGCTCAAGCAGAAGATCGCCGAGCTGTTTGTCGAACCGGCCTGCGCCAAAAACCAGGCCAAGTCGGACAAGGACCGCAAGAAGGGCTGCGGCAAGCCGCTGACCCCGGGCGCGGCCGCGGGCGGCTGTTGTTTCGACGGCGCCAAAATCGCGCTGCAGCCCATCACCGACGTGGTGCACCTGGTGCACGGCCCCATCGCCTGCGAAGGCAATTCGTGGGACACCCGCAACTCGCACAGCTCCGGCTCGAACCTCTATCGCCTGGGCTTCACCACCGACATGCAGAACCTCGACATCATCAACGGTGGCGAGAAGAAGCTGTACAAGGCCATCCGCCAAGCCATCAAACGCCACCACCCGCCGGCGGTCTTCGTCTATCAGACCTGTGTCGGCGCCCTGATCGGCGACGACATCGAGGCGGTGTGCAAGGCGGCGACCGAGCGCATGGGCGTGCCCGTGGTGCCGGTCAACGCGCCGGGCTTCGTCGGCTCGAAGAACCTGGGCAACCGCCTGGGCGGCGATGCCTTGTTCGAACACGTCATCGGCACCGTCGAGCCGGAGGATGTCGGCCCCACCGACATCAACATCCTGGGCGAATACAACGTCGCCGGCGAGTTGGACCAGTTCCGCCCCCTGCTCGCCCGCCTGGGCATTCGCCTGCGCTGTTCCATCACCGGCGACGCCCGCTATCGCGACGTGGCGTCGTGCCACACCGCCAAGGCCAACATGGTGTTGTGCAGCCAGGCCCTGGTGACGCTGGCGCGCAAGATGAAGGAAACCTACGGCATTCCTTATTACGAGGGATCGTTCTACGGCATCTCCGACACCTCGGACGCACTGCGCAACATCGCCCGCATGCTGGTGGACAAGGGCGCCGACGCCACTCTGCTGGACCGCACCGAGGCGCTGATCGCCGAGGAAGAGGCCCGCGCCTGGAACCGGCTGGAACCGTTCAAGGAGCGCCTGAAGGGCCGCAAGGTGCTGCTGTATACCGGCGGCGTCAAAAGCTGGTCGGTGATCCAGGCGCTGCAGGAAGTGGGCATGGAGGTGGTCGGCAGTTCGGTGCGCAAGGCCACCGCCGAGGACGCCCAGAAGGCGCTGGAGCGCCTGGGCGGCGACGAGGACAAGCTGGCCGACGCCATCACGCCGCGCGACATGTACGCCATGTTCAAGGACGGCAAGGCCGAGATGATGCTGTCGGGCGGCCGCTCGCAATTCGTCGCGCTCAAGGCCCGCACGCCTTGGCTCGACATCAATCAGGAACGCCACGTGGGCTACGCCGCCTATGACGGCATGGTCGAGATGATTCGCCAGATCGACCTGATGATCAACAATCCGATCTGGGAGCAGGTGCGCAAGCCCGCTCCGTGGGAGGTCTGACGCCATGGCCCTTGTCATCAGCCACAACAAAGCCCTGTCCACCAGCCCGTTGAAGGTCAGCGCGCCGCTGGGCGCCGCCATGGCCTTCCTGGGCATGGAGGGCAGTCTGCCGCTGTTCCACGGCAGCCAGGGCTGCACCGCCTTTGCCCTGGTGATGATGGTGCGCCACTTCCGCGAGGCCATCCCGCTGCAGACCACGGCCATGAACGAGGTGTCCACCATCCTGGGCGGCGCCGAGCAGGTGGAGGAAGCGCTGCACAACATGGTCAAGCGCGCCAAGCCGCGCATGATCGGCCTGATCTCCACCGCGCTGACCGAGACGCGCGGCGAGGACATGGCCGGCGACCTCAAGGGCATTCTGGCCCGCTCCAAGGATCTGGCCGGCACCACCATCATCCATTGCTCGGCCCCCGATTTCGACGGCTCGCTGGAAACCGGCTGGGGCAAGGCGGTCGGCGCCATGATCCGCGCCCTGGTCCCCGGCCCGTCGTCGCAGCAGCCGCTGAAGCGCGTCAACGTACTGGCCGGGTGCCACATGACCCCGGGCGACATCGAGGCGCTGAAGGAGATCGTCGAGGATTTCGGGCTGGAGCCGGTGGTGCTGCCCGATCTGTCAGGCTCGCTCGACGGCCACATTCCCGACCATTACGTCGCCACCACCCTGGGCGGCACGACGGTGGAACAGGTCAAGGGCATGAACCGCGCCTGCCTGACCATCGCCGTGGGCGAGCACATGCGCATCAGCGCCGAGACGCTGGAGGAACGCACCGGCATTCCCTTCGTGCTGTTCGACCGCCTGACCGGACTGGAAGCGGTGGACAAGCTGATGGTTTGCCTGTCGACCGCCTCGGGCCAGCCGGTGCCGGCCAAGTACCGCCGCCAGCGCTCGCAATTGGTCGACGCCATGCTGGACGGCCACTTCTTCTTCGCCGGCCGCGCCATCGCGGTGGCGGGCGAGCCGTCCTTCCTGTGGACCTATGCCAGCCTGTGCGCCGATCTGGGCGCCCGTATCGTCGGCGCCGTGTCGTCGCTGCCCAGCCCGCATTTGTCCATGCTGCCATCGGAAACCGCCATCATCGGCGATTTCGAGGATCTGGAGGATCAGATCCTGGAAGCCGGCGGTGCCGACCTCATCATCGCCAACGCCAACGCCCGCCTGATCGCCGGCCATCACGGCATCCCGCTGCATCGCGCCGGTTTCCCGGTGTTCGACCGCCTGGGCGCCGCGCACCAGACGACCTTGGGCTATCGCGGCACCCGCGACCTGATCTTCACGCTGGGCAACATCCTGATGGAGCACCCCGGTCATGGACACGCCTTGCCCATCCAGCATGCGGAGCACGCCCATGGTGACCCGGCGGTTGCGGCTGGTTGATGCCGATACGGATTGTTCCGGCCGTCCGCGGCCGTTGAAAGGAGGACATATGCGCGTAGCCTTCGCCACTCAGGACCGCCAGCGGGTGGACGCCCACTTCGCCAGCGCCAAGACCTTCATGTTCTACGATGTCGGCCCCGAGGGGCACAGCTTCCTGGAAGCGGTGCAGTTCGACAACGTCAGCCAGGAAGAAGGCCAGCACCAGGAGGACGGCGACGACCGCCTGGCCACCAAGATCAAGGCGCTGGAAGGCTCGGCCCTGCTGTTCGTCCGCGCCATCGGCGGCCCGGCGGCGGCGCGCGTGGTGCGCGCCCACGTCCACCCCATCAAGCTGCCCGACGACGAAGCCATCTCGGCGGTGATCGACAAGGTGCGCGACATGCTGAAAAGCAACCCGCCGCCGTGGCTGCGCAAGGTCATCCGCGATGCCGATGCCGGCCCCGACCGCTTTATCGACGACGAGGAGTAAAGCCCATGCCGGACCTAGCCGATGCCGACCGCGAGGCGCTGTCCCGCCCGTTCGCCAAAGCGCTGCTGACCCTGATCCGCGCTGCCGACCGCTCGGGGTCGATGGAGGCGGACACCGACGAGGAACTGCTGGCGCCGTTCATCGTCACCAAGCTGCAGAAGCGCGACATTCCCATGTTCGGCGACCCCGATCCCGACATCTTGATGCGGGTCGAGCAGATCTACATGGCGATCTGTTGGCTGATCGAGACCGAAACCGGCATCGCCGCCGCCCCCATCCTCAACATCCACCACGAAGGCTGGGGCCGCATCGTCATCATCACCGGCCGCCTGGTCGCGGTGAATTCCTATGTCCGCGAGTTGCACCGCTTCGGCTACGAAAGCCTGGTGAGCATGGAAACCAAGGCGCTGAAGTTGGTGGAGGAAGGCGTCAAGGCCATCCGCCAGTTCCCCGACGTCGCCGCCGCCTAAGACATTTGTATTCCGTCACCCCCGCGAAAGCGGGGGTCCATGGAACCGCCTGTACCCGTGGCAGCCATGGATTCCCGCTTTCGCGGGAATGACGCCGAAGGAACGACCATTAGAGAAATAGAGGAGACAGTAACCATGTCGTTGCGTACCTTCACCACCCGCGACGGAACCCCGTGGACGCCGCGCTATCTGATGACCATCAGCGACGAGCTGTGCATCGGCTGCGGTCGTTGCTTCAAGGTGTGCACCCAAGGTGTGCTGGAACTGAAAGGCATCAACGAGGACGACGAGCTGTGCGATCCGTTCGACGATGGCGAAGAGATCGTGCGCAAGGTCATGGTGGTGGCCAAGGACGGTTCGTGCATCGGTTGCGGCTCGTGCGAAGTCGTCTGCGGCACCAAGGCGCAGAAGCACGAGTCGGTGGCCGCCTGACGACGGCCCGGCCATGGCCGCCCAGGCTTACGGCCGATTGATGGCAGGGGGTGGCGGCGACCCGTTCGACCGCCACCTGTTCGCCTGCGTCACCGCCCTGGCCCGTTCCGAACGGCGACCGCTGGCGGTGGGACTGGGGGTCTCGGCCGAAGCGCTGGCCGCCCTGGTCGGCACCTTCTTTCCCCACGTTCCCGAGCTATTGTTGGGCGTCGATCCCGACCGCGACGGCAGCGAGCCGCTGACCGCCGAGGAAGACGCGTTGCGCGCCCTGCTGCTGCCCCATCGCACCGCCATGGTGGTCGAGGAGGAATGGCTGGCCCACATCCTGGCCCGCCGCGCCTTGTCGGGCCGGCCGCTGTGGCAGGACATGGGCCTGGGCAGCCGCGCCGATCTTAGCCTGATGCTGGCGTATCATTTCACCTCGCTGGCCGAGCGCAATCACCGCGACATGCGCTGGAAGCCGTTCCTGCGGCGCGAGCTGGAACTGGCGGTCGGCATCGACTGCCGCGCCAGCGGCCCTTGCGACCACTGCCGCCACCACGCCCGTTGCTTCGGCCCGGAAGCGGGCACCAGCCTGCTCCTGGCCACGCACCTGCCTTGAAAATGCCTCGCAGTCCCTGTATGCCAGCAGAATACGGCTGCTGAAATCGCCCGTTGTGCGAGGCCCAGGCATGAAAGGTGCGCCCATGATCGACGCCCAGGATATCAAGGCCGGCACCCATCCCGGCCTTCGCTTCGCCGCCATGCTGGACCGCGCCGGCGGGTGCACCGATCTGGACTGGCAGGGCATCGCCCGATGGCGCCCCGAAGACGGCTTTCTATGGATTCACCTGGAACGCGACGACCCCGAGGCTGCCGCCTGGGTGCGTGAAAAAAGCGGCATCGACCCGCTGGTGGCGTTGGCGCTGCTGGCCGAGGAATCCCGCCCCCGCGTCGAGGACGTGGACGATTCGCTGATGGTGGTGCTGCGCGGCGTCAACGTGTGCGACGAAAGCGGCGAGGCCGAACTGGTGCCCATCCACGTCTGGGCCGACGCCAACCGCCTGATTTCCCTGCGCGACAAGGACCACCAACTCAGCGCCCTGCGCGCGATCCGGTTGGCGTTGCTGGCCGGCAAGGGACCACGCAGCCCCGGCGGCTTGCTGGCCCAGATCGCCGAGCGGGTGGTCGAGCATCTGGAACTGGTGATCGACGGCATGGAAGACACCGTCGGCGAACTGGAAGACGCCTGCATCGAGCGTGTCGCCGACGCCACCCTGCGCACCCATCTGGCCCAGGTCCGCCGCCAGGCCATCCACCTGCGCCGCTATCTTGGTCCCCAGCGCGACGCGCTGTATCGCATCCAGCACGACGACGCCAGTTGGCTGTCGCGCGACGCCAAGCTGCGCCTGCGCGAGGTCACCGACAAGGTGGTGCGCCATATCGAGGACCTGGACGCCCTGCGCGACCGCACCACGGTGCTGCACGAAGACCTCAGCGCCCAGATTTCCGAAAAGATCGCCTCGACCTCGAACCGCTTCACCGTACTGACCGCCCTGTTGCTGCCGCCCAGCCTGCTGGCCGGCATGCTGGGCGCCAATGTGGGCGGCATTCCCGGCCACGATGATCCCATGGCGTTCTGGATCATGTGCCTGCTGACCTTTGGCCTGATGCCGGTGCTGTGGTGGGCGCTGCGGAAACTGAAGTGGATGTAGGCAATCCGACATTCGTCGCATTGCCTACATCTTGGGCACATCGTCAATCCATGTAAAATCAATAACTTACAGACTGGCATTGCGCTTGCTTGAGTGACGAACAGGTTAAGGTTTGTCACCAGGAGGGTTGCCATGCTGACTGTCACCGACCGTGCCGTCGCCGCCATCAAGAGCGTGCGTGAGGACGACTCCCAGGGTCTCCGCATCTCGGTTTCCTCGGGCGGCTGTTCCGGCCTGAAGTACAATCTGGGTCTGGAAACGGCGGCCGAATCCGGCGACGAAATCCTGGAATTCGGCGGCATCAAGGTTTTCGTCGATCCCAGCTCGGTCATGTGGCTGACCGGCGCCGTCGTCGACTTCGTCAACGCCGGCAAGGATTCCGGCTTCATCTTCGAAAACCCCAATGCGGGCGGCAAGTGTTCGTGCAGCGGCGGTAGCTGCTAGGGGCAGCGCCGATGCCCGCCACCACCCCAATCGTCGTCAACGACACCACGCTGCGTGACGGCGAGCAGACTGCCGGCGTCGCCTTCACCCTGGCCGAGAAGCTGGCCATCGCCAGCGCCCTCGACCAGGCCGGGGTGCCCGAGATCGAGGTCGGCATTCCCGCCATGGGCGACGAGGAATGCGCCTCGATCCGCGCCGTCGCCGCGCTGGGCCTCAACGCCCGCCTGATCGCCTGGTGCCGCATGCGCGACGACGATCTGGCCGCCGCGCTGACCTGCGACGTCACCATGGTCAATCTGTCCATTCCGGTGTCCGACCAGCAACTGGCCAAGAAGCTGGACCGCGACCGCGCCTGGGCCTTGGGCCATATCCGCGACATGGTGGCGCGCGCGCGCGATGCCGGGCTGGAGGTCATGGTCGGCGGCGAGGATTCGTCGCGCGCCGATCCCGCCTTCGTCATCGACGTCATCGGCACCTGTGCCGACAGCGGAGCGCGCCGCTTCCGCTTTGCCGACACCCTGGGCATCATGGACCCGTTCGGCACCCACGACCTGTTCCGCCGGCTGCGCCAGTCCACCGCGATCGAGCTGGAAATCCACGCCCACGACGATCTCGGCCTCGCCACCGCCAATTCGCTGGCGGCGGTGCGAGGCGGCGCCAGCCACGTGTCGACCACCGTCAACGGTTTGGGCGAGCGTGCCGGCAACGCGCCGCTGGAGGAAGTGGTGGTGGCACTCGACCATCTCTACGGCCGCGACACCGGCATCGCTAAGACGGCGTTGTCCAAGGTTTCCGGCTTGGTGGCGGATGCCTCGGGCCGGCCGGTGCCGGTCAACAAAAGCATCGTCGGCGACGCCATCTTCACCCATGAAAGCGGCATCCACGTTTCCGGCCTGCTGCGCGACCGCCGCAATTACGAAGCGTTGGACCCGCGCGAGTTGGGCCGCGCCCATCAGGTGGTGCTGGGCAAGCATTCCGGCCTGACCTCGGTGCTGCACGCCTGCACCGAACTGGGCCTGGCGCCGACGGTGCCGCAGGCGCGCGCCATGCTGGCCCGCGTCCGCGCCCTGGCGGCCGAGGCCAAGCGCCCGCCCTCGCCCGACGATCTTCGCCGCTTCCTAGCCGAAGCGCCCGTGAACTGACAAGGAGACGCCCCATGTGCAGCCCCGCCCAGTGCAAGCCCGACGCCGACAGCTTCCTCGACAACCTCGCCAAGCTGTCCGCCGCCGAGCAATTCTTCGACGCCCTTGACGTCGCCTTCGACCAGCAGGTCATCAACGTTCATCGCCTGCATATCCTGAAGCGGTTCAATTCGCTGCTGGATATGGCGTCGCTGCGCGGCCTGGAAGACGGCGCCGTCCGCGTCGCCTGCCGCCACGCCCTGGAAAAAGCCTATGGCGAGTTCGCCGCCGGCCAGGGCGAGAAGACCTTCAAGGTGTTCAAGGACAGCAAGACCGGCTTCGTGCCACTGTCGTCGCTGGGATCGTTCCGCTAGAGTCTGTCAGTTGCGCCCCTGGTGATCGTCATAGCCGGACTGACCCCACGGCTATCCGGTTGACGCCTTCGCGGAACGTGCTGGCCCGTCAGAGCTATGCTCAGGCAACACGGACGAACACGGTTGGTCGCCGTACTCGTGGACAGCGAAAGCCCAAACAACCGTCACCCCGGACGCGCTTGCGCGATCCGGGGTCCATGGGGGTGCACCACGATGGATGCCGGCTCAAGGCCGGCATGACGAGTTTTCTTTGTTGGCACGCGGCATCCGTCAAAGCCAAGTCGGCCGTGCTCCCGCCATCACGGAACCGGACAAATTCCTCCCCCCAAGGAACCCGACCGGCGCCAGCCCCGTTATCCCCGGCAAAGGGAGTCTGCCCTATGCCGGACATGGATACGGGAATCGAGCGCCATCACATCGACCGCGGGCTGACCGGCGACAAGGTCGCCATTTCGGACCCGGCGGCGGCGCCGGTGCATGCCGACGCCGAAGCAGCCGGCACGCCGACCTCTCATTGGGCGGTGGTGGCGTCGCTGGCCCGTATCCGCGACCATCTGGCCGCCGGTCAACGCCCCGACACTTTCGGCGCCTTCGCCAAGCCTGGTAGCCGGCATCAGGCCGACTTGCTGCGCAAGCTGGCGGTGTGGCAAATCGGCCTGCCGATCCTGCTCGGCCTGCTGGCCGGCTGGTACGGCTGGCCGAAATAAGGGTTACGCCGCGCCCTCAAAGCCGAAGCCGGCATCGTCGACCGCCTGCTTGACCTGCTGCTCGTCGGCACCGTCCACGGTGACCGCCTTGGCGGCAAGGTCGACGGTGACGCTGGCGGCGGGCGCAACCGCCTTGATGGCGGTTTCCACCGCGCGGGCGCAACCGCCGCAGGTCATGCCGGTAACGCGATAGGTGCTGGCCATGGAAGCCTCCTTGTATTGAGTTGACACCAGCATGAACCTTCCAGGGGCGGGAAGGTCAAGCCCTCAACCGCCGTTGGCGGTACCGTTCGCCTTGATGATGGTGGTGACCGGCACCAGCACGAAGCCCTTGGCATCCAATCCCGGCAGCCATTGCGCCAGCGCTTCCAGGGTGGCGTCGTGCGGGTGGCCGATGGCGATGGCGGCGCCGTGCTTGCGGGCATGCGCCTCGGCCTTCTGCAACTGCGCCATCACGGCGGCGACGCTTTGTTCGTTGTCGATGAAGATGTTGCGGGCGGCGAAGGGAACGCCGTAATTGCGCGCCAGTTCGGGGCCGACGCTTTTTTCCGTGGTCACCGAATCGAGGAACAGCAGGCCGCGCTTCTTCAACTCCTCCATCACCACCCGCATGCCGACGCGGTCGCTGGTATAGCGCGACCCCATGTGGTTGTTGATGCCGACGAAGCCTTCGAAGCGTTCCAGCCCCCAATCCAGCCGGCGGCGGTTTTCCTCGGGATGGACGTTGACCTCCAGCACATCGGGACCGGGGTCCCAACTGTCGCCCTGGGGCTGCATGGGAACGTGAACCAGCAGTTCGTGGCCGCGCTGGCGGGCTTCGCGGGTCAGACGCGGCAGGTCCTGGGCATAGGTCATCCACGCCAGCGTCAGCGGCGCCCGCAGCGGGATCACCCGCTCCGAGCGCTTGCGGTCGACACCCAGGTCGTCGATGACCACGGCGATCATCGGGCGTCCGGCGGTCCGTGGTGCCGGCACCGCGTATTTGACCCAGGCCGGCGAGCCGGGCTGCACCGGTGCCACCGGCGGCTGCGGCAGGATCAGAGGCACCGCCGCTTCTTGCTGCGGCCGCAACGGCGCGGCAGAATCGTCACCCTCGGGGGCGTCGATTTCCATGCCGTCATCATTGGGGCCGCCGGGGCGCGGGCGCGGCAGCAGGACGATGGGGGCGAAGGCCGGCTCCTGCTCGACCGTGCTGTCGGGCATGCCCTCGCGGCGCGGCGGCCGGTCCACCGCCATCTCGGCTTCCTCCCAGGCGGAACGCGCCTTGTGTTCGGGCTTGTCCGGCATCACGCTGATACCCACGCCGACACCGATGCCGATGCCTGCCAGCAGCACCGCCGCCATCAGTACCGGCACCAGCCACGGCCGATCGGCCAGGCGCCGCTTGGGCTGCATCAACATGCGCCGGATTTCACGCCGCGACACTCGGGTCACCCCCCAGAAAAACAGGAAAGGGGGTTATAGCGGTGCGCGACCGTCACCCGCAACAGCCGGGCGCCAATCCGTCGAGAATGGGGCAGTCGGGACGGGCGTCGCCGTGGCAGCAATCGATCAGCGACTGCAGGGTGCGGCGGATGGTTTCCAGTTCGGCGATCTTGCGTTCCACCTCGCTCACATGGCCCTGGGCGATGCGACGGACATCGGCGCTGGCGCGCTCGCGGTCGCGCCACAGCGTCAGCAGATCGGCGACGTCCTTGACGGCAAAGCCCAGCGAGCGGGCGCGCTGGATGAAGCGCAGGGTTTCCACATCCGCCTCGGTATAGGCGCGATAGCCGGCGGCGGTGCGCCCCGGCGACGGGATCAGGCCGATTTCCTCGTAATAGCGGATGGTCTTGGCCGCCACGCCCGAGCGCGCCGCCGCCGTGCCGATATTCATTGTCCCCTCCACCGCTTCAGCAACAGGGAATTGGACACCACCGAGACGCTGGAAAACGCCATGGCCGCCCCGGCGATCACCGGATTGAGCATGCCCAGCGCCGCCGCCGGCAGCGCCACCACGTTGTACACGAACGCCCAGAACAGGTTCTGGCGGATCTTGGCATAGGTGGCGCGCGACACCGACAGCGCCGCCGGCAGCAATGCCGGGTCGCCCTTGACCAGAGTGATGCCGGCCGCCTGCATGGCGACGTCGGTGCCGGTGCCCATGGCGATGCCGATATCGGCCGCCGCCAAGGCGGGGGCGTCGTTGATGCCGTCGCCGACCATGGCGACCACCCTGCCCTCGGCCCTCAGTTTGGCGATCTCGGCCGCCTTGTCCTCGGGCAGCACCTCGGCCAGCACGCGGTCGACGCCCACCTGTGCGGCGACGAAAGCGGCGGCGCGGGCGTTATCGCCGGTCAGCATGACGGTATGGATGCCCAGCGCCTTCAGCCCGGCCACCGCTGCCACCGCTCCCGCCTTGACCGGATCGGCCACGGCGATGAAGCCGAGCGCGCGCCCAGCCTCCGCCGCCCACATCACCGTCCGCCCCCGTGTTTCCTCCGCTTCAGCATCACCGCGCAATGCATTGATATCGATGTTGTTTTCCATCATCAGCCGCGACGACCCCACCAGCAGCATCCGATTGTCAACCATGGCTGACAATCCGCGCCCCGGCAGGCTCTTGAACGCGCTTACCGGCGACAGCGTCGTCCCTTCCGCCGCCGTCAGCACGGCGCGGGCAAGCGGGTGCTCGCTGCCCTGCTGGGCCGAGGCCACCAAATGCAGCAAGTCGGACGCGCCGGCCTGGGCGACCACCGCCGGGTGCCCCTCGGTCAGGGTGCCGGTCTTGTCGAACACCACCACGTCGGCGCCATGGGCCAATTCAAGCGCCTCGGCGTCCTTGATCAGGATGCCATGGCGGGCGGCGGTGCCGGTGCCGACCATGATGGCGGTCGGCGTCGCCAGTCCCAATGCGCACGGACAGGCGATGACCAGCACGGATATGGCCGCCACCGTCGCCTGCGCCCAGTCGCCGCCGATCACGCCCCAGCCCAGGAAGGCCAACGCGGCGATGGCGACCACCACCGGCACGAACACCGCCGAGATGCGGTCCACCAACTTCTGCACCGGCGCCTTGGACGCCTGAGCGCCCTGGACCATGCGGATGATGCGGTTGATGGTGCTTTCGGCACCGATGCGGGTGGCACGGACGCGCAGCAGACCGTCGCCATTGACGGCGCCGGCCACCACCTCGCCCCCCGCCTCCTTGGGCACCGGCAGGCTTTCACCGGTAATCAACGCCTCGTCAACCTGGCTGACACCATCGACAACCACACCATCCACCGGCAACCGCTCGCCCGGCCGCACCAGCACGATGGCACCGACGGGCACGGCCTCGGCCGGCAATTCGATGACGCGGCCATCCTGCTCTACCCGCGCCACATCGGGCTTCAGCTTCATCAGCGCGCGGATGGCGCCGGCGGCCGAACGCTTGGCGCGGGTTTCCAGCATCTTGCCTAGCAGCACCAGGGTGATGACCACCGCCGCCGCCTCGAAATAGAGTGTGCCGTGATGACCCTGCCCGCCCACCACCTGCCACGCCGACAGGCCATAGGCGGCGCTGGTGCCCAACGCCACCAGCACGTCCATGTTGCCGGCGCCGCCGCGCAGCGAGGCCCAGGCGCCGCGATAGAAGCGAGCGCCGATCCAAAACTGTACCGGTGTCGCCAGCGCCAACTGCACCCAGGCCGGCAGGTCCAGACCGGGAATCACCATCCCCGCCATCAGCGGCAGGGTCAGCAGCGCCGACACCGTCAGGCGCAGGCTCTGGCGGCGCAGGTCGCGAGCGTGCACCTCTTCCTCGCGCGCCAATTGGTCGCCCTGGCCAGTGACCATTTGGGCGCCGAAGCCGGCCTTGCTCACCGCCAGCACCAGATCGGCGACGGTGGCGGTGCCGGCCAGCATGGTCACGCTAGCGCGCTCGGTCGCCAGATTGACCTCGGCCCGTTTCACCCCCGGCAGTTTGCCCAACACCTTTTCCAGCCGGGTCGAGCAGGCGGCGCAGGTCATGCCGGAAATCATCAGCTCGACGCTGTCCTCGGGCACGCTGAAGCCGGCCTTCGCCACCGCCGCGGCCAATTGGTCGGGCGCCACCTGGGCGGGATCATAGCGAAGGTCGGCGGTCTCCGCCGCCAGCGAGACACTGGCGGCCGCCACGCCGGGGACCTTGCCCAGCACGCGCTCCAGCCGGGTGGAACAGGCGGCGCAGGTCATGCCGCGCACGGGCAGGCTAACGATGGCGTTGGACATGACAGGGCCTCCTTGATCCGACCCTATCGAGAATGGACCTTCCAGTCACTGGAAGGTCAAGAAATTCGATGAACTACTCTGCCGGCACCGGGGTCGCCGCAGTGATCGAGCGGCGCGGCGGCGGCCGGTCGGCGGTGAACAATTGGCGCGCATCGGCGTGCAACCATGCCGCCAGCAGGCGTTGCTGCGCCGCCGGCACCGGCGCGGTTTCCGCCATCCACGCATTCAGTTCGTCGACACGGACGCCGACGCCTTGGGCCAGGGTCTCGGCATCCAAACCGGCCGCGTTCATGGCTACGGCCAGACCAAAGGCCCAACGATCGCTCATGTCGTCGCCGGCGGGGATCAGCGCCGCCCCTGCCCGTTGCACCAGCCGATAGGCGTCAGGCGACAACAGGCCGGAAATGGTGCCGATGAAAGCGACGAAATAGGGATTAAGGGTATCCGTGTCGCCCGCTCCCACGGTCAATTGACCGGCTTTCAGCAACACGAACACCACCAGGGCCATTAGCACGCCCTGGCACGGGCGAAACAGATACCACAAACCCGGCGGCCGCTCGCCGCTGTCGATGACGACCTTGGTCATGTGCAGAGCACTACCCAACGCGCCCAGCACCAGCGCCAGCACCAAGGTCAGCACCTCGGACGGAATCGAAAACAGCCAAGCGTAGCCAAATGAACGTAACCCAGCGACGGTGGACGTCGCTGTCTGGAACAGCGACTGGCTGATACCGCCCAACACCTTGCCGTCGATGACTTGGCTGTCGGTCAACTTGCTCAGCCCGTCGCGCAGTTCTTCCACCAGCTTGTCACGCCGCTCGGTGGCAAGGCCGCTCATCAGGGATTGGCGATAGTATTCCGAGACCGCGTTGTCCCATGCCTTGTTGGTGTCGCCATCGGCCTCGACGGCGAAATCGCGCAGCCGCACCGACGCCTTGGGGTCGTCCAACGCCGCCCGCACCGCCGACATGCTGATACCCAGCCGCTGGGCCTGGGCGTTTACTTCGACCAAGGCGGCGTCACGTTGCAACCGGCTGCGATAGGCCAACTGGTCCGCATCCTCGACCTGGGTGCTGCGGACCCGCCGCTGTTGGTCGGCAATGCCGGCGATGTGAAAGATATAGCCAGCCTGGTCGCCAAAACGGGTGTTGATCTGGCTGACGCTGATGGTGCCAACCGCCAGATAGGTCAGCCCGACATACAAAGCCAGCAGCCACAGCAAGGCACCGACACGCGCCCCCAGTCCCCGCAGAGATCCCTTGGCCCGCATCCCACGCCCCCATTCTTTTTACGGGTTTACCTTCGAATATTAAGCCACCTATACGGGTGCACTCAAGGAAAGATGGGAAATCGCACGGAACACCGTTGACTTCCCCCGCCCGGCCCAGGTACAAGCACCGCCCTGTTCTGGAGTAGCTCAGCGGTAGAGCAGCCGGCTGTTAACCGGCTGGTCGGGGGTTCGAATCCCTCCTCCAGAGCCAGTGCGGGCGTAGCTCAGGGGTAGAGCACAACCTTGCCAAGGTTGGGGTCGAGGGTTCGAATCCCTTCGCCCGCTCCAATTTCCCTTTGGAAATTGAAGCGATTACGAGACAGGCCGGGCCACAAGCCCGGCCTTTCGCTTTTCCAGCGCGGATAGAGGGCGTTGTTCAGTCCCCCGTGGGTGAAATCCTGAACTCCACAATGTCGCCCCGCCTGCGCAGGCATTCAGCCAACCGTTCCATGTTCTCCTTCATGACCGTCTTGATGACCATGCGGTATTCGAACACCGAACCGCCCTCATAAAGGCGGTAGCTCATGTTCGAGATGGTGAAGGAATGGCTTTCGATAAGCTTGCGCACCTCCGCCTCGGGCATGGCCTTATCGTTGGAGAAGCGGAGCAGATGGTGGGCATAGAACTGCGACGGCATCCGATACTCGATGACGCGGAACAGGGCCAGCGTGGCAAAGGTAATGCCGGTGGCGAGCAATGCCGGGAAAAAGAACCCGACACCGTACAAGATGCCCAGCGCGGCTGTGATCCAGATGGAAGCGGCGGTGGTCAACCCCCTAACGGTCAAGCCTTCCTTGAAGATGACCCCAGCCCCAAGAAAACCGATGCCGGTCATGATTCCCTGCGCCATGCGGGTTGGGTCGGTGCGGATCGTTTCGATGGGGACAACCCCCAGCCATTGCCACTGGTAAGCCGTGACCAGCATCAGCAAGGCGGACGCCACGCACACCAGGGCATGCGTGCGGAATCCGGCCGGACGTCCGTGAAACGTACGTTCAAGGCCAATCAAGCTACCGGCGCCCCATGCACAGGCCAGATGCACGGCGATATCGATGTATTCCTGCCTCATATCGCCTCCGGATCGGGAGGGGGCCGCTTTATCGTGGTCCGCGGTTTCAATGTGGGCATGCCACGGCTTTATGCCAATGATCCCCGCCCTCAGCCTTTCGCTTATCGGTCCACGGGCTGCGCATTCGCGGTGGAACCCTCTGGAACCTTGGATCGATGCCGTGTAACTTCGCCGGATCATCCGCCGCACTGTGCTGCCACGCTGTCAAGAACCAGGCAAGCAACCGGGTAACATGGTGATCCGGCGGGAATGTTGCCTTTGTTTTTCAATACACTAGGCCCGCACATGTTCCTCCTGATCGATAACTACGACAGCTTCACCTACAACCTGTGGCATTACCTGGGCGAATTGGGCGCCGAGGTCCAAGTGCACCGCAACGATGCGCTGACGGTGGACGAGGTTCTGGCGCTGAAGCCCGAGGGCATCGTCATTTCCCCCGGCCCGTGCGACCCCGACCGCGCCGGCATCTGCCTGGACCTGATTAAGGCCGCTGCCGGCAAGATTCCCATGTTCGGCGTCTGCCTGGGCGAACAATCCATGGGCCAGGCGTTCGGCGGCAAAGTGGTTCGCGCCCCCCAGCCCATGCACGGCAAGGTCGACGACATCTTCCACGACGGCACCGGCATCTTCGCCGGCCTGCCGTCGCCGTTCCGCGCCACGCGCTATCACTCGCTGGTGGTCGAGCGCGACAGCCTGCCCGCCACCCTGACCGTCACCGCCTGGACCAAGGACGGCCTGATCATGGGGCTGGCCGGGCGCGGCCTGCCGGTGTGGGGCGTCCAATTCCATCCCGAGAGCATCGAGACCGAGCACGGCCACACGATGCTGCGGAATTTTCTCGACCTGTGCCGCATGTACAAGGGAACCGTCGCCTGATGTCCACGCCCGCCCCCACCCCCGTCCCCACCTCGCTTGCCCTGATGAAGGAAGTGCTGGGCCGTGTCGCCGTCGGTCACTCCATGTCGGAAGACCAGGCCGAGGAAGTGTTCGAAGTCATCATGTCGGGCGACGCCACCCCGGCGCAGATCGGCGGCCTGTTGATGGCGCTGCGCGTGCGCGGCGAGACGGTGGAAGAGATCACCGGCGCCGCCCGCATCATGCGCGCCAAGGCGCTGCCGGTCGAGGCGCCCGAGGGGGCCATCGACACCTGCGGCACCGGCGGTGACGGCTCGGGCACCTATAACATCTCGACCGCCGCCGCCTTCGTGGCCGCCGGCGCCGGGGTGCCGGTGGCCAAGCACGGCAACCGCGCGCTGTCGTCCAAATCGGGTTCGGCCGACGTCCTCGGCGCATTGGGCATCAAGGTCGACGCCGACATGGCGCTGGTCAAGGAAAGCCTGTGGGAGAACAACATCGGCTTCCTGATGGCGCCGCGCCATCATAACGCCATGCGCCACGTCGCCGGCCCGCGCGTCGAGCTGGGCACCCGCACCATCTTCAACCTGCTTGGCCCGCTGGCCAATCCGGCCCGCACCACCCGCCAGTTGATGGGCGTGTTCGCCAGCCAGTGGGTCGAACCCATGGCCAACGTGCTGGGCCGCCTGGGCGCCGAGCGCGCCTGGGTCGTTCATGGCTCGGACGGCCTGGACGAGCTGACCACCACCGGCCCCACCCTGGTGGGCGAGTGGAAGGACGGCAAGGTCACCCTGTTCGAGGTTCGTCCCGAGGATTGCGGCCTCAAGCGCGCCAGCGCCGCCGACCTCAAGGGTGGCGACGCCACCGTCAACGCAGCCGCCCTGCGCGCCGTGCTGGGTGGCGCTGCCGGCGCCTATCGCGACATCGTCGTGCTGAATGCCGCCGCCGCCCTGGTGGTGGCCGGCAAGGCCGCCGACCTGCAGGTCGGCGCCCGCATGGCGGCCGACAGCATCGATTCGGGCAAGGCGCTGGCGGCGCTCGACCGCATGGTCGCCATCACCAACCGGGAGGCTTGATCGTGAGCGGAACCATCCTTGATCGCATCTGCGACGAGAAGCGCCGTCAGGTCGCCGAAAACAAGAGCCGCCGCCCGATCCAGGAGCTGCTGAAGCGCGCCCAGGACCAGGCGCCGCCCCGTGGCTTCGCCGCCAACCTGACCCGCAAGGTCGACACCATCGGCATCGGCCTGATCGCCGAGATCAAGAAGGCGTCACCCTCGGCTGGCCTGATCCGTCCCGATTTCAAGCCGGCGCAACTGGCCCGCGCCTATGCGCGCGGCGGCGCCGCCTGCCTGTCGGTGCTGACCGACCAGAAGTTCTTCCAGGGGTCGGATTCCGACCTGGGCGAAGCCCGTTCCGCCTGCGAACTGCCGGTGATCCGCAAGGATTTCATGGTCGATCCCTATCAGGTGGTCGAGGCCCGCGCGCTGGGCGCCGACTGCATTCTGCTGATCGTCGGCGCCCTGGCCGATTCCGAACTGTCCAACATGGAAAGCATCGCGCTGGGCTATGGCATGGACGTCCTGCTCGAGGTCCATGACGAGGCCGAGATGGAGCGGGCGCTGAAGCTGAAATCGCCGCTGATCGGCATCAACAACCGCGACCTCAAGATCATGAAGACCGATCTGGCGACCACCGAACGGCTGGCGCCCATGGTTCCGGCCGACCGCCACGTCGTCTGCGAAAGCGGCATTGAAAGCCCCGCCGACATCAAGCGCATGCTTGCCGCCGGCGCCAAGCGCTTCCTGATCGGCGAGTCGCTGATGAAGCGGCCCGATGTCGAGGTGGCGACGCGCGTGCTGTTGGTCGGTGCCGGCGCCACCCTGGAGGCCAAGGGCTGATGGCCGACCTTACCCACTTCGATACCGACGGCAACGCGGTGATGGTGGACGTCTCGGACAAGTCCGACACCACCCGGGTGGCGGTGGCGCGCGGTCGGGTGGTGATGGCGCCGGAAACCATGGCGCTGATCCAGTCGCGCGGCCTGAAAAAGGGCGACGTGCTGGCGGTGGCCCAATTGGCCGGCATCATGGGGGCCAAGCGCACCCCCGATCTGATCCCGCTGTGCCATCCGCTGGCCTTGACCTCGGTAAAGGTGGAACTGGCGCTGGATGCGGACAATAACGCCGTCACCATCGAGGCGACCTGCAAGCTGAAGGGCCAGACCGGAGTCGAGATGGAGGCACTGACCGCCGTGTCGGTGGCGGGCCTGACCGTGTACGACATGGTCAAGGCGGTGGACAAATCCATGCGCATCACCGACATCCATCTGGTGCACAAGTCCGGCGGCAAGTCGGGTGTTTACGAGGTCGCCGAATGATTTCCGTCGAGGTGGCGCTGGAGCGCGTGATAGCCGGGTGCCGGCCGACCGCGCCCGAAATGATCGCCCTGCCCGCCGCCCTGGGCCGGGTGCTGGCCGAGAACGTGACCGCCCGCGTCGCCCATCCGCCGCTCGACGTCTCCGCCATGGACGGCTACGCCGTGCGCGCCGCCGACCTGCTGACCCCGGCGCGATTGGCCGTCATCGGCGAATCCGCCGCCGGCCATCCCTTCGTCGGCACGGTCGAAGCCGGCCAGGCCGTGCGCATCTTCACCGGCGCCGCCATCCCGGCCGGCGCCGATGCCGTGGTGATGCAGGAAGATACCAGCCGCCACGACGACTTCGTCGACATCCATACCACCGTCACCGCCGGACACCATGTGCGCCCGCGCGGCCTTGATTTCCTGCCCGGCCAGCCCGGACTGTCCGCCGGCACGGTGATGGGGCCGCGCCAGATCGCCCTGGCGGCGGCCATGAACGTTCCGTGGCTCAGCGTGCGCCGTCGGCCGCGCGTCGCCGTGCTGTCCACCGGCGACGAGGTCGCCATGCCGGGCGAACCGATGGGACCGGCGCAACTGGCGTCGTCCAACGGCCCTGGCCTGGCGGCGCTGGTCGCCGTGCTGGGCGGCGAGCCGGTGCAATTGGGCATCGCCAAGGACAGCCGCGCCTCGCTATCGGCCATGGTGGCGGCGGCGGCGGGCTGCGACCTGCTGGTGACCTCGGGCGGCGCCTCGGTCGGCGATTACGACTTGGTCCAGGACGTGCTGTCCGAACACGGCCTGCAACTGGATTTCTGGAAGATCGCCATGCGGCCAGGCAAGCCGCTGATGTTCGGCGCGCTGAAGACGGTGCCGGTACTGGGCCTGCCGGGCAATCCGGTGTCGGCCATGGTGTGCGCCTATGTTTTCCTGGCCCCCATGGTGCGGGCGCTGCAGGGCCTGACGGGCGGATTGCCGACCGAGCCGGCGGTGTTGGGCGCCGATGTGCGCGCCAACGACGCCCGTCAGGACTACATGCGCGCCCGCCTGCAGCGCGACGGCAGCGGCCGGCTGGTGGCGACCCCGCACACCAAGCAGGATTCGGCGGTGGTGTCGGGCCTGGCCGCCGCCAGCGGCCTGATCGTGCGCCCGCCTTATGCCGCCGCCGCCCAGGCCGGCGAAGCGGTCGCGGTGATCCCGTTGCCCGAAGGGATGTGAACGCGCACAAATCCGCTTGACGGGTAAAAAGAACAGGCATAGAACGTGGACAACAGTTTCATCTTTGTTCCGCGTCCACCCCTGGGCCGGAACTGGCTGGGGGAGTTGCCCACATGCTGACCCGCAAGCAGTACGAACTGCTGATGTTCATCGACCAGCGCCTGCGCGCCAGCGGCATCTCGCCGTCCTTCGACGAAATGAAGGACGCCCTGGACCTCAAGTCGAAATCGGGCATCCACCGCCTGATAACCGGGCTGGAGGAACGCGGCTTCATCCGCCGTCTCGCCCATCGCGCCCGCGCCCTCGAAGTGGTCAAGCTGCCCGAGAACATCGACGCGCTGCCGGCGCCGTCGGCCAAGTTCTCGCCCACCGTCATCCAGGGCAGCTTCAATCTGGCCGGTGCCGCCCCGGTGGCGTCCAACGCCGACGCGGTGACGCTGCCGCTATACGGCAAGATCGCGGCCGGCACCCCGATCGAAGCGCTACGCGACCATTCCGCCTCTATCGAGGTGCCGGTGTCCCTGTTGGGATCGGGTGAACATTACGCCCTGTCGGTGGAAGGCGATTCCATGATCGACGCCGGTATTCTGGACGGCGACACCGTGCTGATCCGCCGCTGCGACACTGCCGAGGCCGGAACCATCGTCGTCGCCCTGGTGGACGACCAGGAAGCCACGCTGAAGCGCCTGCGCCGCAAGGGCGCCTCGATCGCGCTGGAACCCGCCAACAAGAAGTACGAGACCCGGATTTTCCCGCCGGACCGGGTCAAGGTGCAGGGCCGCCTGGTCGGCCTGTTGCGCCAGTACTAACTCCAATCCCTCAGCCCAGGAGGCTCCGCCATGCCCATGAGCGCCCCCCTTCGCTTCGCCTTCGCCGCCGACGGCCGCCTTGCCGATGGCCCGGCGGCAGAGATGAGCATCACCTATGTCGGCCGTATCAGCCGCAAGCACGCTGAAGCCGACGCACGCCGACGCTTCGAGGAATGGTGCCGCCAGCCCAACGCGCTGGCGCGACGCTGGAGCCGGGATCAGGTGGTGGTGAGCTGACATGGGACGGATGGCATTCGCGCTGGCGGCGGCGTTCCTTTTGCCGATCACCCCAGCGAACGCGGATGACGTCCACCGGCTGGTGGGAATGCAAGGATTCGATGCCGTCAAAGCGCCTGAGTTAAAGGGAAAGTTTGATCGAACAACGCTTTCGCGGCTGAAAAAACTGATCAATGTGAGTATGCCGGCGACGTTGGTGGACAACCGTTATGTAGTATTCGATGGTTGCGTGCCGCATCAGTGCACAGTCGCGGAAGCGTTCGTCGCCCTAGACACCAAAACCAGCGCCGCCGCTGCGTGGATGACCGAAGACGGCCAAGCCGGTCTGTCCCGCACGGTTTCACCCCAATGGGCCGACGCCGAAATGCCAGCTGCCTTGTCGACGCTGGTCGATACCTGGCGCAGTCACCTGATCAAGAACCACTAATCCTGACGTCACTCCCGCTTGAACCGAAATGACGCTGGATACTGTTTTGTTCAGAACAGATGACCCATTCCGGCGTGACACTCAAACAGGAATCCGTGCCCATCTATGAGCCGCATAGCGGCACCTGTGTTCATCCGTGTTGCGTGGAAAGTCGCAACCGTGAACGCGGCTCAGGCATTGCACTTCACCACCGTCACCGAATGTTTGACCTGACAGCTATGGGTCAAGCCCGGCCATGACGCTAACCGACCACCGTCCGATCCGGCGGGAAGCGCAAGGTTACCGAGGTGCCCTTGCCCACTTCGGATTCCAGGTCCAGCGAGCCGCCGTGCAGTTCCATGAAGCCCTTGGCCAGCGGCAAACCGAGGCCGGTGCCTTCGTGCTTGGGGGTCAGGGTGTTCTCGGCCTGACCGAAGGGCTGCAGCACCAGCGGCAGGTCCTGCGGGGCGATGCCGACGCCGTCATCCTTGACCACGATGGTGATGACGCCGTCGATGTTGTCGGCGCTGACCGCCACATGTCCGCCCTCGGGGGTGAACTTGGTGGCGTTGGAGATGATGTTGAGCAGCGCTTGCTTGAGCAGGCGTTCATCGGCGCGCAGACGCGGGAAACGGTCGGCCATGCGCAACGCCAGGGTTTGCTTCTTGGCGCTGGCGACATGACCAGCCAGCCGCATGGCGGCCTGGACGACGTCGGCCACGTCCACCTCTTCCTCGCGCAGCGTCACCTTGCCGACCTCGATGCGTGACACGTCCAGGATGTCGGTAATCACCCGCAACAAGTGGTGCGCCGATTCGGTGATGTTGGACATGTAGCCGCCGAAGCGCTCGATCTCACGCTCGTTCATCAGGGTTTCGGCCAGTTCGGTAAAACCGATGATGGCATTGAGCGGCGTGCGTAGTTCGTGGCTCATATTGGCCAGGAAGATGGTCTTGGCGCGGCTGGCCGCCTCGGCGCTGTCGCGCGCGGTGCGGGCATGGTCCTCGGCCTGGCTGCGGCGGCGGATTTCCTGGCGCAGCCAGCGGGTGCGTTCCTCGACCGCCTTTTGCAGTTCCTCGTGGGCGCGGCGCAGGTAATCCTCGGCCTGCTTGCGCTTGGTGATGTCGCGGGCGATGCCGACCAGCCCGACCACGCGGTCATGGTCGCGGATCGGCACCTTGGTGATGGAATGCCAGGTGGCGGCGCCGGTGGCGTCGAGTGCCGCTTCGACGCGGTCGATCACCGGCACGCCGCGGTCGATGATGTCGCGTTCCTGTTCCTCGATCATCGCCGCTCGCTCGGGCGGCACCAGATCGCCCAGCATGTGGCCCACCACCTCGTGCGAGCCGGCCACCCCGAGCAAGTTGGCCTGGGCCGGATTGACGCGGGTGAAGTGCAGCGAGGCATCCTTGAAGAAAATGGCGTCGGGCACGTTCTCCATCAGGGACTGCAACAGGTTGCGCTCGTGCTCCAGCGTGCGGCCCAGACGCCAGCGGTCGGCGGCGGTGCGCACCACCACCTTCAGTTCCAGCGGGTTCCACGGCTTGGACAGATAGGCGTGGATCTGGCCCAGGTTGACCGCCTTGACCAGGGCGTCCAGATCGGAATAGCCGGTCACCAGAACGCGGGTGGCGTCCGAGACTTCGCGCGCCGCGCCCAGGAATTCGGCGCCGGACATGCCGGGCATGCGCTGATCCGACAGGATCACCGACATTTCCTGCATGGCCAGGATCTTCAGCGCGGTGTCGCCGTCGCTGGCGGTCCACACCGTGAACTCGTCCTCCAGCAAATCGGTGATGGCGGTCAGGATTTGCGGCTCGTCATCGACGACGAGAACACTTTCCTTGCCTTGCTTCGCGGCTTTGCCGGGCTTTAGCGCCATGTTTCAAAGTCCTTCCGTCGGCCGTCAGGGCTTCAGCCCAAGCGGGATCAACACACGCATTTCGGTTCCCTGGCCCGGCTCGCTACGGACCTCGAGCCGGCCTTGATGGGCCTGCACGATCTTGTAGGTGATGGCCAGCCCCAAGCCGGTGCCCTGCCCCACCGGCTTGGTGGTGAAGAAGGGATCGAAGATGCGCTCGACATATTCACGCGGAATGCCGCAGCCGGAATCGCGCACCGAAATCAGGAACATGTCGTCCTCGATGCCGGTACGGATGGTGATGGTGCCCTTGTCCGCGATGGCGTCGACGGCGTTGGCGACCACGTTCATCAGCACCTGATTGAGCTGACCGGCGAAGCAGGCCAGTTCGCTGCGCGGGCCGAAGTCACGCACCACCTCGATGCGATCGCTGGTCTTGTGGCGCAAAAACAGCAGGACCGAGTCGATGGCTTCGCGCACGTCGATGGTCTTGAACTCGCCCTCGTCCAGCCGCGAGAACGTGCGCAGCTTGACCACCAGTTCGCGCACCCGTTCCAAGCCCTGGCCGGTATCGACCACGCGGGCGCGCGCCTTTTCAAGACGGCCGCGCATCTCGGCGCTCAGGTTCTCGTCTCCGTCGGCCACCGCGTCGGCCAGCCAGCCTTCGATGGTGAAGACGTTGGACAGGGCGAAGGACAGCGGGTTGTTGATCTCGTGGGCGATGCCGGCAACCAATTGGCCCAGCGACGCCATCTTCTCCGACTGGATAAGGTGAACCTGGGTTTCACGCAGCTTGGCGTTGGCTTCCTCCAACTCGGCATTGGCGCGAGCCAAGCCCTCGGCCAGGGCGGCCCGCGCCTCGGCCGCTTCCTTTTCCGCCTTGGCGCGCAGGGTTTCCATTTCGCGCAGGCGGAATTCCTCGATGATGCGCTGATTCTGCTCCAGCAGGAACTTGCGCCGCAGCAGCGCGCGCAGGCGGGCGCGCAGCACGCTCATCTCGGTCGATTTGCCGATGAAGTCGTCGGCGCCGGCCTCGAGCGCGCGGGTGACGTTCTCCTTGTTCTCATAGGCCGACAGCATCAGCACCACCAGCGGCGCATCGTTGTCGCTGCGCAAGGCCGACAATTCCTTGCACACGGCGATGCCGTCCATGTCGGGCATCACCATGTCGACCATGACGCAATCGTAGTCGCTTTCCGCCAGGCGCTGCAGGCCATCGGGGCCGCAGGTGACCTGGACGACCTCGCAGCCTTCCTCGCGCAGTTCCTGCGCCAGGGTTTCGCGATAGGTCGGGCTGTCGTCGATGATAAGGATGCGGGCGCGGCGGAACAGCGAGCGTGCCACGTCCAGAACCGACGAATCCTGGCGCGACTTGCGCAGCAGATTGTGCACCCGCAGCAGCAGGATGCCGACGTCCTCGGACTTGGCGACGAAGTCGTCGGCGCCGGATTCCAGTCCGTGCAGTTCGGTGGCCTGGGTCTCGTCGGCGGTCAGCATCAGGATGGGGATCGAGCGCGTGGTCAGGTCCATGTGGACCTGACGGCACAATTCATCACCCTGAATGCCCGGCAGGTGATAGTCGACGATCATCAGGTTGGGCAGCGTGCGATTGAGCTGCTCCAGCGCCTCCTCGGCCGAGAAGGCGCAGATCGTGCGAAAACCCTCGCTTTCCAGCACGTGCTGAAGCTTGAGCGCCTGGGTGGCGGAATCCTCGACGATCAGGATCAGGGAATCGGCCGCGTCCATTACTCCCCTCCGGCCAGTTGAATGAGACGGGGGGCGATGCGCGGCAGCGGCAGCATGTCCTTGACCGCCCCCAATTTGGCCGCCGCCGCCGGCATGCCGTAGACGACGCAGGTGCTTTCGTCCTCGGCAATGGTGTGGCCGCCGGCCTTGTGCAGCTCGGCCATGCCGTCGGCACCATCACTGCCCATGCCGGTCAGCACCACGCCGATGGCGCGGCGGCCCAAATCCTTGGCGATGGACGACAGCAGCACCGAACCGGACGGCTTTTGGCTGTGCAGCGGCGGCGTGTCCACCAGGGTCAACTTGCCATTGCGCAGCGCCAGATGACGGTCGGCCGGCGGCACATAGACGATGCCGGCTTCGGGCACGTCCCCGTCATGGGCGATGCGCACCTTGAACGGGGTCACGCCGGACAGCCACGACACGAAGCCTTCAAGGAAGCTGGCGGTGATGTGCTGCACCAGCAGGATCGGCAGCGGGAAATCGGCGCCCAGGCTGCTCAGCAACTGCACCAGCGCTTGCGGGCCACCGGTGGACGACACGATCCCCAGCAGCGAATAGCCCTTGCTCGGCCGCCGCGCCACCACCGGCGGTTCGGCAGTGCCGAAGCGCAAGCCGCGATCGATGCCTTGGCGCACCACCTTGACCTGGCTCATGATCGCCAGTTGGGTGCACAGGTGCAGCGCCATGGATTCGAAGGCGGCGTTGGTGACGCCGACCGGCTTTTCCACCACCGCCAGCGCGCCGGCGCGCAACGCGTTCATGGCGATGTTGAGTTCGTCGTCGTCCACGTTGGCCGCCACCACGACGATGGGGGTCGGCCGCTTGGCCATGATCTGCAACGTGGCGTCCAGGCCGTTCATGCCCGGCAGGCGGATATCGAGGGAAATGACGTCGGGCTGCACCGCATCAAGGCGGGCCAGCGCCTCCTCGGCGCTTTCCACCGCCGCCGCCACCTCGAAGCGGGCATCCAACCCGATGATGTGCTTGAGCAATTCGCGCACCACCAGGGAGTCTTCGACGATGAGGACTTTGATCTTCTTTGTCATAGAATCTGACCGATGGTTTCGAGTAGTTCCTTTTGGTCGAACTTGCGTTTGACCACATAGGCATCGGCGCCCAGCGCCAGACCGCGTTCCCGGTCTTCGCGCGCCTCCAGCGAGGTCACCAGAATGACCGGCAGCTTCTTCAGCGCCTGATCGTCCTTGATGGCCTGCAGTAATCCGAAACCGTCCAGACGCGGCATCTGGATATCCGAGATGACCAGGTCCACGTGCTCGGCGCGCAGCTTGGCCAGCGCCTCGATACCGTCCACCGCCAGCCGCACCACATAGCCGTGCGCTTCGAGGATCGACTTTTCCAACGTCCGCGTGGTCAGCGAGTCGTCCACCACCAGGATCACCGGCACCCTGCGCTCGGCCGGTTTTTCCACCGTGGTCAGCACGCGGGTCGAGCCGGACTTGCGGAAGGTCTCGACGATTTCGAACGGATTGAGCACCAGCGCCACCGCGCCGTCCTCCATCAGCATGCCGCCCGCCACCATGGTGCCCATGGCCGCCGGCACGCCGATATCCTTGACCAGCGCCTCGCGGATCGACAGGAACTCGTCCACCGCCACGCCGACCCGACGGTCGCCGTTCTTCAGCACCATCAACGGCACCACGTTGCGGCTGACCTTGACCGCGGTCTCGCCCAACGCCAGCAGATGGGCCAGCGACAACAGCGGCAGTTGCTGGTTGCCGAGATAGACCACCGACTTTCCTTCGACCGTCTTCACCGCCTCGGCCGGCACCCGGTGCAGACGGTCGATGCCCTCGGTGGGAACGGCGTAGGTGTGGCCCTGACAGCCCACCAGGAACAGCCGCTGGGTCGATACCGACAGCGGCAGAGAAATGCGGAAGCGGGTTCCCGCCGGCTCGCGCGGCAGCACCTCGACAGTGCCGTTCATCATGGTGACCGCCTCGCGCACCACCGACAGCCCCATGCCGCGTCCCGACAAGTCGTCCACCGAGCGGTTGGTGGAGAATCCGGGGTCGAAGATCAGGTCGACCAGGGCCTGGCGCGGCAGGTCGTCGGCTTCCTGCGCATTGAACAGGCCCAGATCCATGGCCTTGCCGCGAATGGCGGCAAAGTCGAGGCCGCGGCCATCATCCTCGACGCTCAGCACCAGGCGGCCGTCGCTGACGGTAAAGCCCAGCGCCACCAGGGCGGTCGGCTCCTTGCCGGCGGCGACGCGCTCGGCCGGGGTTTCGACGCCATGGGCCAGGGCGTTGCGCAACAGGTGCATCACCGGGTCCTTCAACCCCTGCAGCACCACGCGGTCGGCCTCCACCTCCAAGCCGACGACCTGAACCTCGACCTGGCGTCCCGATTCGCGGGCGATATCGCGCACCATCTTGCGGAAGCCGGCAAACACGCTTTCCGCCGGCACCATGCGGGCGTCGCGCACTTCCTGCTGCAGGTCGGCGGCCAATTGACGCAGGGTCCAGCCGGTGCGCTGCTGCTGGCGCCGGGAGTGCCGGGCATTGCGGCCGACGACGCGCAATTGCTGCTCCAGCGCCTCGGCCTGGCGATCCCATTGACCGGCGCGCTCGGGGTCGTCCAGATCGCGCACCAGGGTCGAGGACAGCTTGCGCAGGCGACGCCATTGCTTGTCCAACTCGCCGACGCGGCGGTCGATCTCCAGCAAGCCGTCGGTGACGACGCGCTGGTTCATGGTTTCGGTCAGCAACTCGTTGGTGCTGCGCAGCAGACGGTCCAGATGCTGCGCCCGCACCCGCACGGTCTCTTCCGCCATTACCGGCGCCTTGGGCGGCTCGGGTTGGCACACGGCTTCGGGCGGCGGAGCCGGCACGGCGGCAAGAATCTCCGCCGGGATTTCCGGCGCCGCCGGAACGGGTTCGCCGGCCGCTTCCGGCTCGGCCACCGGCCGTTGGCCGTCAAGCCAGGACTCGAGCAGCTTCAGGGTATCGGCGGGATCGGACGGGGTCTGCCCGGCAACGAAGGCGGTGACCCAATCCTCGATGGTATCCAGCGTCTGGGTCACCACGCCGGACAAGTCCTTGTCCAGCCGGATCTGCCCGCTGCGGACGCGGGCGAACAGGGTTTCCAGCCGGTGCGACAATTGCTCGACCGGCAACAGGTCGACGGCGCGGGCCGCGCCCTTCAGCGAGTGGGCGCGGCGAAAGGTTTCATCCAACTGGGCGATGCCACTGCCTTCCGTCCGCCGAACCAGCTCGTCGACGAGCTTGCGGATGGCTTCCAGGTGTTCCCGGTACTCGACCTGGAAGGCGGCCAGCAGCCTTTCGCGGATGCCGATCAAAGTTTGTACTTCTCCAGCGTCTTGGACAGTTGCTCACCCAAGCGGGTCAACTCGACCGCCGCTTTTTCCAACTGGCCGGTGGTGGCCGCGGTCTGCTGGCTGGCCTGGCGGATTTCGTGCAGCGCCTGGGTCACCTGTTCCAGGCCGATCTGCTGTTGGTTGGTGGCGCCGACGATCTGCTGGAACGCCTGCACGCTTTCCTGGATGTTGTTGGCCATCTGGCGGATGACCTGCTCCGACACGTTGGTGCGTTCGCGCCCGTTCTCGACGCGCTTCAGCGCTTCCTCGGTCAGCATCACCGAGGTGTTGATGCCCTTCTGCGTCTGTTCAAGGATGCCACGCACCTGCGAGGTGGCTTCCTTGGCCTGATCGGCCAGGTTCTTGATCTCGTTGGCGACGACCGAGAAACGGCGGCCCGATTCGCGGGCATCGGCGGCCTCGATGGCGGCGTTCAGCGCCACCAGGTTGGACTGCTCGGCGATGTCGTTGACGGTGGCGATGATCTCGCCCACCGCCTGGGTGCGCTCGGACAGGGCGATGATGTTCTCGGCCACGTTCTCGGTCTGCTCGCGGATGGCTTCCATGCCGACGCTGGCGTCGTGCACCGCCTGCAGGCCGGCCTGGCCCGATTGCGACACCGCATCGGCAGTACCGGCGACCTGACGCGAACGCTCGGCCACCTGCTTGGACGACAGGTTGATCTCTTCCACCGTGGTGGTGATCTCCTGCACCGCCGCCGCCTGCTGCTTGGTGCCGGCCGCCTGTTCCTGGGTCGAGGTGAGGATCTGCGCCGCCGCCAGCGTCAGGTTCTCGCACACCGAGCGCGACTGCAGGGCGATCTCGCGCAAGCTGGTCAGCATCTCGTTGAAGGCTTGCTGCAGCATGCCAAGCTCGTCGGCCGAGGACACCTTGAGCAAGTTCTGGCGCAAATTGCCCTGGGCGATCTCGCGCGCCGCCACGGCGCAGGCCGCCAGCGGATCGGCGATCTGGCGGCTGATCATCAGCGAGATGAAGACGCCGGAAATGGCGGCGCCAAGGCCGACCGCCACCTGCCAGAAGATCGCCAGGTTGATGTGGCTTTCGCGATCATGGGAATACAACTTCATGATCTGGTCGGCCGATTGCGACAGCAACATCTGCGCCGCCAGCACGTCCCGCAGCTTTTCCGCCCGGCGCGCATCGTTGGGCGCCAGCGCCAGATAGCGGGCGGCCTCGGCTTCCATCTGGCGGATCAAGCTGGCCTGCTCGCTCAGCTTGGCCCGGATCTCGGCGTTGCGGGTGGCGGGCATGTCACCCTGCAGGCCGGTCTGCTCGGCACCCGGCAACTGGCCGCCATCCAGCAGCACCGCCAGCGACTCCTTCATCAGCCGCGCCGAGGCCTCGTAATCGGCTTGCTGGCCCATGCCGGCCAGGATGACGTCCTTCATGTAGCGCTGGGTCAGCGTGCGCTGACGTGCCGCCAGACCGCCAACCGTGCCTTCGTCCTTCTGGGCGTCGAGGATGGTGGCGTTGAAGACGATCAGGCCACCCAGGACCATGGTGAACAGCGCCGCAACGATGATCAGCTTGCGGCTTAGCGTGATCTTCTTCCACATGGAAAACTCGGCGGTTTGCATACTCGTCTTTCCTTCAGGTGGCGCGGCGGTACTCGGCCTGGCGGTCATGGAGCACGTCCAGCGCCAGGATTTGCCGTGGGTCGAGCAGAATCAGGGTTTCGGGGGTGATGCCGGCGACGAAACGCTGGGGCAGGCCGTTGGCGGCTTCGTGCGGCACCGTCAGCAAGTGCGGGTCGATGAAGCGGATGCGGCTGAGTCCGTCGACGCGCAAGCCGACGGCACGGCCGCTGGTGCGCAAGAAGACGGCGAAGCTGCGTGCGTCCGCCTCGGGTTCCGGCAGGGTCAGCATGGCGTGCAGGTTCAGCACGGGGTGGATTTCGCCGCGCACGTTGGTGACGCCCAACAGATGCTGTGGTTGTCCCGGCACCGGCGTCCATTGCGCCAGCGGCATCACCTCGGACAGATCGGCCAGCGGCAGCGCGTAGCCTTCGGTGCCGATGGAAAAGCACAAGGCGGCCATGCCCTGCGGCCGGTCGTCGGTCATGGTGCGCGCCGCCGCCAACCGGCGGGCGCGCACCTTCAGCACCTGTTCGATGAACGCCGGGTCGTCGGCGACAAACCCCGCCGCCACCTGACGGCGCAGGCGTTCGACCAGCCCCGATCCCCCCCCTTGTGCGCTCATGACACCCCAATCAAATCAAGATGCATGCCGACGGTCTCGCGCAATTGCCCCACGGTGATGGCGTCGCCGTGATCGACCGCGTGATCGTCGGGCAGTTGCGCCAGCAGGGCGAGAACGTTGCGGAACGACCGGTTCGCCCCTGCCACCTCGTCACGCCGCCACAGAAACAACCCCAAATGATAATGAGGCAGAACGAAATGGCGGTCGAGATAAATGGAGCGGCGCAGCGAGGTTTCGCAGCCCTCCACGTCACCCAGTTGTTCCAGCACCAGGGCACGGTAGAAATGGGCGTGGGCGTCCAAAGTATTCGCGGCGATCAGCCCGTCGCAGGCGGCCAGCGCCTCGCTCCAACGGCCCTGGTCGGCCAGTTCGCGAACGCGGCCGACACCTTCATGCGGCGCCGCTGCTGCCGGCGTGGCGCGAACGGACGGCGCCACCGCCGGACGGCGCGGAGCCGGCCGCGGGCGGCGAACAGGTTCCGGCAATGGCAGCAGCGGACGCGGCGCCACCGGTGCCGGCGCGGCGGCGGCGGTCACGATCTGCGGGCGATCGGTACGCTGGTACAACACCGCGCCGGGGGTATTCACGGTCCGGAAATCGCGGAACAGCTCTAGATTGGGTTCGGCATGGCCCATGATCAGCCAACCGCCGTCCACCAGCGTCTCGTGGAAGCACGGCACCAGACCGGCCACCGTCTCGCGGCTGAAATAGATCACCACGTTGCGGCAAATGATGATGTCCAGACCAGCCAGGTTGTCCAGCAGCGACGGGAAGCGGTTGCGGATCAGGTTGTGGTACTGGAAGCTGACGCAGTTCTTGTATTCCGGCCGGATTTGCCACTGCTTGCCGACCCGTTCGAAGCAGTCCTGGCGCACGTCGTCCGGCGTGGCGCGGAACGCCCATTCGTCGTAGCGGCCGTCGCGGGCATGGGCGAGGAATTTTTGGTTGATGTCGGTGCCGATGATGGAAACGTGCCAGCCGGCGATGCGGGCGCCGAACTCGCGCTTGAGCAGGATCGCCACCGAATAGGGTTCCGGCCCGGTGGCGCAGCCGGCGCTCCAGATGCGCAGGCACCGCGTCGCCTCGTTGCGCGCCAACACGTCAGGCAGGATGATGTCGCGCAGGGCGTCGAACTGTTCCTTGTGACGGAAGAAATAGGTTTCACCGATGGTCAGCTCCGCCACCAGCGCATCCATTTCGCCGCGCCCAAGCACCACGTCGGCGATCAGTTCCAGATAGCGGGTGCAGGACGTCACCCCGGTCTCGTCCATGCGAGCGGCAACGATGCGCGCCAGATCGTCGTCCTTGTCGGCGTAAAAGGCCATGCCGGTGGCTTCGATCACCAACGCCTTGAGGCGCTGGAAATTCGCGTCGGCAACCACTTGGGCGGGCAGCATGACGCTCACGCCTCGCCGTCCACCAGTTCGGCCAGCCGCACCTGGGCGGCGTGCTGGAACTGTTCGAGCCGCCGCCCCTCTTCTTCCAGCAGCACCTTGTGCCACGACAGCAGATGCACCGAAAAGGTGGGGCTGCTCAACTGGCCGGCCAGACAGCCCTGAAACGATTGGCGATCGTCGATGGCGGCGTATTGGAAATCGGCGGCGGCGCGCACGCCTTCCACATGCTCGACCAGCAGAGCAAGCGGCGCATCGTCGGTCTTCATAATCAGGATCGAGGCATCCAGCCCGATGGTGGCCGACGGCGTGCCCAACAGCACGTCCAGCCGCAGCACCGGCACCGCCAGCCCGCCCAGGTTCAGCACACCCTGGATGAAGGTGGGCATGCGCGGCGGCTGTTCCAGCCAGGCGTAGGGAACCACCTCGCGCACTTCGGCCACCGGAATGGCGAAAAGCTCGCCACTCAGGCGAAAGATCACCACGGAATGAAGGTCGTCCCCGTCAGCGCCCAATACGGTTTTCCCCTGAACTTTCGGGTATTTAAGCAAACCGAAGGGGATGACACAATCGGCGATAACGAGAATGTGGAAAGGGTCAGGACAGGCCTATGGTTGCCGCCAGCAGGCGCACCCCCTCGACCCCCATGCCCACCAGCGAAACCACAGCAGCCAGGATCACCAGCAGGAACGCCACCAGCGACATCCGATTCTCGATGAAGAAGTGGATGACGCCCAGATGCAGCCGCTCCAGCACCGTCCGATTGCCATACAGCATGCGGTCCAGTTGGTCCTTGCGCTTGCGGACGCGATCGCCCGTCGGGCGGTCCATGGCGGTGGCATGCTGTTCCTGCCACACCTGCAGCCGCGCCAGGGCCTCTTCCCGCGACGGCGGCGGCGGCACCGTCACCCCGACCTTGGCGGCGATCTTCTGATGGCGTTCAAGGAACTCGCCGGTGAAGTCCAGATGGGCCTGCGCCGCCGGCGAACGCGGCGCGTAGACGCAGACCGGCAGACGGGCGGTGGCCGCCTCGATGACCATGGTATCGCGCGGAATCTCGGCGCCATAGACGGTGCCGCCCAGGCGTGAGCGGATCAGCTCGCTGATCTTGCGCGCGGTCTTGTTGCGGTCGTGGATGGTGAACAGCACGCCTTGCAGCAGCAGCGCTTTGTTCAGCCCCTCTTGCACATATTTGATCGAGGGCAGCGTCCGCATCAGGCCGTCATTGGCATAAGGCGTCGCCGTCACCGGAATGATCACCGCGTGGGCCGACGCCAGGGCGTTGATGGGCAGGATGCCCAGCGCGGGCGGGCAGTCGATGATGACGTAGTCGCAGTCCAGCGAGACATGGCTGATGATGTTTGTCAGCGTCCGCTGGGAATCCTTCAGTTCGGACAGACGGATTTCGATACCGGCCAGGCTGTAGGTGGACGGCAGCACACGAACGCCGTCGAAGATGGTGGGCAACATGACCTCGTCGATCTCGGCCGAGCCGACGAACAGATCATAGATGCCACGTTTGACGTTGGGATCGATGCCCAGGCTTTTGGTCGAGTCACCTTGCGAGTCGAGGTCGATCACCACGACCGACTTGCCGTAGGCCGCCAGACAAACCGCAAGGTTCGTGCTGGTGGTGGTTTTGGAGATACCGCCCTTCTGATTGAATATGGCAACGATATACGGTTTCATGTCCGCTGTTTGCCCATTCTGTTCGCCCGCCGTTATTGCCCCATTCACCAATCATTCACACGCGCACAGTCTCGCATGGATCATTGGCACCCCCCGCTCAAATCAACACATCGGACTTAATACGGTTTCTCCCATCAGGATACGGGCAGCTTAAGCATAGACCGCAGTTGAACGCAACCTCCGCCACCCCGAACCTTCGAGACATTCCTGCAAAGGTCCTGGTCCAAAGCGGTTTGACTGCAAGCAGCCACGGCACAAGCCGCCCCTGGCGATTCACTATACGCAAGCGGCTCCCCGGCGCCATCGGGGGAAAGTCATAGACTAAAGATCGCGATTCAGAAAATACCAATAAAAACAAGGCGCCAGCCGCAATCGCGACCGGCGCCTCGCTTCAAGGCCGTGTGGTCTAGGACGAAATCTCAGGGGTAACAGCCGACCATGAACAACTGGCCGTCTTGTACCTTCACCCAGGTCTGCTTGGGGGCCAGTTTCTTGGTCTCGGGATGGGTCCAGGTGTACTTGGCCCAACCGCCCTGCGGGGTTTCCTTGCCGGTCTTGATCATCTCCTGAATGATCATCACGCCGTTGGTGTCCTTCAGCGTCGGCAATTGGGGATTGTCGATCAGCTTGGGATTGATGGCGTGCACCTTGAAGATGCCGTCCATGGTGCTGACGATGACGTAAAGTTCCCCGTTCACCCACTCCTTGTTGTCCTTGTTCATGAAGTCGGCAAACGCCTTTTCCTTGCCGACGTCCTTGTAATGGGCGACCGCCTTGTCCACCAGGGACTGCGCCTTGGCGCATTCGTCGGCACGGGCGCCAGCAGTCGACAGGACAATGGCAACGGCGGCTCCGGCCGCCACATTCAACATGGTCTTCACGGTCCATCCCTCCTTAAGAAGTTTTTCTGTTCGTTGTCTCAGGCCGAGCGCAGACGCGACACCAGGCCGTCCACCTGGGACTGCAGGCGGGCGAACTCGCCGACCAGGCTTTCGGTGGTGACATGGACGTTGGCGGCGGCGTTGCCGACGCCCTCGGCCACCCGGCGCACTTCGCCGATGCCATGGGTGACGGTGCGGGTGCCGTCGGCGGCGCGCGTCACCGAATCGCTGATCTCGCCGGTGGCGCGCCCCTGTTCGGCGACGGCGCCGGCAATGGCGGCCAGCGCCTGATTGACGCGGGCGATGGTGGCGACGATGCCGTCGATGGCGACCACCGCCTGATCGGTGGCCCCTTTCATGGCGGCGATCTCGGCGGTGATTTCCTCGGTGGCGCGGGCGGTCTGGTTAGCCAGATTCTTCACCTCGGACGCCACCACGGCGAAGCCCTTGCCCGCCTCGCCGGCGCGGGCGGCTTCGATGGTGGCGTTCAAGGCCAACAGGTTGGTCTGGCTGGCGATGTCGTTGATCAGGCCGACCACCTGGCCGATCTTCAGCGAGGCCTGGGTCAAGCCCTTGACGGTTTCGTCGGTGCGGGCGGCCTCGGCCACCGCTTCTTCGGCCACGCGGGTGGATTCGTTGACCTGGGTGGTGATCTCGCTGATGGACAGCACCAGGCGCCCAGCCGCCTGGGCCACGGTTTCCACACTGCCATTGGCGGCTTCCGACGATTCCACCACCTGTGCCGATTGGACCGAGGCGGTTTCGGCATTGGCGGCCAAAACCTCGGCCTCGCCGCGAATGGCGTCGGCGGCGGACGAGGCCGCCCCCACCGCGCTGCGCACGCTTTGCTCGATCTCGGCCGCCAGATCGGCCATGGCCTGCTGCTTGGCCTCTTCCGCGCGGCGCGTCATGGCCTGCTGTTCGTCGGTCAGCGCCTTGACCTTGAGCGCGTTATCCTTGAACACCTGCACCGCGCCGGCCATGGCGCCGATCTCGTCGGCACGGCCGATGGCGGGAACCGGCGTGGTCAGGTCGCCCTGGGCCAGCCGTTCCATCGCCCGGGTCATGCCCCCGACCGCCGTGGCGATGCCCCGGCCCAGCAATACCGAGATCAGCGCCAGCACCGCCAGCGCGCCGACGGTGATGCCGATGAACAGCAGGCGGGTGGATTCGGCGCTGCGCCCGGCCGCCGCCTTGGCATCCTCGACCAGACGCCCTTCCAGGGCGATCATCTGGCGGGTTTCCTTCATCAGGGCCTGGAAGTTGTCCTGCGCCGTCCACATGAAGGACACCGCTGCGGTGAAGTCCAGCTTCTGCATGGACAGCACCTGCGCGGTGTTCTCTTTGTACAGCGCCAGCGCCTGCTCGATCCTGCGCATCAACGCCTCTTCCTCGGCGGACAGCGCGTAACCGGCGCGAGTGGTCTTGAGGCCGTTTTCCGCCTGCTTGACCGCCGCCTCGAAATCGGCTTCAGCCTTGGCCATCTGCTTGTCGTCGACGCCGGCGGCGTTCCACGTCAGCAGGCGGTAAAGATCGGAATGGGCGCCTTGCAGGGCGCTGGCCAGTTCGCCGGTGCGCACCGACTTGGCAAAAGAGACATCGGCGATGTCTTCAAGAGCCTCGCTCTGGTTGGCAAGGCCACGCATGCCGACCACGGCGACCACCACCATGCCCAGGGCGGCGACGATGGGGACGATGGCGATCTTGGCGCCGATCTTCATGTGGTCGAGAAAGCTCATGTTTCCCCCGGGGTTCAACACACACCCAGGAGTCTTAACACGCCTTTTCGGAGAGTTTTACCGATAACTCAATATACAAAAGAATAATGATCAGGTGAATAGTGTATTAAGCGCGTCAGTTCTGAACGCAATGCACAATCATTGAGAATGCAAATAGGGCCGCGACTCTGTCTGCCCCGCACCCTATTTGCATATTCAAACAATCAGCCCATCAGGCCGAAGCGCCCGTCTTGGCCGACTTGCGCGGAAGCGCCGGTTCGACCGACACCTTCTCCGCTTCGGCATGGCTGAGCGAGCGGCCCTGGCGATAGGCCGCCAACACCGCGTCGGCAGCGTCGTAGCCTTCGACGATCGAGCGGTCGAGGTTGGAGTAGCTCCAGTCGTAATTGACGTTGAAGGCCACCGGAATCTCGATGACGCGCAAATTGGGATGGGTCTTGGCGACGTGGTGCTTGAACAGCTTGACGTCGTCCTCGCTGGTGGTGGCGGCGAACAGCATCACCAGATTGTTGAGGGCGTCGTATAGGTTATCGGGCTTGCGGACCTGCTTGATGTCGAGAATGCGGCTGACCCACACCTCGTCCAGATCGGGGTGGTTGCGCATCAGGTCTTCGAAGTTGACGGTGTCGACCGTGGCCCCCTCGCAATAGGTCTTGCCGTCCATCACCACCGGCTCTTCGATATAGGGCAGCGCCGAGCACGCGCACAGGGTCTGGCCGCTGATCTTGGCGTAGTTGGGATTGCGGTTGCTGAACAGCTCCAACCGGTCGTCGGTCAGGTTGTAGGCGTTGTGGTAGAGCACCGGCTTACCCGGCTGGTACAGGTTCTCGAACTTGATGCTGCCCAGCAGGGCGCTGTCCTTGTAATAGATCCGCGCCAGGCCACGGGTCTTGCTTTTGTACATCATGCTGGTCATGAACCGGGTCCACGGATTGACCGCCAGAACCTGGTTCAGGATCAGGGTATTGAAGTTCGAGTTGGTCCATTGCCGGGGATCGGTGGCGAAGCGCGCCAGTTCCTCGTAGGCCGCCAAGATGGCGTCCGGCACCACCAGGTTCTGGTAACTCTTGGGATCAAGCGCGAAATCTACGGTGTTGCGGATGGTTTCCACCCAATCGGGAGCGAACGCGGCGGCGATGGGGAACTTGTCGTAAAGGTCGTCGGGGCGGAAGATGCCACGGAAGAAGTCGATCGAGGTGTCGACCTCCTTGCCCTTCTCCGCCTGATTCCACACGATGCCGAGCCAGGCGCCGATACAGGCCAGCGTCCACACGTCGAACTGGATGTCAGGTTCCTCGTGCAGGCGCTTGAGGGTACCGATGCTCAGCCCCACGGCGGGGCCGCCGCCGGCCAGGGCGATGGCGCGTTTTACAGGCTTCATTGGACGTTTCCCCTCGGATGGGATGGTTTTCCACATCGTAAGGGGAATGAAAAATGCCGGCAACTTCAGATTGCCGGCATTCGTCATAGCACAATCCGCCTAAGAATCACGCCACCGCGTAGGTCGCCAGCAGACAGCCCAGCAGCACCACCAGCATGCCGGAGAAGAAACCGCGCCAGCCCTTGCCGGCGCGGCGCAGGTCGAGGAAGTGGTCAAGCACGGCGCGGGCCTTGAAATAGGACGCCGTCAAGGCGATGGCGGCGGCCAACAGGCCGGTCTCGCCATGGCCGAACACCAGCACGCCGGTCAGCGAAATCAGGGTCAGGCCGACCAGCAGGCCCCAGGCCCGCAGCAGCCGGCGGTCGGTGTCGACCGCAGAGAGAACCTTGCTCATGGATCACCGCACCAGATAGACAATGGGGAAAAGGATCAGCCAGATCAGGTCGATCATGTGCCAAAAGGCGGCGCCGGTTTCGATGTTGTCGACGCTGTTCTTCCAGCCGACGATGGCCAGCACCACCAGTCCCATCACCACGTGCAGGGCGTGAAAGCCGGTCATCAGATAGAACAAGGTGAAGAAGGTGTCGGTTTCGATGCCGATGCCGTGCGCGGCCTTGTCGGCGTATTCCACGCTCTTGACCACCAGAAAGGCGACGCCAAGAGTGCCGGCGCCGGCCAGCCAGCGGCGCGACAACCCGATATTGTCGGCACCGCGCGCCTGTACCGCCTTGGCCGCCATCCAGCCGCTGGTCACCAGGATCAGGGTGTTGAGGCCGCCCAGGCGGATGTCCAGCATGGCCTGGCCGGCGCGGAACAATTCGGGCTGCAGCATCCTGGCGACGCCGAAGCCCAGGAAGAAGGCACCGAACACCAGCAGTTCGCTGATGATCAGCACCCACATGATGGGATTGCCGGGCAGGCTGGACAATGCGCCCCAGCCGCCCTCGCCTTGTGTGGAGATGGGATCGTTCATGGCTTCAGCCTAGGCCGCCCCCGGGTGGCCCCCATTGACGGCGATCAAGCCCCACCTATTCATACAGGTGGACTTCCTCTAAGCTGTGCCCGTCTTTGGGGGAAGGCTGTATCGATATGACGCTGGCGCAACGGATGCGCAGGTTCACCCGTAGCGACGGCGGTCTTCGGCTGGCCGTGGCGCTGCTCTATCTGCTGATCGTGGTGGGCGGCGTGCTGACCCTGGCCAATCTCAGGGCCTTTCGCGACGGCATCATGGCCGCCACCCACCAGCGCATCGCCGGCATGGCGGCGACCCTGGCCCAGCATCTGCCGCGTCCGCTGGATGTCGCCGAGGAATCCGCCCGGCTGATGCCGTTGCATCAGGGGCTGGGTGCAACATCGGTGGTGGCGGTGGTCGATCGCGAGTCCGGCTTGCTCATCAGCCTGCCGCCATCGCTGCAGGCGGCGCAACTGCCACCCGAGGCGCTGGCACGGTTGGACAACGGCGCCAGCGGCCAGTTCGTCGCCCCATGGCCCGAGGACGGTGTCGACCGCGTCTGGGGCTATGCCCCCACCACCGACGGCCGGCCGCTGGCGGTGCTGGTGGGGGTGCCGCAATCCATGGTCACCTCGGCGGTGACCCAATTGGCCTGGCATCTGATCGCGCTGATGGCGACGCTGGCGGGTGGCGCCATCCTGCTGGCCTATCTGCTGCACCACCTGCGCATCCGCCGCCGGATCGAGGCCGAGCTGATCGAGAAAAGCCGGGCGGCGGTGGTGGCGTCCGAAGCCAAGACCGCCTTCCTTGCCAATATGAGCCACGAACTGCGCACGCCGTTGACCGGCGTCCTCGGCATGGCCGATTTGCTGGGCTGCACCCGCCTGGATGGCGAGCAGGGCCAGATGCTGGCGACCATCCGCACCTCGGCGCAGACGCTGCTGACCGTGCTGGACGACGTGCTGGACTTCTCGCGCCTCGATGCCGGCGAGCTGACGCTGCACGCCACCGACCTGGACCTGCCCCGGCTGGTCGGCGACACCATGCGGCTGATGCGCCCCGCCGCCGTTGCCAAGGGCCTGCGGCTGGAAGAGGACGTCGCCACCAACTGTCCGCGTTGGGTGCGCGGCGATCCTGCCCGGCTGCAACAGGTGCTGTTCAACCTGATCGGCAACGCCATCAAGTTCACCGAACAAGGCGCGGTCACCCTGCGGCTGGAGACCTGGGGCGAATGCGTCGCCTTTGCCGTCGAGGACAGCGGCATCGGCATCGACGCCGCCACCCTGGCGCGGCTGTTCGCCCCCTTCACCCAGGCGGACGATTCCAACACCCGGCGCCACGGCGGCGCCGGGCTGGGCCTGGCTATCGCCAAGCGGCTGGTATCGTTGATGGGGGGCAGCCTGACCGCGACCAGCACGCCGGGCAACGGCTCGCAGTTCCGCTTCAGCCTGTTCCTGCCGCCGGGCCAGGCGCCGGCCGAAGCGCCGCCCATGACCGACCTCAGGCCGCTGAGGGTGCTGCTGGCCGAGGACAACCCGGTCAACCAAACCCTGCTGGTGCAATTGCTGCGCAAGATGGGGCACACCGTCACCCTGGCCGAAAACGGCGCCCAGGCGCTGGAACTGGCGGCGGATGAAACGTTCGACGTCGTGCTGATGGACATGCAGATGCCGGTGATGGACGGCGAAACCGCCACCAAGCTGATCCGCATGCTGCCGGGCGACCGCGCCAACCTGCCGGTGGTGGCACTGACCGCCGACGCCGTGCAGGAACACCACGACCGCTATGTCGCTGCCGGCCTGACCGCGTTCCTGACCAAGCCGGTGGCCGGGGACGTGCTGGCCCGCACCCTGGCCGAGGTCACCGAGCCGCCGGGCGAAACGCCCCCGCCCCCTGCCCCGGCGATCGCCGAACCGGCCGAGGACGCGCCCGCCGTCACCAGCACGACGCCGGTGCTCGATCCCGCCTATCTGGACGACATGCGGCAATGGGTCGGCGATGCCACCCTGCTGACCTTGCTGGCGACGGCCCCCGATTCGTTCAACGACGAACTGGCCTCCATCCGGACGGCGTGGCGGGACGGCGATCTTCAAGGCGTGCGCGAAAACGCCCACCGCCTGAAGGGAGCCGCCGGCAGCGTCGGTTGCCGCCGGTTGGCCGAAGTTGCCCAGGCGGCCCAGAAGATCACCGCCGCCGACCTGGCGACGCCGACGCTGTTGCGCGAGTTGGAAACCGGAGTGGTGGCAGCCATCGCCGCCGCCACCCAGTGGCGCCCGCCCGGCGAGCAGGCGGACTAATCAGCCGCAGGTGACGCCGGTGCCGCCCAGCCCGCAATAGCCGTCAGGATTCTTGGCCAAGTACTGCTGGTGATACGCCTCGGCGTAGTAGAACCGGGGCGCCGCGACGATCTCGGTGGTGATGGCGCCCAGGCCGGCAGCATCCAGACGGCGCTGGAATGCCGCGCGCGACGCTTCGGCCGTCGCCTGCTGCGCCGGCGAAGTGGGATAAAGGCCCGAGCGGTATTGCGTGCCGATGTCGTTGCCCTGGCGCATGCCCTGGGTCGGGTCGTGGCTCTCCCAGAACGCCACCAGCAAGGCGTCATAGTCGATCGCCGCCGGCTGGAACGCCACCAGCACCGCCTCGGTATGGCCGGTGCGGCCGCTGCAGACTTCCTCGTAGGTGGGATTGGCGGTGAAGCCGCCGACATAGCCGACGGCAGTGGTGTAAACGCCCGGCAGCTTCCAGAAGCGGCGCTCCGCCCCCCAGAAACAGCCCATGGCGAAGATGGCGGTGTCGATACCGGCGGGGAACGGCGGCGCCAACGGCGCCCCCAGCACCGCGTGGGCGGGCGGCAGCGGCATCGGTGCGGCGCGGCCGGGCAAGGCCTCGGCGGCGCTGACCATCTGGGTCTTGCTGATACCGAACAGCGACATGTTCGCACTCCTTTTCATGCCCAGATAAGCCCTCCGCACCCTTCGCGCCAGTCCCCCGCCGGGCCTAAAGTCGCTCCCCGACGCCCACAAGGGAGGTTGAACATGAATCCCCGTCTCGTCCTGGTGCTGTTGCTGCCGCTGGCCGCCACCGCCTGCGCTTCGAATTCCGATGTCTCGTCGCTGCGCAGCGAGGTCGCCCAACTGCGCTCCGACCTGACCCGTACCCAAGCCCAGGTCGCCGCCAACCAGCAGGCGGCACTGCAGGCGCAGCAAAGCGCCTCTACCGCCGAACAACAGGCCGCCCTGGCCAACGAGCGCACCCAGACCATCGTCAACGGCCGCCGCCAGCGTTAATTCCAAAAAAATTCAGCCCGACTTTCGACAGCGCTTGACACCCCTCCGCATCCCCTTTATATCGGCGTTCCTCGCGTGGTTCGGCGGGGTAGCTCAGCTGGTTAGAGCACGGGAATCATAATCCTGGGGTCGGGGGTTCAAGTCCCTCTCCCGCTACCAAACGAACGCGATGGAACAAAAAAGCCCGGCAGGTCGATGACTTGCCGGGCTTTTTGCTGTCTTCCAGGCTAGCTGGCTACGGCCGCGACTTTAGAGAGTGTCGAGTCCAGGGACTCACCCACGCTCGTGCCAGCGGCGTGGATTTCTGCTTGCGTGGAAACAGGCGATCACCTGCACCGCGTCAGGAAGGACGCGGAAGTACAGGGCATATGGGAACTTTCGGAGCACCGCCCGGCGAATTTCACGGTGAACGCGGGGGAATTGTTGAGGATGCTCGCCAAGCCGGGAAATCAAGGCATCCAGATCACCGACAAAGCGGGCACCCAAGCCATCGCCATGCGCTTCATACCAGTCCGCAGCATCGAAGAATTCCGCGCGCGCAGCCGGAGTAAAAACGACCGGCGGCATTAGCGATAGCGGCCAGCAGCTTCCGCCCGGATAGCCTGCCAAGACGTGGACGCCGACAGATCGGCATCCGCCGCAGCGATACGCCGGTCAAGTTCTTCGGCCTGAGCGGGCGTGGGCGGGATTTCCGATCCGTCCAAGCTCTCCCACAGGGCTTCTATCAGATCGAGCCGCTCACGCGGCGAAAGATGCTCAAATTCGATACGGGGCATATCGCGCATTCCTGGCCTACACGGGGCACAATATACCACAGGGACGGCCGATGATGGGAACCCCCTCGGAGTTGCACAACGTTGCCCACCTCGATTCCTGGCGCCGGACGTCTCGGCAGGTCTATGACTTGCCGGGCTTTTTTCGTTCGCTCCGTCAAAACGTGGCGCCCCCTCTCGCGGCTATGGCGGTCGAGGTGGCGTCGGCCAGGATTGCCTTGGCGTTTCGTGCGGTCACCGGCCCCCTGTCAACGGCGCTGCGTCCGGTGGCGGGGTCGAAAATGTGGTGGCAGCATGGGCTGAAGCGGGTGCCGTCGGCATCGGATGTCGCCAGGGCGCCGCCGAACAATCGCTCGGTGCCGCCTCCCGCCACCGCCACCTGCCAGGGCGAGCCGTCGGGCTTGGCCCCGCCGGCCCTGACCTCCCCCATATCCACCAGCACCGCCGTCATGCCGTGGCGGCGCAGCAATTCGGTGATGCGGTCGGTGATGTAGCCCTGGGCGATGCCGTTGAGGGTGACCGCCATGCCGGGGCGGGCGAAGGCAATGCGGTCCGCCTCCACTGCTACATTGCGCCAGTTCACCAGCGGCAATACCGCCCGGATGGCGTCGTCCCCTGGGCCGGCTGGGTCGGCGTCCGAGCGTGCGAAATGCGCGGCATAGAGGTCCCACAGCGGCTGCACCGTCACGTCGAAGGCGCCGTGGCTGCGCTGCGACATGGCGGCGGCCACCGACAGTACCTCGACCAGTTCCAGCGGCGGCGCCGTCAACCCGCCATCGCGGTTCAGGCGGCAGAGGGCGGAATCGTCGCGATAGAGGCTGAGGATGGCCTCCAGCCGCTCGACCTCGGCCAAACAGGCATGGATCAGCGACCGGGCGGCGTTGCGGTCGGGATGGTAGAGCCGCAGCGAGGACTCGGCGCCCAGTGCCGTGCCGCGCCATTCCCATGCGTCCGCCGCCGGGGCCGCACGCCCGCTCAGCATCATGCCGCCCGCCGCCGCGCTGATGGTCAGAAAGCGCCGGCGGTCAATGCCCCTGTGGCCCATGCCCACCTCCCACGCCCGCGCCAAGGATGTAATCCTGCGGCACATGCTGGAAATCAACCACGCTGCCGCCATTGGCGGCGGCGAAGGACTCGGCCGCTGTGCGCTCCGAGAACGGCACCGCTTCCGCCGCCCCCATGCCGCCCATGCGATTGCTGCCGATGACGAAGACGGCGCGGCGCGCCTCGACCCAGATGTCGGGATGGTCCCACGATGCCGACTTGCCCATGTCGCTGACATAGACCGCCAGGATGTCCTTGGGTTCTTCCGGCAGCATGGTGAACGCGATGGCGTCACGCGCCGAGGTGAACCACACCGGCTGCGGCTGTCCTTTCAGCACGATCTGGCCCTTGGGGCCGTTGTGCTCGGACACCGCCATATTGCAGAAGTGGCCGATGGCGTCGGCCGGAATGGCGAGCGGCGGCGGCGCCGCGGCCTCCTTCTTGCCGCAGGCGGACAACAGCAGCATCGCCGCCAGAACGGGCACGAACCATCTCATAGCGGACGCCTCCGGAAAGCCAGGACGGCAGCGGCCAACGGCACCACCACCCAGGCGGCCAACGACAACAACAGGGCAGCGGGCGACACCAATTGATCGCCGGCCAACCCGGCCAGGCCCGAGAACTGCCGCACCTCGCCGAACCCGGACAGGTTGAGCAGACGAAAGACGTCGGCCGGATTGGCTAGCAGCACCCACGGAAACAGCACCGCCACCGCCCCCTGCCCCTGGCTGGCGGCCAGCACGCCCAGCAGCACCAGGTCGTAAAGCAGCACCAGCACCAGCCACAGGCCGACAGCCAACCCCGCCGCAGTGGCCCGCTCGCGCACCAACGCGCTTGCCAGATAGCCGAGCGCCAGAAAGACCGCCCCCAATGCCACCGACGACGCCACCAGGGCGACGAATGCCTGCCACTGGGCGATGCCGCCCTGCAGCGCCACCGCAACACCCGCCGCGCCATAGCCGACGACGGTGGCCACCGCCAGCAGGGCGGTGTGGCCGAGGAACTTGCCGACGACCACCTGCCAGCGTCGCACCGGATAGCTGAGCAGCAGCAGCAACGTGCCGCGCTCGGCCTCGCCCACCACGGCGTCGAAGGCCAGCATCAACGCCATCAGCGGCAACAGGAACACGGTCAGGCTGGCAAGGCTGACCACGGTGACCGCCAACGGCGACGCCCCGACATGGCCGACCGGCGCGCTGCCCAGAAAGGCCAGCCCAACCGCCAGCCCCAACAGGATCAGCGTCGCCGCCGCCAGCCAGCGGTTGCGCAGGCCGTCGCGGAATTCCTTGGCGGCCAGGATGGTCAGGATGGACATGCCGCCTCTGCCAGGAAGTGGGCGTAAAGGTCATCGAGGCCGGGTTCGGCGATGGACAATTCGACCGCGTCGCGCGCCAGCACGGCGCGCACGGTGTCAAGCTTGGCCGAGGGCGGCACCGGCAACGCCACCTGTTCACCATCGGCCAGCCGCGCCCGCACCACCACCGGCAGCCCGGCGCGGGCGCGCAGTTGCGCAAGCGTCCCCAGCGCCACCAGCCGGCCATGATCCATGATGGCGATACGGTCGGTGCGCTCTTCCAACTCGGTCAAGACGTGCGACGACAGGATGACGGCAGCGCCCTCGGCCGCGCGCTCACGCACGATGTCGTAGAAGCCCTGGCGCAGTTCCGGGTCAAGGCCGCTGGTGGGTTCGTCCAGCAACAACAGGCGGGGGCGGCCCAGCAGCGCCTGGGCCAGCCCCAGACGCTGGCGCATGCCCTTGGAATAGGTGGCGACGCGGCGCCCGGCGGCGGCGGCCAGTCCGACACGCTCCAGCAGGCTCGCCCCTTCACGCGGCGCACGCCCCTTCAGCCGGGCATAGAAGCCGATCAGTTCCGTCCCGGTCATGGAATCGTGGAAGACCACCGCCTCGGGCAGGAAGCCGATGGCCCGCCGCGCCTGCGAGGTGACGTCGCCCGGCGCCTCGCCCAGCACGCTGAGCCGGCCGGCGCTGGGCGGGATCAAGCCCAGCATCAGCTTCATCAACGTGGTCTTGCCGGCGCCGTTATGGCCCAGCAACGCCAACCGCTCGCCGGCCGGCACCGCCAGGGTGACGCCGGCCACCGCCGTGCGCCCGCCATAGCGCTTGACCACCTGGTGCAGTTCCACCGCCGCCGTCATGGCGCCTCGGGCCGCATCAGCGGGGCCGAATCGATGACGCCGCCGGGGGTGACGGCGGGAAACTGGTTCTGGGCATAACGCACCACCGCCACCGCCGGAGAATTCAGCAGCAGCTTGGCAGTCGGTACCGCCCAGACAATGCGGTCGACCACGTCGTTGGGGCGATAGGCGGCATCGGCGATGCCGTCGCCATCCAGGTCGAAGGCGGGGTTGTCGCTCCAGTAATTGCCGCGCCCGTCCACCGACCAGTCCAGCGCGCGGGTGCCGACATACATGACCTGGGTCCGGTTGGCGATGAAGGCATTGGCCTTGAAGCGATTGCCCTCGGACCCGGCGGTGAAATGCACGCCGATGGCACAGCCTTCGAAGCGGTTGCCAAGGAACATGTTGTTGGTAGCGTTGTAGATGAAGACGCACTTGCCAGCGCCCTCGGCGACGTTGCCCTCGAACCGCGAGCGGTCGGCCGAGTTGAGCAGCAGGCCGTAGTCGCGGTCGCCGGCCGAGACGTTGTTCCGCGCAACGATGGCATGGGAATACATCAACGCAAAGCCCAGGTCGTTGCCCACCGAGCGGTTGCCGGACACGGTGCCGCCATCGGTCCACATGTAATGAACGCCGAAACGCACGCCGGTGAACACGTTGCCGGTGAACACGTTGCCCCGGCTGGCGGTGCAGCGGATGCCGTCGCGGCCGCCGCTGGCCTGGTTGTCCTCGACCCTTGATCCCGGCGCGTTCCAGACCGAAAAGGCGTCGCCCCTGTCGTTGGTGTGCAAATCGGTACGCCCCGCCACCACGTTGCCCCGCGCCACCGCGTCGCGGGGGCCGCGCAGGGCGACACCGAACAGGCTGTTTTCCACCCGATTACCTTCGATCACCGCGCGGTCGGCGCCACGATCGGCATAGATGGCGGCGTCGATGTCCTCTTGCCGGATGCCGGAATTACGCACCACCAGCCCGCGCACCGTCACATCGGGCGCGGTGATGCGGATCACCGTGCCGGCACCGCCACCATCGACCACCGCCCCCGCTTCCCCGCGCACCACCAGCCCCGCCTTGTCCAGCATGACGACGCCGCCATGGATGCCGGAAGCCAGCACCAGCACGTCGCCGGGCCGAGCCGCCGCCACGGCCTGGGCCAGGGCGCCCGGCGCGGCGGGAACCCTGACCTCGGTCGCAAGGGCGGCCGGACACCACAGCAGCACGGCGGCGACCAGCAGCAGCCGCATCAAACGGTCGCCGGCTCGACCAGCATGCGCCCGCGCATTTCCATGTGCAGGGCATGGCAGAACCACATGCAGTAATACCAGTGCACCCCGGGCCGGTCGGCGACGAAGGTGACCGAGGCGGTCGCCTGCGGTCCGATCTCGAAGGCGATGCCGTGATTGGACAGGGTGAAGCCGTGGGTCAGGTCCTCGACGTCGTCGATGTTGGTGATAAACACCGTGACCTCGTTGCCCTGCTTCACCGTGAACTCGTCCAGCGAGAAGATGGGCGCCTGGCTGTACATGTAGACGCGCACCTTGTTGCCGTCGCGGATGACGTTCTTGGCTTCCTCCAGCTTGACGTTGTCCTTCTTGGCCCAGTCGCGCGCCTCTTGCCACAGCGGGTCGTTGCGGTTGTAGACGTGCAGCGGCTTGACGAAGTTGCGATGAACGATGGTGACGTCGTGCGGCTCGGCGAAGCTGGGGCCGTCATGCACCAGGGTCATCTGGCCGTTGGCGAGGGACAGCAACTGGTCGTTCTCGGGCTTCAGCGGGCCGACGTTGAGGAAGCGGTCCTTCGAGAACTTGTTCAACGACATCAGCCACTTGCCATCGGCGTCCTTGGTCTCGCCCATGGAGGAATGGTTGTGACCGGGCTGGTAGTGGACGTCGACCTTCTGAATGATGGGATCGACCTTCTCGCCCTTATAGGCACGGCGCGCCTTGTCGATGTTCCACATCACCATCTGGCTGTCGAGGAACAGGGTGGTGAAGGCGTTGCCCTTGCCGTCATAGGCGGTGTGCAGCGGCCCCAGGCCCAATTGCGGCTCGGCCACCACGCAGGACCGCGGATCGGCATCCTTGTCGAACAGCGCGTCCACCAGACGGACGTCGATGACGGTGACGGTGGGCGACAGCTTGCCGTTGAACACCACGTGGATGCCGTCGGGCGCGGTGTTGCAGCCATGCGGGTTGTTGGCCACCGGGATATAGCGGGTATAGGGCGAACCGTGGCGGCCATCGACCACCGGCACGCCGTTCATCATCTGCGCCTTGCCGCCTTTGACCGCGTCCTCGATGCGCTTGATGTTGAACACTACCGCCCAGTCACGCTCGCCCGACATCATCTCGGCGCCGGTCATGCCCATTTCCGAGTTGTAGCAGGTGGAAAAGGCGTACTTGCCCTGATAGTCGGCGTCGGTGTTGTCCAGATTGCCATCGACGATGACCTGCCACGCCACCTTCATCGCCTCGCCATCCACCGCAGTGAACAGCGTGCGATAGGTCTTGGGGTCGGTCATGGTCTTGCCGTCATTGACCAGCGGCGCCTCGTGCTCGCCGTTGATGAAGATGTAGCCGGTCTTGGGGAACTTCTGCGGCCGCATGCCGTGGGCATCGTGGGTATTGGGCAGCTCGATGATCTTGTCGCACTTCATGATGTCGCAGCGGATGCGGGCCAACCGGGTGTTGGCCTTGTCCTGAATGAAGATGTAGCGGCCGTCATAGGTGCCGTTGGTGAAGCTCATGTGCGGGTGGTGGGCGTCGCCGTTCTGATAGGTGACCAATCCCCGCTTCTTCAGGAATTCCTTGGTTTCCGGCGTCAGCCCCTCGGTCAGGATCTTCAGCGATTCGTTGGTCAGGCCCCAGCCGGTGGCGCTGCAGCGGTTGAACACCGGAATGCGCATGAATTCGCGCATGGATGGCAGGCCGAGAATGCGGACCTCGCCGGTCTGCCCCGAGGACGAGAAGATGTAGTATTCGTCCAGTTGCCCCGGCGCCACCTCGCCCAGCTTGGGATTGACCTCGTCGCCCGCCGGGTTGGGCAGTTTCGGCCCCTTGGGCAGGTCCTTGGGCTGCTGGGCCAGGGCCGGCACCGCCAAACCGCCGGCGGCGGCCCCCAGCCCCGCCGCGCCCGCCAGCTTCATCGCCTCGCGGCGAGACAGACCTTCATGCGAGTCCTCGTCCTTGGGATGGTCAGACATTCTTACGCTCCTCCTTGGAGTGGGCCTCCATCGGGTGTGGCGGCCGGTTGCGCGCCGACCGGGGGTGGCGCCGACATGGCGGCGCGGCGTTCTCGCTTCAGGCGCACCTGAATCATGTGCGGGCAGCGATGTTCGTCCCAGTACAGGGTCTGGCAGTGCAGGCAGTAGATGCACTCGTTCGGATTGATGCGGCCATCGGGGTGGATGCACTGGACCGGGCATTCATTGGCGCAACGCTGGCACGGTTTGCCGCATTCGGCGTGGCGCTTCAGCCACTCGAACATGCGCAGACGCGCCGGAATGGCCAACGCCGCCCCCAGCGGGCACAGGTAGCGGCAGAAGAACCTCTCGATGAACAGTCCCGCCACCAGCAACAGGACGGCGAACAGCACGAACGGCCAGTGGCGGATGAATTTCAGGATGATGGCGGTCTTGAACGGTTCCACCTCGGCCAGATGCTCGGCCGTCGCCAGGGAGTAAAGGGCGAAGCCGAACAGCCCGAGGAAGATGATGTACTTGATCGGCCACAGCCGCTCGTGCAAGCCCCACGGCACGTTGACCTGCGGCACCTTCAGCCGCTTGGCCGCCAGGCTGACGAATTCCTGCAGGGCGCCGAACGGGCACAGCCAGCCACAAAAGGCGCCACGGCCCCAGAACAACAGCGCCACCGCCACTGCGCTCCATAGGATGAAGAGCAGCGGGTCCATCAGGAAGTAATCCCAGGAAAATCCCGTCACCAGCGCATTGGACAGCGCCAGGATGTTGACCACCGACAGTTGGGCGTCCGCGTACCACCCTAACCACACCAGGGTGAACGCCAGGAACGTCCAGCGAATGGCCCCGGTCAGCCGGGGACGCTTCACCAGCACGTCCTGGAAAAAGAAGATGCCCGTGAGAGCCACCAGCGCTACCACCAGAATGCCGATCTCCACCGCCTTGGCCTGCCAGATGCGCTGCCACAGGGCCGGTGCCGCCTGGGGCTGGGCTTGCTGCGCCGTCGGCGGAGGTGGCTCGGCGGCCACCGGTTTCAGCCATTTTTCCGGCATCTGGTACGGCAGGTCGAAGGTGATGAACACTTTCTCCAACGCCCCCACCGGGCGCTGGACCAGCAACTGCAGGGCAAAAGGGCTGGCGGGGTCCAAATCCGCCCCGTCGGGAACGACGAACAAACCGATTTCGGGAAAGGACGGCGCTCCGGCAGCGGCGATGTCGCCCAGGCGCTCGTAATTCTTGTCGCGGAAGCGGACGGTGCTGGTGTCCTGCACCAACTCGAAGCGGTCGAAGATGCCGCCGCGCACATAACCCGAGCCACGGAAGGAATAGCGCCCCATCCCCATCACCAGGATGGCGGGCCGACCGTTCAGCCGCTGCTGCAGCGCCTGATATTCGCTGTCGCCCAGCAGCGAGCGGCCGACCACCGGCGACGACAGCTCGGCCAGATAGAGGTCGAGGAAGGTGTCGTCGTCGTCGCCCTGCTCGGGCCGCTCGGCCGCGCGCGAGTCGCCGCGTTCGGCGAAGGCGCGGTTGACGTCGCCGACGCTCAGGTGCAAACGCCGCACCGAGCCGTCGCCGACCAGCTCGTCCCAGCTTTCGCTGCCGGCGCGCTCGGCGTCCACCTGACGCTGGGCTGCTTTCGCGGGAGCCTGGCCGCCGACCCCGCGCGAGCGCGCCACCAACACGCCCGCCCGCACCATGGTGTCGCCGATGACCATGACGGTCACGGTGGCGCCGCTGACCACGTCAGGACCTTTGGGGCTGGCCGGGCCGGTGAGGTCCAACACATTGCGGCCGACATAGCCGGCGATGAAATCCTCGATCTTCTTGACCGGAATGCCGACCAGCACGATCGGCTCGGCGTGCTTCAGCAACTTGGCGCCGACGATGCGCCCCTCGGTATCCATGCCCACCGCCACCTGGATGGGCTTGCCGGAATAGCCGGCGGCATTGACCGCGTCGGAATTGAGGAACACCCACCCCAGCAAGCGGTCGCCCTGATAGGCCGCCGCAGCCGGCGGCGCCCCCTCGATCGGACCCAGCCGGTCGGCACCGGGGAAAACCTGCTGAAGCGGCAATTGGTCAAGGAAATCGGCAAGCCCGGCGGCGGACGCACCGGCGCCCCAACTCAGCAGGAAGACCACCAGGGCCAACAGCCTTACCACCGTGATCTTCCCCAGCCGCTTGCCTATAGCCCTTTAAACTGGGGGTGTGCCCATCCGTTGATGATCGCCCGGCAGCGGTACGACCGCCTGGGTATGGCAAATCGGCGAGGCCGAAGCGCCATGTCTTGCCCACAAGCAAAGCGAGGCTCCCCATCGTGCGCAAACCGCTCAACCCCGACTGGCCGATCCCGGACGTGCGTTCGGTGGACGAGTTGATGAATATCGCCGTCGCCATGGAGGCCGAGGCGGCCAACCGCTACGGCCAGTTGGCCCGTCGGGTGGAAAGCCGTGGGCAGGCCGAGCTTGCCGAGCTGTTCACCCGGCTGGCCCAGCTAGAGCGCGACCATCAGCGCGGGCTGGAAGGATGGGCCGGCCGGGAAGGCCGCAGTCAGCCGACGCCAACCCAGTTCAGTTGGCAGTTGCCGGAAACCTTTGGCGACGACGCCGACGAGCGCCCGCTTGATCCCTATCTGGCGCTGGCTGTGGCCGTCCGCAACGAAGAACGCGCCTTCGCTTTCTACACCTATCTCGCCGCCCTTTGCGCAGGCGACCGCGAGCTTCGCACCCGGGCCGAAGCCCTGGCACGCGAAGAACTGAAGCATGTGGCGCTGCTGCGCGGCATGCGCAGGCGCGCATTCCATAACCGCGCGCCGCGCACGCCGACAGCACGCATCGAAACCATCGACGATCTTCGACGCCTGGCGCGGGGGCTGGAAGCGGGGTCCGCCCAACTGGGCCGCTTGCTGGCGGCGGCGCTTGCCGGCCACCCGGCGGCAGACCTGCTGGCGCGGCCCGCGGCCGAGGCCGGTACCCTGCCCGCCTCGTCCACCGTCGACCATGCCCGCCGCGACGGCCGGCTGGCCCCTGGCGCGCTCCCCACCGCGCAGCTTCTCCACCTGGCGCTCAGCGACGCCCAGGAGGTACTCGACACCTACCTGTCGATCGCCGAGAGCACCAGCCAGGAAGACGTTTTGGGCGAGGCCCAGCGCCTGGGCGAACAGGCCATGGCACGGCTGGCGCTGATCCGCAGCCTGTCTTAGGTTCTGTCGCCAAGACAAAGGGCGACATCACTTCTGCTGGACGCAACTGCCCGCAATCGACGCGCAAGGAAAAGGTGGCGGTTCGGCGGCATTGTCCCCTGCAAGCCGACCACATCCCCAGAAGCGGCGCTCGACGGGCTGTTGGCTCGTATCTGGGGCGGTCACTTCCAGGCGCAGGTCGTAAACCCAAGTGGACGAAATTCCGCCGAAACTGACGTTCAGCCCCTTCGTGTTGCCGAATGTCGCGCCGTGGGTGCCTGACAGACGCTGTCCTTGCAAATCCAGGGTGACGTGTTCGTCCATGTCGTATTTGGCTGGTTTGATGTCCAGGGCAAAGCGCGACATCGGCGCGTTGTTGTCGTTGCGGTTGACCTGACAGACCCAGGTTCCGCCACCCCCGGCGTTGCAGGCGGACAAAGCCGGCACGGTTGCCATCAGGACCAACCGCATCAGATTTTTCATGCCCCTCCCCCCCCCTTGAGTGACCAGTGCGCCCAAACTGTGACCCCGCCCTGTCACCACGTCAACAGGACCTAGTGCACGGTTCCGCCCGGACGGGAGCGCAACGCCTGCAGCCGCTCGGCCAGGGTCGTCGGCGCCGGACCGCTGCCGCTCGCCTGTTGCAGCGCGGCCTTGATGTTGGGGTCGTCCTCTTCCGGGCGGGTCGGTTTCAGCAGGTTGGTTTTGGCGCGGGCGGCCTCGGCCGAGGCGAGATCCTTGGCGGCGGCGTCCTGCATTGCCTTCAGGGCGACGTTCAGGCTGGACGTCGCCCCCGACAGTCCCGCCGCCTGCCGGGCGGCATCGGCCTGCTGCGCGGCAAGCTGGCGCTGCTGTTCGGCCCGCGACAAGTCGCGCTGGGCACGGTCAAGCTGGCTCTTGGCGGTCTTCAGCTTGGCCCCGGCCTCGGCATAGCTGCGTTCAAGCGTTTGCAGGAAGTCCTGGGCGTCGGCCGCATCCTGGGCTTCACGTTCCACATCTGGCGCCATTTGCTCAAGCAGGCCGACCAGCGTCGCCAGGCTTTTCTCCAGCTCCGCCTTTTTGGCCGGATCGGTTTCCGTGTTCAGTTGCTGCTGAAGCTGCTCCGCCGCCGCCATGCGTTGATGGGACAGCCGGGCGATGGCATCCGATTCCTCCTTTTCCCGGGTCAGGGTGGCACGCGCCTGCGCCACCTGAAGGCCGAGATCGTCCAGATATTCCTCCATGCGACGCAGTTCCGCCTCGGACGCCGAGGCAGGGTCCCAGCGCACCAACGCTTCGACGGCGCCTTGCACCGCCTGATCGGTCTTCACACCCAGCAAATTGCGAATGAACGGCATCATCGACAAACCTCATGCGGTTATCCCGCCATGGCGGCGGCGTTGACCAAGGCGAACGCGATCTGGACGCCGACCACGGTCATGGCGGCGGCGGTATTGCCGGCGTCCACTTGCGCGCGCAGGTCACGCACCAGCAGAGCGGCGACGGCAAAGGCGATCAGTTGGAAGAGGACGGCCACCGCCCCCCACACCAGAATGTCGACAGCGGCCGTGCTGGTTGCCAGGGTGGCGGCAAGCGGTACCGCCAACGCCACCACCGTCCCGCCCAACACCATCCCGGCGGCGGCATTGCCTTGGGCGATCAGCCGGCGCTCGTGAAAGGGCGTCATCGCCATGTAGCCAGCGACGCCGAGACCCAGCAACAGCAGGGTGGCGGCCAGGTGAAGCAGCAGGACCGGAAGTCCCGTTCCCAGGCTGTCGACGATCAGGCGCCATTCCATGGATCACCTCCGAGAGGGAAGAGACAGCGACGCTGCGTTCACATCGATCCCGGCCAGAACCTCGACCCAGGCCTGCCCCGCCGCCTCGACCGCGGCCACCAGCACATATTCGGTTTCAGGCGCCGGCGCCGGCACGCCGGTCGGGGCGGCGTACAACGTGGCGGTCAGTTGGCGAACCGAGGCGCCGTCCAGCGTCGTCAATTGCTCGGTGAAGCGCGGCGGCTCCACCCGCCGGTCGCCGGGCTGCCACAGCCGACCATAGACCTTGCCGTCCTTGGTCTCGAAACTGGGCCAACCGATCAGCCCTTCGGCATTGTCGAGCCAGAATGCCCATTCGTCCGCATTCGCCGGAACGAAGTGATCGATGGAGCTGAAAAAGCGGCATTCGGACGCCCCCGACAATTGGAAAAAACCTTGGTCCTGGGGGAGATAAAGACGGTCGAAGACAATCGCGCCCGAGGTCAGTCGGCCGAGCGCGGCAACGCTGGTCAGTCCGCCCGCCGGCGCACGTACCTTGGTGGCGGACCCCGCCAGCACGAACGGCGTGGGGTCCAAGTCCAGGGTCATGCCCAGGCGGTAGGGCGTGTCTCGCTGTGGCTCGCCGCCCAGCTTTTGCCGCGCCATGCGCGCCGCCAGATCAAGTGCCGAGCCATCGCCAGTGGGTTTCATCTTCCGCCTCGCCCGCCACATCAGGAAAAACCCGGCCGCCAGGATCGCCACGGCCACCAGCGCAAAGCCCGAGCCGCCCCGTCGTGGCGGCACCTCGGGCGGCGGCGCATTCGGGTCGCGCGGCTGGTCGCCCCGGCGCGCCAGTTCCGTATCCAAGCCGGCCAGTTTCGACCGCAGTTCGGGATCGTCCCGCGCCCGCTGCTCCGCATCGCGCCGCCACGACTGATAGGCGGGATCGTCCTGGTGATTGTGGAAGTACTCGGCGCGCCCCGGACGGGTGAGCGTGTCGAGCAGGAACCACATCAGCAGGGCATTGCCCACGCCGCCCATACTCGAAGACGGGCCGGCATAGGACGGCGGCACCCAGCCCCGGCGTTCGCCCCAAGCGGGGGCTGTCGTCGCGGGCGGCGCTGGCGGCGGCACCGATTGTGCGCGGTAGCGCTGCAATGCTTCGGCCGATCCGCGCCGCGACAGGGCCTGGTCGCTGTCACTGCCGGGCCAGGCCATGCCGGCGGCGGCAGCACTTGCCGGGGGACGGCGATAGCCGCCGGTGGACGGGCGGCTTGGCGACGGCGTCCGCAGCGACGGGCGCGAATAACCGCCGCTGGAGCCGGCACGGGCCTGGGCTTCCTCGGTCGTCAGCAGAAAAGCGGCAGGCGACAGCAACGGAACAACCGGCCACCCTGCCGACAGCATCACCAGGATCGCGGCACCCGCTCGCCCCAGACGCGAGGTCATCTTCATAAACGGGCGAACGCCGCCCCCACGGCGCGGTTCCGCCTCTCTTTCGCCGCTCATCGAGAGGATGAGCGGGTGATAACGAAAGATGCGTCAGATCAATGACTTACCCCAACTTCCTCATTGACGGCAACATCCACCAAAGACGACAGGACGGCACAATCATGAATAGACCTAAAACACGGATGGAATAGAGCTAAAATGTGCCTGGGACCATTGGGATGCGATATACTATCCCAACAGAGTATGTGCGCAACGCCACACCTCCTCCGCAAGAATAAGATCTGCAAATTGCCATTGACCTCTTTTCGTACATGCCTAATGTATTATCTTGTTTAGAACGTTTCGATGGAGGGGTCCATGCGCTATCTCATGGCCATGGCCGCGGTGATCCTGGCAGCGTGGGCGCAGCCGGCATTCGCCGATTGGGAATGGACCCATTGGGGTATGACCCGCCTGCAGGCCTTCGAGGCCGGTCAGGGCAAGGCGTCCTATGCCTCCGCCAGCGAAAAGCAGCGGCGCATGTACCGGCGCAGCTTTATCCCGGTGCAGGTGCCGGAACTGGTGTCGGAAACCCGCACCGGCGACACCGACTTCCAGGCCTATCTGCTGTTCGACGTCACCACGTCCAAGCTGGTGTGCGTCGACCTGCTCCCCAAGCCCAGCACCACCGTCAACCCGGACATCCGTAAGACGCTGGTCGGCCTGTACGGCACGCCGACGCAAGAGCAGCGCAAGGAACTGCCCGGCGTGGTGTGGACCACCACCACCTGGGTATCCGAACGCGACACCATCGAGCTGCAGATGGGCGGCCTGGGAGCCAAGCTGAAGTACTGCGAGCGCCCCAAGGACGCCGTGGCGGAGTTACGCTAGGGTCAGCAAGGCCTTTCCCCGCAGGCTTCTTGTGCTTCAAGGCTCCCGACGGGAGCCTTTTTTCTGGCTGACGAACGATCAATTTGCGCGGCAGGTGGAAAAAAGGGGAGCGAGCGCAGGCGATTGGTCGCCGACGGCACAGAAAATCGCTGCCTAAATTCGTTGTCGCGGTGTCGCACTTTCATTGACACGTTTCGAATCGAGCGCAGCAGCCATGTACCGCCTCCGGAGCCAAGATTGAGCCGGGTGCTCGATCAGCGTAAAGGACAGGTGGGATAGGGCGAAAGCCGCTACCACAAATAGGCCCAGACAATAGGGCTGATAAAACACCTCGCGTCCCACACCCCAATGATCCAGCACCAGCACAACGGCCAATTGCAGCGGGAAATGCAGCAGATAGGACGAATAGGTCAGATTGCCCAAGCCGGTACATAAGGCACGCCAACGCTCACCCCGGATGCCTTGGCCCACCAACAGAAAGGCGGACAGCAAGGACACAGCCAGAAAAACTTGCATATAGGCCTGCACCTTGCCGTGGGTGAGGATGTTAATCCCCAACAGGGCAGCGAAGCATAAAGAGCTGACCTCTAGGGTGCGGAATAGGGGAATGCTGGTTCTGCTGACCAGCACATGTACGCAGCCTCCGGCGAAAAAGAACAGCAAGCACAACATGATATCCTGCATCCCCGGCAGGGCCATGAGGAAGATGGTCAAGGTGACGATCAGTGCCAGCATGTTCCTAGGGGTAAAAGCCACCCGGCGCGCTATTAGGAAAAATGCCGCATACGCAAGAACTTCGATGGAGACGCTCCAGATCGGGCCGTTGAACGAATAGTTCTTCTGAAAGCCCCAGTGGGAGGCCATGAACAGGTTCAGCGCAAAATGGCGCACATCATTGGACAAATAGATATACGGCCCGCCATGTACATCCCAGTATCCCCATTGTAGCAGAGCCACGAACACCAGCGTCAGGAAGTGCAGCGGATAAAGCCTGGAAAAGCGCAAGGTGAAAAACTCCCTGCCGCCCAAGCCGCCGTCGCGAATTAGTTCAGCATACTTCCAGAAGAAGATAAATCCGGACAGCGCCCAAAAAATTTGAACGGCATAGCCGCCCAACTCGTACCAGATCCACAGCAGGGAATAGAGAGGCTGCAGAGATACGTCATATCCGTCTATGGTCGCTAGGGCGCTGATTTTGAAGAAATGTTGATAATGCCAAATCAGGACAGAAAGAGAGCACAAGAAACGGAGCAGCTCCAGGCCAAGGAATGATTTTTCTTTGTAATTGCGCATTCTATGGGTTCTCTTTACGAGGCTAACCCGTCTTATTCACCGGGGCGCTGGGTGGTGGATGGGACACAAGGCGCTGATACGGCACAAGATTTTGTTATCTAGACACGACCTTTGCCAAGTGCCGAGGGGCTACACTCGCCACAACCGAAAATAGCCTTCCGTCCTTCGCGTTGCCAGCGGTAAGCCGCAGGAAAGTGACAGTGACCTGCCCCTAGTCCACCTCTCAGCTCTCGCAGGTCGTATGCGGTGGGGTCAGACACTACTTTTCGCTCATTGTCTCGCTTGGCCTTCCCGTGGATAGTGGCGACCAATGATGTCGCAATCACAATACACCACATCTTTTAGGGAAGCTTGCACGGTGGACATCCCCCGCATCTTCAATCTCTCGGAAAGCGCTCACCGCATCCACAACCCGATCACGCCCGCAAAGCTCGCCACGCTCGGGGCGGCGCTGCGGCTGGAAGCGGGAACCCGGGTGCTTGACCTCGGCAGCGGTTCGGGAGAGATGCTGTGCACCTGGGCGCGTGACCACGGCATCGTCGGTACCGGCATCGACATGAGCCGGCTGTTCACCGAGCAAGCGAATGCCCGCGCGGTGGAACTGGGCGTCGCCGACCGCGTCAGGTTCATCCATGGCGATGCCGCCGGCTATGTCTCCGAAGAAAAAGCCGGCGTGGCGGCCTGTGTCGGCGCCACGTGGATCGCCGGTGGAGTGGCCGGCACGATCGAGCTTCTGGCGCGCAGCTTATGCACCGGAGGCGTCATCCTGATCGGTGAGCCGTTCTGGCGGCATTTGCCGCCGACGGACGATGTCGCCAAGGGATGCCTTGCCCACTCGATCTCCGACTTCCTCACGCTTCCCGGGCTTGTCGCGTCCTTCGGCCGGCTGGGCTACGACGTCGTTGAAATGGTGCTGGCCGACCAGGACGGCTGGGACAGGTACGAGGCGGCCAAATGGCTCACCATGCGCCGCTGGCTTGACGCCAATCCCGGCGACGAGTTCGCGACGGAAGTGCGCGCCCAATTGACGTCGGAACCGGTGCGCTATGCCACATACACGCGGGATTATCTCGGCTGGGGCGTGTTCGCGCTGATGGCGCGGTGACGGGCAACCGACCGCGCCTTAGAGTTTTCCCGGTTCAGGTTGAAGCAAGCCTATTTTTACGTCATGCGCGGGCATGAACGGCTGAAGTGGCCCGCCGCCCTGACTTTCATGGCTTGCCTCCTGCCAAGAGACACGGATGACACGGACGCCGCTTCGCGGCCACGGATGACACGGACGAAAGAAAATGTCGTCATGCCGGCCTTCGAGCCGGCATCCATCGTGGTGCACACCCATGCCCCCCGAATCGCGCGGGGCGCGTCCGGGGTGACGGGCATTCTTTAGGGTTTCAGGATTTTTTCTGTCCACCGGCACAGCTACCATCTGTGTTCGTCCGTGGCCCGCGACAGCGGGTTTCCGTGCCATCCGCGTTACCTGCGCACGGCCTCGACGGGCCGACACGTTCCGCGAAAGCGTGAACCGGACACCAGTGGGCTTGACGATCATCGGGGATGCTTCCGTCAAAAATTGACAGACTCTAGCCCTCGAAATCCGCCCGTGTCAGGCCGTGCTTCTTCAGCTTGTCGTAGAACGTCTTGCGCGGAATGCCCAGGGCCTCGACGGTCTTGGTCACGTTGCCGGCGTGGCGGTTAAGCTCGCTTTCGATTACCGTCTTCTCGAACAGGTCGACCCGTTCCGGCAGGGTCAGTTCGTCGCCGCCCTCGGACGGTGCGTCGCCGTGCAACAGCCCCAGCCCCAGCACGAAGCGATCGGCGACGTTGCGCAATTCGCGCACGTTGCCCGGCCAGTCGTAGGCCATCAACTGATCCAGCCGCGCGCCTTCCAGCGGCGGCGGTTCGCGGTTGTAACGGCCGCAGGCCAGTTGGACGAAATGCCGGAACAGCAGCGGAATATCGTCGCGGCGCTCGCGCAGCGGCGGGATGGTGACCACCACCACGTTGAGGCGGTAGTACAGATCCTCGCGGAATTTGCCCTCGGCCGCCGCCTGCTTGAGGTCGATCTTGGTGGCGGCGACCACGCGCAGGTCCACCGGCACCAGCTCGTTCGACCCCAGCGGCTCGACCGCCCGCTCCTGCAGTGCGCGCAGGATCTTTACCTGCAGCGCCAGCGGCATGCTTTCGATCTCGTCCAGGAACAGGGTGCCGCCGCCGGCATGCTCGAAGCGGCCGATCCGGCGCTTGGCGGCGCCGGTAAAGGCGCCGGCCTCGTGGCCGAACAGTTCGCTTTCGAAAATGGTTTCCGGCATGGCACCGCAATTCAGCGCGACGAAGGGCTTTTCGCGCCGGCACCCCTGGGCGTGCAGGGCGCGCGCCACCAGCTCCTTGCCGGTGCCGGTTTCGCCCCACAACAGCACGTCGGCATCGGTATCGGCCACCGCCGCGATGGTCTGGCGCAGGCGCTCGATGGCCGGGGTGCGGCCGATGATGGCGCGGCGGTTGGCCCCCGCCAACTCTTCCTTGAGCCGGCGGTTCTCCAGCACCAGCCGGCGCCGCTCGGCGGCACGGCGCACCACGTCGGCCAGCATTTCCGGCGGCGTCGGCTTTTCGACGAAGTCATAGGCGCCGTCGCGAATGGCCCGCACCGCCATGGCGACGTCGCCATGGCCGGTCACCACCACCACCGGCAATTCGGGATCAAGGGCGCGGATGCGGGCCAGCAATTCCAGACCGCCCATGCCAGGCATGCGCACGTCGGTCACCACCACGTTGGGACGGGCGCGCCCCATCAGTTCCAACGCCTGCTCGCCGGTGCCGCAGGCCAGCACGGAAAACCCGGCCAGTTCCAGCGTCTGCTCGCCCGCCACCAGCACGGGGCGGTCGTCATCGACCAGCAGAACGGTATCCATCAAACAAGCTCCGCAAGGGCAAGGTCGAGGCAGAACACGGCACCGCCCTCGGGCCGGTTGCTGGCGGTCAGCGTACCACCAAAGTCGCGCACGATGGCAGCGGCGATGGACAAGCCCAGACCCAGCCCCTCGCCCGCCGCCTTGGTGGTGGTGAACGGCTCGAACAGATTGGGCAACAAATCGGCCGGAATGCCCGGTCCGGTGTCGGCGACGAACAACCGTACCCGCGCCGCGCCAGCGGCGATGCGGATGGACAGCGCCCCGTCCTCCAGCCGCTTCATGGCATCCAGCGCGTTGGTGACCAGATTGATCAGCACCTGTTCCAGCCTGATCTGCTCGGCGCGCACGCACAGTTCGGCCGGACCGGCGTCGAAATCCACCGCCACCCCCTGCTCGCGCAGACGCGACCCGACCAGCGCCAGCACGCGCTCGACCGTGGCGGCCAGCGGCACCGCCGCCAGTTCCTCGTCCGGGCGGCGGGCGAACCCCTTGAGGCGGCGGGTGATCTCGGCCAAGCGGTCGACCTGCCCGGCTATCTCGGCCAGGTTGCCGGCGACGCGGTCCAGCCGCTGCAGTTCCATGAACCGCAAGGCATTGCCGGCAAAGGCGCCGATGGCGGCCAGCGGCTGGTTGATCTCGTGCACCATGCCGGTGGCCATCTGGCCGATGGTCGCCAGCTTGGTCGCCTGGACCAGTTCGGCGGTGCGCTGCCTCAACTCCTCCTCCAGCTCGGCACGGCTTTGCCGTTCATAGGCGGCGAAGGCGCGGGCATTGCGGCTGCGCTCGGCGGCGGAAATCGAGATCAGCAGCAAGGCCAGCATGCCGACGCCGCCCACCGCCGCCCACGCCCAGCGGCGGTGGCGGGCGGCATCGGTGGGCATCAGGATGGTCAGCCGCCATTCGCCGCCGGGCAGATCGGCAACCAGCGCATAGTCGCCGTCGTCCAACACAGGCATGGGGTGGAAACGCAAGGCCGGGTCGCCGGTCAGCAGCACGGTGCCGTCGCGGTCGGCGAGCAACAGCCGCTCGGGGTTGTCGCTCCACAGCCGTTCCAACCGCGCCAGATCGATCTTGGCAACCACGGCGCCGACCACCCGGTCACCCGCCATCACCGGCTGCGCCACGTAATAGCCCGGCACCTGCGAGGCGGACCCCAGGGCGAATTCGTGGCCGATGCGTCCCTGCAACGCGGCGGTGAAGTACTTGCGGAAGCTGAAATCCTTGCCGACGAAGCTGGTGGCGCCGCCGGCATTGCTGGCGGCGACGGTCAAGCCGGCGCGGTTCATCACATAAAGATCCGACAGATCGGCGCTGTTGACCAAATCGGCCAGCAGCACGTCCAGGCGGCGGGCGGCATCCTCGGACCCGGCCAGCGCCTCGGCCACCATCGGCGCATGGGCCAGGGTCAGCGGCACCCCCACTGGCCGCTCCAACTCGCGCATCAGCAGCGTGCGGTAAAGATCGGCGCGCCCGGCGGCCACGGCACCGATCTCCGCCATGGCGGTGCGCTCGCCCACCAGGCCGCACAGCCACGCCGCCAGCGGCACCAGCACGGCCATGGCCAGCGCCCACGGCAGCGGCAACATCGTGTGGGAGGGGCGGCTGGGTGCCGTCAGCTCGGCGGTCACGACGCCCCACCCGGAAATTTCCTGTCGCCATTCCCTGCCGCAGCGCAGCATCCGCCAGAACACAACCGTCCAGCGCGAAATATTCCGTCGCGCTGTGCGGATTTTCGCACAGGGTTGGACGGTTCGCGTGCGGCTTCCCGCCCCAGTAGGCGGAAAAAATCCAGGAAATCGGCGGCAGTCAGACTTGGCATGGTGCTTGCGCTAAAGACCCCATCGCCCGACGCGGGCGGAAGGCATCAGACCTAGAGGAAACAGTCATGCATCCTGCCCCGGCACCGAAGAAGACGAAAGGCAAGTTTTACACCAACCTGACCTTCCAGGTCCTCACCGCCATTACCATCGGCGTGCTGCTTGGCCAGTTCAAGCCGGATCTGGCGGTGCAGATGAAGCCGCTGGGCGAGGCCTTCATCCGCCTGGTCAAGATGGTGATCGGCCCGATCGTCTTCATCACCGTGGTCACCGGCATCTCGTCCATGGGCGACATGAAGAAGGTCGGCAAGGTCGGCGGTAAGGCGCTGCTTTACTTCGAAGTGGTGACCACCTTCGCCCTGGCCATCGGCCTGATCGTGGTCAACCTGGTCGGTCCCGGCCGCGGCATGCATGTGGTGCAGGGCCAGTTGGATACCAAGGCGATCGCCAAGTACGCGTCGGCGGCCAAGGAACAGTCCACCGTCGATTTCATGCTGAACCTGATCCCCGAGAACGTCGTCAGCGCCTTTGAGAAGGGCGACCTGTTGCAGATCCTGCTGTTCTCGATCCTGTTCGGCGTCGCCCTGTCCGCCATGGGCGAGCGCGGCAAGCTGGTCGAAGGCTTCCTGGAAAAGGTCGGCCACGCCATGTTCGGCGTCATCGGCATCGTCATGCGCGTCGCGCCCCTGGGTGCGTTCGGCGCCATGGCCTTCACCATCGGCAAGTACGGCGTCTCCAGCCTGACCTCGCTGGGCCTGCTGATGGCGTCGGTCTACATCACCATGGCGCTGTTCGTGTTCGTCGTGCTGGGCACCATCGCCCGCCTGTACAAGTTCAGCCTGTGGCGCTACCTGCGCTACATCAAGGACGAGCTGCTGATCGTGTTGGGCACGTCGTCTTCGGAATCGGCGCTGCCGCGCATGATGGACAAGCTGCAGCGCTTCGGCTGCAACAAGTCGGTGGTCGGCCTGGTCATTCCCACCGGCTACAGCTTCAACCTGGACGGCACCTCGATCTACCTGTCCATGGCCGCCATCTTCATCTCGCAGGCCTATGACATCGATTTGTCGCTGACCCAGCAGCTCAGCATCCTGGCGGTGCTGCTGTTGACGTCCAAGGGCGCGGCCGCGGTTACCGGCGGCGGCTTCATCACCCTGGCCGCCACGCTGTCGGCCACCGGCACCCTGCCCGTCGAGGGGCTGGCACTGCTGCTGGGCGTCGACCGCTTCATGTCGGAAGCCCGCGCCATCACCAACCTGATCGGCAACGGCGTCGCCACCATCGTCGTGGCCAAGATGGAGAAGGAATTCAACGAGGAACAGGCCATCGAGGAATACCAGCATCACTTCCGCGAACCGGCCCTGGCCGCGATCTGAGCGGCTTGAACCGTAATTCGAGGGTCGTTCCTCCCGGCCCTCGATGCCACCGGACGTCTTGCAAGCCCCACGTCCGGCGGCAAAAAAGGCCCCCATCCCGCGACGGATGGGGGCCTTTTACCGATCTATTCCTTGGGCGTGGACACCGGAGCGTCCGTGGTCGGCGCAGATGGGGCCGGCGCAGATGGGGCCGGCGCAGATGGGGCCGCGCCCGCCTCGCCCTGAGGCTTCGGGCTGCGACGGAAACGCGGACCATTGCGATAGACCACGTTATCCGACGGTCCCGGCGCGCATTTCGTCACTTTGCCGCCCTGGGCCAGATACTGGGCAATCATCGATTCGTCGTCGCTCATCGCGAACCTCACAAGAAATTTGGACGCGCAGCATACCCGGAACGGCCGCCATGATACACCCCATCATCCTTGCCCTTGCGCAATACCCCCTATGGCAAGATATGTTAGCGCCATCCGAGAAAAGGGAGTCCCCCTTTGCCGCCCGCCTGGACACAAGACAGGCACCGGCGCAAGGTCACCCCCATATCTCGGTCCTGTGGGATGCCTCCGTGTCGAGAGTTCAATGAGCATCGGGTTACAAGTTCTGGCCGTTTTTCTCGCCACGCTGGTTCACGAGGACACCGCCATCGTCAGCGGCGCCTACCTGATGCACAGCCAGGGCATGACCCTGCCGGTCGCCATGGCGACGCTGATGTCGGGAGTCGTCGCCGGCGATTTCGGCATTTACGGCCTGGGCATCCTGGCGGCACGGGTCGTGCCGCTGCGCCGCTTCGTCCTGACCCGCATCACGCCGTCGCGCCGGGACTGGCTGGACAGCAACCTGATGCCGACGCTGGTGGCCTGCCGCATCGCGCCCGGACTGCTGTTCCCCACCTTCCTGACCTGCGGCTTCCTGTCGGTGCCGTTCCGCCGCTTCGCCATGGGCGTGGTCGGCACGGCGGCGATCTATGTGCCGATCATGCTGCTGGCCGTGCTGGCCGTGGGCGAAGACGTCATCGAAAAGTTCGGTCCTTGGGGCTGGGGCGCCTTGTTGCTGGCCATGGTCGGCATCGGCGTGTTGCGCAAGCGGTTCTGGCCGGCACGGAAAGAAATCGCCCCCACGGCGCCGCCGTTGCCGCTTACCCATCCCGGCATGCCGCCGCTGTCGCGCGATCAGGTGCGGGTGGCACCATCGGAAGAGATTCCCGTCATCCCCTATTACACCCCGGTGACGCTGCAATGGTTCTGGCTGGCGTTGCGCTATCGCAGCCTGACCCTGCCGACCGCCGCCAACCCGGCCATCGAAGCCGGCGGCCTGCTGGGCGAGTCCAAGGCGGCGTGTCTGGCACTGGCTGGCGCGGTGGCGCGCCCGCTCATCGCCCGCTGGACCGCCATCACCCGTCAGTCCGGCGCCGACCTTTCCCCCACCCTGGCCGCCGCCGACGCCGCCATGGCTGAGGCGGGACTGAGCTATCCCTGTATCGTCAAGCCCGACATCGGCTGGCGCGGCTTCGGCGTGCGCCTGGTGGCGGACGAGACCGAACTGGCCGACTATCTGGCCGAGTATCCCGAGGGCGAGAACCTGCTGCTGCAGGAGTTCCTGCCCTGGCCGGGCGAGGCCGCCATTTTCTGGCTGCGCCGCCCGGGTCAGCAGCATGGCGAGATTTTCTCGCTGACCCTGCGCTATTTCCCCTTCGTGGTTGGTGACGGTATCTCCACCACCCGCCAACTGATCGAGACCTGCCCGCGCATGTCGTGGAAGGCCAAGGATTTGTGCGCCGGCAATGCCGATCGCCTGGAACAGATTCCCGCCGACGGCGAATGCGTGCGGCTGGCGGTGGTCGGCTCCAACCGTGTCGCCGGGCTTTACATCAACGGCATCGCCCATGCCACCCCCGCCCTGGCGGCGCGCATGGACGAACTGTGCGGCGATTTGGGCGAGTTCCATTTCGGCCGTCTCGACGTGCGCTTCGAATCCATCGAGCAATTGCGCAACGGCGAGGGTTTCAAGGTGGTCGAGATCAACGGTGCCGGCGCCGAGGCGGTGCACATCTGGGACCCGGACTTCCCGGTTCTGGCCGGCTATCGCACCCTGTTCCGCCAGCAATCGCTGATGTTCGCCATCGGCGCCGCCAACCGCGCTCGCGGCTTCGCCCCCATGAGCGTGCGCGAGTTGGTGGCGTGCCAACGCCGGCAACAAAAGCTGCTGTCGCGCTATCCCACCAGCGGCTGATCCGCCCCCCAATCCGCTCTATGCACACAATCGGTGGATAACCCTGTCCATAAGCCGGGGGTGAAAACCGAAAGCGCGGACGGGTCCTGGCTTTCCTCGGAATTGCCCAATCCGCAGGCAGCTCTTATCGCCCCTGCCTCCGCCCCCGGCCCCCTCGTCTTTCGTATGCGTTCGCCCTAACGGCAAGCTCGGCCGTTACCCGCTGCAATCACACGACAATTCCCGTGGAATGCGCCCGACCTAGGGTATTCACCCTCTCGCCAAAAGGCGCAACTCGGATTACTTTCGAGAGAATTTTTTCGTGATCGCCTATTGGGGGGCGGTCATGGGACACGCTGGGGAGTGGGGATAGTGGCTGGGGCATCCAACGGCGCCGCGAACGCGGCTAAGACACCCATCGGCAAGGTCGGCAAGGCCAGCGGCACGGTCGAGGTGATCCACCCCGACGGCACCAAAGGCGTCCTTCATGTCGGCGACGTCGTCTACCAGGGCGATGTGATCGTCACCGGCAACGATGGCGCCGTCGGTATCACCTTTGCCGATGCCAGCACCTTCGCGCTCGGCAAGTCCGGCCGCATGACCATCGACGAACTGGTCTACGACCCCGCTTCCGACGCCGGCCACTCGGCGTTGTCGGTGGTCAAGGGCGCTTTCTCGTATGCCTCGGGCCACATTGCCAAGACCGCGCCAGAGGCCGCCACCCTCAAGACCCCGGTGATGACCATCGGCATCCGCGGCACAACGATTGCTGGCCAAGCCGCCGTCGAAGGCGAAGAGAACACCGTCTCGCTGCTGCCGGATTCCGACGGCGGCACCGGCCAGATCGTTATCACCAATGCAAGCGGGTCGGTGGTGCTGAACACCGTCAACCAGACCCTGCAGTTGTTCAGTTCGATCCAACCGCCGCCGCCGCCGATCATCCTGACGCCCACGCAAATCGCGCAGACTTATGGCAGCGCCATCGACTCCCGTCCGCCGTCACCGCCCCCCAGTGCCGCGCCGCAAGACATCGTGCCCGGCTTCCAGCCGCCGGCCGCGCCGCAGCAAGACCCCAACGGCAACGGCGACACCCATTTTCTGAACCCCACGCCGCATCCCGATCCGGCACCGCAGCCAGTCCCGCCGGGGCCGATCATAGGGACCAAGGTCGGCCCCGATCCCTTCCCGCGACCGGACCCGCGCCCCGATCCGGGGCCGGACCATCCCGTCCGCACGGATCCGGAGCCGGAACTAAAACCCATTCCCGTTGGCGAAAATCTGGCGCCCGTGTTCAGTGGCCGCTCCGTTTTCGTCGGGGCTATGGGTGATGCCGCGGTGACTGGAAACGTCCAGGCCATCGATCCCGAAGGCAAGACCGTCACCCTGTCGGTTCCGAGCACCAGCGCCCACGGCGCCATTGTCACCTACGATCCGGCAACGGGCGACTGGAGCTATATGCCCTCGGCCGCTTATTACGGCGTCGACACCGTTACCGTTACCGCCACCGATGCGGACGGAGCCAGCGCCACAAGCACGCTCACGATCCTGGTGAACCAGGGCACCGGTAGCCCCCCCTATGTTCAAGGCCCCATCGGCTTTACCAGACCGGAAGCCGGTCAATGGCAATCGTTTTTGCAAGACAACATAGTAAGGGTCACCGACGACAGTACGTACGTCCAGGCCAGGATTGTCCTGAGTGCAGGAATGGATGACAGTTCCGGCGTGTGCCGTATTACCGTCGATGGCGTCACCACACAATTCGGCGGCACGTTCTATGTGACCGGCACGGTCGCCCAGGTCAACGCCGCCCTGGCGACGCTCCAATACATGGGCGGCAATGGCGAGAACGATATCATTACCGTTTATGCCAGCGACGGTGCGAATGAAAGCTATCACTACATCAGCATCGCCGTTCCCCTGGAAAGCACCTTCACCGGCGCCTATGCGGGGGCGCCGCTGGATTACGCCTGTACCGACAACTGGAGCGACGGCATTCCGGGAGCCAGCGACCGCGCCCTGATCTCGGGCAAGTCCGTCACCGCCAACGCGATCCCCAATGCCGAGGTGGCAAGGCTGACGCTCAAAAACAACGGCAGCCTGAGCATACTGGACACCACCTTCACCGCCGCCGAGGTGGCGATCAGCACGGGTGCTGCCCTGACCCTCTACGGCAGCAACAGCAACGCCACCACCCTACTGACCGTCGGGACCAGCCTGACGCTTGACGGCGGCACGGTCGGCATCGTCAGCGCCTCTGTCGGCGGCGGTAGCACCGCGGAGTACACGCAGACCAGCGGCGCCACCACCATCAGCGCAGATGCCGCCAATGCCACAGCCATGACTTTCGATATGGCTGTCGATGTGAACGGCGGCACCTTCACCCTGGACGCCACGGCCGCCAATTTGACCGAGACCTTTATCGGGCAGTTCACTGTCGGTCCGGATGGCACTTTGATCCTGACCAAGGCCGACAACGGTCATATCAGTTCAACGATGTTCTCCGTTGGCATGGAAAACGACGGCCTCTTCAAAAGCATGGGCGCCGGCGCTGTCGCCAACTCCGTCATTGGCGACATCAATAATTTCGGCACCTTGAAGGTGATGCACGACCTCTACGTCGACGGCAACATCGACAATCGAGGCAGCGGCATCGTCGATATCGACGTTGGCAAGGATCTGGGAATCGCGGACAACCACGCGCTTCATAATTACGGCATCTTGTCGGGCGATGGTTCGATCAGCCTGGGCGTCAATACCACGTTGGACAACATGGCAGGCGGTATCATCCGCCCCGGCGGCGACAACGATGTCGGCACACTGACCATCGACACCAGCGGTAGCGGCGGCCTCAGCCTTCTCTCCGGCTCCACCCTCGAGTTGGAATACGACGGATCAACCAGCCACGACCGACTGGTGGCCAATGGAGTGCCGGTGAAACTGGGCGGCACCCTCAGCCTGGACGTGGACCCGAGCAGCGCGCTTACCCCCTGGGGCTACACCCCCGAGGCACTGATCACCAATTTGGACAACACGACCTATTTCGACGACATCGTCCTGGCCGGCGGCAGCAATTCCAAGGCCATCGTCAGCACTTGGCAGCAGAGCATAACTGCCAGCAGATGGGACTTGATGGGGCAGTCGTCGCTGTTTTCGTCGGGCGACACTGCCACCTATTCCGGCTCGGCCTATGACGAAACCATCTTCGGCGCCACCGGCCTGAAGAACATCATCGACGGCGGCGCCGGCAACGACACCATTACCGGCGGCAACCTGGCCGATACCCTGAACGGCGGCGACGGCAGCGACTGGGTCTATGGCGGTACCGGCGACGACACCATCACAGGCGGCAGCGGCGCCGACTTGCTGTTCGGCCAGGACGGAAACGACACCATCAACGTTTCCAGCAACACCGTCATGCAAGTCAGCGGTGGGGATGGCAAGGATGTCCTGAATTGGACAGGCTCGAACACCTGGATGATAGGCCCCCACACCGTGAGCGGGGTCGAAGTCATCAACATGACCGGTGGCGGCACCATAAGCCTGAACGAAACCACCCTCATGGCAATGACGTCCAGCATTTCGCCCGACAGCGGCGTGAGCGACATTTACATCATCGGTGGCAACCTGCATTTCAGCTCCGGCGCCTGGAATCACGAGTCCACGCCAAGCATCGTCAACGTCGACATGGATGGCGACGGCCACACTGAGAGCTACCAGCAATACACGTCGTCGGGCGATGCGCATGTCTACGTGTCGACCGACACCAACGTCACCTTGCCCTAAGCCGGCCCCGTTTCGGGTGCCGCAATGCAGGAATGCGCGCCCATCTTATTGCAATGCAGCATGGGTTCGGGCACAGTGCGGCGGTTATCGTTCCAGTTTCAAGGTTTTGGGAGTTTGGAATGACGATCCCGCCAATTCTGGTACCCAAGGTGTCGGCCTGGCTGGCGCGTGAGGGCTTCACCATCCTGACCGCGCCACGATCACTGGTGCAACGCGCGCTCACCGAAGTGCGCCGGGAAGTCGCCTGATCGAAGTCAACGCCGCCTTAACCAAGGCGGCGTTACTTTTTGTGCCAACACCAAGCAAGTCTCATCGGGAAAGATCACACCGGCCGTCAAGTGACTGGCTGCATATCAGTGTATTGGCAAGGATATTGGGAATATGAGCGCCTCCGCCGCCGAGCGCATCCGTGCGCTGATCGACTCCGCCCATCGGCAATCCGCCGCCGACGGCCGCGCCCTCGACCTCAACGCGGTCTACCTGACCGTGCTGATGCGCTGCGGCATCTGCCGCGAGGATGCCAGCCGCCTGCTGGCCGACAACGACCAGGACCCCATCCGCAGCATCCTGCACTTCGCCGGCGACGCCCATAACTTCGCCGTCCTCGCCGTGCAGGAAGCCCTGGCCGCCGCCTGACATGATCCTCCGCCGCGCAGCCCTTGTCGTTGCCTTGCTGCTGGCCGCCTTGGCCGGCGCGGCGGCCTATGTCCACGTCACCACCCCCGCCCCCGGCGCCAAGGTGGTCGAGGTGTGGAAGTCGCAGACCTGCGGCTGCTGCACCTCGTGGATCGCCTATATGGAAGACAACGGCTACGCCGTCACCGTGCACGACGTCGACGACGTCGACCCCATCAAGGACCAGTTCAACGTCCCCACCGAATTGCGGTCGTGCCACACCGCCCGCATCGACGGGTACGTTATCGAAGGGCACGTCCCGGTCGAGGCCATCGCCAAGCTGGTGGCGGACAAACCCAAGACTGTCGAGGGCATCGCCGTACCCGGCATGCCGCCCGGCGCACCCGGCATGGACGAGGACGACAGCCCCTATCCGGTACTGACATTCGGCGCCGGCAAGATCGCCCCGCTGTACGGCCGCCAGGGTTAGAGCTTCCGAAGGCTTGCGCCCGGGCGGCATTTGCGGCGAAATGAGGCCCCCGCCCCCCTCGCCTCGGCCAGGAGTTCCCCCATGATCAAAGCCGTTGCCGCATCCGTCTTCGTCGCCCTGCTGGCCGCCGCGCTGCCGGCCGCCGCCGCCGACAAGAAGCCGCCGGCCTGTGCCGCGGTGTCGTTCCGCCCGCTGGCCAACGCCGCCAATGACGGCGAGATGACCGCCGGCCATTACAAGTCGCGCTTCGCCATCATCGACGTCATGGGCAAGGTCCAGGGCGGCCAGGACAGCTATGCCCTGCGCGTCAACAACCAGCCGGTCAAGCCGGTCGCCGACATCCCCAAAAGCAGCTATGGCTGCCTGACCTCGAAGCACGTGAAAACGCCGCCGCAAGCCATTGCCGGCGTGTGCAAAGGCTCGCGCCTGCGGGTGGTCGTGGACAGCGCCGCCAAGCAGAAGCTGTTCATGCTGTTCGCCCTGCAGGGCGACGACTGGAAGCTGTGCGAGGCCGGAACGGCGGGCTAGAGCGGCGAGGGCAAAATGTAAAGCCACTCCCACCGTTTCCGCCCATGGCCATGCCGCGATGGAGCGGATTCGGGGGGGGGATGTGGCAACAAGGGCGTTGCAAGCGTCACGGCCGGCAGCGCGATACTTCTCGAATATTTCCGAACGGGGGGACTATGAGCGTCGTCAGAACAATACTGATTCAAGCCAGCTCAACGTCGTGGTCCGGCGGGCGGGACCTTTGCATGAATGACCTTGATGGAGAGCCTATTCTCCTTAGAACAGTCAAAACCATTCATGAAAAATTTTTCGACACTGTGGGCAATATCAAGATAATCGCTCCGGAATTCGACCGCGGAGGACTTGACTTCATAAAAGGGCATTTCCCCGTTGATGTGGTGAAAATATATTATGGCAACGATGAAAGCCCGTTGCTGCGAATGGTCGGGGCAACTTCCGACGCCGATGACAGCGACGTCGTATTGCGCCTGAATGGCCTGAATTTTTGCGTAGACACCGATTGCGCCCAAAGAAGCCTGGAAATCGCCTGCGAGTCGGGCTGCGATTGCATTCGGTTTCCGGATAGCTTTCCAGCCCTATTTACAAGCGACGTTTATAGAATTGGCGCATTGCGCAGAATGGCAGAGCACAAAGAAACGGTCGATAAAAAATATCACATCCACCCAAAGTATTATATGAGAGCCGAAAATGGCTTCACCTCGACATTTTCGGAACCAGACATGTCAAAATACTCTGATAAATTTTTATCTGACGTAAGACGTTACATTCAAGATGCCATATACGCAAAACGTGTTGAGGTTAACTCTTCACGATCCATCAGAGCTGGCGACACAATATCGCTCCATTATGACATGGCACTGCCATACCTAAAAAATGCTGGAGTCGTCCTGGATCTGGCGTGCGGAAGCGGTTTCGGCTCTAACATTCTTGCATCTGCCGCAAAAACGGTTGTTGGAATCGACAACGACGACGAAATGATCGAGCAGGCCACGGCGACCTATGGCAACGAGGCCGTGTCGTTCCAGAGCGGGGATGTCTTCAACCTTCCATTTGCGGAAGCATCAGTGGATGCGGCGGTCGCATTCGAAATCATCGAACACGTTGACCCGGCTCCCTTGCTAAGAGAGATCCGTCGTATTTTAAAGCCCGGCGGCATTCTATGCCTAAGCACTCCACAAAATTCTCTTGGCCATATCCCCAGCACACCGGATCATCTAAGAGAATTTTCGCTGCGGGAAGTATCCGATCTGGTAAAAGAATTTTTCATCATCGAGAAAATAATCGGCATAAAGCAGGGGTGCATCTATTTCGACAACGATCCCGTCGGGTCGAATACCTTTGTTGTGGCAAGAGCGCCTTAACAGGGGACCGAAAAGGGGATGTTTCGGTCGACCGCAGCCGACTCTAGTCGGCCGAAACGATCCAGCCGCCCCCCAGCACACGCTCGCCGCGATAGAACACGCAAGCCTGGCCGGGGGCGACGCCCTCTTCCGCCGCGTCCAGAACCACGGTGGCGCTGCCGTCGGAGTGGCGGGTCAGGCGGGCCGGCTTGGGCGGTCGGGTCGAGCGCACCCGCACTTCCACCGCGACGTCGATGGTTTCGTCGCCACCCAGCCAGTTAACTTGGCGCAGGGTGATGGTGGTGCGGGCCAGCGCCTCGCGCGGGCCGACGACGACGCGGCGGCTTTCCGCCTCCAGCCGCACCACGTAAAGCGGCGCGCCGCCGCCCAGGCCAAGGCCTTTGCGCTGACCGATGGTGTAATGGATGATGCCGGCATGGCGGCCCAGCACGCGGCCATCCACATGGACGATGTCGCCGGCCTCGATGGCGCCGGGACGCAGCCGCTGCACCAGCCCGGCATAGTCGCCATCGGGCACGAAGCAGATATCCTGGCTGTCGCGCTTGGATGCCACCGGCAGGTTGGCGCGGGCGGCGATGGCGCGGGTTTCATCCTTGCTGAGCATGCCGCCGAGCGGAAAGCGCAGGAACTCCAACTGGGCGCGGGTGGTGGAAAACAGGAAATAGCTTTGGTCGCGGGCGGGATCGACGCCCTTGAGCATGACCGGGCCGTCCTCGCCCCATTCGCGGCGCACGTAGTGGCCGGTCGCCAGCGCATCGGCACCCAGATCGTGCGCCACCTGGAACAGGTCGCGGAACTTGACCGTCTGGTTGCACAGCACACAGGGAATCGGCGTCTCGCCGCGCAGATAGGCATCGGCGAACGGGTCGATGACGTCGGCCTGGAAGGTGCTTTCCATGTCCATGACGTAATGGGCGATGCCCAGCGCGTCGGCCACGGCGCGGGCGTCGTGGATGTCCTTCGAGCCGCAGCAGGTCTTGGGCCGACACACGGCGGCGCCGTGGTCGTAAAGCTGCAGGGTGACGCCGACCACCTCCCACCCCTCGTCCTTGAGCAGGGCGGCGGTGGCGGAGGAATCGACGCCGCCCGACATGGCGACGACGATACGGCCCTTGGATGCGGCCATCACTTGGCTCCCAGGGTGTCGGCCAGGGTCGACAGGCTCTTGGAATGGAACTCGCGGCGGAACAGAACCGCCACCACCACCGCGGCGGCGGCCAGGAAGACCCAGACGTCGACGAACCACAGCATCATGGCCAGCGCGAAGTAATAGGCGCGCAGGCCGCGGTTGAAGCTGTTGGCGGCCAGGCTCTGCAGGCGGGCGGCGTGGCTGGCGAACACTTCCTTCAGCTCGTCCTCGTCGGCCGGACTGGGGGCGGCGCCCATGATGATGCAGCAGTAATTGAACTGGCGCAGGCACCAAGTGAATTGGAAGAAGGCGTAGACGAACACCAGCGCCAGCAGCAGCACCTTCATCTCGAACGCCTCCAGCCCCGACGAGCCGGCGAAGGGCAGTTCGCGATAGACAGCGAAGGCACGCTCGCCCGAACCCATCAAGGCCACCAGGCCGCCCAGCACCAGGATCGAGGCCGAGGCGAAGAACGCCACCGAGCGCATCAGCGCCGAAACCAGCGAGGTGTCGGCCACCCGGTTCTCTCGGTCGCACATGGCCCGCATCCACGAGCGGCGATGACGCACCATCACCGCCGACAGCGACTTGCCCAGCAAGGTGCGATGCTCGGCCAGCAGGGTATAGCCGATCCACAGCGTGATGAAGGCGCCAAAGGCGGCGATGTCGGTCAGGGGAATGCCGTTCAGCATGATTTGGCCGCCCTAGGGAGAGGCGTCATCCCGGCCGCAGCGTAGCGGAGAGCCGGGATCCATGGGGGAAACGGCACCATGGACCCCGGGTTGCGCTTCGCTTGCCCGGGGTGACGTAATTCGGAAAGAGAAGCCCTTCCCTTAGTCCCGTTCGTCGATCCAGGCCATCTGGATGGCCTCGAGGATCTTCTCGTTGGACTTGGCGGGATCGTCCGCGAAACCGGGCAGCGCGATCACCCAGGCGTGCAGATCGGTGAACCGCAGGTTCACGTTGTCCGCCTCGGGGTGAGTTTCCTCAAGCGCGATGGCGATGTCGAGGACGTCCGTCCACTTCATTCCTTCTTGTCCCCCTACTTCTTATCGACCGCCATGTTGCGGGTGGCGGCGGGGACGCTGACCACCAGGCCGTCCAAGTCGTCCTTCATGATGATCTGACAGCCCAGGCGCGAGGTGCTGGACAGGCCGAAGGCCAGGTCGAGCATGTCTTCCTCGTCTTCCGAGGCCGGCTTCAGCTTGTCGTACCATTCGGGGGCGACCACGATATGGCAGGTCGAGCAAGCCAGCGACCCCTCGCAGGCGCCTTCCAGGTCCACCTTGTTGCGATGGGCGATCTCCAGCACCGACAGCCCCTCGGGGGCCTCGACCTCGAGGCGGGTGCCGTCGGGCTGAATAAAGGTCATCTTGGGCATTTACGGCAATCCTTGGCTAATAACCCCGGCGCGGGATTGGTACGATCGGCGCCCGGGCTGGTTCGATCCCCAACGGTTCAGTCGTCGCCCCCCAGGGCGCCGTCGAGGCGGTCGACCGACACGCCGGCCAGCGCCTGTCGGATGCCACGGTCCATGCGCTTTTCGGCGAAGGACTTGGTGGCAAGCTCCAGTTGCTCGACCGCCGCGTTGACGGCATCGCGGTCGCTGCCCGCGCATGCCTGTTCGACACGCTTCAAGGCTGCATCGATACCCTGCCGTTCGTCATCCGACAAGAGGTCCGAATCAACCGCGAGCGCGGAATTCACCGCCAGCACCGATCGCCGGGCCTCGACCACCGCTTCGGCCAGCAGCCGCTGGGCCATATCGTCGCGGGCATTTTCCATGGAAGCGCGCAACATGTTGGCCATTTCGTCGTCGGACAGACCATAGGACGGCTTAACCGCCACCTGCTGTTCGACGCCCGTGGTCATCTCCTTGGCCGACACCGTCAGCAGGCCGTCGGCATCGACCTGGAAGCTGACGCGGATACGCGCGGCACCGGCGGCCATGGGCGGAATGCCGCGCAGCACGAAGCGCGCCAGCGAGCGGTTCTGGTCCACCATCTCGCGCTCGCCCTGGACGGCGTGGATGGACATGGCGGTCTGGCCGTCCTGATAGGTGGTGAATTCCTGCGCCATCGCCACCGGGATCGGGGTATTGCGCGGGATCACCTTCTCGACGATGCCGCCCATGGTCTCGATGCCCAGGCTGAGCGGGGTGACGTCAAGCAGCAGCGTGTCGGAGCCACGGGTCAGCGCTTCGGCCTGCAGGGCGGCGCCCACCGCCACCACCTCGTCCGGGTTGATGTTGCTCAACGGGTCCTTGCCGAAGAACTCGGCGACGCGGCGGCGCACCAGCGGCATGCGGGTCGAACCGCCCACCAGCACGACACCGTTGATGTCGGCCACGTCGATGCCGGCGTCCTCGACCACGTTGCGGCAGATGTCGATGGTGCGGGCGACGAACGGTTCGGCCAGACGCTCCAGGGTGGCGCGGTCCAGCGCATGGCGCGACGGCTTGCCCTCGACCTCGATCATCCATTCGCCGGACTCGCGCGCCGTCAGGCATTCCTTGGCGACGCGGGCGGCCATCAGCGCCTGCTTGGCCTCGCCGGCCGAGATGGTCTGTTCGCCCAGTTCGTCGGCGCGGGCGGCAAGGAAATGCTCGGCCACCGCATGGTCGATATCGTCGCCGCCCAGCACGGCGTCGCCGCCGGTGGACTTCACCTGGAACACGCCCTTTTCCATCTTCAGGATGGAGATGTCGAAGGTGCCGCCACCCAGGTCGTAGACCGCGTACAGGCCCTCGACACTGTTGTCGAGGCCATAGGCCAGCGCGGCGGCGGTCGGTTCGTTGACCAGGCGCAGCACCTCGATATCGGCCAGGCGGGCGGCGTCCTTGGTGGCGGTGCGGGCGGCATCGTCGAAATAGGCGGGAACGGTGATGACGGCGCGGCTGACATGGCGGCCGGACAGCGCCTCTTCCGCGCGGGCCTTGATGGCGCGCAGGATATCGGCGGAAATCTCGACCGGCGTCAGCACCCGGCCCGACACCCGCAGGCGCACCATGCCGCCTTCCGGATTGGGTTCGACGGTATAGGGCAGCGTGCCGGCCAGCGCCTTGACGTCCTCGATGCCGCGGCCCATCAGGCGCTTGATCGACGACACCACCTGATCCGGCGTCTCAAGGATGGCCTCGCGGGCGTGGGCGCCGACTTCGACCGTGCCGTCGTCGTGGTAATGCACCACCGAGGGGATCA
>JBLNBE010000008.1:0-14163 GCA_050259735.1 Bacteroidota bacterium
GGCCGTTGATCATGCCACCCCAGGACGGCATCCACAGCATCACCGAGAAGGTCATGCCCAGAGTCTGCGCCCAATCCGGCAGAGCGGTGTAGTGCAGGTGGTGCGGACCGGCCCAGATGTAGAGGAAGATCAGCGCCCAGAAGTGCACGATCGACAGCCGGTACGAATAGACCGGACGGCCGGCGCGCTTGGGCACGAAATAGTACATCATGGCCAGGAAGCCGGCGGTCAGGAAGAAGCCGACCGCGTTGTGGCCGTACCACCACTGGGTCATGGCGTCCTGTACGCCGGCATACATCGAATAGGACTTCCACCACGACTCGCCGCCGAAGAACACCACCGGCAGCGCGATGTTGTTGCCCAGGTGCAGCATGGCAATGGTCAGGATGAAGGCGAGATAGAACCAGTTGGCCACATAGATGTGGGGTTCCTTGCGCTTCATGATGGTGCCGGCAAAGGCGCACAGATAGCAGACCCAGGTGACGGTGAGATACAGGTCGATCCACCACTCGGGTTCGGCATATTCACGGCCCTGGCTCTGTCCCAGAATGTAAGACGAGGCGGCCATGACGATGAACGCCTGGAACATCCAGAAGATGGCGTTGCCGAAACCGCGACCGCCGAACAGGCTGGCGCGGCAGGTCCGCTGCACCACGTAGAACGAGGTGCCGATCAGGGCGTTGCCGCCGAAGGCGAAAATGACGGCAGAGGTATGAACCGGGCGGACACGACCGAAGGTCGTCCATTCCAGGTCCAGGTTGAGGGCGGGGAACGCCAATTGCCAGGCGATGAAGTCGCCGGCGAGAAAGCCGACGATTCCCCAGAATACGGATGCCAGGACGAATTTCTTGATGACGTCGTCGTAATACGGCGATGCCTCCCCCTGGGTCCCGACAGCAGCGATTGCAGCGGTCATGCACGAACTCCTTATAAGGTGTCGCGCCAGCCATCCGGGATCAGTGTCCCCCGATGCCGGACGGCGGCCAGGCGCCCGTTCCCGCGCTTGGAAACGGACGCGCGGCCAGCCTAGGCATGCGGCCCTATCGCCTCATTGCAAAATGCGGGTCGCAGCCCCCATGTCTGATTGCGAATTGTCATTTTTCGAAAAGTTTGTCCAACATGGCCCGGCGCCTGGACTTCACCCGACGCGGCTGTTAGACACACGGAACCGAGTTTCGGATTGGACCGATGAAGCGACCTCAGATCGACGCGGCATGGAAAGGCACCGCCCATTGCGAGGATTGCGGCATCCGCGATCTGGTGCTGTTCGCCGACCTGACCGAACCCGACTTCAATCTGATCCACCTGCCCATCGACGAGATCGCCTTCGAACCGGGGGCGACGATCTATTCCGCCGGCGGCGAAGGCGCGACGCTGTACACCATCCGCTCGGGGCTGGTGAAGCTGGTGCAGTACCTGCCCGACGGCACCCAGCGTATCGTGCGGCTGTTGAAGAACGGCGCCACGGCGGGGCTAGAGGCCATCCTGGGCCAGACCTACGAACACACCGCCATCGCCCTGCAGCCGACCCAGGTCTGCCGCATCCCGCGCCAGGTGGTCGAGCGCCTGAGCCGCGAGACGCCGCGCCTGCACGGCCAGTTGATGCAGCGCTGGCACGACGCCCTGCGCCAGGCCGACGACTGGCTGACCGAGTTGTCCACCGGCAAGGCGCCGCAACGGCTGGCGCGCTTCATGCTGCAACTGGCCGAGCCGGATGGCTGCGTCACCTTGTTCTCGCGTGAGGATGTCGGCTCCATGCTCGGCATCACCACCGAACACGCCAGCCGCACCGTCGCCGAATTCAAGCGCAACGGCGTCATCGCCGAACTGGCGCCCAACCGCTACCGCTGCGATATCGGCCAACTGACCAGCATCGCCGCCTCGGAAGCGTGACCCCAACCGGTCCTCAATGCTCGGGCGTGCAGATTTCGTGGCGCGCCACCGCCAACAGCGTGCGCCCGACCAGCCCCGCCATCAGCACCGCCAGCACCCCATACAGCCCCTGCCCCGCCTGGGTGTAGACCGGGTTGGCGGTACGCTCGCCCATGACCAGGGTGGCGATGGTGAAGGCCGCCATGGGAAAGGAATAGGCCCACCACGAGATGGCGAAGCCGACCTTGGCGAATTTCGGCACCTGGATCAGCAGCAGCAGGAAGAAGAACACCGCGACGAAATAAAGGATGCGGGCGAACGCATCGACGCCGCCGGTCAGCGCCACCCACGACAGGAAGCTGGCCGAGGGCGGCGCCAGCAGGATGAACAACGTCGGCACCATCTTGCCCGGCAGCGGCGGGTGGAAGATCAGGCGGTACACCACGATGGTCAGCAGCACCAGCCAGAACACCAGGCCGACGGAGAAAAAGAACCACGACACGTCGGCGGGGGCGAAGCGCAGACCGGCGATGGGCGCCAGCACGTTGCCCACCACCGGAATGAACCATGCCGGGTTGCTGTGGGCGATCTCGTAGCGCGAATGGTCGATCCACGACCGCAGCACCGCCAGCGTCAGCGCCAGATGCAAGACGGCGCCACCGGTCCACAACACCCGCGCCAAGGACAGATCGACGGCCACCGCCGCGCTGCCCAGCAGGATCAGGCCGATGGACGAGGCGGGAAAGAAAGCGATGCGGATGGGATGGTTCCATTCCGCCGCCACCGCCTGGGGATGCAGCAGCGCCTTGAGGCTGTAAACGAACGCCACCAGGCAGAACACCGCCAGCGTCACGCCGAACAGCACGGTGGATACCCCGCCCAGCCCCCACAACGCCTCGACCTTGTGGGTGGCGATGGTCAGGCCCGACAACCCCATCACCGTCGAGAAAAGCGGCACCGGAAAATTGACGAGACGGGACGGCGATGCCGGAGCGGCGGTGCTGGCGGTCATGGAATCCTTTGGGGAGTTTAGTTCTTGCGGCGAGTCAGGACGAAGGCGAACAGGCCGATGGTAATCACAACCGTCGCAGCAAGAAAGCCGAGAGCGATGTAGGCGTCGAGATCCAGATGCATGTCGATCCCCATTGGTCGTGACCGCGGCGGCGGATGGCGCGGCAGAGCCAACGGTGCGCCCACATCCGTGGTTGCGGCATTGACAATCCGCAATCATCGACGGACAGGTCGCCGTCCTTCATTGATAATTCGCAATGCGAAGACGAAAGCCGGTCCGTAAAGTGCCGGCCCTGGCCCACGTTCCGTGGCCGAATTCCCATTGCGACAAGGCGGCACACGATGTCCCACATTGAGGCTGAACCCGAAAAGGCGTCCAAGCCGAAGCATCATCATCAGGCGTATGCGACCAGCGGCACCATTCACCCGCGCGCCGTGCGTGGCTTGTTCCGGAACGTGAAATGGTGGGCCATGGGCATTCTGCTGGCCTTTTGGCATCTCGCCCCGTTCATGCGCTGGGACCGTGGTCCGGGTGCGCCGGATCAGGCCATCCTGATCGACATGGCGGGCCGCCGCGCCTATTTCTTCTTCATCGAGATCTGGCCGCAGGAAGTCTATTACCTGACCGGCCTGCTGCTGATCGCCGCCATTGCCTTGTTCTTCATGTCGGCGTTGGCCGGCCGCCTGTGGTGCGGCTTCCTGTGCTGGCAGACGGTCTATACCGACCTGTTCGTGCTGGTCGAACGGCTGGTGGTGGGCGACCGCAATGCCCGCATCGCCCTGGACAAGCAGAAGTGGAGCGGTGCCAAGCTGGCCAAGAAGGGCACGGTGATCGGGCTGTGGCTGCTGATTTCGGCGGCGTGCGGCATCGGCTTCTGCCTCTATTTCGACGACGCCTTCGTCATGCTGGGCAACATCCTGACCGGACAGGCGGCATCCTCCACCTATATCGCCATCGCCGTGGTCGGCGGCGGCTGCTTCATCATGGCCGGCTTGGCGCGCGAGCAGGTGTGCATCTACATGTGCCCCTATGCCCGCTTCCAGTCGGCCATGTTCGACGAGCATTCGGCCATCATCTCGTACGAGGCCTGGCGCGGCGAGAAGCGCGGCCCGGCCAAGGTCGGTCAGGATTTCACCGGGCGCGGCCATTGCGTCGATTGCGGCATCTGCGTGCAGTCCTGCCCCACCGGCATCGACATCCGCAACGGCAACCAGTTGGCCTGCATCGGCTGCGGCCTGTGCATCGACGCCTGCAACACGGTGATGGACCGCTACGGCCTGCCGCACGGCCTGATCACCTATGACTCGACCTCCAACCTGGAAGCCCGCACGCGCGGCGAAGAGCACCCCAAGCTCAAGCTGCTGCGCCCGCGCACCTATGTCTATCTCGCCATCCTGTCGCTGATCGGCGGCGTGATGCTGTACTCGCTGACCACCCGCAAGGTCATCGACGTCAACGTCCTGCACGAGCGCAGCCCGCTGTTCGTCGAACTGTCCACCGGTGAGATCCGCAACGGCTACACCTATAAAGTGCTGAACATGCAGCGCAAGGACCGCGACCTGACCGTGGCGGTGACCGGCATCGACGGCGCGACCATCGAACTGGTGGGCGAGAACGGCGATGCCGCCACCGCCCAGTTGTCGGTGCCCGGCGACACTGTCGGCAGCTTCCGCCTGTACGTCACCGCGCCCGCCGCGTCGACCAAGGGCAAGAAGACGCCGTTCGAGTTCGTGCTGACCGACAACAGCGACGGCACGGTGGTGCGCACGTCGACCCTGTTCGCCGCTCCCGGCGAATAAGCCAAGCGTCCGCCTAGAGTCCCAAGGCCCGCCGGCACCCGCCGGCGGGCCTTGTCCGTTGGTGTTAGGGTAAAACCCGCGCGCTCATACCAAGGACGCAAAGCCTATGCTTAATCACAGGTACACAGGGCCGTGTGTTCGCTTGATGATTTAGGCATTGCATACCGTGGGGAGCGGGCAGCATGCCGGATCTTTACCACGACGCCTTTGTCGCACTGGCGGCCCCGGCCGCCATCATCGATGCGACCGGCCGGGTGGTCGATGCCAACGCCGCTTTTGCCGGCCTGCTGGGGCGCGCTCTCGCCGGGCTGCGCGGCCAGCCGGTTGCCGCCGTTCTGGTCGGCCTGCCTGCCGACCTGAGCCGGCCGCTCGGCAACGTTCAGGTCAGCGTTCACGGCAACGACCGCAACACCGTCCGCCTGGCCTGCGCCGCTGCGCCGCTGGCCTCGGGCGGCGCAGTGCTGACCCTGCGCCCGACGCCCGAGCTGAGCGGCTGGCCCCATCAACTGATTATCGAGGCCATCCGCGAGGCCATCACCATTCGCGGCGCCGATGGCCGCATCATTTGCAGCAACAGCGCCGCCCGCACCCTGCTGGGTCCCAACGGCAGCCCCGAGTTCATCCATTGGGACGGAACGCCGCTGGCCGAGCACGAACACCCGGCGCTGGTGGCATTGGCGTCGGATCATGCGGTCGGCGCCATCATCGGCGCCCGCCAGTCCGACGGCGGCGTGCGCTGGCTGCAGGTTCACAGCGCCCCCATCCGCCATCCCGAAGCCGGCCGCGCGGTGGTGTCGTGCTTCGCCGAGATCAACCAACTGGTCGAGGCCCGGCGGCGGGCGGCGGACAGCGAACGGCGTTTCCGCGCCATCTTCGACCAGACCTTCGAATTCATCGGCCTGCTGGACACCGAGGGCCGCCTGCTCGAAGCCAACGCCACCGCGCTGGCCTTCATCGACAAGACGTTGGCCGAGATCGCCGGCCAGCACTTTGCCGACACGCCGTGGTGGAGCCATTCGCCCGCCGATCAGTCCCTGCTGCGCGACGGCATCGCCCGCGCCGCCGCCGGCCAGTTCGTCCGCTTCGAGACCAGCCATCCCGGTGTCGACGGCCGGGTCGCCACCATCGATTTCTCGCTCAAGCCGGTCACCGACGAATCCGGCCAGGTGATCTACATCATCCCCGAAGGGCGCAACATCACCCACCTGAAGAAGGCCCAGCAGGAACTGATGGACGCCAAGATGCAGGCCGAGGCTGCCAATCTGGCCAAATCCGCCTTTCTGGCCGCCATCAGCCATGAACTGCGCACGCCGCTGAACGCGGTCATCGGCTTTTCCGAAACCATCCTGGAACAGGTATTCGGGCCGCTGGGCAACGCCCGCTACAGCGAATACGTCGAGATGATCCACACCGCCGGCAGCCATCTGCGCGACGTCATCGAGGACATCCTGGACGTCGCCCGCATCGAGACCGGCGAGGTCAGCCTGCGCGAGGCCGAGATGGACCTGCGGCAATGCCTGAGCAGCGTGGTGGAGATGATCCGCCCCAAGGCCCATGAAAGCCGCATCGCCCTGATCGCCGACCTGCCGGCCGACCTGCCGCGGCTGCGCGCCGACCAGTTGCGGCTACGCCAGATCGTCCTCAACCTGCTGTCCAATGCGGTAAAGTTCACCCCGCCGGGCGGCCGGGTCCGCCTGTGGGTCGACATCGAGGCCGACGGCCTGGCGCTGCACGTCGCCGATACCGGCATCGGCATCCGCCCGGAAGACATGGAGCATATCTGGACGCCGTTCTTTCAAGCCGAGGCGACGTTGTCGCGCCGCTTCGGCGGCACCGGCCTCGGACTGCCCATCGTCCGCCATTACGCCGAAGCCCATGGCGGTTCCATCAGCGTCGACAGCACTCCGGGCCAGGGCGCCACCTTCACCCTGCGGCTGCCGGCCGAGCGGATGATCCGCCCGGCCAACGACGTCGTGGCGCAGCCTCAGCGCAGCGGGAAGACGAAGTTGCCTCAGCGCAGCGGGAAAACGAAGTTAATCGAGGGTGACGGCTCGTAGTACACCGGCGGGGCGGCATACACTACCGGCGGCGGGGCGTAGACCACGCGCGGCGGCGGGGCATAGACGACACGCGGGGGCGGCGGGGCGGCATAGATGACGCGGGGGCCGTCCCAATATTCCTCGCGATGATGGCGCCACCCTTCGTGGCGGCCATGGTCCCAATGGTCGCCCGCCAGCACCGGGCCAGCGGCGGCAAGGGTGGCGAAGGCGGTGAACACGGCGGCCAGCACGGTCGAGCGAGAATTCATGGCGTCCCTCCTCCTTGAAGGGAACCGCTTCCGGACGGGGAAGCGGCGATGCCGTTCGATGACGATATGGTGGCCAAGAATTGCGCCGGAAAGGTGGCGACGCTCGTGTCATTGTTTGGACGCTTCCGGCGCGGGAATGCCCCCATCTTCTCCTGTCACAGTTGTGCAAAAAGAAATCCCCTCTTATGCTACGGCGGCACGGGGGCCTAAGGGGGGATTTCGGGCATGAACCTCAGTTCTAAGATTCATGTGTTCTTCGTCGCCATCGCGGCGGGATTGATCGTCATTCTGGTCGCGATCAGCCTTTACGCCTTCCGCAGCTTCTCGATCGCCTCATCGACCGAACACATCCGCACCGCCGCCGAAATCGTGCGCGTGCATCTGACCGAATCCATGATCAACGGCGTCATCGACCGCCGCGAAAGCTTTCTCAAGCGCCTGATGGAGGTCCAGGGACTGTCCTCGGCGCGGGTGGTGCGCTCGCCGCTGGTGATGCAGCAGTTCGGCAAGGGCCTGAGCGAGGAAAGTCCGACCGACGAGATCGAGACGCAGGTCCTGCGCGAGGGCAAGCCGCAATACGACATCGTCGAAACCGCCGACGACACCCTGATCCGCGGCACCATCCCCTTCATCGCCACCAATCGCGGCTCGCCCAACTGTCTGGAATGCCATCAGGTCCAGGAAGGCATGGTGCTGGGCGCGGTGACCATGCAGGTGTCGATCCTGGCGCTGAAGCAAAAGGCCATGATGACCGTCGCCGGCATCATCGCCGTGGTGTCGCTGTTCGCCGGCATCACCTTCATCCTGATCCGCCGCACCGTGCAGCCCATCGCCCTGACGGCGCAGAACGTCGAGGTGGCGGTACAGCGCGCGCTGCGCGGCGATTTCAAGGCCAAGGTCGAGCAACTGACCGAGGACGAGATCGGCCAGATCGCCGGCGACATGAACCGCCTGCTCACCTTCCTGGATGACGGCCTGACCCGCATCGGCGACAACGTGGCGCGGTTGACCAACAAGACCACCACCGCCGACGAGAACCAGTTGGAGGCCACCATCTCCATGGTCGACGGCCTGACGCGGGCCGCCCATTTCAAGCAGGCCATCGAGGAAGACGAGACCAAGGCCGAGATTCACGAGCGCCTGGCCCGCACGCTGGAGCAGGAATTCAAGGCCACCGAGTACTCGCTGTACGAAATGGTGCCCAACAAGAACCAGATGGCCCCGTTGTTCGTCGACGGCAATCTGGACGGTTCGTGCCGCTGGTGCGACCCGCAGATCCTGGTGCGCAGCGAAGGCTGCCGCGCCCGCCGCACCGGCCACATCGTCGACGGCATCACCAATCCGTCGATCTGCTATGCCTTCCAGCCGCCGGAAGAGGCGCCGGGCCGCAGCCACATCTGCCTGCCCATCATCCAGTCCGGTTCGGTCGCCAACGTGCTGCAACTGGTCGCCAAGAAGGGCGACGAACAGCGAGTGATGTCGCAGATCCCCTATATCAACGTCTACCTGCGCGAGGCGGCCCCGGTGCTGGAGACCAAGCGCCTGATGGAGACGCTGAAGGAATCGTCGTTGCGCGACCCCATGACCGGGCTGAACAACCGCCGCTTCCTCGAGGAATACGTCGAGACCCTGATCGCCAACGTCCAGCGCCGCAAGACCTCGGTCGCGGTGCTGATGCTGGACCTCGACTACTTCAAGATGGTCAACGACACCTACGGCCACGATGCCGGCGACGCCGTCATCAAGGCGCTGGCCAAGCTGCTGCGCCAGACGGTGCGGGCGTCGGACATGGTCATCCGCTTCGGCGGCGAGGAATTCCTGGTCATCCTGGTGGACACCCCGCCGGAAAACGCCGACGCCGTGGCGGAAAAAATCCGTTCGTCGGTCGAGCAGTTGGAAGTCCAGGCCGGTCACGTCGTGCTGAAGAAGACCATCTCCATCGGCATCGCCGACTTCCCGACCGACAGCGACACCTTCTGGCAAGCGGTCAAATTCGCCGACGTCGCCCTCTACCAGGCCAAGGAGGGCGGCCGCAACCAGGTCGTCCGCTTCAATCCCAGCATGTGGGGCGACGACAAGAAGTATTGATGCGCAGCCCCATCAAAGCCCCCTGCCCCCGCCGGCAGGGGGCTTTTTTCATGGCGCCACCGTCAGCCGCAGCACCCTTTAGGATGGTATTCCTTGACCTCACGCACGCATTCTGATAGGAACATATATAGAACATTTAGCGGGAGACGCGGTATGGGCGGTATGGTTTCCTCGGGACTGCAACTGGCGTCGCTGATTGCCGGTCAACAGCAGTCGAACAATGCGGCGCAGACGCAGGCCGACCAGGTGGCGGCGCAGAACGCCTATCTGTCGCAACAGCAGGCGATCGAGAACAAGCGGCAGCGCGATCTGATGCAGCGCCAATTGGCGGCGGCCCGGGCGCAACTGTCGGCCAATGGTGTCGGCGTCGGCGCCGGCTCGGGTCAGGCGTTGCTGTCCGGTATCGTCAAGAACGGCGAGAGCGACATCGCCGACTCGCAGGCGTTGTTGCAGACCCGCCAAGCCAATGCCGGCATCGGCCTGAACTCCAGTGCGAGCAACGGTTTGCTGCAGGGGCTGAACACGGTCCAGACGGGATTGAACATCTTCAAAGGCTTTGGAAATTGAACATGTTCAACTTTTAATTGGCGAACCTGGGGTGCGCCTTGGTATGCCACGTGAAGACTCTCATGCCAAGGATGCGCCATGCCTCTGATCGTTTACGAAGCCGGCCAGATGACCAAAGAGATCAAGGCCGAGTTGATCCAGCAACTGACGGCCACCGCGGCCAGGGTCACCGGCATTCCGTCGGGGCTGTTCTTCGTGTCCATCCACGAACTGCCTGACGACGACGTCGCCGTGGGCGGCGTCACCGTTACCGAATTGAAACGGCAAGTGGCGGAAAAGCGGGCGGCGGAACGGACGCCCTGACGCCCCTCTCCGCAATCGCGTCGCGCGCGCGCCTACCCGTGGGCGATGGTCGCCGCCATATGGACGGGAACGACCATCACCCGACGGAGGGTAGCATGCTGTATTGGGCTGCGGTCTTCCTCATCATCGCCATCGTCGCCGCCGTCTTCGGCTTCGGCGGCGTCGCCAGCGCCGCCGGCGATATCGCCCAGGTCCTGTTCTTCATCTTCCTGGTGCTGTTCGTGGTATCCATCGTGGTGAGCCTGTTCCGTGGCCGACGGCCCCGGCTATAGGCTTCCGGCGACGGCACGCCGCGATTACTTCAGGGCGTTGTTGGTCAGGAAGGTGGCGACGTCCGCCGGTTTCAACTTGAAACTCTTGGGCGTCGGCCGGCCCTCGAGCGCCATGGCGACCAGCAGGGAGTTTTCGATGGTGGCCGGGTTGATCTTGACGATGCCCAAGGCCCCGCGCAGCTTGGGATAATAGTTGGGATCGACCAGCTTTTCCTTGCGCGCCAAGCGGGCCAGCAGGTCGTCCTCGGCCAGACCGGTTTCGGTGGCCTTCAGCACCTTCCAGTCGCTTTGCCCGGCAAAGCCGGACAACGCCTCGTCCGGGCTTTGCCCGTCGGCCAGGCCCACCTTGTAGAGGTTCTTGCCCAAACCTACATCCGCGCCCCATTCCTGCAGCGACTTGCTGGTGGCGACGAATAGAATTGCCATGGTTCAGTGAACTCCTGAAACGGGAAGAGGGCCGCCGGTGACCGGCGACCCTCTTGAACCATACACCAAACTCTCGTCGGCGCGATTAGCGCTTGGAGAACTGGGTGGAGCGGCGAGCCTTGTGCTTGCCGTACTTCTTACGCTCGACCACGCGCGGATCGCGGGTGAGGAAGCCGCCGGCCTTCAGCGCCGGACGAGTCGCCGGATCGAAGAAGGTCAGGGCGCGGCTGATGCCGTGACGCACGGCGCCGGCCTGACCCGACAGGCCACCACCGGTCACGGTGGCGACGATGTCGAACTGGCCTTCGACGCGAGCGGTCTGGAACGGCTGGTTGATCAGCATGCGCAGCACCGGACGGGCGAAGTACGTGGTGACATCGCGGCCGTTGACGGTGATCTTGCCCGAACCGGGCTTGACCCACACGCGGGCGATGGCGTTCTTGCGCTTGCCGGTAGCATAGGCACGGCCCTGGGCGTCGACCTTGCGCTCGTGCACGGGCTGGGCCTGCGGGGCGGCGGACTGGAGGTCAGCCAGGCTGGAGAGATCGGCCATGTGACTTACCTCTTGTTCTTCGGGTTCATCGAGGCGACGTCAACCACCGCCGGGGCCTGGGCCTCGTGCGGGTGGCTGGGGCCGGCATAGACGCGCAGGTTCTTCATCTGCGCGCGGCCGAGCGGACCACGGGTGATCATGCGCTCGACGGCCTTGATGATGACGCGCTCGGGGAAACGACCGCTCAGCAGCTGGCCCATGGTACGGCCCTTGATGCCGCCCGGATGGCCGGTGTGCCAATAGAAGGTCTTGCCTTCCAGCTTGTTGCCGGTCAGCTTCACCTTTTCGGCGTTGATCACGATCACGTTGTCGCCCATGTCCATGTGCGGCGTGAAGGTGGGCAGGTGCTTGCCACGCAGGCGCATCGAGATGATGCTGGCGAGGCGGCCCAGAACGACGCCGTCCGCGTCGATCACAACCCACTTCTTCTCAATTTCGGACGGTTTGACGTTATAGGTCTTCATGGCACCCACGGCAAAACCAGTTGGGGAGTCCGGATAAATCCGTCCTCCGAGAGGCGCGGAGTATGCCATCGCCAGCGCCAGAGTCAACGGGAAATAAATCGTTTGAAATCAGCATACTAGCATCGCGGTATTATAATACCTCACGCGAAGCCCCCGGTATGCCTGGATCGGCGCGGGGCTGTTGCCGTCTAGAGCGGCGAGCGTCAAACCTGAGGCACGCCGCGACCAGCCGCCATTGAGGCGGCGGCCAAGGGCGCGGATGCGCCCGCCCGGCGAGGGCTAAGTATGAAGCTAGACCATCGGGCGTCAGATTTGACGCCCGATGGTCTAGAATAGGTTGGCCCTGAGCCAGCGCAGCAGGAACCACGCATCGGTCTTCAGCGCCTGGCTGCTGGCCAGGTTGACGGTACAGGTCATGCCGGCAGCGATGTCGACGTCCTGCGGCATGCCGTCCAACTGGACGCGCACCGGAATGCGCTGGGCCAGGCGCACCCAGGTGAAGACGGGATTGACGTTGGCAAGGCCGGTGGTGCCCGGTTCGCCGTTCTGGTCCGAAATCCCGCGGGTGAGACTGACCACATGGCCCGCCAGCGGTGTATCGTATCCCATCAACTGGACGAAAACCGGGGCGCCGGCCTTGACCTGCGACAGCTTGGTTTCCTCGAAATAAGCCGCGACCCAGAACGACTCCTTGTCCACGACCACCGTCGCGGTCTGGCCGGCGTTGACGTAATCGCCCGGACGCAGGCGCAGATTGGTGACATAGCCGTTGACCGGCGAACGCACCACCGTCTTGCTGGTATTGAGGCGGGCCAGAGCCAACTGTGCCACCGCCTGGTCATAGTTCGCCGCCGCTGCGGCCGCCGCCCCCACGAACTGCTCGCGTTCTTCGCTCGATACGGTCAGGTCGGTCTGGCGGGCGCGGCGTTCGCTTTTCAACTGGGCCACCCGCATGTCCTGCTTGCGGCTTTCGGCCACCGCCGTCGCCGTCACCTCGGCCAGGCGGTAGCGCTCGGGGTCGATGACGAACAACACGTCGCCCTTGTGGACCAGTTGGTTGTCGGACACACGGACGTCGGTCACCGGGCCGGAGATTTCCGGCGCCACCGCCACGGTGTCGGCGCGGACGCGTCCGTCGCGGGTCCATGGCGCGATCATGTAATGGTGCCACAGCGCGGCGACCAGATTGAGGGCGAGGGCGACCACCACCAGGGTGGTGCCGATACGCAGCGATTGACGCAGGAAAAGGGGCATTGGAGACTCAGCGCAGAGAGACGATCAAGGACAGGATCAGGCCGAACAAGGCCAGTTCGAACAAGGCGGGATGCCAGACGAAGGACAACACGCCGGTACGCGCCAGCAACCAGCGGCAGGCCAGGAACAGCGGTGTCGCCAGCAGCAGGTACAGAATGATCGGTGCCACGTAGACGCCGGTGAGGTCGATTTCCTTCAGCATGGGACTTCAATCACTTCACAGGAAGGGCGTGGAAAAAACGGCGGTGACGGCCCAGCAGCATGGCCACCTCGGCGAGCGAGGCGGCAACGCGGGCCAGCACCGGCAACGCCTCGGGCCGGTGCTCGGCGGCATGGTTCAGCAGCGCGGCGGCGGTGGTGCGCAGGGCGGTGACCGCCGCCACCGGCGAGCGTTCGATACCGCGCAAGGCCGCGCGCGCTGGCGCCATGATGGCGTTGATCGCCAGGTCGTCGCCGAATTCGGCCAGCAGGCGGCGGGTGCGGATGATTTCGCGGCCGATGCGCAGGGCGGCAAAGCCGCCGCGCACCAGATGCGGGTGGTTCATCTCGCTGACTCGCATGCGACCGACCAGCCGCAGCAGACGATCGTGCATCCGGCTTTCCCAGTCCGTGGGCGCAATTTCACGGCGGCTGGACAGAAGTCGCTGAATGTCGTGCCGGATCGTGCGCACCAGCGCCAGGGCATGGCCGCGCGCGTCCTGGGGCAGGATCAGGCGGAACACCACCATCGTCAGCACCGCACCGCCGATGGTCGGCAGCACGCTGTTGAGGAACAGCCGCACGTCGTAGGTCATGGGATTGGTGGGGGTCAGCAGGGTAAGGAAGAAGACCATCAAGCCGACCCCGATGAACACCGTTTTGGGATTCACCGACATCACCACGCCGGCGTAAAGCACCGGACCGATCACCACGCACAGCCAGACGAAGCTGTCGCCCAGCGGCAGCAGATAAAGCAGCGCGATCCACGCCAGTGCCGAGGCGAGAGTGCAGCCCTTGATGAACTCGACCGCGTCCAGCTCGGGATGGTCGCGCAGGGCCAGCAGACCGGCGTTGGGCACGGCGGTGGCGACCATCATCCAGCCGTAGGGCCAGGCGGTACCGATCCAGATGGCCCCGGCCAGCCACACCGCGATGGTGGCGCGCACGCCATTGATCAGTCCGCCGCGCCAGTCCAGGTGAAAGGCCAGCCGGCGCAGGCTGTCGCCGCTATTGGCCACGGTGGCGGGGATCTCGCCGGTGAGCAGG
>JBLNBE010000009.1:0-10365 GCA_050259735.1 Bacteroidota bacterium
GGTACAGCAGGGCGAACGGCAGGTCGAGGATGGTCAGCAACGCCTGGCCGGCATAGAACTCGCGCACGGTGGCCAGCGAGTTCATGCGCTCCAGATGGACGCCGGACCCTTCCTTCTCGAAATTGTCGATGCCGGTCATCACCATGCGACGCAACGCCTCGCAACCGGCTTTGTGTTCGAAGCGGGCGCCGACCCAGCCGGTCACCCACGAACGGCCGAAATTCAACAGGCTTTCCAGCGCCAGCGCACCCAGCACGCTGAGCAGCAACAGAACCATGGTGCCGGTGGACTTGTTGGGCAGAATGCGGTCGTAGACCTGCAGCAGCGACATGGGCATGGCTAGGCCCAGGACATTCAGGAACAGCGAGGCCACCGCCAGATCGAAGGCGTTGGCCTTGAGCGTCGACAACTTGCTGAGCTTGAATGCCGGCTCGGCTGTTTTCGCCGTCGTTCCGGTCCCGGAACCTGTCAACCCCATTCCCCTTTCCGTTCCATCATCCGCCGTTCTTCTCACATATCCCATAGGATATCCCGGCGGCCACTGGCAAGTTGTGACACGCAAGCCTTATGATGATTTATCGGTGTCACCGACGCCGTTGTCGCCCATCGCCAAACGAGTGGTCCCTGTGAGCCAGAGTTATTCCTGTCCGTCGCCGCAAAGCATCGCCATGGTCGAACGCCTGGTCGGCTTTGACACCACAAGCTACCGCTCGAACCTGCACTTCATCACCTTCGCCGCCGACCTGCTGGAGGACCTGGGCGCCACGGTCCGGCTGACCTATGACGACAAGCGCGGCAAGGCCAACCTGTTCGCCACCCTTGGCCCCGCCGACCGCCCCGGCATCGTGCTGTCGGGACACAGCGACGTGGTGCCGGTCGACGGCCAGGACTGGATGTCCGATCCCTTCAACGTGCGATACGCGGAAAACCGTCTGTACGGTCGCGGCACCGCCGACATGAAAAGCTTCATCGCCCTGTGCCTGGCGCTGGCGCCCGATTTCGCCGCGCGGTCGCTGCAGTTTCCCATCCACTTCGCGTTTTCCTACGACGAGGAAATCGGCTGTATCGGCGTTCGCCGCCTGATCGAGGATCTAGGCGGCCTGACCGTGCGCCCGAAACTGTGCATCGTCGGCGAACCCACCGAGATGAAGGTCATCATCGGCCATAAGGGTAAAAAAAATGTTCGCTGCCAGGTGCATGGCAAGGAATGCCACTCGGCCTTGAACAATCGCGGCGTCAACGCGGTCGAAATCGCGGCGGAAATGGTCGCCTTCCTGCGCCAGATGCAACGGCGCATCCGCGAGCGCGGACCGTTCGACGCCGGCTATGATCCGCCCTACACCACCGTTCACACCGGCGTCATCAGCGGCGGCACGGCGCTGAACATCGTGCCGGCCCGCTGCGGCTTCGAATTCGAATTCCGCAATCTGCCCAACCACGACGTGGAAGACCTGATGGCCGAACTGCGCGCCTTCGCCCAGTCGCTGATTCCGGAAATGCTGGAGGTCGACGAGGCCAGCGGCATCATGTTCGACGAGTACAACACCACCGCCGGCCTGAACACCGCCGAGGACGACGAGGCGGCGGTGCTGGCGCGGCAGTTGTCGGGCAACAACGACACCGCCAAGGTCAGCTTCACCACCGAGGCCGGGCTGTTCCACGACGCCGGCATTCCCACCGTGGTGTGTGGCCCCGGCAGCATTCTTCAGGCACACAAGCCCGACGAATTCATCACCCTGGAGCAATTGGGCCAGGGCGAAGCCTTCCTGCGCCGCCTGCTCGACCGCATGACGGCAAGCTGATTACGGCGTCCACTCGCTGTGCAGCCAAGGCAGTCGCGGCGCCGACCAAATACGGTAGACCGGCTCGGTGGCGTTGGGATCGTCCAGGCTGGCGATGGTGACGTCGACAGTTTCGGTGTGGGCGGCGTATTCGAAAGTCAGCGCGGCGCCGCATTCGGGGCAGACGCGGCGGATCGCGCGGCTGCTGGCCGCCACCGACTGCGGTTGCCCTTTGACGAAGCGGAAGTCACCGCGCCGGAACGCCACCCAGGCCACCACCGGTGCGCCGGCGGCACGCTGGCACATGTGGCAGTGGCAGTATCCGGCTGACAACGGTTCTCCGGCGATGCGGTAGCGCACGGCTCCGCATCGGCATCCGCCTTCATAGACCATGACGTCCTCCCAGTCGCTTGGCCATACAGGCCGGTCGCTGGACGCGACCTTTGGTCACGCCGGGAAGTCATGTCGGGCGCCAAAGGGGCGCCACCAATCACCCGAACGGGGGAGACGCCGCGCGCAAGCGTGAGAGAAAGCGGATCAGCGGCGGCGCGAGGCCTGGACCAGTTCGATCAACGCCAGGCCGGCCAGGATAACGCCGGCCGCCGCCAGATAATGAAATGGCAGTACCGGCGCGAACGCCGCCAGCACGGCGCCACAGACGGCGTAGACCGCGATGCGGCGTAGAAGTTTCATGCCGGGGCCGCTTTTTCGATTAGGGACGAACATCCACGTAGTTCACCACCTTCTTGACGCCATTGCCATCGCGCGCGCGCGCATTGGCCTTCTTGGCTTCCTCACCCGAACGGGCGCGGCCCAGCAGGTAGACGGTGCCAAAACTATCGGCGGTGGTGCGGAAGTTGACGTCGGCGACGCCGCCGGTGCCGATCAGCCGCGCCTGGGCCTTGGTCGCCATGGTGGTGACGTCGGTCCAATCCAGCATCTGCTTGCGACGGGGATCGTCGGCGGCGACATAGGCCACGTGCCAATACAGCTTCTTTATGCCCTTGACCGCGCGGACTTGCTGCTCGAACCGGTCGTACAGCGCCTTGTCGTCGAACACGCCGGTAATCAGCAGGCGCTGCTCGTAAATCTCGGTTGACGCCTTGACGGTGCCCAGGTTGGCCATGATGCCGTTGACCTTGAGGATGATCTCGTTGTCGGTGGCGATATCGCCGGCCGAGCGAGCCTCGATGGCGCGGTCGATCAAGGTCTTGGGCGCGGTCAGCACGTCAAGCAACTGAGCGGCGGCCGGTGTGGCGGTCAACGCGAGAACGGCAGCGATCAGCAGGCGGCGCATGGAACTCTCCCGAAAGAACGTCCGGGTAGCATAGCGCGACGCCAACCGCAGGAACAGGCGTTCAGGCGGCGTTTTCTGCGGCCAGTCGGCCATGCTGGCTGAGATGGCGTTCCAGCTTGCCTTGCAGCAGCGGATTGCGATCCTCGGTCCGGAGACGGTTATAGACGCGAAGAAACAAGGCCAAGTCCTGATGGACCCGACAATCGTCGTGATGATGCGGCAGCAGTTGCCCGCACAAATGACAAATGGCCATCGCCGCTACCCCCTGCGTCTTCCCTTGAATCCAAGGATAGCTTGCACCCACAAATATCGGTAGGACGCAAAGGGTTCACACGCATTGACCGAAAGTTTAAGGAAACGTTACAAATCGCCATGTCCGGCGACAGGGCGTCACCCTCTCAGGTGTTTGTGCACCGCCTGGCGCGAGATGCCCAATTCCTTGCCGATGCGGGCCAGCGACCACGTCGGATTTTCCGCCTTGAGGCGCCGCGCCCTGTCCTTGGTGCTTTCACCCGCCGCCGCCGGCACCACAAGATTGCCCAGGCGGCGCCAATCCAGCAGCAGAACTCCATAGCCGGCGCCGTCATCACCGCCGCGCGACGCCCAATAATCCAGTCGTGCCTCGAATTCGGCCGGGCTGCGTACCGGCAAGTCGCGGCGCCAGGCATCCTCGACCAAGCGATGACGGGCGGCACAGGCGGTCGGCAGCGCGGCCTTGCCTGGCCCGTCCGCCAACAATTCGCGTTCGCGCTTGCGTTCTTCCCACGTCAACGCCTCGGCACGGGCGTCGCCGATGGTGGACGGCAGCGGACACGCGGCGGCCACGGCCTGGGCCAGTTCGGGCGGAACGTCGTGCCACGGCACCGACCAGCCGGCCAGCGACGCCCACGGATCGTCGTCCGGCACGCCGGACGGCTCGGCGTCTTCGTCCAACGGCATGGGAGCATCGGCCAAAGCGGCGGCGGCGGCGATGAACAGGGCCTCGATCGGACTGGGGTTGACCGCCGCTTCCAACGAACCGTAACGGGCGACGATGGCGGCGCGTTCGGCATCCATGCGGCCGACCTGGGTGCGGCGGGCGCGATGGGCGCGGATCATGGCGCCGGGGTCCTCGGCCTCCTCGCGCAGCAGCAAGGCGTCCATCTCGGCCGCCAGCGCGTCGGCGCCGGGCGCGGCCTCTTTGCGCTTAGCCAGTTCTTCCAGCCCGGCCCGGTAGCTGCCCCATTCCTTGCCGCACAACGAGATCGCCCGCGCCAGCGCCTCGTCCTGGGTGTCGTCATCGTCGGAGCCGTATTGGGCAAGGATGCCCTCCAGGCGATCCAGCGCCTTTTCGCGCAGATCCTCGCCCGACTCCATCAAGTCCAGCAGGTTCATCCCGCCCCTCGTCAATAGAACGGTTGACAGTGGGCAGACGGAGGCCCTTTGTCAAGGTATCGAAACGATTTTCTTGAACGGGTTTGAAACAGGCAGCACCCCTTGTTAACACCTTGTAATGCAAACATTTTGTTGATGTAAAACATCTTGAAAAGCACGCCAACGGTCACAAGTTGCACTGTTGGTGAGAAACATTCGCTATGAATATGGCTATGAAATTTATTTTCGACATCAGCCACTGGCGCATTCTTTGGATTGTCTATAACCATCCCGCAGGCCTGACGGCACAACGACTGGTGGATGAGTTGAAGAATCACGGTTGGTGCGACTCGTCAACCACCGCCGAGGATCTTGGCTTGCATCCCGAAGACCGGGTGTGCCAGCGCCGCGCGGCAGCCAACGATCCGTGATATGCTGTGGCGCATGCCTCTTACCCCACCCTCTCGCCAATCATGGCACCGCTGGTCACTTCTGGCATTCGGCTGGCTGTGTGTTGGCCTTGGCTGTCTAGGGGCCGTATTGCCGGTTCTGCCGACCACGCCGTTCCTGCTGCTGGCGCTGTGGGCGTTCTCGCGCAGTTCCGAACGCTTTCATGGCTGGCTGATCCACAATCGCTGGCTTGGCCGTTACCTGACCGAGTGGGAACACCACCGGGTGATCCCGCTTCGAGCCAAAATCATCGCCATAACCAGCATGACCGCCTCGATAGTGTGGGTGGCCCTGTTTTCCACGGCACCGTGGTATGCCGTGGTCGCCATGGCAGCGGTGATCGCCTATGGCGCGTGGTACATCCTGAGCAAACCCAGCCGGCCGGCACGACAGCCATGACATCCCACCGCGATTCCCCGTGGCGGCGCGGCCGCTGCCATGCATTGTGGGCGCACCAAGGCGGCCTGTGTTTTCATTGCGGCCGCCCGATGCCCGACCCGCTGAGCCAGCGCGAGCGCCACCGCAAGCGTGCCGACGCCGCCACCATCGACCACGTGCTGCCGCGCGCCCTGGGCGGCATGGCGGCATGGCTTAACGAAGTCGCCGCCTGCCGCACCTGCAATGCCGCCAAGGCCGACCGCATGCCGACGGCGGTCGAACTGTGGCGGTTGCTGTGGATGAAGCGTGAAGAACTGCTGGAGGTGTCCGCCGTAATCGAGCGTCTGAGGGAAGTCTGACGACTCACCAGTCGAACGTCTGGCACCGCCCTTCCTCGACGCTGTTGCCCCTGTTGCCGAACAGCCGCGCCAGCGAGTACGAGCCGTCGGCGGCCAGCCAGAAGATGGCGGTGCCGCCGTGGTAGACGTTGGGGTTGTCACGGGCATACAGCTTGGTGCCGAACATGTCCGCCTTGTCGTCGGGCAAGCGCGCCAGCCACTGCCCCGAGCGGCAGGCCAGATCGGCAATGGGACCGCCGGTCTGGCAATCGCCGCCCTCGCCGGTGGGGGTATATTTCTCGATGGCGACGGCAAAGGTCGGCGTGCGCGGCGTCATCATCCCCGACACCCGCTCGGCCGCCCCGCCCGCCTCGGCCGGCGGCTGGATGCCGACCATGCGGTCGGTGATGCAGTAATACACCCCCGGCTTGACGTTTTCCGCCGCACCCGCAGCCACCGGCAGGATGACGAGGGCGCCGACCAACCACGACCGCATCGCGAGACCCCATGATGATGTGATGGGGTTGAGATGGCGCGGCCGCACCGCCCGCTCAATCGACCGGAGGTCAGCCGGCCGGAAGGTGAATGTCCATGTAAACGGAAAAGCCGCAGCCCGTGGGACGAAAGTTGGACATCCGAGTTTGACAAAGTTGGACGTTCGCACCTGTTCACATTTTCCCAGACACCAAAAACCCCCGGAACGCCTAGCATTCCGGGGGTTTTTGTTTGGTGATCCGGGTGGGATTCGAACCCACGGCCATTCGATTAAAAGTCGAATGCTCTACCACTGAGCTACCGGATCTTTCCGTCGAAGCGGGCGCACACCATAAGGAGATGGCGGCCCGGGGTCAACAATCGGTTATGCGATCACTGCTTCACGTCGGCGGCCATGCGCATGCGCACGATCTTGTCGGGGCGCGCAACGATGCCGTTGTCGCTTTCGGCCCCCTTGGTGATCTTGTCGACGTGTTCCATGCCTTCGACCACGCGGCCCCAGATGGTGTACTTGTAATCAAGGCTGGGCGTGGTGCCGAGCATGATGAAGAACTGGGAATCGGCGCTGTTGGGCGAGCTGGAACGCGCCATGCCGACCACGCCACGGGTGAAGTGCTCGCCCGAGAACTCGGCCGGCAGCTTGACGCCGGAACCGCCGGTACCGGTACCGGTGGGGTCACCGCCCTGGGCCATGAAGCCGGGGATGACGCGGTGGAACGGCGTACCGTCATAAAAGCCCTTGCGCACCAATTCCTTGATGCGGGCCACGTGCTGCGGCGCCAGATCGGGCCGCATCTCGATCACCACGCGGCCCCACGGCAGGTCGAGCAGCACGGTATTCTCGGGATCGGCGGCCTGGGCCGGCTGAACCGCCAGGACGACGGCGGCGGCCATGAAGGTCAGTGCCTTCAGAAGTTTTGCGAACATTGCCCTGCCCCCCTTATTCGGCCACATCGGCGGCGACCTGCAGGCGGACGATGATGTCCGGGTCCTGCACCGCGCCGTTGTTCAGGCTGCTGCCCTTCTTGATGTTGTCGACCAGTTCGATCCCCTCGACCACCTGGCCCCAGATGGAATATTTGCCATCCAGGTGGGGCGAGTTGTCGAACATGATGAAGAACTGGGAATCGGCCGAATCCGGGCTGGCGGCACGCGCCATCGAGCAGGTGCCGCGCACGTGCTTCTCGCGGCTGAACTCAGCCTTGAGCTTCTTGCCGGAACCGCCGGTGCCGGTGCCCTGGGGGCAACCGGTCTGGGCCATGAAGCCGGGGATGACCCGGTGGAACTTCAGCCCGTCATAATAGCCCTCGCGCACCAATTCCTTGATACGGGCCACATGGTTGGGGGCCAAATCCGGACGCAGCTCGATAACGACGCGGCCATCCTTGAGGTCGAGAAAAAGGGTATTTTCGCGGTCCAACGCCAACTCCCTGGAATAAGGCACGCGCGATCAGCGCTGGCCAAACTTCTCGTCAAGCTCGGCGCGCACGCGCGGGCTGACGAAGGATGAAATATCGCCGCCCAGACGGCCGATTTCCTTGACGAAGCGCGACGAGATGAACTGGCAGCGCTCTGACGCCATCAGGAACATGGTTTCGATGTCGGGCGACAGCCGGGCATTCATGCCGGCCATCTGGAACTCGTACTCGAAATCGGACACCGCGCGCAGGCCACGGATGATGACGTGGGCGCCGCATTCGCGGGTGAAGTCCACCAGCAGGGTGTCGAACGACCGCACCTCGATGTTGACCCCCTGCAGCTTGGCTCGCTCGCCCAGATCCTCGCGGACCAGGGCGACGCGCTCCTCCAGGGTGAACAACGGCGCCTTGCCCGCATTGGCGGCCACCGCCACGATCAGCCGGTCAACCACGCGGGCGGCGCGGATGACGATATCCAGATGACCGTTGGTAATGGGATCAAAGGTGCCCGGATACAGGCCGACACGCTCAGTCATTCTCCCCTCCGGGATTGTCCTCGCTCACGTCGCCGTCGGCACCCTCGACATCGTCGTCGTCGCCGCCGTTGATGTCGCACAGGCGCGCCACCGAAACCACCCGCTCGTCCTCGGCGGTGCGGAACAGCATCACGCCCTGGGTCTTGCGGCCGCAGACACGGATATCGTGCACCGGCATGCGGATCAGCTTGCCGCCGTCCGACACCAGCATGATCTCGTCTTCGGAATTGACCGGGAACGACGCCACCACCGGACCGTTCTTGTCGGTCAGGTCGATATTGGCGATGCCTTGGCCGCCACGGCCGGTGATGCGGTATTCGTAGGCCGAGGTGCGCTTGCCATAGCCGTTCTCGGTGACGGTGAGGATGATTTCCTCGTTCGCCGACATGCGCTCGGCATCTTCGCCCGACAGGTCGCCGCGCAGATAGGCGTCGCGCGCTTCCATGGCGAAGTCCACATGGCGCAGGATCGACATGGAGATGACTTCGTCGCCGTCCATGCGGATACCGCGCACGCCGGTGGAGTCACGCCCCTTGAACACGCGCACGTCGCCGACCTGGAAGCGGATGGCCTTGCCCATGCGGGTGGCCAGCAGCACGTCGTCGGCGTCGGAACAGGTGCGCACGGCGATCAGACGCTCGCCCTCGCCCAGCTTCATGGCGATCTTGCCGTTGGCGCGGATGTCGACGAAGTCGGACAACTGGTTACGGCGCACGTCGCCCACCGAAGTGGCGAACATCACGTTCAGCTCGGCCCAGGTGCTCTCGTCCTCGGGCATGGGCATGACGGTCGAGATGGTCTCGCCTTCGTTCAGCGGCAGGATGTTGACCATGGCCTTGCCCTTGGCCTGGGGCGTGCCCAGCGGCAGGCGGTAGACCTTGAGCTTGTAAGCCTGGCCGGTGGACGAGAAGAACAGCATGGGCGTGTGGGTGTTGGCCACGAACACCTGGCTGATGAAATCCTCGTCCTTCATGGTCATGCCCGAGCGACCCTTGCCGCCGCGCTTCTGGGCGCGGTAGGTCGACAGCGGCACCCGCTTGATGTAGCCGGTGTTGGTCACCGTCACCACCATGTCCTCGCGGGCGATCAGGTCCTCAATATCGGCCTCGAACTCGGAATCCTCGATGGTGGTCCGGCGCGGGGTGGCGAACTGGTTGCGGATTTCCAGCAGCTCGCCGCGCAGCACTTCCAGCAGCTTCGGACGCGACGACAGGATTTCCAGGAATTCCTTGATCTGGCCGCCGATCTCGGTCAGCTCGTCGCCGATCTTGTCGCGCTCCAGCCCGGTCAGGCGGTGCAGGCGCAGATCAAGGATGGCCTTGGCCTGGACTTCCGACAACTGGTACTTGCCGTCGACGATGGCGCGGCCAGGCTCGTCGATCAGCTCGATCAGCGCTTCCACGTCCATGGCCGGCCACGGGCGGGCCATCAGTTCCTCGCGCGCGGTCTGCGGATCGGGCGCCTTGCGGATTAGGGCGATGACCTCGTCGATATTGGCGACCGAGATCGCCAGGCCGACCAACACGTGCGCCCGCTCGCGCGCCTTGCCCAGTTCATAGATGGTGCGGCGGGTAATGACCTCTTCACGGAAGATGACAAAGGCCGAGATGATGTCCTTGAGCGCCATCATCTGCGGCCGGCCGCCGGTCAGCGCCAGGGCGTTGACGCCGAACGAGGTCTGCAGCGGCGTGAACTTGTAAAGCTGCGCCAGCACCACATCGGCGATGGCGTCGCGCTTGATCTCCACCACCACGCGCACGCCGTCGCGGTCGGACTCGTCGCGCAGGTCGGACACGCCCTCGATCTTCTTGTCGCGCACCAGTTCGGCGATCTGTTCGAGCATGCGCGCCTTGTTGACCTGGTAAGGCACCTCGGTGATGATGATGGCTTCGCGGTCCTTGCGGATTTCCTCGATATGGCAGCGACCGCGCATGATCACCGAGCCACGGCCGGTGGTATAGGCCGAGCGGATGCCGGCGCGGCCCAGGATGGTGCCGCCGGTCGGGAAGTCGGGACCGGGCACGAACTCCATCAACTGCTCGGTGGTGATCTCCGGCTGGTCGATATAGGCGCAACAGGCGTCGATCACCTCGCCCAGGTTGTGCGGCGGGATGTTGGTGGCCATGCCGACGGCGATGCCGGCGGCCCCGTTGACCATGAGGTTGGGCATGCGGTTGGGCAGCACCTTGGGCTCGCGCCGCGTCTCGTCGTAGTTGGGCATCCAGTCGACCGTGTTGGCGTCGATGTCGCGCAGCATCTCCACGGCGATCTTGCTGAAGCGCGCCTCGGTGTAGCGCATGGCCGCCGGCGAGTCACCCT
>JBLNBE010000010.1:0-74558 GCA_050259735.1 Bacteroidota bacterium
ACCACGGGTGGGACGACCGGCGGCGAGACTGGTGGCGGCACCACGGGTGGCACGACCGGCGGCGAGACCGGTGGCGGGACCACGGGTGGGACGACCGGCGGCGAGACTGGTGGCGGCACCACGGGTGGCACGACCGGCGGCGAGACCGGTGGCGGCACCACGGGTGGGACGACCGGCGGCGAGACCGGTGGCGGCACCACGGGTGGGACGACCGGCGGTGAGACCGGCGGCGGCACCACGGGTGGCACGACCGGCGGTGAGACCGGCGGCGGCACCACGGGTGGAACCACGGGCGGCGGGACCACGGGCGGCACGACCGGCGGCACGACTGGTGGCGAAACCGGTGGCACCTCTGGCGGGACAACCGGCAGCGAGTCGGTGGTGCTGCACACCAGTACCGGCGACGTTACCCTGATCAACCATGCGGCCAGCGACGTTTCGGCCGATTGGTTCGTCCACTAAGGCGGAACCGGGCCGCCTCCTTTCCTGGGGGGCGGCCCTTTCCCTCTTATGAAAAGGTGCTTCATGGCTGCACGCGACGGCATCCTGGCGGGGGCGCGTCCGACCTTCGTCTGCGTCCTGGTTTTCAGCCTGTTCTCTAACGTCCTTATTCTCGCCATTCCCCTTTACAGCCTGCAGGTCTACGACCGAGTCATGTCCAGCCGCTCGGGGGCGACGCTGACCATGCTGACCCTGGTCGCCCTGGGGGCGCTGATGGTTCATGCGGTGCTCGAGGCGGTTCGCTCGCGCTTGATGGTCCATGTCGGCCTGTGGCTGGACCGGGTGTGGGCGCCCGATCTGCTGCGCCGGGCCGTGCGCAATGGTCCCGACGGCGATGGCGCCATCGGCGCCCAGGTGCTGCGCGATCTTGGCACCGTGCGCAACTTCATCACCGGTCCGGGGGTGTTCAACCTGTTCGACGCGCCTTGGGTGCCGGTCTACGCCGTCGTCATGTTCCTGCTGCATCCGGCGCTGGGCTGGGTGACGCTGGGCGGCGGCGTGGTGCTGTTCGGCCTGGCGCTGGCCAGCGAGACCACCACCCGGGCGCCGCTGAAGGAAGCCGGCCAGCGCATGACCCTGTCGCAGGCGCGCGCCGACGAATATGTCCGCCGGTCCGAGGTGATCGAGGCCATGGGCATGCTGCCCGGTCTGATCGCCCATTGGGCGGCGGAATCGCGCCGCACCCAGGATTTCCTGCGCATCGGCTGGCAGCGTTCGGCGCTGCTGGCGGCTTTGGCCCGGTTCAGCCGCTTCGGCATCCAGGTCGGCATCGTCGCGGTGGGGGCGTGGCTGGCGATTAACGACATGCTGTCGCTGGGCAGCGTGGTCGCCGGTTCCATCATCCTGACCCGCGCCCTGGCACCGGTGGAAAGCCTGGTCGGCAGTTGGAAAAATTTCATCGGCGCCCGCAGCGCCTATGCCCGCGTGCGCGGCGTTCTCGAACGTCCCGGCCGCCCGCGCCAGGCCACCTCTTTGCCGGTTCCCTCGGGGCGGCTGGTACTGGAACGGGTCAGTCTGGAGTTCCCCCATCTGGAACGGCCGGTGCTGTCCAAGGTCGAGATGGAGCTGGAGCCGGGCCAGGCGCTGGGCATCATTGGCCCGTCGGCGGCGGGAAAGTCCACCCTGGCCCGCATCATCCTCGGCATCCAGTCGCCGACGCGCGGCCGCGCCCGCCTGGATGGCGCCGACGTCGCCACCTGGCCGCGCGAGGACGTGGGGCGCCACATCGGCTATCTGCCCCAGGCCATCGAGCTGTTCCCCGGCACCATCAAGCGCAACATCGCCCGCATGGCCGAACCGGATGATTCCAAGGTGATCGAGGCGGCGCGGCTGGCCGGCGTGCATGACATGATCCTGCGCCTGCCGCTGGGCTATGACACCGAGATCGCCGACGCGCTGCGCAATCTGTCGGGCGGCCAGCGCCAGCGCATCGCCATCGCCCGCGCCTTTTATGGCGAGCCGCGCCTGCTGGTGCTGGACGAACCCAATTCCAATCTGGATTCCGAGGGCGAGACCTCGCTGATCCGTGCCTTGGCCCAGGCGCGCGAGCGTGGCGTCACCACCATCGTCATCGCCCATCGCGCCCGCATCCTGATGAGCGTCGACCGCCTGCTGGTGCTGCGCGATGGCCGCATCGACATGCTGGGCGCCCGCGACGAGGTGCTGGCGCGGGTGCTGCCGCAACCGGCGGCGAAATCAACTCCGGCAGTGCAGGAGGCGCGGTCATGACCGGTCTGGTTCGCCAATGGGGCCATGGCCCCGCCGTGGACGAAGTGGGCGGCGGCACCGCCCGCCGCGTCGGCATCGCCACCATCGTGCTTGCCTTCGGCGGCTTCGGCGGCTGGGCGGCGCTGGCGCCGTTGAATGCCGCCGCGGTGGCACGCGGCGAGGTCAAGGTGGAGTCCTATCGCAAGACTGTCCAGCACATGGAAGGCGGTATCGTGCGCGCGATCATGGTGCGCGACGGCGATCAGGTCGAGGCCGGTCAGCCGGTCGTTCTGCTGGACGACACCGCCATCCGCGCCCGCTGGACCCAACTGACCTTCCAGTATTGGGACACCCAGGCTACGCGCGCCCGCCTGCTGGCCGAACGCGCCGAGGCGCCGGCGGTGGATTTTTCCGCCATGCCCAATCACGACCACCCCCGCGCCCGCGAGGTCATGCGGGCGCAGGAACAACTGTTCAAGGCGCGCCGCGCCATGCTTGACGGCCAGGTGGCGGTGCTGAAAAAGCGCAATGCGCTGAACGAGCGCGAGGCCGAGGCGCTGACGGCCGAACAAAGCTCGGCCGATCGTCAATTAAGCCTGATCCAGCAAGAGGTTAAATCGACCCAGTACCTGGTGGATCGCGGTTTGGGCCGCATGCCCCAGTTGCTCAGCCTGAAACGCGAGGCCGAGCGGCTGACCGGTCAGCGCGACGATTACGGCGCCCGCGTCGCCCGCCTGCGCCAGGCCCAGGCGTCCACCGAATTGGATATCGCCAACATCACCTACAAGCAAATGGACGAGGTGGCGACGACCCTGCGCGAGACCGAGGCCCAGGCGCGCGACCTGGAACAGCAACTGACCGCCGCTACCGACGCGCTGAAGCGCACGGTGGTGCGGGCGCCCCAGGCCGGGGTGGTGATGGGGCTGAACGTTCACACCGTCGGCGGCGTGGTGCAGCCGGGCGACGCCTTGATGGACGTGGTGCCGCGTGACGAACGGCTGGTGGTCGAGGCCCGCCTGGCCCCCGAAGACATCGACCGCGTCCATGCCGGACGCGAGGCGCGCATCCGCTTCCGCACCTTCCTGCATGGCCTGACGCCGCCGGCGACCGGCCGCGTCACCAACGTCTCGGCCGACCTGTTCCACGACGAGCGCACCGGTAATCCCTATTACCAGGCGCGGGTGGCGCTGGACCCCGAATCGGTGGCGAAGCTGCCGGGGCCGCTGGCGCCGGGCATGCAAACTGACGTCCTGATCACCACCGGCGAGCGCACGGCGCTGGAATACCTGATCGACCCGTTGGGACGGGCGCTCAGCACGGCCATGCGCGAGAAGTGAGGGCAAGAACCCGTTTGAAAGTCCCGAGGTGTGTCCTTAACACTTCGTCATTCCGGGCGTAGCGAAGCGTAGACCCGGAATTCATGGTGGGAAATGGCACCATGGACCCCGGCTCGCGCTCCGCTTGGCCGGGGTGACGAAAATTTGGTGGATTTTCCCTAACGGCGCAATCAGCGCAGTTCGCGCAGGAAGTCGCCAACCGGAATGGGGCCGTGGCGCGGTGCCGCCGGTTCGGCGGGGGGCGCGGCGGTTTCGCCGATCAGCATGGGTTCCGCGCTGGCGTTCGCACTGTCGGCGGGTTTGGCCGCTTCCGCCTGCTTGGGGCGGGGGGCGCTTTTCAGGCGGGCCTCAAGAGCGGCGATGGCGGCGCGGTCGGCCTCGACCGCCTTGACCCATTCCGAACGCTCTCCAGCGAGATGGCTTTCGATCTGCTGCATCCGGGCCATCAGCGGGCCGGCAAGCTCTTCCAGCTTGCGGGTGTTGTCGGTTTGCACCGCAACCTTGATCTTCTCGATCTCTTCCAGCAGGTCGCGCTTGATCCACTTGGACTTCTTGTCCAGGTCCTCGCCCATTTTGGTCAGGCGGTCCTCGACATCGGTGTTGATCTGGACCTTGATCTCATAGGCGGATTTGACGAGGTTGGCCATGTACATCATGACGCCGCCGCCGACGATCAGGATAACGCCGGCCGCCAAGCTGATGATCAGGACCGTGGAGAAACCCATGAGTCGCCCGTGATGCCAACGATGTCCGAAGCCAGCGGCTAATGTCCTTCAAGCAGCTTGCCTTTGCAACACCTGTTCCAACATTTCCAGGTCATTACCAAGACATTCCCATCTTTGTTGCGCCTGCGGAACGGCATCTTCGCCCTCTTTTCGCCACGGCTTGACGGCACGATGATGTCTGTTTGACGTTTCCATCTGTCCGAGGGACCCCATGAGCGTGTTCTCCGATTGGATCAAGGCGAACGGCATTTCCGAGGTGGAATGCCTGGTCCCCGACATGTCCGGCGTGGCGCGCGGCAAGATCGTGCCGGCCGGAAAGTTCGTCAGCATCGCTGAAAACCGCGGCCTGCGCCTGCCGGAGAGCATCTTCGTCCAGACCGTCACCGGCGATTATCCGGAAGAGGACGTGACCAGCGTCGCCAACGGCGACGTCTATCTGCGCCCCGATTCGGAAACCATCCGCCAAGTGCCGTGGTACGACGAACCCACCGCCTGCGTCATCTGCGACTGCGCCTATCTGGACGGCCGCGCCGTGGAGATTTCGCCGCGCAACGTGCTGAAGCGGGTGCTGGGCCTGTACCACGCTCGCGGCTGGCAGCCCATCGTGGCGCCGGAACTGGAATTCTTCCTGGTCAAGAAGAACACCGACAGCGACTACCCGCTGGAGCCGCCGGTGGGGCGCTCGGGCCGTGCCGAAAGCGGTCGTCCCGCCTATGGCGTCGATGCGGTCAACGAGTTCGAGGGACTGTTCGACCAGCTATACGCCTATGCCGACGTCATGCGCCTGGACGTGGACACCCTGTCGCACGAAGCCGGCAACGGCCAGATGGAGGTGAACTTCGACCACGGCGACGCGCTGGAACTGGCCGACCAGGTGTTCCTGTTCAAGCGGACCGTGCGTCAGGTGGCGCTGCGGCGCGGCGTCTATGCCACCTTCATGGCCAAGCCCATGCAGAACGAGCCGGGCAGCGCCATGCACATCCACCAGAACGTGGTCGACCGCGCCACCGGCTTCAACCTGTTCGCCAACGAGGACGGGTCGGATACCGAGATGTTCCGCCATTTCATCGGCGGCCTGCGCAAGTACCTGCCGCAGATGATGCTGCTGTGCGCGCCCAACGTGAACTCGTTCCGCCGGCTGGTGCCCGATTTCGACGCCCCCATCAACCTGCATTGGGCGCGCGACAACCGCACCGTCGGCCTGCGCGTGCCGGAATCGGGGCAAAGCGCACGCCGGGTGGAAAATCGTCTGGCCGGCGCCGACGCCAATCCTTACCTCGCCATCGCCGGTTCGCTGGCCTGCGGCTATCTCGGCATCGTCAACAAGATCGACCCCGGCGAGCCGCTGTCCGGTTCGGGCTATACCCGCGCCCACTCGCTGCCGTGGCACATGCACGACGCCCTGGAAAAACTGAAGAGCGCCCGCAGCGTGCGCGAGGTGCTGGGCGAGGATTTCTGCGACGCCTACATGGCGGTGAAAGAGGCGGAATGGGGCGCCTACCAGCGGGTGGTTTCAAGCTGGGAACGCGAGTATCTGCTGCTCAACGTCTGATGTTTTTTGCAGGGGGGGCCGTTCATGTTGACACCGCCCCCCATAGGCGGCATACCGGCCCTTGGTCGGGAGACTGGGAGGCTCCCCAAGACCGTTCCACACCGAACCGCAACGGGGGACGTACATGATCGCTCGCCTGACCCGCTTTGCCGCCGCCGCCGTCATCGGCCTGGCCGCCACGGCCGCTTATGCCGAAGACAAAGTGCTGAATGTCTATAACTGGTCCGACTACATCGCCAAGGACACCCTGGAGAAGTTCTCCAAGGAGACCGGCATCAAGGTCAAGTACGACACCTATGGCGACAACGAGGTGCTGGACACCAAGCTGATGGCTGGCAAGTCCGGCTATGACGTGGTGTTCCCGTCGGCTTCGCCGTTCTTCGCCCAGCAGGTCAAGGCCGGCATCTTCCAGAAGCTGGACCTGTCCAAAATCCCCAATGCCGCCGGCCTGGACAAGGACGTGATGGCCAGCCTGGCCAAGGTCGATCCGGGCAACGCGTATGGCATTCCCTACATGATGGCCGCCACCGGTATCGGCTACAACATCGACAAGGTGAAGAAGCTTTATCCCGACGCGCCGCTGGATTCGTGGAAGATCCTGTTCGATCCGGCTGAGATCGCCAAGCTCAAGGGCTGCGGCGTCGCCATGCTGGACACCCCGACCGAGGCGGTGCCGGCCTATCTCGCCTATAAGGGCATGGACCCGCACGCCCAGACCACCGAGTCGCTGAAGCTCGCCATGGACGGCCTGCTGCCGATCCGTCCCAGCTTGCGCTACGTCAACTCGGAAAAGTACCGCGCCGATCTGGCCAACGGCGACATCTGCCTGGCGCAGGGCTATGTCGGCGATCTGGTGCAGTCGCGCAACCGCGCCAAGGAAGCGAAGAAGCCGCAGAACATCGGCATCGCCATTCCCAAGGAAGGCGCCATCGTCAACATCGACATGATGGCCGTTCCCGCCGACGCGCCGCACCCGGCCGAGGCGCTGGCCTTCATCAACTTCATCCTGCGCCCCGACATCATCGCCGACATCACCAACGAGACCGGTTACGCCAATGCGGTGCCCGCCTCGCTGGCCCATGTGGACCCGGCGATCAAGGCCGATCCGGTGATCTTCCCGCCGGCCGAGGTCAAGGCCAAGTTGTTCACCGCCGCTCCGCCGGCACCCAAGGACTATGACCGCGCCCGCGCCCGTGCCTGGGCCAAGTTCCGCGCGGCCAAGTAAGCAGGACCCCGCATAGTGGCGATCGTCGTTCGTTCGGCCCGCGATACGGAAGAAAAGGCCGGCAAGCCGCCCGCCATCCGCATCGAGGGAGTGAAGAAGCAATTCGGTGACGCGACGGCGGTCGCCGGGGTCGATCTGGAAATCGAGGAGGGAGAGTTCTTCTCCCTCCTCGGTCCTTCCGGCTGCGGCAAGACCACGCTCTTGCGCATGCTGGCAGGGTTCGAGACGCCGACGGATGGGCGCATCCTCATCGCCGGCGAGGACATGACCGGGGTGCCGCCCTATGAGCGGCCGGTCAACATGATGTTCCAATCCTATGCGCTGTTCCCGCATATGAGCGTCGAAGACAACATCGCCTTCGGCCTCAAGCAGGACGGCGTGCCCAAGGCCGAGATCAAGGAACGCGTGGCGCAGGCGCTGGAGCTGGTGCGCATGGGCAATTTCGCCAAGCGCAAGCCGCACCAGATGTCGGGCGGCCAGCGCCAGCGCGTCGCCCTGGCCCGCTGTCTGGTCAAGCGCCCCAAGGTGGTGCTGCTGGACGAACCGCTGAGCGCGCTGGACAAGAAGCTGCGCGAGCAGACCCAATTCGAGCTGGTCAACATTCAGGAAAGCGTCGGCATCACCTTCGTCATGGTCACCCATGACCAGGAAGAGGCCATGACCATGTCCACCCGCATCGCGGTGATGGATGCGGGCCGCATCCTGCAGGTCGGCCGGCCGCACGAAATCTACGAATACCCGCACAGCCGCATGGTGGCCGACTTCATCGGCACCGCCAACTTCTTTGACGGCGTGGTGGAAAAGACCGCCGGCGGTATTGCCTTCCGGGCCAACGGTATCGACGTGCCCCTCGACATCGACGGCGATGTCGCCGCCGGCACCGTGGCCTCGATCATGGTGCGGCCGGAAAAAATCGCCATGAGCCGCGACGTCCAGCCCGGCGCGGTCAACCAGATCAGGGGCAAGGTGGTCGAGATCGCTTATCTGGGCGACGTCTCGATCTATCACGTCAAGCTGGCCAGCGGCGCCACCGTGCTGACCACCAGCGCCAACCTGCGCCATTCCGCCGAGCCGGCGGTGACCTGGAACGACGAAGTGGTGCTGTCGTGGCATCCCGGCAACGCGGTGGTGTTGCCGTGAGGGTGGGAAGCTGGCGCCAGCATTGGGGCCGCCGCGCGGTTCTGGGCATTCCGTATGTCTGGCTGCTGGTGTTCTTCCTGGTGCCGCTGCTGATCGTCGCCAAGATTTCCATCTCGGAAATCCGGATCGGCGTGCCGCCCTATGAACCGCTGCTACAATTCGCCGACGGCGCTTTCGTCGGCCTCCACGCCACCGTCAACAACTTCGTCCTGCTGTTCGAGGACGATCTTTACGTCAGCGCCTATTTCCAGTCGCTGACCATTGCCGGCGTGTCGACGCTGCTGTGCCTGCTGATCGGCTATCCCATGGCGCTGGCGATCGCGCGGGCCGAGCCGACGCGACGGCCGCCGTTGCTGCTGCTGGTCATCCTGCCGTTCTGGACCTCTTTTCTGATCCGCGTCTATGCCTGGATGGGCATCCTGAAGGACGAAGGGTTGCTGAACGGCTTCCTGATGTGGACCGGCATCATTTCCGAGCCGCTGGTGATCCTCAACACCACCGCCGCCGTCTATGTCGGCATCGTCTATTCCTATCTGCCGTTCATGGTGCTGCCGCTTTACGCCACCCTGGAAAAGCTGGACGGCTCGTTGCTGGAGGCGGCGGCCGATCTGGGCGCGCGGCCGATCCGCGCCTTCCTGTCGGTGACGCTGCCGCTGTCGCTGCCGGGCATCGTTGCCGGCTCGCTGCTGGTGTTCGTGCCGGCGGTGGGTGAATACGTCATTCCCGATCTGCTGGGCGGCGGCGACACCCAGATGCTGGGCAAGGCGCTGTGGGACATGTTCGCGCTGAACCGCGACTGGCCGTCGGCGGCGGCGCTGGCGGTGGCCATGCTGGCGGCGCTGGCGTTGCCCATCGCCCTGTTCCAGAAATGGCAGTCCAAGCTGGACCATCCGGAGGGCGAGGAATGAGGCGCTCGGTCTTCCTGACCTCGTGTCTGGCGTTCGGCTACGCCTTCCTGTACCTGCCCATCATGTTGTTGGTGGTGTGGTCGTTCAACGGCGCGCGCATCGTCAACGTCTGGGGCGGCTTTTCCACCAAGTGGTATGGCGAGCTGGCCCGCAACGAAGCCTTCCTCAGCGCCGCCTGGCTGTCGCTCAAGGTTGCCGCCACCAGCGCCACCGCCGCGCTGGTGTTGGGCACGCTGGCCGCCGTGGTGCTGGTGCGCTATGGCCGCTTTCGCGGCCGCATCCTGTTCAACGGCCTGATCGCGGCGCCGCTGGTGATGCCGGAAATCATCCTTGGCCTTGCCATGCTGCTGATGTTCGTGGCGCTGGAACAGTTGATCGGCTGGCCCGACGGTCGCGGCTTCGCCACCATCGCCATCGCCCACACCACCGTGGGCATGGCCTATGCCACCGTGGTGGTGCGCTCGCGCCTGGCGCAGATGGACGAAAGCCTGGAAGAGGCCGCGCTGGACCTGGGCGCCCGTCCGCTCAAGGTGTTCTTCCTCATCACCCTGCCGGTGATTGCGCCCTCGCTGGCCGCCGCCTGGCTGCTGGCCTTCACCCTGTCGCTGGACGACGTGGTGGTGGCGCAGTTCGTCTCCGGCCCCGGCGCCACCACACTGCCCATCGAGGTGTTCTCGTCGGTCCGCCTGGGCGTGTCGCCCCAGGTCAACGCCCTGGGCACCATTATCGTCTGCGTCGTGGCCGTCATCATCCTGGCCGCGTGGCGCCTCACCATGGTCAAGAAGCCGGGCTGAGCCTTTCCCTTGGGGTACTCGGTAAAGGAGTGTAAAATTGCCGCCATGACCACTTAGTGGAGTGGGTGGAATGGCTGACATTGAATCCATGCTGAGCGATATCGTCGCCCGCGAGGGCGGCTTCGTCGACCTTGGGGCCGACCGTGGCGGGGCCACCAAGTACGGCATCACCGAAAGGGAACTGGGGGTCTGGCTTGGTCATCCGGCCAGCGTCGCCGACGTGCAGGCGCTGGATGTCGATACCGCCAAGGCGATCTACCGCAAAAATTACTACCTCGCGCCCCATATTGACCAACTGCCCGACCTGATCCAGCCGGTGATGCTGGATGCGGCGGTGAATTCCGGTCCGGGCCAGGCGGTCAGGTGGTTGCAGGCCGTGCTGAACGCCAACAATTACGGTCCGCTGACCGAGGACGGCGGCATCGGCGCCAAGACCATCGCCGCAGCGAGCGCGGCGGCCTCAGCCATGGGGGCGGCGCTCAACACCGCCTTGATCGAGGCCCGTCGTGCCTTCCTGCAGCACTTGGCGATGAACGATCCCAGCCAGCAGGAATTCGAAAAGGGCTGGATGAACCGTTGCGACGAACTGCAGACGCAGTACTGCGTCTAACCCTCTGCCCGGCTTGTTCGATCATGTCGCCAAAGGTAGGATGATTGGAGGTCCTACCTTGAGGTCGCCATGGAACCCGTTGTCATCGAACGTCGCTCGCTGGTGGAGCAGGTCGCCGACGCACTTCGTCACCGCATCGCCGCCGGCGATTGGCCGGTCGGCGGGCGCATTCCGCCCGAGGCCGAGCTGGTGCGCCAGTTGGGCGTCAGCCGCAACACCGTGCGCGAGGCGGTGCGCTGCCTGGCCCATGCCGGCATGGTCGAGGTGCGTCAGGGCGACGGCACCTATGTGCGGGCGGCGGCGGATGGCGGCGAGACGCTGCGCCGGATCGCCCGCGCGTCGCTGCGGGACCAGCTCGAGGTGCGGTGCGCGCTGGAGGAAGCGGCGGCACGGCTGGCCGCCAGCCGGCGCTCGACGGCGGACGTCGCCACGCTGACCGAGGCGCGCGAGCGCTGCGACGGCCTGAGCAAATCCGGTCAGCTAGAGGAGTATATCACCCACGATTTCGCCTTTCATCGCGGCATCGTCGCCGCTGCCGGCAATCCGGCGCTGGAGGAGCTGTACCTCTATTTCGCCACGGCCATTCGCGGCAGCATCCGCCACAGCATCGGCGATGCCGAACTGCCTGAACCCAATGCCGAGCAACATCGCCACGTGTTGGATGCCATCGCCCGGCAGGATGCCGATGCGGCGGCGGCGGCGGTGCGCGCCCTGTTCGGGCCGCTGCTGGCGACGCTCGACAACCTGTTGGTGACGCCATGACGCCCCGCGACGAGTTGGCCGACGACCTGCTGATCGACGCCGAGGACGTCCCCGCCGCGCCGCCGCCGCCAAGCGTGCCGCGCTGGGTGCTGGCGGTGGCGATCTTGTGCGTGGCGTGCAATTTGCGGCCGGCGCTGACCAGCGTCGGGCCGGTGCTGACGGAAATCCGTGCGGCCTACCCTGAATTGGGCGCCATCGTCGGCTTGCTGACCATGCTGCCGGTATTGTGCATGGGCTTGGCGGGACCATTGGCTCCCGCCATGGCGCGTCGCTGGGGCGCCGAGCGGGTGGTGCTGGCATGGCTGGGCGTGCTGGCCGCCGGGCTGGGATTGCGCGCGATCGGCACCGCAGTGCCGCTGTTCGCCGGCACCGCCATCATCGGCACCGCCATCGGCATCGTCGGTGTGCTGTTGCCGGGGCTGGTCAAGCGCGACTTTCGCGACCACGGCACGCTGATGACCGGATTGTTCACCATGTGCCTGTGCTGGGGCGCGGCTTTCGCCGCCGGCGTCATGGTGCCGCTGAGTGACGTCCTGGGCGGGTCATGGGCGTTGGCCTTGGGGGCGTGGGCGCTGCCGGCGGTGGCCGCCGCGCTGATCTGGGCGCCCATGCTGCCGCGCCGGGGCGGTGCCGTGGCGGCATCGGCGCTTCCGGTGCGCGGCCTGTGGCGCAGCCCGCTGGCGTGGCAGGTGACGCTGTTCATGGGGCTGCAATCGTCGCTGGCCTATACCGTGTTCGGCTGGCTGGCGCCGATCTTGCGTGATCGCGGCATGGATGCCGCCGGGGCGGGGTGGCTGGTGTCGTTCTCGGTGGTGCTGCAACTGCCCGCCGCCCTGGTCGCCCCCATCCTGGCCGGCCGCGCCCGCGACCAGCGCGTCGCCGTGGTCGGCGCGTTGGGCTTCACCCTGGCCGGTTTGCTGGGGTGCCTGTACGCGCCGGTGGATGGCTGGCCGCTGTGGCTGGCGGCGGCGGTGCTCGGCCTGGGGCAGGGGGCCTCGTTCTCGGTGGCGCTGACCCTGATCGTGCTGCGCGCGCGCGACGGCCATGTGGCGGCGCAATTGTCCAGCATGGCCCAGGGCGTCGGCTACACCCTGGCCGCGTTCGGCCCCATGGCGCTGGGCCTGCTGCATGACGCCGCCGGCTCGTGGCAACCGGCCGGCCCGCTCTTCGTCGCCGTCGCTGCCCTGGCCTTGCTGGCCGGGCTGGGGGCGGGGCGCAAACTCATCCTGTCGGGACGGGAGTGATTCCATGACCGCCCGTTCGGCCCGCGCCTCGCTGGCATTTTCATGCCTGGGGCATCTCTATTCCCATGTGTTCGAGCCGATCTTCTATATCGCCGCCCTGGTGCTGCCGGGCGAATTGGGCCTGCCCTACGAGGACGTGCTGGCGCTGGTGATCGCCGGCAAGTTGCTCTATGGCCTGATGGCACCGGTCGCCGGCTGGCTGGGCGATCGCTGGAGCACGGTGGGCATGATGGCCGTGTTCTTCCTCGGCCTGGGTGCCTCGGCACTGTCCATGGGCTTGGCGCAGGGACCGTGGGGCATCGCTGTGGCGCTGGCGTTGATGGGGCTGTTCGGCTCGATCTACCATCCTGTCGGCATCGCCTGGCTGATCCGCAACGCGGTGGACAAGGGCAAGGCCATCGGCCTCAACGGTGTGTTCGGCGGCGTCGGTCCCGGCATCGCCTCGCTGGTGGCCGGCGCGTTGATCGCCGGCATGGGCTGGCGTGCCGCGTTCGTCTTGCCCGGCGCGCTGGTGCTGCTGACCGGCGCCGCCTTTGTGTTGGCGCTCGCCAAGGGCTGGGTGATCGAAGCCAAGGCCGACCGCGCGCCTCAGGCCGAACCAAGCAAAAGCGACGCCTGGCGCGCCGGCTTGGTGCTGTCGCTGACCATGCTGTGCGCTGGCCTGATTTATCAGGCGACCCAGCCGTCGCTGCCCAAGCTGTTCGAGGAACGGTTGGGCAGCGGCACCAGCGTCGGCGACGCGGCCTTTGCGGTGACGGTGGTCTATCTGGTGGCGGGTTTCACCCAAATCGCCGCCGGCCACCTGGCGGACCGTTTCCCGGCCAAGGCCATCTATGTGACGGCGGCGCTGGTGCAGGCGGTCATGCTGGTGCTGCTGTCATGGGCGTCGGGCTGGTCCATGGTCGGCGTCGCCTTGCTGGCCGTGGCCGGCAACATGGGGGCCATCCCGGCAGAGAACCTGCTGCTGGCGAAATACACTCCGGCGCGCTGGCGCGGTACCGCCTTCGGCCTGAAATTCGTACTGTCCTTCGGCGTGTCGGGACTGGCGGTGCCGCTGGTGTCGCTGCTGCGCGGCCTGACCGGCGGCTTCGAGCTGCTGTTCTGCTTGTTGGCCGGCTGTGCCGTGGTGGTGGCGGGCGCCGCCATGCTGTTGCCGCGCGAAAAAGAAATGGGCGAGGACGTCGAGGGGGCCACCGCAACGTCCTCGCCCGCCCCGGCCGGCGCGCAGGCGTCGGCAGGGGATTAGAGGTGGGGGTCAGAAGTCGAAGATGTCTTCAAGGAATGACTTACGCTTGTGCGGCTTGTGGCCGTATTGGCCGTACTGCTCCCGATGGTGGTCGCCTTTGTCGTGGCTTTGCCCCTGGTGGTCGTCGTGGGACTTTGCCCATGCATTGCCCGGCTGCTGCGGGGGTGGTGCCGGGGGTGCTTCGAGCGGGCGGACCGAACGTTCGATGATCTTGTCCAACTCGCCACGGTCCAGCCAGACGCCACGACATTGCGGACAGTAATCGACTTCCACGCCTTGGCGCTCGGTCATGGCCAACGGGACGCGGCAATGCGGGCAATCCATGCGAACTCTCCTTGCTCTCAAGCCGGGCGGGCGGTGGGCGTCAGCCGGGCTTCGGCGGCGCGCACCAGGGTCTTCAGCTTGGCCAGCGCCGCCGCCTCGATCTGACGCACGCGCTCGCGGCTGATGTTGTAGCGCTGGGCCAGATCCTCCAGGCGCAACGGGTTTTCGCGCAGGGTGCGTTCGGCGACGATGTCGCGCTCGCGTTCGGACAACTCGCTCCAGGCCGATTTCAGCAGCTCGCGCCGATACATCAGTTCCTGGCGCTCGCCCAGCACCTCCTCGGCGTCGGGGCGCTCGTCCATCAGCAGCTCGCCATAGGGCGTGCCGCTTTCGCCGACCGGCGCGTCTAGCGAGCGCGGCGACTGCGTCAGCAGGCGCTCCATCTCGGCGACGCGAGCGTCGCGCACGCCCAGTTCCTCGGCAACCTGGCGGGTTTCCGCCTGACTCAGCGCGCCGCCCTCGGGGCCGGTCAGCCGCGTGCGCAGGCCACGCAGCTTGAAGAACAGCTTCTTGCGCTCGGCCGACAGGCCGAAGGTCACCGGGGTGGAAAAGCGCAGCACATGCTCGAACATGGCGGCGCGCACCCACCACTGGGCATAGGTGGAAAAGCGCAGGTTGCGTTCCGGCTCGAAACCGTCCAGGGCGCGTACCAGGCCCAAATTGCCCTCGGCAATCAGATCGGCGATGGCAAGGCCGTAGCCCTTGAACTGGCCGGCGGTCTTGATGACCAGGCGCAGATGGGCGGCGATCAGCTTGTCGCGGGCGGCGGTGTCGCCCTGTTCGCGCCAGCGGCACACCAGGTCTGCTTCTTCCTCGCCGGACAGCAGGGGCGTGTCGCGGGCCGCGCGATAGAAAGCGGCGGCAGGATCGGAAGCGGGGCGAAGGGTCGACATGGTCGTCTCCGGGGGTCGTCGTTGTTGCCCATTCAACTTAGGCGGTGGCGGCTGATAAGGCTAATCGAAGGTTCTTGAGTTTTTGATAGGCAAAAGCTATCACTGGGCCATGACCACCCTACGCCAATTGCAATGCCTGGCCGCCGTCGCCGATCTGCTGCACTTCCGCCGTGCCGCCGAACGGCTGAACCTGTCGCAGCCGGCGCTATCGGCCCAGGTGGCCCAGCTTGAAGATCACCTGGGGGTGCTGCTGGTGGAACGCACCCGCCGCCGCGTGCTGCTGACCCCGGTGGGGCGCCAGGTGGCCGAGCGGGCGCGTGCCATCCTGCGCGACGTCGCCGATCTGGAAGAGGTGGCGCGCCACGCCCAGGCGCCGTTGTCGGGTACGTTACGGGTCGGCGTGCTGCGGACGTTGGGACCTTATCTGCTGCCGCACATGCTGGGCGCCATGCGGGCGCGCTATCCCGATCTCAAGCTGTATTTGCGCGAGGAACCCCGCGCCCAGTTGCTGGCCGACCTCGCCCATGGCGATCTCGACATGGTGCTGGTGCACGGCGCGCCGCGCGACGACGACCATCTGACCGTGCTGCCCCTGTTCCGCGAGCCGCTTTGGGCGGTGCTGCCGCTGGGCCATCCGCTGGCGGTGCGCCCGTTGCTGGATGCCGGCGACCTGGCCGGCGAGCAGATGATCCTGTTGGAATTGGGCGACGGCTTGCGCGAACCCGGCTTGACGCTGTGCAAGGCCGCCGGGGCGACCGAGCATCCCGATTTTCGCGCCACCTCGCTGGATGCCCTGCGGCAGATGGTGGCGACCGGGTTGGGCTGCACCCTGCTGCCCGGCCTGTATGTGGAGGCCGAGGCCATGGGTGACGCCCAGATCGCGGTGCGGCCGTTGGCCCAGCCGCCATCGCGTGCCATTGATCTGGTGTGGCGCCGTACCACCTCGCGCGCCGAGGAATTCCGCCTGTTCGCCCGCCTGATCGAGGACAACCTGCCGGACGTGGTCAGCCGGGTTTAGCCCTCGGGCAGCAGGTTGCGGTCGAACAGGCTGACCAGATCCTCGCCCGACACCGGGCGGCTGATCAAGTAGCCCTGGATTTCGTCGCAGCCGCGCTCGCGCAGGAAGGCGGCCTGTTCCTCGGTCTCGACGCCCTCGGCCACGGCGCGCAGGCGCAGGTTATGGGCCAGATTGATGATGGTCGAGACGATCTCGGCGCCCTCGCCGTCGGTGACCTTGCCGTCTTCCAGGATGTCGTGGACGAACGAGCGGTCGATCTTGAGCGCGTCGATGGGCATGCGCTTCAGGTAGGACAGCGACGAATAACCGGTGCCGAAATCGTCGATGGAGATGTGCACCCCCATCTGACGCAGCTCGCGCAGCACATGGGCGACTTCGTCCACCCGCTGCATCAGCACAGACTCGGTCAGTTCCAGTTCAAGGTAATTGGGGGACAGGCCGCTTTCGCGCAGCGCTTCGGCCACCACCGCCGGCACATCGCCCTCGCGGAACTGCAGGGCCGAGACGTTGACGGCGATGCGCACCGGCGGCAGGCCAAGATCGTGCCAGCTCTTGCACTGGTGACAGGCGGCCTTCAGCACCCAGGTGCCGATGTCGCCGATTAGGCCCATGTTCTCGGCCAGCGGGATGAATTCGGTGGGCGACACCAGCCCCATCTCGGGGTGGCGCCAGCGCACCAATGCCTCGACGCCGGACAGGCGGCCGCTGACCAGATCGACCTTGCCCTGATAGACCAGGGTGAACTCGCCCCGGCTCAGCGCGTGGCGCAGGCTGCTTTCCATCGCCAGCCGCTCGAACGAGCGCGCGTTCATGGACGGGGTGTAAAGCTGATAGGAATTGCGGCCCAGATCCTTGGCCCGATACATGGCGGTATCGGCGTTCTTGATGAGCTGTTCCACCGTCGAGCCGTCGTCGGGATAGACCGCGATGCCGACCGAGGTGGTGACGTACAATTCGTGTTCGTCGATGACGAAGGGCGCCTTGACGTAGCTGATGACCCGCTCGGCCAGCTTGGCGGCGTCCTCCAGATGGTCCAGTTCGGGCAGCAGGATGACGAACTCGTCGCCGCCCAGCCGCGCCACCGTGTCGCCCTCGCGCACGCACTGGCCCAGCCGCTTAGACGTCTCCACCAGCACCAGATCGCCGACGCCGTGGCCCAGCGTGTCGTTGATGCGTTTGAACAGGTCCAGGTCGAGGAACATGATGGCCAGACTTTGGCTGTGGCGATGGGCGTTGGCGATCGCCACCTGCAGCCGGTCGGTGAACAGGCGCCGGTTGGGCAGCCCGGTCAGCACGTCGAAATAGGCCAGGTTCTTGATGCGCTCCTCGGCCTTCTTGCGCTCGGTGATGTCGCTGAAGACGGCGGCGTATTGGCTGATATGGCCCTCGTCGTCGCGGATGACGTTGATGGTCAGCCATTCCGGGTAGACGTCGCCGTTCTTGCGGCGGTTCCACACCTCGCCCTGCCACAGGCCATCCCGCTCCAGCGCCGCCCACAAGCGGTTATAGAAGGCGGCGTCGTGGCGGCCAGATTTCAGGATGCTGGGGTTCTTGCCGTGAACGTCCTCGAAGGTATAGCCGGTCAGTTGGGTAAAGGCCGGGTTGACGAACTCGATCAGGCCGTCCGGGGTGCAGATCATGATGCCGTCCAGCGACGCCTCGATGACCTTGCGCGCCAGATGCAGGTCCTTGCGCGAGCGCAGAAGCGCCTCGTCGCGTTCGCGCAGCGCCTCGTCCAGGCGCTGGACGTATTCGTATTGCAGGCTGGACAGGATGTCGGAGAACGACAGCAGGCCCTTGAGCTTGCCGGTGCCGTCCATGACGCCGACATGGCGGATGTGGCGCTCCTCCAGCAGGTTGCGCGCCGACAGCATGCTGTCGTCCTCGCCGATGCACAGCAGCGGCCGGCTGGCGATGCTGCCCACATCGGCGGGCAGGGCGCTGCCATCGGCGATGACGCGGATCAGGTCGCGTTCGGTGATAATGCCGGGATTGCCGCCGTCGATATCCAGCACCACGGCGGCGTCGGTGCGGGCGGCGCGCAGTTGCGCCACCGCTTCCTTCAGCGAGGCCGAGGACAGCACCGCCACCAGCGGCCGACCCAGGCCGGAGCGAACGTTGCGTAGCACCAGGAAGTGTTCGACGCCGTGCCGCAGGATGACGTCGGACTGGCTGACGATACCGATGGGGTGGCCGGAATCGTCCACCACCACGAAGTGGCGCACGCCTTCCATCTGGAAGCGCAGGCCGGTGTCGCCGATGGTGGTCTTGCGGTGGATGGTCTTGATGGGGTGGCTCATCACCGTGGCGATGGGGCGATCGAAATCGGCCACGCTGTCGAAATCCACGGCCAGGGCGTCGCGCTCGGTCCAGATGCCTACCGGCAGGTCGTTCTCGACCACGATGATGGAGGAACAGCGCTGCTGCGCCATCTTGCGCGCCGCTTCCAACACCGAAGTGTCCGGCGAGCAGCTCAGGATTTCCCGTTTGACGATACGCTCGATGGTATGGTCCGAACCCAAAACACGTGTCCCTATATCGCTCCTGCCATACATAGTTTCTTTCTCTTTTGAAGTAGATGCAAGAACGCTGTTTCTGCCGGTTGTATCCGGCGAAGTTTCATCATGGCGACGACGGCTTGACTTTCCTATTAGTTGCAAATACTCGGGCGATGGCGGAGCTGCCTTGTTCCTGACGCCCTTTGGGGGTGGCGCCCGCTTCGTCGGGACGCTGGGGCCGAACCTTTCCGCGCTTGGGCGTGTTGTTGGCGAGTAGGCCCCCTGGGCTGAAGCAAGCCCCAAGGCGAGATGTGATCGGAGGACCCCATGCAGCACCAAGACCTCGACCGGATCCGGGGGGTGAAAAGCCTGGACCCGATGTTCGGTTCCCCTGCGGCTCCGCAGGCCAAGCTATCGCGTAGCGAGCGGCTGGGCCGTTGGGCCGATCTGCTGGACGCCCAGGCGGGACGCCCGCTGCGGGCGCTCGAAGACGTCGAATATGTCAGTCCGGCCGTTCGCCGCGATCTGCGCAAGGAAGATTCGCCGCTGGCGATCGCCTTCGCCGATCCGGTGCTGCGGGCGGACGGGCTGAAAGGCGATCGTCTGGGCGACGCCATGGATTATTTCAGCCTGTCCGAACGTCAGGCCCATTGGCTGCTGTGCGATTGCCATTACGGCGGCCGCATGACCGCCAGCGAGGTGTCGGCCCGCGTGCGGGACGAGGCCCGGCCGCTCTATGACATCCTGCGCCCGCAATTGTGGGCCTCGCTGACCGGTGCGGCGGTTTTGGCCGGCGCCATCGCCTCGGCGGCGCTGCTCTGAAACCGGCTGGCGGAAGACGCCCCGGCCGCTGGGCCGGGGCCTTCTTTTTGCTTTTTGCCCGGTCAGGCGCCGCCGATCCCCTGGGTGACGATGCCGGTGCCGGCGCAGTCGACGCAGGGACGGCCGTCAAGGGTGCCGCGTCCGCCACAGGTCGGACACAGCGCCTCGCCGGTGCCGGGAGTGCCGGGGGGCGCCTGATCGCCGGGTTTCGAGAACCGGGTGTTTTCCTGGGGTTGTTTATCGTTGTGGGTCATGAATACCTCGCGATTGCGATGCTGTTCCCGGGTGGACGCTTTGGGTTGTCCGCTTGTTCCCGGGGACGCAAACGAGGGTAGAGATCGTCGGACCGCTCGGGTTAGACTGTCCTGGCTGGGGCAGCATCGGGCGGAAGGTCTGGCGATAATGAACGATGGCGGTGGCGCCAAGGCGGCTACGGAAGTGGTGGACGAACTCCGGCAGGAATTCGTCGACGAAGCCGTTGAAACCTTGCAGAACCTGGACATGGTGCTGGATTCCGGCCGCCATGGCCGCCTGCCCGAATCCGAGGTGGTGGACGAGTTCCGCCGCGCCGCCGTACGCCTGCGTGGCCCGGCCGGTAATTTCGGCCTGCGCGCCCTGGCGACGCTGTCCCATCGCATGGACGACTACCTGACCCACGCTCCGGCGGCGCTGCCGCCGCGCGTATGGGACGATTTGCAGCGCTTCCTCGATCTCATGCTGCCCTTGGCCGAAGGGCGCAGCAGCGCCGAGGTTGAGCCGGCCATGCTGGTGCGCTCGCTGCCGCCCCGCCTGGGCTTTGAACTGGGCGACATCCAGGTACGCAGCGTCGAGGTCATGCTGGTGATGCCGCATGGCGCCCAGACCCGCTATGTCGAGCGTGAACTGCAACAGTGCGGCTATCGGGTGTCGGTGGTGGCCGACACCATCGAGGCCTTCGCCCATGTGGTGCAAAGCAAGCCCGATCTGATCGTGGTGTCGGCGCTGATGCCCCATCTGGACGGCATCGACCTGGCCATCGGCCTGGCCGCCATGCCCTCGACCCGCAATATCCCCATCGCCGTGATTACCTCGTTCGACCCCGGCGACGAGCGTCTGGCCCTGCTGCCCAAGAAAATTCCGGTGGTGCACAAGGGACCCAGTTTCGGCGACGACCTGTTCAAGGCGCTGGACAGCCTGTTCCTGATCTAGCCGGGCCGGGTCATTCCCGCATGTTGCGGTCGCTTTCGCGCCAGCCGTCGCGCCATGCTTCGTGCTGGGCGGTGTCGCTGGCGAAGGGGTTGTCTTCCAGCGCCGCGCCGCGCAGCAGCGCCACCCAGCCGTCCTGGAATTCGCGCGCATGCGGATCTTCCGGACGCCCGGAATGGCGGGTTGCCGCCAGCCAGGCGCGGAATTCGGGGTAATCCATCAGCACGCCGTCGTCGACGCCGTCCACATGGCTGCGCAGCAGCGCCAGGCCGCGCGGCGTGATGCGGAAGCGTGTGGTGTCCAGCATCTCGATGGCATGGGCCGCCTTCAGGTGCTGGCGCGCGCCGTTCAGGTGGGCGATCAGGTCGGTGTCGTCGATGGGAGTGTATTCATGCGCCTGACTGCGGCTGCGCGCCACCAGATGGGCGGCATCGGCCAGGGTGGCCGGAGCGTCGCTTCCGGCCCGCAACACGGCCAGGGCCAAATCGGGGAAATGCAGCAGCGGGATGTCTTCCAGGTCCATGTCCTGGATATCGGTATCGCCGGGGCGGTTTTAAATGCCGGCGCCCGCTTCGATCAGGCCGGTCTGGCGCTCTACTTCCTTCAGCAAAGCGTGCAGGCTTTTGTCGATGAAGCCGTCCGCCTCCAGCTTGCGCAGGGTGTTGATCAGGTAGTCGCGGTTCAGGCCGGCGCAGCCCTGGGCGTCCATGATGATGGCCGCCTGCTTCTCCAGGCTCAACTCGCCGGCGTAATGGCGATGCGCGCGATCGGACACGAAGCTGTAGGCCGGCACCACGGTGCCGTCGTCCAGGCTGACGTTGAGAGTGCGGGCAATGTAGGCATAGCCCACCAACTCGCGCTCGTTCAGGTATTCCACCGTCAGTTCGGCTTGCGCCCGTGGCACGCGAAAGGCCAGCCCGCGGCACGACCCGCCGCGATCCAGTCCCAGCACCAGGCCGGGATTGGCCGGAGTGCCGCGATAATGCAGCGAATACAGGCAGAACGAGCGGTGCCAACCCTTGAGCAGGGCCGGCCGCACCTCGGCGAATTCGAACCCCGGCCGCCACATCAGCGAGCCGTAGCCGAACACCCAAAGATCATCCGTATGTGTGGACATGGGGGCGCACAATGACCGAGAAACCTCGGCACCGCTAGGGGATTATTCTCCCGCCGAATAAGCCGCCAGCACGGCGTTGCCCAAGGGGCGCTCCAACTCGGGCGGCAGCGTCACCGCCGGTCGCCACGCGCCGTCGCAGCCGCGATAGGTCGGCAGTTTGACCTGGATGGTGGGGAAGCCCCGGTTGCGCCCCGCCACCACCTGGATGCCGTCGACGCGGAAGGCGATGCCGCCGACCTCGATCTCGGCCGAGGCCAGTGCCAGCAGATGGGGGTGGGTGACGCGGGTGACGCTGTCGATGCGACAGGTCACCAGCGCCACGTCATTGTGACTTCCGTCAGGCACGGAAATCAGGCCTTGCGGCCATCGAACAGGGCGACGATCGCCTGCGTCAGGTTGTAGATGGAAATCTTGCCGTCCAGGTGCAGCACGGGCAGGCCGGCCGGCGCGGGGGCGGCGCCGACGGTGACCAGCCAGTCCAGTCCGCCAGCGTCACCATCGCAGGGGGTGAAGCCAAGCGCCGACAACTGGCCGCGCAGCGATTCGGTTTCGGGGGTAAGCACGGCGCCGACCCGGGGGTGGGAGGCGGCAAGGGTATCGATTTGGTTCATGATCTCCGCTTCGCGGGAGCTGGGCGATTATACGTCGTCCGTCGTCCCGTCTTCGATATCGGCCTGGCGCACGTGCGCCACGATTTCCGTCAGCATGCCGTTGACGTGGTCGTCCGCCGCCGAATAGAAGATTTGCCGGCCCAATCGTTCGGCCCGCACCAGTCTGGCCCCCCTGAGCAAGCGCAGGTGGTGACTGGTGAGCGAGGCCGAAACCCCTGCTTCCGCCGCTACGTCGTTGACGCATTTCGGCTCGAACAGGCAGGCCATCAATATCCGCAATCTCGTGGGGTCACCCAGCAGCCGAAACGTCTCGGTGATGACCGCGATCTGCTCTTCGTCGGAGGCAACTCGTCGCATGTGAGATCCATATATATGAATAACTATTCAATTGTCAATCATAACCGGCGCAATACATGCCAACGGAATGGCTGTATATGGCCGCCGGGGGTGTGATGCCGTTCGTCGACCTCGTCGATCAATTCGAAGCGCGGACCCAGCAGGGCGGCCAGACTGGCGGCGTCGTGGTGAACGACGGGCAGGCCGGAACAACGCTCCGGCCCGTCGGGGGCGAAGCCGGCCAGGATGGCGATGCCGCCGGGGACCAGGGCGGTGGTCATCACCTCGGCATATTTGGCCTGGTCGCCGGGATCGGTCAGGAAGTGAAAGCAGGCGCGGTCGTGCCACAGCTCGAACAGGCCGGGCACCGGCCGCCATTCCAGGACGTCGGATTCGATCCAGACGATGTCGTCGCCCAGCGGCCCCAGCCGCTCGGCTCCGGCGGCGATGGCGGCGGGCGCCACGTCCAACACGGCCAGGTTGACCCAGCCGCGCTCGGCCAGCGCGTCGACCAGGCGCGAGCGGCCGGCGCCGACGTCGACCACGCCGGCATCGCGGCGCAGCCCGGCGGCCTCGATCAACGCCAGCGACAGCGTCGGCTCGGGCTGGTGCCAGCCGGCGGCCTCGGGGTCGATCTGGTCCCACACCGATTGCCAGTGGGCGCGGCGGTCGTCGCTTGTGGTCATGGGTCCTATCCTAACGACGGTGGGCCGTCTTTCCAGCCTCTTCCACCGCTGGGACTGGAAATCCGCGCCTCTTCACTATATAGAGAACGCTTCGCATCTCGCGTAGGCGAGGGGCCAACCCTGACGTTTTGAGGACTCTATGGCCGCAGAGTGGACGCCGGATAGCTGGCGCTCTAAACCGATTGTTCAGGTTCCGACCTACCCGGATCAGGCCAAGCTGGCCCTGGCCGAGGAAAACCTTGCCAAGTATCCGCCGCTGGTGTTTGCCGGCGAGGCGCGCCGGTTGAAGGCGACGCTGGCCGAGGTGGCCGAGGGCAAGGCGTTCCTGTTGCAGGGCGGTGACTGCGCCGAGAGCTTCCTGGAATTTTCCGCCAACAACATCCGCGACACCTTCCGCGTGCTGCTGCAGATGGCGGTGGTGCTGACCTATGGCGCCGCCATGCCGGTGGTCAAGGTCGGCCGCATGGCCGGCCAGTTCGCCAAGCCGCGCTCGGCCGATACCGAGGTGATCGACGGCGTCGAACTGCCGAGCTATCGCGGCGACATCATCAACGGCTCGGAATTCACCCCCGAGGCTCGCATCCCCGATCCCGACCGCATGCTGCGCGCCTACAACCAGTCGGCCGCCACGCTGAACCTGCTGCGCGCCTTCGCCCAGGGCGGCTATGCCGACCTGCACAAGGTGCACCAGTGGACGCTGGGCTGCGTCAACGGCTCGCTGCAGGGCAAGCTGTACGAGGATCTGTGCGCGCGCCTGTCCGAGACGCTGGCCTTCATGGAAGCCTGCGGCCTGACCAGCGAGAGCACGCCGCAAATCCGCGAGACCGACTTCTTCACCTCGCACGAGGCGCTGCTGCTGCCCTATGAGCAGGCGCTGACCCGCGTCGATTCGACCACCGGCGACTGGTACGACTGTTCGGCCCACATGCTGTGGATCGGCGAGCGTACCCGCCAGCTGGACGCCGGCCACGTGGAGTTCCTGCGCGGCGTCAAGAACCCCATCGGCTTCAAGGCCGGCCCCGGCATGTCGACCGACGACCTGCTGGGCCTGATCGACACCCTGAACCCCGACAACGAGGCCGGACGCATCACGGTGATTACCCGCATGGGCGCCGAGAAGATCGAGGCCAAGCTGCCCGCCCTGATCCGGGCGGTCGAGCGCGAGGGCCGCAAGGTGGTGTGGTCGTGCGATCCCATGCACGCCAACACGGTCAAGGCCGGTGCCTTCAAGACCCGCGAGTTCGACAGCATCCTGGCCGAAGTCCGGGCCTTCTTCGCCGTGCACAAGGCCGAGGGCACCCATGCCGGCGGCGTGCATTTCGAGATGACCGGTCAGGACGTCACCGAATGCGTCGGCGGCACCCGCGCGGTGACCGAGGCGCGGCTGGGTGATCGTTACCACACCCATTGCGACCCCCGTCTCAACGCCAACCAGGCGCTGGAGCTGGCTTTCCTGATCGCCGACGCTCTCAAGGGCGAACGGACGCAGGCGCGGGCCAAGCAGATGGTGGCCGCCCGATGATCCCGACGGCCGACGATATCCCGCGTTTGACTGATCACTATTTCAATCGAACCCGGGAAATCGTCGGCCGCTACGGGGACGTTGAAGTTACCTATGTGGTGTTCATGCGTCGCCCGGTGCTGGCCGCCTGGCGGCTGGCGGCCGAGTGGCTGCAGGCGGCGCAGACCGAGCGGGGACGCGCGGTCGCCATCAAGCCGCTGTTCGCCGAGGGCGCCTGGGTCGGTTCAGGCGAACCCATGCTGCAGATCACCGGGTCGTTCCGCGATCTGGTCGATTGCGAAACCATCCTGTTGCAGAAACTGGGCGCCGCCTGCGTCGCCGCCTATAATGCGTATCAGATGTGCGTCGACCTGCCCGACGTGGCCTTCCTCGCCATGGAGGCGCGGCATTGCGCCGGGTCCGAGATGAACACGCTGATGGGCTATGCCGCCAGCGTCGGCTCCGAGGCCGCGCGCCGGGCCGAGGGCGCGGTCGGTTTCGTCGGCACCTCCACCGATTTGGCGGCGCCGTTCTTCGGCACCGCCTCGGGCAAGGGCACCATGCCGCATGCCCTGATCGGCTATGCCGGCTCGACCCTGCGCGCCGCCGAGATGTTCCACGAGACCTATCCCGACGAGGACCTGGTCATCCTGTCGGATTTCTTCGGCCGCGAGATCACCGACACCCTGGCGGTATGCCGCCGCTTTCCCCAACTGGCCGAGGCCGGCCGCATCAGCGTTCGCCTCGACACCCATGGCGGCCGCTTCCTGGAAGGGCTGGACCCGCAGGCATCTTACGCGGTGCTGGAGCGCCATGTGCCGCGCGCCATGCGCGGCTATCGCACCGAGGCCGAGTTGAAGATCCTGGTCGGCACCGGCGTCTCCGCCGCCGCCGTCTGGCACATGCGCGAGCAGTTGGACAAGGCGGGCTTCCCCAAGGTGGGCATCGTCGGCTCCAGCGGCTTCGGCCCGGCCAAGTGCAAGGTGATGGCCTATGCCCGCGCACCGCTGAACGTGGTCGGCACCGGCTCGTTCCTGCCGGCCGATTGGGCCGAGACCTACGCCACCGCCGACATCGTCGCCTATGGCGGCGAACGCCGGGTCAAGGTCGGGCGCGAGTTCCTGTGGGCCGCTCTCGACAACCCTACCTCCTGAGGCGGGGCAGCCTCCTTCCTTTGGATAGGGAGCGGCAGGCCAATTTGGGGCTATCATGAACTCCGTCCCAGGTGTCATTGGGGGGGGAACCATGGTTGCGAAGTCGGGAATCACCCTGAAGCTGATGTCGACTGCCGGTTTGGCGGCGGCGGGCTTCGTCATTCTTGCCGTCGTGGCGCTGTCCCAACTCTACGACGCCATGGTCGCCGACCGCGTCGCCAAGGTGCGCAACCTGACGGAAACCGCGCGCGGCGTGGTGCAAAGCTTCCACGACCGCGCCACGGCCGGTGAGTTCGATCAAATCACCGCCCAGGCCATGGCCCGCGAGGCGCTGCGCAACGTGCGCTATGACAAGGTCGAATACTTCTTCGTCTATAACCAGGACGCCATCAACGTCCTGCTGCCGCCCAAGCCCGATCGCGAAGGCAGCTATATGGGCGACCTCAAGGATTCCGATGGCGTGCCGATGGTGCTTCGGCTGATCGAGCAGGCCAAGGCCGGCGGTGGCAGCGTCTTCTACAAGTTTCCGCGCCCCGGCTCCGACGTGGCCGAACCCAAGGTGTCTTACGCGGTCGGTTTCGATCCGTGGAAATGGGTCATCGGCACCGGCATTTATATCGATGACGTGAAAGCCGAGTTCAAATCCGTTGCGGTGAAGTTCGGCATCGTCTTTGCCGTGGTGATGATTGCGGCGGTCGGGTTGGTCACCGCGCTGTCGCGCCATATCGGCGGTGGGGTGATCCGCCTGGTGAAAGTGACCGAACGGTTGGCGGCCCATGACTTCGCGGTCGAGGTCCCGGAGACCGGGCGCCATGACGAGATCGGTCAGTTGGCCAAGGCGGTGGCGGTGCTGCGCGACGGCGCCGCCGAAGCCGAGGCCCTGCGCTCCCGGCAGGAAGCGTTGAAGGCCGAGGCCGAGGCCGAACGCCGCGCCGGCCTGCTGAAAGTGGCCGATGGCTTCGAGGGCAGCGTCAAGCGCGTCGCCGACACCATCACCTCGGCCGCCGGCCAGTTGGAAGGCGCGGCCCAGACGGTGTCGGGGGCGGTGGATACCGCCTCGATCCAGGCTACCTCGGTGGCCGCCGCCGCCGAAGAGGCTTCCACCAACGTGGCGACCGTCGCCACCGCCGCCGAGGAACTGTCCGCCTCCATCGCCGAGATCAGCCGCCAGGTCCATGCCTCGTCGACCATTTCGTCCGAGGCGGTGGCCGAGGCGCGGCAGACCAACCAACTGGTGGAAGGGTTGGCGCAAACCGCCACCCGCATCGGCGAAGTGGTCAGCATGATCAACGACATCGCCAGCCAGACCAACCTGCTGGCGCTGAACGCCACCATCGAGGCGGCGCGGGCGGGCGAAGCGGGCAAGGGCTTCGCCGTGGTCGCCGGCGAGGTCAAGAGCCTGGCGACCCAGACCAGCAAGGCGACCGAAGACATCTCGAACCAGATCAACGCGGTGCAGGCCGCCACCCATCAGGCGGTGGACGCCATCCGCGCCATCGTCGGCACCATCAGCCGCATCAACGAAATCGCCGGAGCCATTGCGGCGGCGGTCGAGGAACAAGGCGCCGCCACCCAGGAAATCGCCCGCAACGTCCAGCAGGCCGCCGCCGGCACCGCCATGGTGACCTCGGGCCTCAGCCAACTCAGCATGGCGGCGTCCGAAGCCGGCGACTCCGCCGCCGGCATGTTGACCGCCACCCAGGCCCTGGTCGCTGAAGCGCGCACCCTGCGCTCGGAAGTGGACGGCTTCCTGGGCGGGATCAGGGGGTAGGGCGGTTTCCGCGGCCACGGCTGGTCCGGTTGACGCCTTCGCGGAACGTGCTGGCCCGTCGAGGCCGCGCCCAGGGTACACGGACGGCCCGGACGCCCGCTGTCGCGGGCCACGGAAGAACACGGATCGGCGCAGTGTTCGTGGGCAGCGAAAGTCCTGAAATCCTAAGAAATCCCGTCACCCCGGACGCGCCCCGCGCGCGCCGGGGTCCATGGGGGTGCACCACGATGGATGCCGGCTCAAGGCCGGCATGACGAGTTTTCTTTTGTCCGTGTTCGTCCGTGGCCGCGAAGCGGCGTCCGTGCCGTCCGTGTTACCTGGGCACGGCGGCATCCGTCAAAGCCAAGCCGGCCGTGTTCCGCGCCACCCAGGCCCTGCGACGGAACCGGACAGCAGAGAGGGGCGGCTGCGGGTCGCGGAGCGCCCTACCGCGCCGCCCGCAGCATCTGGACCAGCTTGTCGACACCACGGAAGGCGGCGCCCAGTTCGACGTGGGCTTCGCGCATGGCGCCGGCATCGGGGCAGGGGTGGCCACCCAGGCGGTTGGCCTGCAGCATGCGCACCGCCGCCGCCAAGCTCTGGCCCTTGACGAAATCGGACACCCGCTGGACGGCGGCGTAATGCACCGACACGTTGGCGGCGATCTTTTCCGGCAGCAGGTGCAGGTTGCCCTGGACCGAGCGGAAGCCGGCGTCGATGCCGGCCAGCGAAGTCACGGACGACACGAACGAGACGCCGGCTTCGACGTTGGGCGGCAGCGGCACCGCCTCGTAGGCGAGGCGGCGGGTTTCCAGTTCGGTGGCCAGCGTGGCGGCCACGGCGCGGCGGCGGCCGGTGATCTCGGCGCGGCGCATCAACAGCGAGGTCAGGATGCCGAACATGGCGGCCAGGAAGGCGCCGGACAGCACCAGCACGCCCAGCGCCCAGGCCGGCAGGTCGGCAGGCGCCGGTGGCGGCGGCACCATGGCGGCCGGCGGCGGCGGTGCCTCGGCGATGGTGGCGGCAGGCGGTTCGGGCGTCCGCTCGGCCGGCGCGGCGACCGCCGGGACGGGGGCGGGTTGCGGCTGCTGCGCGGTCGGCGGCAGCGTCTCCGGCTCGGCCGGGCGCAGCGGCTGGAAATTGGGCGCCGGTTCGTCCAGCAGCGGCTTGTCAGCGGCGGGAACCGGCGGCATCGCTTCGTGCGTTGTGGTGGTGGACGGCGGCAGCAGGTTGATCGGCGCCTGGCTGCCTTGCGCGGCGGCAAGGGTGGGAACGGCCAGGATCAGGGCGGCGGCCAGGGCGGGACGAAGCATGACGGACGAACCTCTGATCACTGTCTGGATTGGCGGCCGAAACAGACCACGCGGACCATAGACCGATTTCGCTCTCGCGAAAAGGGGGGCGCGAAAAGGGGGGCGCGAAAAGGGGGGGCGCGAACAGGGGGCGTCAGCCCCGCCGCATCACTTCGTCGCCGGCCAGTGCGGTGGCGGTGTCGATGACCACGCGGGCCGGCGGGAAGATGACCTCGACGGTGGTGCCGCGATTGGGTTCAGAACTCAGGTTGATGCTGCCGCCATGGGCCACCACCAGCGCCTTGGTCAGCGGCAGGCCCAGGCCGGTACCTTCGTATTTGCGCGACAGCCGGCTGTCGGCCTGGACAAAGGGATGCATGACCCGCTCCAGGTCCTCGGCGCTCATGCCGATGCCGGTATCGACCACCGACAGGTGGAAGCCTTCGCCGTCGGCATAGGCCCGGATGGTGACGGAACCGCCCTCGTCGGTGAACTTCACCGCGTTGGACACCAGGTTCAGCACGATCTGGCGCAAGCGCCGCTCGTCGGCGCGCAGCAGCGGCAAGGGGTCGGCGATGCGCTCGACCAGATCGACGCCGTTGGCGCTGGCGCGACGCCCCATCATGCGGATGGACGAACGAATGATCGCCGCCACGTCGACCAGCGAATCCACCAGATCGGTCATGCCGGCTTCCGCCTTGGACATGTCCAGGATGTCGTTGATCAACTCCAGCAGGTGCATGCCGCTTTCGTGGATGTCGTCCACATAGCCGCGATAGGATTGCGGCTCTACCGGGCCGAAGATTTCGTGCTTCATCAACTCGGAAAAACCGATGATGGCGTTCAGCGGCGTGCGCAGTTCGTGACTGATGTTGGCCAGGAACGTCGCCTTGGCCCGGTTGCCGCGCTCGGCGGCTTCCTTGGCCTCGCGCAGGGTGTCCTCGGCCTTCTTGCGGTCGGTGATGTCGGCAAAGGTCAGGATCAGGCCGCCGCCAGGCATGGCGGTCGAGCGAACTTCGAGCACCATGCCGTTGGGACGGGCGTGTTCAAACACCTGATGGGGCGAACGGCGCAGGCGGGCCAGACGGCGACCGACCTTGACCATGCTGTTGCCGCGGCCGAATTCGCCCTGCAGGGCCAGGTGCAGCAACAGCGCTTCCAGCGTTTCCATGGCGGCGGGCTGTCCCGGCAGGTCCAGCATCAGGCGGGCGGGGTGGTTCATGGCGATCAGGCGCTCGGTGCCGTCGAACACCACTACGCCCTGGCCCATGTTGTCGATGATGGCCTGGCGCTGGGTCGACTGGGCCGCCAGTTCCTGTTCGTGCCGCTTCAGCGGGGTGATGTCGGCGGCGGTGCCGCGATAGCCGCAGAACAGGCCCTCGGCGTCGAAAGCGGGGCGGCCGGCCATCTCGATGAACTTGACGGCGCCCGATGGCAGACGGTGCGAGAAGATGAAGCCGCGGAACGGCCGGTGCGCCCGCATCATCGCCAGTTGTTGGTCCCAATCCTCTGCCGCGGCGCCGGCTTCGGCCAGGTCCATGAACGGGCGGCCGACGAAGAAGCTGGGGCCGACGCCCAGCACCTGGCGCACCCGGCCCGAGACGAACGAGAACTGGAATTCGCCGTCCATTTCCCAGAACCAGTCCGAGGCGGATTCCGCCAGGTCGCGGAAGCGCTGCTCGCTTTCCACCAGCGCGTCCTCGACCCGCTTGCGGTCGGTGATGTCGCGCACGACGCCGATGAAGGTAATCAACTCGCCCTGGCGCATCTCGGCCACCGCCAGGTCCAGCGGAAAGGTGGTGCCGTCCTTGCGCAGGCCGCGGACCTGACGACCGATGCCGATCACCTGGGCCTTGCCGGTCTCGGCATAGCGGCGCAGGTAAGTGTCGTGGGCCGAACGGTCGGGTTCGGGCATCAGCATCGACACGTTGCGTCCAACCACCTCGTGCGTGTCGTAGCCGAAGATGCGCGCGGCCGAGGGGTTGTAGGACAGCACCGTGCCGGTGTCGTCGATGGTGATGATGCCGTCCACCACCGTGTCCATGATGCCGCGCAGCCAGGCCACGCTTTCCTGCAACGACGCCTCGGTCTGGCGGCGCGAGGTGACGTCGCGCAGGATGCGCAAATGGCCGCCGTCGGCGGTGCGGTAGATGCTGATGGCGACCCAGCGGCCGTCCCACAATTGGAATTCGCGGCCCGAGGTTTCGCTGGCGGCGTGGTCGACCAGCATGTCGAACACCCAGTCGCTTTCGCGGCCGTTGGCGTCGGGCACCACGCCGGTCTCGGCCTCGGCGCGTAGGATGTCCTCGAAGCTGCGCCCCGGGCGGATGGTGTCGGCGGCGGGGGCCAGGAACTCGCGATAGCGCTCGTTGCAGGTCACCAGCCGGTCGTTGGTGTCGAACAGCGCCACCGCGTCGTGCACGCTGCCCAGCGCGTCCACCAGCCGGCTTTGCAGCAGGTTGGCGCGCTGGCCTTCGCTGTCGACCAGCGTTTGCTGGCGCCGCACCACCACCAGCAGCAGGCCCACCGCCATCACCATGGCCAGGAACTGCGAGGCGACGAAGCTCCACGTCGCCAGGGTGTGGTTGGTGTGTAGCACCGGCGTCGCCAATTGGTGCAGGCCGCCGGCGGCAAAGGCCAGCGCCGCCAGCTTGTGCGAACCGCTGCGCCCGCCCAGGCCGCCGCGCGACAGGAAGGCCCAGGCGCCCAGCAGCAGCGGAATGCCGCCGATACCGAAGATGGGCAGACCTGGCAGGTTCAGCGGCTGGCGCACGGCATGGGCGATGGTTGCCCAGGCAACGGCGGCGCATAGGCCGGAAACCAGCACGTTGGCGCCGATGCGGGCGCCCAGGAACGACAGGGCGCCGCACAGCGACAAGCCGGCGGACAGGCCGTGCAGGATGTCGGAGCCATCGACCAGCACCGGCGTGCCGCCCGCCAGCAGAATGCCCTTGCTGGCGGCCTCCAGGGCGAAGGCGGCGGCCCACCAGCCATAGGCATGGGGCGCGGCAGGCAACGTCCAGCCGTAGAAGGTGGTTACGGCCAACACGGCCGATCCCATCACCGCGCCCATCAATGCTGCCTGTAGCGCGAACTCCATGCCGGCTTAACGTCCTTTGCGCGGGCTATTCGTCGTAGCTGACCAGCGAGGTGACCGGGATGCCCATGCCCTCCAGCCGCTTGCGGCCGGGCAGGAAATTCAGCTCGATCAACGCGGCGGCGCCGGTCACTTCGGCGCCGACCTTGCGCAGCAGCTCGACGCCGGCGCACATGGTGCCGCCGGTCGCCAGCAGATCGTCCAGCACCACCACGCGCTGGCCCGGCTGAATGGCGTCTTCCTGAATCTCGATGCTGTCGGTGCCGTATTCCAGCGCATAATCGTGGCGGATGGTCTTGCCCGGCAGCTTGCCCTTCTTGCGCAGCATGATGAAGCCGCATCCCAGCTTCAGCGCCAGCGGCGCCGCCACCAGGAAGCCGCGCGATTCGATGCCGGCGACCAGATCGGGCTGGAACTTGCGCACCGCATGGGCGACCCGGCCCATGGCGACCTGCCAGGCATCCGGATGGGCCAGCAGGGTCGAGATGTCGTAGAACAGGATTCCCGGCTTCGGAAAGTCCGGAATGCCGCGAATATGGTCCTTGATGTTCATGGAAGCCCCAGGACGGTTCGGAAATAAAAGCCGCCCATGGTAGCGGCTGACCTGATGTCGGTCAAAGCAAAGCCTGGGGGACGGCGCCGTTGCTTTCGCCCAGCAGCCGGTCCAGTGCCTCGGCCACGGCGGCGACGGGAATGGCGTCCATCGCCTCGCTCCCGAAATCCTGCGCCCGCAGCACGATCAGGCGGCGGGCGGCGGGGGCGAATTTCTCGGGCGGCGTCGGGCCGAACAGCGACACCAGCGGGGTATCCGCCGCCGCCAGCATGTGGCCGGTGCCGGAATCGTTGGCGACCGCCGCCGCCAGCCGGCGGCCCAAGGCGATGGTCAGGGCCGGCGGCGTGGCGGCCAGCCCCTGCAGCGGCAACAGCGCTTGCGGCACGGCGGCGCGGACGGTGTCGGCCCAGGCGGCTTCGACGGGTCCCAGCAGGAAGACCGGCACGCGGCCGGCGGCGCGCTGCTGCGCCGCCACCTCCAGATAACGCTCCAGCGGCCAGCATTTGTGCTTGCCGCCGGCGCCGGGGGCAAAACCGACATAGGTCGAGCCGGGCGGCAGCAGGCCGTCGGCCAACGCCTCGCATTCGGGATCGCGCGGCAGCGGCGCGGCGGCGTCGGCGGGGCGGCCGCTGGCCAGGTCCACCAGCGCCAGCAATTGACCGACCATGGCGGCCGGCCGTGTCCACCCGGCGGGCGGGCGGGCGTCGGACAACCAGAAATTTCCCGCCGCCGAGATGAACCGGCCATGGCGGATGCGGCGCACGATCAGCGAGGTCAGCAGGCGGCGCTGGGTGTCGATGATCAGGTCGAAGCGGCGATCGGCCAACGGGCGGCGACCGACCAGCTCGGCCACCTTGCTGCCGACATTGGCCTGGTCCTGCACCTCGTCGCACAGCCCCGCCACCAGCGGCGCCAGGGTGCCGGCATAGACGGTGTGGCCCTTGCCGGCCATCCAGGTGATGCGGGCGGCGGGAAAGGCCGTGCGCAGCGCCCGCAGGAACGGCAGCTTCATCAGCCCGTCGCCGACGGCGTCCAGGCCGACATAGACCAGGATCGAGGCGGGGACCAGGATCGAGGCGGGGGCCTCGGCCATGCTCACTCGCCGCGCAGGCGGTTGACGAAGTCGGCCATGCCGACCTGGCGGCGGCGACGCAGCCGCTCGGCGTCCAGGATGGCCTGGACGCGGTCGATGGATTGCTCGACCACGGTGTTGAGCAGCACGTAATCGTATTCGAACCAGTGGCTCATCTCGTCGCCGGCTTTGGCCATGCGCTTCCGCACCACGTCCTCGGGGTCCTGGGCGCGACCGCGCAGGCGGCGCTCCAACTCCTCGACCGACGGCGGCAGGATGAACACCGTCACCAGATCATCGCGGGCGTTGTCGCCTAGTTGCTGGGTGCCCTGCCAGTCGATGTCGAACAGCACGTCGCGGCCCGAGGCCAGCGCGTCCTCCACCGGCCCCTTGGGGGTGCCGTAGTAATTGTCGAACACCTTGGCGTGTTCCAGGAACTGGCCGGCGCCGACCATCTGCTGGAACTTCTCGACGGTGACGAAGTGATAGTCCTTGCCGTCCACCTCGCCGGGGCGGGGCGGGCGGGTGGTGCACGACACCGACATGGCGATATGGGCGTCGCGTTCCAGCAGGGCGCGGGCGATGGTGCTCTTGCCGGCGCCCGACGGCGACGACAGCACCAGCATCAGGCCGCGGCGGGCGACGGTGGGAAGATTGGCGGGCGGGGTGGTCATCATCTCTTCCCTGATTATTCGATGTTCTGGACTTGCTCGCGGAACTGGTCGATCACCGCCTTGAGGTCCAGACCGACGCGGGTCAATTCCACGTCGGACGACTTGGAACACAGCGTGTTGGCCTCGCGGTTGAATTCCTGCGACAGGAAGTCGAGCTTGCGGCCGACCGCGCCGCCGGCGGCGATCAGTTCGCGCGCGGCGGCCACATGGGCGCGCAGGCGGTCCAGTTCCTCGCGCACGTCGGCCTTGACCGCGATCAGCGCCACTTCCTGGGCGATGCGGTCCTCGGGCAGCGACGGCGCCGCCTCCAGCACGGCGGCGACCTGATGGCGCAGGCGCTCGCGCACGGCTTCGGGGCGCAGCACGGCGCAGGCGCCGGCACGCTCGGCCAGATGGGCGATTTCGTCCAATTGGGACAGCAGCACCGCCTGGATGCGCGCGCCCTCGGACAGCCGCATGGCCGCCAGTTGGTCCAGCGCCTGTTCCAGCGTCGCCTTCATGGTGGCTTCGCGCGCGGCGCGCACCGCGTCGGCGTCCACGTCCTCGGCTTCCATGGGTTCCAGCACGCCCTTGATGGCCAGGATGCCGTCAAGCCGCGCCGGCGCAAGGTGCTGATGATCGCCGCTGATGCCGTCCACCAGCGCCAGGATCTGTTCCAGCAGGTCGTGGTTGACGCGCAGGGCCGGGGCTTCGGCGATGCGGCTGACGTTCAGCGACACCTGCAGATTGCCGCGCTTGAGCTTGCGGCCGGCAATCTCGCGCGCCGCCACTTCCAGGGCGTCGTGGCCCGAGGGCAGGCGGCAGCGGATTTCCAGGCCGCGTCCGTTGACGCTCTTGGCTTCCCACACCCAGCTTACCTGGGCATCGCGGCCCTCGGCGCGGGCATAGCCGGTCATGCTGGCGACGGACAAAACGGCTCTCCTCGGGTGGCATTCGATGGCAAGGGTTATAGCCTTAAGCTACCGGCGCCAACAATCCCCGTTCCTAAGCGGGCCGGCCCGGACTATCCTTTGAGGTATGAAGGAACGACGCCGGCCCACCCGTGGCCGCCCCAACGTGATCGAGCTGACGGTTCGCGTCCCCGCTGACAAGGTGGACGCCGTGCGCGGCTATGCCGCCCGCGTCGCCCGCCAGCGCCCCCCCATCACCCGCGACGAAGTCGTCGCCGCCCTGCAGGCCCATCGTGACCTGTTCGACCGCTTCGGCGTGGTGGCGGTGTCGCTGTTCGGCTCGGTGGTGCGCGACGAGGCCAAGCCTCTGTCCGACGTCGACCTGATGGTGGAATTCGCCCCCGGCCAACCCGGCGGCCTGTTCCGCTATGTGGAACTGAAGCACGCGCTGGAAGGGGTTCTCGGCCGTCCGGTCGACCTGATTACCAAGGGCAACATTCGACCCCGGCTGAAGGACCGCATTCTCGCCGAATGCCTGCCGGTGATCGGTCAGGAGGCATGCGAGCTTTGACGAAAGACTGGCGGGTGCGGGTTGAGGACATGCTGGAAGCCATCGAGCGGATCACCTCTTACGTGGACGGTATGAGCCGCGCCGAATTCGTCGGCGATTCGCGGACCCAGGACGCCGTCCTGCGCAATCTGGAGGTGCTGGGCGAGGCGTCGAAGCGGGTGCCGTTCCACATCCAGCACCGCCATGCCGACATCCCGTGGTCGCGCATCGGCGACATGCGCAACATTCTGGTCCACGAATACCACTCGGTGGACCCCGAGATCATTCTGGATGCCGCCCGCCATGACCTGCCGCCGCTGGTGGGGCCGTTGCAGAACGTGTTGGGCGACAGCGGCGAGGACTGAACCATGCCCCGTTCCATCCTGATTACCGGGGCCTCGTCGGGCCTGGGCGAGGCGTTGGCCCGCCACTATGCCCAGCCGCGCCGGACCTTGTTCCTGTCGGGTCGCAACGCAAAGCGGCTGGAGGCCGTGGCCCATGCGGTGCGTGCCGCCGGCGCCGAGGCTTATACCCGCGTCATAGACGTCACCGACCGCGCCGGCATGGCGGCCTGGATCGCCGAGTGCGACGCGGTGCGCGCGCTGGAACTGGTCATCGCCAATGCCGGCATCTCGGCCGGCACCGCCGGCGGCGGCGAAAGCGACGCGCAGATCCGCGCCATCTTCGCCACCAACCTGGACGGCGTCGTCAACACGGTGTTGCCGGCGGCGGCGGCCATGCGGGCGCGCCGGGTCGGCCAGATCGCCATCGTCAGCTCGCAGGCGTCGTTCCGTGGCCTGCCGGGCGCGCCGACCTATTGTGCGTCCAAGGCGGCGGTGCGGGTGTGGGGCGAGGGGCTGCGCGGCGAGCTGGCCCGCGACAACATCCGCCTGTCGGTGGTCTGTCCCGGCTTCGTCGCCACCCCGATGACCGAGGTCAACGGCTTCGACATGCCGTTCATGATGAAAGCGGAGCGGGCGGCGGCGATCATGGCACGCGGCCTTGCCGCCAATCGGGGCCGCATCAGCTTTCCCTGGCAGATGGCGGCGCTGACATGGCTGTCGGCGGCGCTGCCCGACCGGGTGATGGACTGGATCGGCCGGCGGCTGCCGGGAAAGATGTAGGAGAGACCCATGCGCATTCTGGTTCTGGGGGCCGGCGGCACCGGCGGCTATTTCGGTGGCATGCTGGCGAAGGCGGGGGCCGACGTCACCTTTCTGGTGCGGTCCCAGCGGGCCGAGGCGCTGGCCCGCACCGGGCTGGTCATTCGCACCCCCGAGGGAAGTGATACCGTGCCGGTGCGCACCGTCACCGCCGCGCAATTGGACCGGCACTTCGACGTCGTGCTGCTGAGCTGCAAGGCCTACGGGCTGGACGGCGCCATTGCCGATCTTGCTCCGGCGGTGGGACCGAATACGTCGGTGGTGCCGTTGCTCAACGGCCTGGCTCATTACCCGGCGCTGGACCGCGCCTTCGGCGCCGAGCGGGTGCTGGGCGGATTGTGCCACATCGTCGCCTCGGTCGGACCTGAAGGAGAGATCGTGCGCCAGACCGGGCTGCACCGCTTTACCGTGGGCGAGCGGGCCGGCGGCCTGTCGGCGCGGGTCGAGGCGCTGGCGGCGCTGTGCGCCAAGGCGCCGTTCCAGACCGTCGCCAGCACCGACGTCATCCAGGCGGCGTGGGAGAAGTTCAGCTTCCTGACCGCCATGGCCGCGTCCACCTGCCTGATGCGGGCCAGCATCGGCGCCATCATGGCGACCGAGAACGGTGGCAACTTCATGCGCGCCTTGTATGCGGAAACCCGCGCCGTCGCCCAATCCGCCGGCCACCAGCCCAGCGAAACCGCCCAGGCCGAGGCGCTGGCCCTGCTGACCGACCCGGCCTCGCCGTCGACCGCGTCCATGCTGCGCGACATTGAAGCCGGCCGCCCGACCGAAGGCGACCACATCCTGGGCGACATGCTGAACCGCGCCCGCGCCGCCGGCCTGGAGACTCCGCTACTGGCAACGGCGCGCATGCATGTGCAGGCATACGAGGTGCGGCGGCGAGGGTAATTACCCCTCTCCCGCGAGCGGGAGAGGGGAATTAATCCGGCTTGTGCGGCAGGCGGATTTCGATCACCGCGCGTTTGGTGGCTTCGTCCAACGGCTTGCGGTTGGCGAAGCGTTGGTCCAGGCGGACGGCGCAGATGATGACGCTCATCAGCGCCAGCCAGACCAAGCGGTTCTGATAGCGGTCATGCGGGTTGGACAGCGCGCCGCAGACGAAGGCGTTGCCCAAAAGCGCCATCAGCACGACGATCAGGATGCCGCCGCTGATGCGGTCGCGCCGCCGCCACGCCACGAACAGCAGGCCGAGCATGGCGACCTCGGCGGCCTGGGCCACCGGGACCTGCAGCTTGTTGATGGCGTCGAACGAGATGCCCTCGCGCCGCTGCTGCTGAGCGAAGCGGAAGGCGCGGAAGTCGTGGGGGTAGTGCTTGAGCTGGGTGCGGACGAAGTGCCAGGTCATGGGCACCAGATCCTCGCCCACCGCGATCAGGTCCAACTGGGTCAGGGTGTTGCTGACCATGGCGCGGCCGACATCGGCCGGGAACATGGCGATGGCGCCCTTGACGATGACACCGGCCTCGTCATGCATGGCCTTCCAGCCGCCCATGTCGTCGAACGGGCTGTCGCCCCACAGGAATTCGTCGGCGGTATAGGGCAGTTCTTCCTTGTGCGCGCACATCTTCAGCGGCGCGCCCTGCGGGCAGACCTCATCCAGGTATTTCTTGGCCAGGCCGTCCTGAACGAACAGCGCCAGTTGCAGCACCTGTCCCGATTCCGAGAAGAAGGCACGGCCGGTGGCGACGTAGTGGAGGGTGGGCACGCTGGCGACACCCAGAACGACGGCCAGCGCCGGCAGGCCCAGGCGCGGCCGTGGCATGCGCAGGCTGAACCGCGCGCTCAGCCACAGCGCCACCAGCACCAGCAAGAGGCCCATGCAGACCGCCACATGCGACATGTGGACGGAAATGGACAGCACCACGATGGGGACCAGAACCAGCCGCCGCCACCGTGGGATGGCACTGCCGAAGGCCAGCACGGCGATGCCCAGCACGGCCAGGCCGGCGAACATGTCGGCCATGATCTGCGACACTACCCAGGGCAGGCCGGTCAGCAGCGACAGGGCGAAGACCAGGCCGACGAACACATAGGGACGCCAGCGGCCGATCCACGACCACACCGCCTCGTGCAGCATCCACGCCATCATCAGTGCCTGCGCCCACACCACGACCCATAAGGTGCCGAACGGCTTGGCGATGCCGACAAAGGCGCCGTAGGTCATGATGCGATAGATGATCGGCTGCCACGTGAAGGAAATCTCCACGTAGTCCTCGCTGTCGAAATAGACCAGCGGATAGCCGTTCCAGAATGCCGGCGCCAGCAGCAGCAAGGCCGCCAGCAAGGTGGCAAGAACCCGCCATCCCTTCCAATGGAAGAGATCGGGGAAGGGGGGATGCTGGTTGCTGGTCACACCCGCTTCCAACTTGTGCCCTGGGCGCCGTCCTCAAGGACCACGCCGTTATCGGCCAGTTCCTTGCGGATGCGGTCGGCCTCGGCGAAATCGCGGCCCTTGCGGGCGTCGGCACGGGCCTGGATCAGGCGTTCGATATCGGCATCGGACAAGCCGGCGGCGGCACTGGCGGGAACCCAGCGGAACCATGCCTCGGGGTCCTGTTTCAACACGCCCAGCACGTCGCCGGCCGCCAGCAGGGCGCCCTTGGCACGGGCCTTGTCGGCGGCGGTGGTCGCCTTGTTCAGCGCGGTCGCCAGTTCATGCAGGTGGGCGATGGCCAAGGGCGTGTTGAGGTCGTCCTCGAGCGCGGCCAGCAGCTCCACTGGCGGCTTGGCCGCTTCGGCGGTGACCTCGGCGCTGTTGCGCAGCGCGGTGTACATACGGTCCAGCGTGGTGCGCGCCTGCTTCAGGCCCTCGGCGGTCCAGTCGAACGGCTGGTGGTAGTGGGTGGACAGCATGCACAGGCGGATGGCCTCGCCCGGCGCCTGCTCCAGCAATTCGCGCACGGTGAAGAAGTTGCCCAAGGACTTGGACATCTTCTCGCCCTCGACCATCAGATAGCCGTTGTGCAGCCAATAACGGGCGAACGGCGCGCCATTGGCGCACTGGCTCTGGGCGATTTCGTTCTCGTGGTGGGGGAACACCAGGTCCTGGCCGCCGCCGTGGATGTCGAAGGTGGTGCCAAGGTACTGCCCGCTCATGGCGCTGCACTCGATATGCCAGCCGGGACGACCGCGGCCCCACGGGCTGTCCCAGCCGGGCAGGTCGGGGGTGGACGGCTTCCACAGCACGAAATCGGCCGGGTTCTTCTTGTACGGTGCCACCTCGACGCGGGCGCCGGCGATCATCTCGTCCATCGAGCGGCCCGACAGCTTGCCGTAATCGCTCATGCTGGGGACCGAGAACAGCACGTGGCCCTCGGCCTCGTAGGCGTGACCCTTGGCGATCAGCCGCGCAATCATGTCCAGCATCTGGGCGATATGGGCGGTGGCGCGCGGCTCGATGGTCGGCGGCAGGGCGTTCAGTTCGCCGATATCGGCGTGGAACATCTGGGTGGTGCGCGCGGTGATGGCGGCGATCGGTTCGCCCGAATCCTTGGCGCGCTGGTTGATCTTGTCGTCCACGTCGGTGATGTTGCGGACGTAGGTCACCTTGGGATACAGCCGCGTCAGCAGCCGATACAGCACGTCGAACACGATGACGGGCCGGGCGTTGCCGATATGGGCGCGGTCATAGACGGTGGGGCCGCACACATACATGCCCACGTGGTCGGGGTTCAGAGGCTGAAAAGCCTCTTTCCGGCGGGTGAGCGTGTTGTAGAGAGCCAGCGCCACTTCTTTTGGTCCTCTTTGCCACAGGCCAGCAGGCCATAATCCACACATTGCGTCATTGCCGGGCTTGACCCGGCAATCCACGGCGGCCGTCTGGCCGGTCGCCGGCATGGATCCTCGGGTCAAGCCCGAGGATGACGGAGAAAACTAAGCCGTCTCGCCGCGCAGCCGGCGGGCTGCCTTGTCGCGGCCGATAAGGGGTAGCAGGTTCTTGAGTTCGGGTCCATTCTCGCGGCCGGTCAGCGCCAGGCGCAAGGGGTGGAACAGCTCGCGGCCCTTGCGGCCGGTGGCGGCCTTGACGGCGCCGGTCAGCGCGCCCCAAGTCGCCTGATCCCACGGCTCGGGCGGCAGCAGATCGGCGGCGGCGGCGGTGAAGCCGACATCCTCGATCACCGGGGCGACCGTGCCGCCCACCACCTCGGCCCATTGGCGAACGTCGGCCAACGAGGCTAGATTGCCGCGCACCGCCTCCCACAGCGCGGGCGACACCTCGGTCAGCCCCAGCGCCTCCAGGCGCGGGCGCACGGCGTCGAACGAAAGCTCGTGCAACAGGCGGGCGTTGAGGTGGTTCAGTTCGACCGGGTCGAACTTGGGGGTGGCGCGGCTGAAATGGGCGATCTCGAAATCGTCGACCAACTGCTCCAGGCTGGCGCGCACCTCGATGGCGTCAGAAGTGCCCAGCTTGGCCAGCAGGCTGTTGAGCGCCATGGCCTCGACACCCTGGTCGCGCCAGTCGCGCAAGGATTGCGATCCCAGCCGCTTGGACAGGCCGGCACCCGAAATGTCGGTCAGCAGCGGCACATGGGCGAATTGCGGCGGCTCGGCGCCCAGCGCCTTGAACAACTGGATCTGCGGCGCGGAATTGGTGACGTGGTCCTCGCCGCGGATGATGTGGCTGACGGCGAAGTCGATGTCGTCCACCACCGACGGCAGGGTGTAGAGGAAGCTGCCATCGGCGCGGATCAGCACCGGATCGGACAGGCTGGCGCAATCTACGTGACTGGTGCCGCGCACCAGGTCTTCCCAGCGCACATCGGCGTGGTCCAGGCGGAAACGCCAGTGCGGACGGCGCCCCTCGGCCTCGAACGCCTTGCGCTGGTCGTCGCTCAGACGCAGGCCGGCGCGGTCGTAGACTGGCGGCTGGCGGCGCGCCAACAGGCGCTTGCGCTTGTATTCCAGCTCTTCCTGGGTCTCGTAGCAGGCATACAGCCGGCCGTCGGCCTTCAGCTTTTCCGCCGCCGCCGTGTAATGCGCCAGCCGGTGGGACTGGAACGCCTTCTTGTCCCAGGCCAGGCCCAGCCAGTTCAGGTCCTCGGCGATGGCGTCGACATATTCCTGCCTGGAGCGCTCAAGATCGGTGTCGTCATAGCGCAGCAGGAAATAGCCGCCATGGGCCTTGGCGAACAGCCAGTTGATCAGCGCCACGCGGGCGTTGCCGACGTGCAGGAGGCCGGTGGGAGACGGGGCAAATCGGACGAGAACGGTCACTGTCGGATGGTCCTGAAAAGCTGTTGGTGACGGGCCGCGTCAGCCGAGTCCCTAATAGCACCCGCAGGCAGGGGCAACAAGGCTGCTGCGGGAAACATGTTGCTATCCATCGTGCGCTTTCCATCATCACATGGTCTGCCACGGACTTTCTGGGTGCCGTCGGCGCCACGCCGCCTTGGTGGTACATCAGGCGACCGTGGACAGACGGCAGGCGAACGCCGTTCATTCCACAGGTTCGGACCATCCGCAATCGTGACAGAAACGCACCTGTGAACTGGATTTCGGCCGGTACCAGTCCAGCCGCACGATCAAAGCCAAGGCCGCCCCGAAGAGCCACAACAGCGGTGTGACGATCCATTCCAGCGCGACGAACAACAGGGCGATCCCCATCGCTGGCGAGACCTCTGTGCCCGGCGTGGTCAACGCGGCTTCGCCCGGATTGCATGCCCGTGCATCGCCGGAGTTGGAAACGTCGACGCCCTGCACGGAGACATCGCTGGACCCGCAGCGGGGGCATGTGGTCACGACACATTCTCCGACGGAAACGATCCAACTGCCGGCAATTTGGACGCGGAAAATAGCATTCCGCTCAAATCGTCCTGGTGAAGCCGTTGGTGATGGGATAGCGGCGGTCGCGGCCGAACGAGCGGCCGGTAATCTTGACCCCGGGCGGGGCTTGGCGCCGTTTGTACTCGGCCCGGTCCAGCATGCGCCAGACCCGCCGAACGGTGGCTTCGTCATAGCCCTTGGCGATGGTTTCGTCCACGCCCATCTCGCCCTCGATCAGGCAGTGCAGGATACCGTCCAGAATGTCATAGGGCGGCAGGGTGTCCTGGTCCTTCTGGTCCGGCTTCAGCTCGGCGCTTGGCGGCTTGGCGATCACCCGCTCGGGCATCACCGCGCCGTCGGGGCCAAGCCCGCCATGGGGGCGCCACAGGTTGCGCCAGCGGCAGACGGCGAAGACGGCGGTCTTGTAGACGTCCTTCAGCACGGCATAGCCGCCGCACATGTCGCCGTACAGGGTGGCATAGCCGGTGCTCATCTCGCTCTTGTTGCCGGTGGACAGCACCATGGGGCCGAACTTGTTGGAAATGGCCATCAGGGTCAGCCCGCGCGAGCGCGACTGCAGGTTTTCTTCGGTGATATCGGGGGCACGGCCCTCAAAGGTGTCGGCCAGCATGGCGTCGAACGCGCCCATGGCCGGGCCGATATTGATGGTGTCCAGCCGGCAGCCCAGCAGCTTGGCGACGCCGGCGGCGTCGTCCAGGCTTTCCTGGCTGGTATAGGGCGACGGCATCATCACGCACCACACCTTGTCGCGGCCCAGCGCATCGGCCGCCACCGCCGCCGCCAGGGCGGAATCGATACCGCCCGACAGGCCCAGCACCACGCCGGGGAAGCCGTTCTTGTTCACATAGTCGCGCAGGCCCAGCATCATCGCCTGATAGATGCTTTCCTCGCGGCAGGGTTCCTCGGCCACGTCACCCTTGGTGGTCCAGCCGTGCTTGCCCTTGACCCATTCGCTGGTGACCACCTCGGCCTGCCATGCCGGCAGCCGCAGCAGCAAGGCGCCCTTGGCGTCCAGCGCGAACGAGGCGCCGTCGAACACCAATTCGTCCTGGCCGCCCAACTGATTGACGTACAGCAGCGGCAGGCCGGTTTCTTCGACACGGGCGCGGGCGCGCTGCAGGCGGACATGGTCCTTGCCCAGCTCGAACGGCGAGCCGTTGGGCACCACCAGAATCTCGGCGCCGCATTCGGCCAGGGTTTCGGCGACGTCGGCGTACCACATGTCCTCGCACACCATGACACCCAGGCGGACGCCGCGGAACTGGATCGGGCCGGGCACCGGGCCGGGAACGAAGACGCGGGCTTCGTCGAACACGCCGTAATTGGGCAGGTGATGCTTCAACCGCGTTGCCGCCACGACGCCCTTGTCCAGCAGCAGCACGGCGTTGTGGCGCTGGCCGTCCACGCGCCACGGCGCCCCCACCAGCAGCGCCGGGCCGCCATCGGCGGTGTCCTTGGCAAGGTCGTGCACGGCCTCTTCCACCGCGTCGAGAAAGGCGTCCTTCAGCACCAGATCCTCGGGCGGATAGCCCGACACCGTCAGTTCGGGGAACACCACCAACTGGGCGCCGTCGCGGGCGGCCTTGGCGCGGGCATCGCGAATGCGCCGGGCATTGCCGGCGACGTCGCCGACCACGGGATTGATCTGGGCCAGGGCGATCGAAAGGGCGTCGGACATGGGTGAAAAGCCTGAGAAATTTCCAGGCACTGACTTAACGTCATGGGCTTCGGCCTGTCAATGCGCGCACCGGCGGGGGAATCTGCTAAAATCCCTTGGCAAGGGAGAACCGCCATGACCGACCAGACTCCGCCGCCGCCTGCCGGCCTCAAGGCTTGCGAGGCCGTCGCCACCACCATGATCGGCCATTTCGCCACCCGCCTGGAGGTCGAGGCGAACCGTGCCGGCGGTTCGTTGTCGGCGGCGGCCATCCGCGACCTGGCCGAACGCTTCATGGCGGAAGAGGCGGTGCGGTTCCGCCCGACGTTGCAGCGGTCGTGGGATTCCTGCACCAAGGCGCGCGAGGCGCGGCAGTGGGAAAGCGCCCGGCGCAATCCGTTCGACCGCATCCTGGCCAAGCCCTTCGCCCATCTGTTCCCGCCGCGCCAGGGCGACGACGGCGGTCAGGGCGTGCTGAGCCGGCGCATGCTGCCCGGCTTTCACCTGGCGGTGGACAAGATGATCGGCCCCGCCTTGTTCGAGCAATGCCAGCGCAAGTCGCAAGCCATCCTGGAACGCCATCGTCAGTCGGGGGGCGGCTATAACTGGGACGCCATCCACGCCGATGCGGAAACCCATGCGCTGACCTCGGACGTGCTGGTGGTGGTGGCCCATTACTTCGGCAATTTCGAACGCCGCCGCGACTGGTTCATGGCGGTGGTCAACTCCAACCTGGCGGCCGCGCCGGCCACTGCGCCCGACGCCCATTGGCAATTGACCGCCCATGGCTTCGCCGAACTGATGCGCGCCCTGTTCGCCGATCTGGCTGCCCGGTTGGCGGTGGACGCGGCGACCTTGCGCAAACGGTATGGCGAGCAGACGGTGGAAACGGTCGAGGGCTTCTTCCGCCGGCTGGGCGCTTAGAGTAAACTTTCCGTGTAAGTCGTTTGGGGGGAGCTATCATGACCGCGTCCGCTTTGAAGGTGCCCCCGGGCTTCCTGTGGGGAGCCTCGACCTCGGCCTATCAGATCGAGGGCGCGGCGGCCGAGGACGGGCGCGGCCCCAGCATCTGGGACATCCATTCGCGCATCCCCGGGCGCACCAACAACGGCGATACCGGTGACGTCGCCTGTGACCATTACCACCGCTGGCCCGAGGACATTGCCCTGCTGAAGCGCCTGGGCGTCGGCGCTTATCGCTTCTCGGTGTCGTGGCCGCGCGTGCTGCCGCGTGGGCGCGGCGCGGTCAACGACAAGGGCCTGGACTTCTACGACCGTGTGCTCGACGCGGTGTTGGAGGCCGGCATGCAGCCGTGGCTGTGCCTGTATCACTGGGATCTGCCGCAGCGCCTGCACGAGCTGGGCGGCTGGACCAACCGCGACGTCGCCGGCTGGTTCGCCGATTACGCCATCCTGATCGCCCGCAAGTTCGGCGACCGCGTCAGCCACTTCGCCACCTTCAACGAACCCAACGTCGCCACCCTGTTCGGCTATGCCATGACATGGTGCGCCCCGGCCATGCAGGACCGCGACGCCTATTTCCGCGCCGCCCATCACCTCAACCTGGCTCATGGCGCGGCGGTGGACGTGCTGCGCGACCACGTCAAGGGGGCGCAGATCGGCGCCATCTACAACGTGCAGCCGGTCCACCCCGAATCCGACACGCCCGAGAACCGCAAGGCGGCGGCGGTGCTGGATGCCCATTGGAATCTGGTTTACGCCGACCCGCAGATCCTGGGCCATTACCCGGCCATCGTCGCCAACGAGTTTGAACCTTATGTGCAGGCCGGCGACATGGCGCGCATCTGCCGCCCGATGGACTGGTTCGGCATGAACCATTACGGTCCGATCTGGACGCGGGCCGACCCCACCAACCAGATCGGCATCGCCTGGGGCGACAATCCCAATCCGGTCCCCCATCCCGACATCGGCTGGCCGATCTATCCCGAGGCGTTCACCGCCGAACTCAAGCGTTGCGCCGCGCGCTACCGCCTGCCGGTCTATGTCACCGAGAACGGCATGGGGCGTGGCGCGTCGGAAGAGGCGCCCGATGCCGACGGCCGGGTGGCCGATCCCTATCGCATCGCCTATCTCAAGCTTTACACCGCCGCCATGGAGCAGGCGATCCAGGACGGCGTCGACGTGCGCGGCTATTTCATCTGGTCGCTGCTGGACAATTACGAATGGGGGTCGGGCTACGGCAACCGCTTCGGCATCGTCCATGTGGATTTCCCGACGCAGAAGCGCACCCCCAAGGATTCGTTCTTCTGGTACGCCGATCTGGTCGCCCGCTGCGGCCAAGGCTGAGATGGCACGGCGCGCCGCTCCTCCGCCCTCCTCGTGGGACGCCCACCGGCGATTGCTGGCGCGTGCCGGGCGGGCGGCGTGGCTGCTGGACACGGCGGGCAAGGTGGTGTGGGCCAATGGCGAGGCCGACCGGCTGTGGCCGGCTTTGGCGGTTCCCGGTGTCGATTTGTGCCAGATGGTCCCCGGCTTCGCCCCCGGCGAGGTGGCGCCGCTTGGCGGCGGCCGGTTGGTGTGCGAGGCGGTGGAGCAGGGCTGGGCGGTGTTCCTGGAGCCGGGGAACGAGCCGCTGTTGGCCAACCAGATATTGGAAATCATCCCGGTTCCGGTTTACTGGAAGGACCGCACCGGCGCCTATCGCGGCTGCAATCGTGCCTTCGCCGAGATCCTCGACCGGCCCATGGCGGACATTATCGGCAAGGGCGTTTTCGACCTCAGCCCGCCGGACTTGGCCGCCAAGTACCAGGCGATGGACGACGAGTTGATGGCCGGCGGCGCCGACGCGATCCAGCACTACGAATGGGATGTGACAACCCGCAACGGGCTGATGCGCCGGGTGGCGTTCCACAAGGCCAATCTGACCGATGCCGCCGGCGCGGTGACCGGTTTGGTCGGCATGGTGCTGGACATCACCGATCTGCGCCGGACCGAGCGCAAGTTCGCCACCGTCTTCCGGACCTGCCCCGACATCATCACCATCACCGAACTGGCGACCGGGCGCTATCTCGACGTCAACGATGCCTATAGCGTCACCGGCTACAGCCGCGAGGAAGCGGTGGGCCGCACCTCGGTCGAACTTGGCATCTGGGTCAGCGTGGAAGACCGCGAAGCCTTGCTGGCGGCACTGGCCGAGAAGGGGCGGCTGATCAACTTCGAAACCCGGTTCCGCCGCCGGGACGGCACTGTCTTCACCGCCTTGGTTTCGGCCGAACCGACGGAACTGGACGGCATGCAATGCCTGATCCTGGTGTCGCGCGACATTTCGGCCCGCAAGCGCGAGGAAGTGCTGCTGCGCCGCACCGCCGACGAACTGCACCGCTCCAATCTGGAACTGGAGCGTTTCGCCTATGTCGCCGCCCATGACCTGCAGGAACCCTGCCGCACCATCTGCAGCTTCGCCCAATTGCTGGAACGCCGGTGCGGCGACGCGCTAGGCGAGAACGGGCGCGAGTACTTGTCCTATCTCTCCGGCGGCGCCCAGCGCATGCGCGAACTGATCCAGGGATTGCTGAGCTATTCGCGGGTCGACAGCAATTCGCTGCGCTTCGAATCGGTGTCGCTGGACGCCTTGATGTCGTCGGCCTTGCGCGACCTGACCGGGGCGATCGAACAGACCAACGCCGTCATCTGCGTCGGCGCGCTGCCGCGCGTGCGCGGCGACGCGGTGCAGTTGCAGCAGGTGCTGGTCAATCTGATCGGCAACGCGCTGAAGTTCCAGCCGCCGGGCCAGACTCCGCGTGTGGAGATCGAGGCCCGGCCGGGCGAGGATTGCTGGACCATCAGTGTGCGCGACAACGGCATTGGCATCGCCCCGGAATATGCCGACGAGATTTTCGGCATGTTCCGCCGTCTGCACGGTGGCGGCGCCTATCCCGGCACCGGCATCGGCCTGGCCCTGGTCAAGCGGATCGTCGAGGCCCATGGCGGCCGCATCTGGGTGGAGTCGACCCCCGGCGCCGGCAGCACCTTCTGTCTGACGCTGCCGAACTGACTGCTGTGCTGCAGCGTCAGTTGTCCTTGCCCAGCCCGTCCAGATAGTCCTGGAAATCACGCAGTTGCTGTTGTTCCGGCGACAAGGCCGATGGGGCAGGCGTGTTGCCGCCGCCGAGCAAGCGCCCCAACCCATAGATCGCGCCGCCCACCAGGGCGATGACGATGCTGCCGCCGGCGATGACCAGCATCAGCACCTGCACCGATGAATCGGCGGTAGCCGTCACGGCGGCCAAGGCGTAAAGGGCCGCGCCCAGACCGACTAGCAGCCCCAGCAACTTCATCACGCAGGACATGCCGCGTCTTACGCTCATTGCCCCCCCCTTGGCGTTGTTACTGCGGATGGGCCTCGGTCCAGTCGGCCAGGCGGGTCAGCACGTTGGACAGCAGGCGGTGGTCGGCGTCGTCGAGCACCGGTCCCAGCACGCAGGCGGCTTCGTCGCCGACCACGCCGATGGCGGTCAATGCGCCCAGCGTGTCGTTCTGGGCCAGCGCTTCGGCGGCGGCGCGATAGATGCGGCGGCGGCTGCCGCGCAGCTCCTGCTCCACCAGTTCCATCAGCGCTTCGTCCGCCGGGCGCTTGCGGTGAACGTGGAAGGCAAGCGAGCGCAACAGGCGCACCTTGTCCTCGTGTTCCAGGGAATCGTTCTTGGCCATGCGGCCCTCCATTTGCGAAGGGCGGAACCTTCGCGCCGGTTCGGGCGCAAGTCAATCGACGCCTGCGCACAGCCGTGATATCCAGACCGCATGCATGACGCCATTCCTCACGCCCTGGTTCTGCCGTTCGAGCGGGACCTGTTGGCCTTTCCGTCCCGCGCCTTCCTGCTGCGCGGCCAGCCCTCGGACGCCTTCGGCGCCGAGTGGCGCCCGATCCTGACCTGCGAGCAGAGCTTCAAGCCCGCCTATGACGCCCTGCGCGCCGCCGGCTATAGCGCCGTGCCGCGGCTGGAGGGGCGCTTCCCCGTCGGTCTGGTACTGCTGACCAAGCACAAGGTGGAAAACCGCGCCAACGTGGCGCGTGCGTGGTCGCTGCTGGAGCCGGGTGGCACGCTGGTCGCCTGTGGCGCCAACGCCATCGGTGCCAACAGCTTCGAACGCGAGGTCGCCAAGGCGGTGGGGCTTGAGGGCAATCTGTCCAAGCACCAGGCCCGTACCTTCTGGCTCAAGTGCGAAGGCGATGCGATGCCGGAAGCCCTGGCGGCGTGGCTGGCGGCGGCGGAACCGCGTCCGGTCGGCGACACCGGCCTGTGCGCTCGTGCCGGCTGCTTCAGCCCCGACCACGTGGACACCGGCTCGCGCATCCTGGCCGAGTGCCTGCCCGACGCCATCACCGGCCGCGTCGCCGATCTGGGCGCCGGTTGGGGCTATCTGGGGGCGCAATTGCTGCGCCGCTTCCCCACCATCACCGAACTGGACAGCTACGAGGGCGAGGCGCTGGCCATCGAAGACGGCCAAGCCAATCTGGCTCGCATCGACCATGCCGCCCAACGGACATGGCATTGGACTGACGTCGCCGTCGGCCTGCCCGAGGTTCAGCCCTATGACTGGATCGTCAGCAACCCGCCGTTCCACGAAGGCGCCAAGGCCGACCCCGGCATCGGCCGCGCCTTCATCGCCGCTGCCTGGAAGGCCATCCGCCGGCGCGGCAAGTTCGTGCTGGTCGCCAACCAGCACCTGCCGTACGAGGCCGAACTGCGCAAGCGCTTCCGCGACGTCGAATTGCTGCGGGTGGCCGAGGGCTTCAAGGTCTATGTCGCCACCAACCGCCACGACGTGGTGAAATGAGGCTGTTCGGGGTGTTGAGGGCGTCATCCCCGCGAAAGCGGGGATCCATGCCGGCCATATGGTCTGGCGGAGCCATGGACTCCCGCTTTCGCGGGAGTGACGCGGAAGCGAGGCGTTTCGTGGGACGACAGGGATGAGGCTGGTTCGACTGATCGCCAACCTGGGCTATGCCAGCCAGCGCGACGTCAAGGCGATGATCCGCGACGGCCGCCTGACCCTGGCCGACGGCACGGTGTTGACCGAGCACTCCAAGGCGGCCCACGACGACATCCGGCTGGATGGCGAGGTGCTGGACCCGCCGCCCGGTGTGGTGCTGATGCTGAACAAGCCCGAGGGCTACACCTGCTCGACTGCCGATCCCGGCCGTATCGTCTATGAATTGCTGCCGCCACGCTTCATGCGGCGCAATCCCATCGTGGCGCCGGTCGGGCGGCTGGACCGCGACACCACCGGTCTGCTGTTGCTGACCGATGACGGGCCGTTGCTGCACAAGCTGACCTCGCCCAAGCACCATGTGCCCAAGGTCTACGACGTCACGCTGGCGCGGCCGCTGGACGGTTCGGAAACCGAGCTGTTCGCCAGCGGCACCCTGATCCTGCGCTCGGATACCACGCCGTTGTTGCCGGCCACGCTGGAAACCACCGGCAGCCATACCGCACGGCTGACCATCACCGAGGGCCGCTACCACCAGGTCAAACGCATGTTCGCCGCCACCGGCAACCACGTGGAAAAACTCCACCGCGCCGGCATCGGCGGTCTGATGCTGGGCGATCTGCCCGAGGGACAGTGGCGGATGCTGAGCGCGGAAGAGGTCGCTGGTTTGGGCTAACCGACCAGCACATGCCCCAGGGTGCGCACGGCGATGCCGACGCAGGCGCCCAGGCAGGCCGGACGCCAGACAGCGGCGACGCGGCGGCCGGCGCTCATCAGGATGGCGATTCCGGGCAAATCCATCGGGTGGATCAGGAAGCCGGCGCTGGCATTGAGCAGGCGCGCCGGCATCACCCCCTGGCGCACCTGTTCGTCGACCACGCCCATCATGGCGGTGCCGCCGGCCAGGTACTTGGTCAGCGTCGGCAGGATGACCGCCGGGTCGATGCCGGCCAACAGCAAGGCGGGCGACAGCAGGCGGATCAGCATGTCGAGGGCGCCCATCTGGCGCAGGGCGGTGATCGACACCAGGGCCAGCACCAGCATGGGAATGGCGCCGATGGCGATCTTGAACGCTTCGCCGCCGGCGCGGTTGATGACGTCCAGCACGCCCTTGGTGGTCTCGGCCACGGGATGGCGCAGGGTCTCGTCCATGACGTGGTCGGCGTCGGACAGGCTGCGGCCGAAGCCATAGGTGGTGGCCGCCGCCGCGACCAATCCGCCCACCAGCGACCACAGCAGCACCGGCCCGATATTCAGGCCCAGCGCTGCCATGGGGAAGGTGGCGTTGGCCTGGGCCATGGCCAGCACCATGGCGAAGGCGGCGGCGAGGTGGCGGTCCGAGGCGCCGCGGCTTTCCATCATGCTCAGCGTCGCCAGCGGCGCCGCGAAGCTGACGAAGTTCACCTGCAGCGCGGCGAACACGCCCAAGCCGGTCAGGCCGAACGGCCGCAACAGCGGCGCCAACCGGGCTACCAGCCAGTCCATCACGCCGCGCGCTTCCAGCAGGCGCATGATCGACAGCATCACCACCATGATCGGCAGCAGCACGAACAGCGACAGCTCGATGGCGGCGCGGCCGGCGGGCAGGATGACGGTCACCAGGGAATTCATGCTTAGCCTTCGCGACGTTCGCCCTGGCGGCGCAGCGGGTGGATCAGCCAGTTGCGCAGATCTAGCGGACTCATCTTGCGGCGGCGGTCCTTGCCGTCCAGCGAGGTCGCCTTGACCTGAACCTGACCGTCCTTGGACGGCTCCAGCGTCAGCTTGCGCTCGTGATAGGCTTCCAGCGCCGAGTGGTAGCCGACGGTGATGACGGTGGCGGTGGGGAATTCCTCGCGCACCAACTGCATCATCTCGTGTTCGCCATCGGGGTGCAGGCCGTCGGTGGCTTCCTGAATGAAGATCCAGTTCGGCCGATGCAGCAGCAGGCGGGCGAAGCCCAGGCGCTGCTGTTCGCCCAGCGTCAGCACGTTTTCCCAGGTGTTGGTGTCTTCCAGCCGGTCGGACAGGTGGCCCAGGCCGACCCGGTTCAGCGCCGCCAACAGGAACTCGGCGTCGAAGCTGTCGGGGCCGGCGGGATAGGCCAGCACGCTGCGCAGCCGGGCGATGGGCAGATAGGGCCGCTGCGGCATGAAGAAGATGTCGGCGTCATTGGGCTTGAGCACCTGGCCGCAGCCCCACGGCCACAGCCCCGCCACCACCTTGAACAGCTTGATGGCGGCGCCGGGATCGCCCGAGATCAGCACCCGTTCGCCCGCTTCGATCACCTCGGTGAAGTTGCTCACCACCGGGACACCATCGGGCTTGGCGACGCACACGTCGTTGAACACCAGCGCCGCCCGGTCGCCGGTCTCCACCTGGATGGTGGTGGCGCTCTGGGCCTTGGCCTGCTGGGCCTTCAGTTCCTCCAAGGCATTGTGCAGCGACAGCACGCGCTCGACCGACGCCTTCCATTCCGCCGCCTTGGACAAATTGTCCACCGGCCACGACAACGCCGAGGTCATCTGCTGGAACGCCTGGGCGATCTGCATCAGCTCGCCCAGGCTGATGACGCCGGCGATATAGCGCGGCGCCGCGATCAGGAAGGGAAAGCCCGTGGCCAGCACCGAATAGCCCGACGAGAACAGGAAGACCTTGGCCAGCGCCTTGGTCTGCAGGTTGAAGCCCTTGCGCACGGCGACGAACAGGTCGGACAAGCGGCGGCGCTCGTCCGGTTCGCCGTGCAGCAGCGAGATGGCCTCGGAATTCTCGCGCACGCGGACCAGGCCGAAGCGGAAATTGGCCTCCACCGTCTGGCGCATGTTCACCGTGCGCACCAGCGGCCGGCCGATCAGCACGGCGGCGGTAGTGCCAGCGCTGGCATAAATCATCGACACGAACACCATGTGGCCGGGGATCGACAACTCGGTGTCGAACAGCGTGACGGAGATCACGCCCGACAGCGACCACAGGATCTGGGTGAAGCTGACCAGCAGCAGCAGGCAGTAGAACAGCGAATGGGCCAGGTCGATGGCGCTTTCGCAGGTGTTGCGGATGTCCTCGGCGATGCGGCCGTCGGGGTTGTCGTGGTCGCCCGGCATGTGGCTGACCAGGTAATGGCGGCCGTCAGCCATCCAGTCGTCCAGCAACCGCCGCGTCAGCCAGCGCCGCCAGCCGATCTGCAGGCGTCGCTTGAGCATCAGATGGGTCGAGGTGATGGTCATGGCCACGCCCAGGATGGCCAGCAGCGTCCCGATCTGGACCAGAAAGCGGTCCATGGAACGCTGTTCCAGGGCGTTGAACAGATTGGCGCTCCACAGGTTGACCAGGATGGGCACCACGACCTGGGCCATGGTCAACAGAATGAACAGCCCGGTCAGGCCGCGCACCGTCCACTTGTCGTCGGAATGCCAATAGGGTCCGGCAAGGGTCAGGAACTGAGTGAAGAAGCCTTTTGGACGCGGACCCGGCGGAAGTTCTTCGGCCGGTGTACGCGCCGTCACCTCCACCGTCATCCCATCTCCCCCAAAAGTCTTACCTCTCCCTGTAACCGACAATAAACCACGGCGCGGCGGGAAACGCCAGCAGGGGAAGCGCCAGCAAGACAAGGGGCATGACGGCTTGACCGTAATGGTCCGACCACTCACACTTTCGCGCCTGAACGTGGAGGTTTTCATGCAGGTCATCGTCGACGTGGCGCTGCCCGTCTTCGCCATTATCGTCGCCGGCTATGGCGGCGGGCGGTCGGTGCTGGGGCAGACCGCGTCCACGGCGCTGTCGGCGTTTGTCTATTGGTTCGCCTTGCCGGCGGTGCTGTTCCTCAGCATGGCGCGCCAGCCGCTGGGGCTGATTTTCAACGGCCATTTCCTCGGCGCCTTCCTCGGCTCCATGCTGCTGGTCTATTTCGGCGGTGCCGTGCTCGGCCGCGTGCTGCGGCGCCAGGGCTGGGCGGTGCATTCGCTACAGGGGCTGAACGCGGCGTTCTCCAACACCGGCTACATGGGTATCCCGCTGTTCCTGGCCGCCTTCGGCGCCGACCGCCTGCTGCCGGCGCTGATCGCCACGGTGGTGATGAGCGTGGTCATGGTCGGGCTGGCCGTCATCTGGATCGAGCTGGCCCAGTCCGCCGGCAACGGCATCGGCCATGCGTTGCGCGACGTCGCCCGCGCCCTGGCGACCAATCCGCTGATCGTGTCGTCAGTGGCTGGCCTGGTATGGAACCTGACCGGCCTACCGGTGCCCAAGCCCGTGGTCAATTTTTGCCAGTTGGTCGGTGCCGCCGCCGGCCCCTGCGCCCTGTTCGCCATCGGCGTCTTTCTGGCCGGACGGCCCTTGGCGCTGGCATGGCGCCATGTCGGCTGGATGGTGCCGCTCAAGCTGGTGGTGCAGCCATTGCTGGCCTGGGGGCTGATCCAGACGCTGTTCCCGCTCGACCCGTTCTGGACCGGCGCCACCTTGCTGCTGGCGGCGCTGCCCACCGGCGCGCTGACCTTCGTCGTCGCCAGCCAGTACCAGACCTATGTGGAAGAGACATCGCAGGTGATCCTGATGTCCACCGTGCTGTCGCTGCCGGTACTGTCGGCCATCCTGGTGGCTTACGCCTAGATCATCGAGCGTCAAATGCGACGCACGATGATCTAGCTTTATGTTTGGCCCTCGCCGGGCGCGGGCATCCGCCCGCTTGGCCGCCGCCTCAATGGCGGCCATCACGGCGTGCGCCACATTTGGCGCTCGCCGCTCTAATCCAGGCTCACCATCAGCGGTTCGGCCAAGGGGACGATGTCGCAATTGGCGCCTTCGCCGTTGCGGTCGATCACCATCAGGGTGGCGGGGGCCAGTGCGGCGATCGGCGCGTGCCAGACGCCACGGCGGTAATTCATGCCTTGCCGGCCATTGGTGACGAAGACGCGCAGGCCGTTCAGGTCGGGCTGGTCGCCGCCCGGGGCCACCGCGATCAGCAGGCGGGCGGGGGTGCACGGGATGAAGGCCTGGCTGCCGAGCGGGTGACGTTCCAGCATGGTGATGGCATGGGGCGTCGTCGCCGGTACCTGCACGCGCAGCAGGCTGAGCATGGCCCGGCCATTCGGTCCCGCGTCGATGCCGATCAAATCGTCGAAGCGTCGGTTGGACTTGGCGGCGGCACTGTCGACCGGCGGTTCCTCGATCACCTCGCCGAAGGGGGCAAAGGCGTCGGCGTTCAGTGCCTCGGCGCGAAGGTTGGTCATGGGGATGCTCCTGTAAACGAAAACGCCCGCCGTGGTTTCCCACGACGGGCGCTTCGTTGCAATCCGAGAGGATTACGCCTTGGACTTGCCGGCGATGATTTCGTCGGCAACCTGACGCGGAACCGGCTCGTAATGCGAGAACTCCATCGAGTACGAGGCGCGACCCGAGGTCATGCCACGCAGCTGGCCGATGTAGCCGAACATTTCGTTCAGGGGCACGAAGGCCTCGACGGCGATGTTGGTGCCGCGCTCCAGCTGACCCTGGATCATGCCGCGACGACGGTTCACGTCGCCGATGACGTCGCCCAGATAGTCCTCGGGGGTCACGACTTCCACCTTCATCACCGGCTCCAGGATGATCGGCGAAGCCTTGCGGATGGCTTCACGGAAGCAAGCCTTGGCGGCGATTTCGAAGGTCAGAGCGTTCGAGTCGACGTCGTGGTACTTGCCGTCGACCAGACGGGCGCGGAAGTCCACGGTCGGGTAGCCGGCCAGAACGCCGTCTTCCTTCTGCATCTGCAGGCCCTTGTCCACCGACGGGATGTATTCCTTCGGCACCGAGCCGCCGACGGTCTCGTCCTTGAACTGGTAGCCTTCGCCGCGCTCCAGCGGCTCGAACACGATCTTCACCTCGGCGAACTGACCGGAACCGCCGGTCTGCTTCTTGTGGGTGTAGGTGTGTTCGACCGACTGGGTGAACGCTTCGCGATAGGCGACCTGGGGCTTGCCCATGTTGCCTTCCACGTTGAATTCGGTGCGCATACGGTCGAGCGTCACTTCCAGGTGCAGTTCGCCCATGCCGCGCAGGATGGTCTGGCCGGTTTCACGGTCGGTTTCCAGACGCAAGCTGGGGTCGGCGCGGACCATCTTGCCCAGCGCGTTGCCGAACTTCTCCTGGTCGGCCTTGGACTTCGGCTCCACCGACACCGAAATCACCGGCTCGGGGAACTTCATGCGTTCCAGCACGACGGGAGCGGACGAATCGCACAGGGTGTCACCGGTCTCGGTCTCGGCCAGCGAAACCAGGGCGATGATGTCACCGGCGCGGGCTTCCTCGATCGGGTTCGGCTCCTTGGCGTACATCTCGACCATGCGGCCGATCTTTTCGCGCTTGCCGCGGGTCGAGTTCATCACCGACGCGCCCTTGGCCAGCACGCCCGAGTAGATGCGGATGAAGGTCAGCGCGCCGTAGGCGTCGTTGATCACCTTGAAGGCCAGGGCCGAGAAGGGTTCGTCGTCGGACGACAGGCGCTCGCCCACCGGGTTGCCTTCGGCGTCCACGGTCTTGATGGCGTCCACTTCGGTCGGCGAAGGCAGGTACCAGATCACGGCGTCGAGAACCTGCTGCACGCCCTTGTTCTTGTAGGACGAGCCGGCCAGCACCGGGGTGAAGGCGCCCGACAGGGTGCCGCGACGGATGCACTCGCGCAGAACCTCGACCGAGGGGGCCTCGCCGGTTTCCAGATAGGTTTCCATCGCCGCGTCGTCCTGCTCAAGGCAGGTGTCGATCAGCTCGGCGCGGTAGTCGGCGATCGCCTTCAGGATTTCCTTGTCCTCGTGGACCGAAATCTTGCAGCGCTCGATGATGGCCTCACCGTCGGCGTCGACGATGTCCCACTGGGCGTCCTTGTCGTCGGACTCCCAGATGTAGCCCTTCATCTCGACCAGATCGACCATGCCCTGGAAATTGTCCTCGGAACCGATCGGCAGGAAGATCGGCAGCGGACGGGCGCCCAGGCGGGTGCGGATCATTTCGACGCAACGGCGGAAGTTGGCGCCGGCGCGGTCCATCTTGTTCACGTAGCAGATACGCGGAACGTTGTAGTTGTCGGCCAGACGCCAGTTGGTCTCGGACTGCGGCTCGACACCGGCGACACCGTCGAACACCACCACGGCACCGTCCAGCACGCGCAGCGAACGATTCACCTCGATGGTGAAGTCCACGTGGCCGGGGGTGTCGATGACGTTGATCTTCTTGCCCTTCCAGAACGCCGACACGGCAGCGGACTGAATGGTGATGCCACGCTTCTGCTCCTGCTCGAGGTAGTCAGTGGTGGTCGAGGTCTTCAGGTCCTTGGTGTCATGGACGTCGATGATCGTGTGCTTGCGGCCCGTGTAATACAGGATGCGCTCGGTCGTCGTCGTCTTGCCGGCGTCAACGTGCGCGATGATGCCGATATTACGGATGTCGGAAAGGGGAGTCTGGCGAGCCATGTGGTTAAGGTCCGTTGTGTGAAAGGGACAAAGCCAGAGGCGGGGGCAAATCCTCTCCCCACCCAGGCCGTAAATCCGAACTGGTTTGGGGGGCGTTTTATATGAGATCGCGCCAAAATGCCAATGCTTAACCGCACCGACCGCGAATCGTATTGTGGAAAGGTCGCCCTGGGCGCACTACGCCGCTTGATCCCGTGTCCCCGGTCGCGCCATCATCGCCGCCCGGTGCCGCCATCCAACGAGGTTTTGCCATGCCCCATCGCAGTTCCGACGACTTCCTGCGCGACATCCTGCGTTCGGTCCGTACCATCGCGGTGGTCGGCATCAGCGCCAATGCCGACCGCCCCAGCCACTATGTCGCCAAGTTCCTGCAGACCAAGGGTTATCGCGTCATCCCGGTCAATCCCGGCCTCGAAGGTCAGGAACTGCTGGGAGAGCGAGTCTATAAGGACTTGGCCGATATCCCCACGCCGGTGGATATGGTCGATATCTTCCGCAACTCCGAAGCCGCCGGCGCCGTCGCCGACCAGGCCGTTGCCATCGGCGCCAAGGTGGTGTGGATGCAATTGGACGTCATCAACGAAGCCGCCGCCGCGCGGGCCGAAGCCGCCGGCGTCAAGGTGGTGATGGACCGCTGTCCCAAGATCGAGATTCCCCGCCTGGGTCTGTAGGCGGGGTAAGCCCACCGCTGCCCGGTTCAGAATTGATGATGTGTCCCGGCCATCGTCAGCGGTGGCGGAACGATCCAGCAGCAACACGGATAAACACGAATGGGCGCGGATGGGCACGGATGAAATGAAGCGTCACATCCGCGAAAGCGCATAAACGCTAACTTAGCGGCGTGTGATGAACAATGAATTCACCACAGAGACACAGAGGCACAGAGATACCCGCCAAAATTGAGGCAACTCGTTCGCCACGGCCCCAATCTCTCTGTGCCTCTGTGTCTCTGTGGTTCAATCTTTTCTTAAGTTAGCGCCTGTGCGCGAAAGCGGGTGTCCAGCGATGGCGGGGGCGGGACCATGGACGCCGGATCAAGTCCGGCGTGACGCTCGAAAAGAAATCCGCGCTCTTCCGCAGCTTGTCAGTCCGCCAGGGCCTTGCCCAGCATCAGCACGCGGTGGTCGCCGCCATGGGCCTTCAGCGCTTCTTGCAGGCCCATCTGGGCGTGGCCGTGGACGCGGTGCTGGGCGGCAAGGACGGGGATCTGCAGGCGTTCGCCGTCGAACGAGCGGCGGCAGGCGCCGACGTCGGACGAGTTCATCGCCCGGCACGGCAGTGGGCGGTCGGCGTGGACCAGGCAGCGGCCGTCGGCATCCAGCAAGGCGCAACGCAGCCGCGCCTGCCACCAGCCGCCCTGGTCCAGCGACTTGCCGCGTTCGGCGATGTCGGCGATGCGGGCGCGGGTTTCGCCGCGCACCGGCTCGGGCAGGGCATCCACCGCCTGACGCACCAGCGCCAGTTCGGCGGTGGAGACGGCGACCATCTGGTGGCAACACTGATAACAGCCGGCGCCGCATTGGATGGCGGCCATCTGTTCGTCCAGACCGACTTCGTCGATCACCCGGATCAGGAACGCCTCGGCGGCGTCGATGACGGCGCGGGCGGTCTGCGCCGGGGTGTCGCCGCGCTTCAACGCGGCGGTGGCGATGTCGCGGGCCTGGTTTTGGATGTCGGAATAGGTCGGCGCCCGGGTCATGGCCGTCGGTTCCTCACTCGGACTCGGCGGCCCCGGCCTCGCGCGGCGGCTCCACCGGCTCCAGCGGCGCCAGGCGCAGTTTGCGGCCGTCGGTGCAGAAGCCCAGGCCCAGGCGGCCGTGCTTGAGCGCCAGCGCGTCCTCGCCGAACAGCTCGCGACGCCAGCCCTGCAGGGCCGGAATGTCGGCATTGTCGTCGGCGGCGATGGCCTCGATGTCGGCGGTGTTGGCGACCAGCTTCTGGGCGACGCCGTGTTCGTCGCACTTCATCTTCAGCAGCACCTTGAGCAAGTCCACCACCGGGCCAAGCCCGCGCGGCAGTTCCACCCGCTCCGGCGGCTTGGGGATCTGGTCTTCCGGCAGTTCCAGGCCGCGCTTGACCGCCTCCAGCAGGGCCACGCCCATCTTGCCTTCCACCAGCCCCTTGCCCAGGCCGCGGGTGCGGCCCAACTCGGCGACATTGGTCGGATGGCTGGCGGCGATTTCCATCAGCGTCTCGTCGCGCAGCATGCGCTGACGCGGAATGTCGCGCTCTTGCGCCTCGCGCTCACGCCACGCCGCCAGTTCCTTCAGCACCGCCAGGAACTTGGGGCTGCTGGAACGCGGCTTGAGGCGACGCCAGGCGTCCTCGGGATTGGTGCGATAGGTGCTGGGGTGGGTCAGCTCGTCCATCTCGCCCGACAGCCATTCCAGCCGGCCGTTCTTCTCCAGCTTGCGGACCAGCTTTTCATAGGCGACGCGCAGGTGGGTGACGTCGGCCAGGGCGTATTGGACCTGCTTGTCCGTCAACGGCCGCAGCGACCAGTCGGTGAAGCGCTGGGACTTGTCGATGCGCGCCTTGGCCAACTGAGTGGCCAGGGTTTCATAGCCCACCGAATCGCCGAACCCGCACACCATGGCGGCGACCTGGGTGTCGAACAACGGCGTCGGCACCGCACCGCTTTGATACAGGAAGATTTCGATATCCTGGCGCGCGGCGTGGAAAACCTTCAGCACCTTGGGATTGGCGAGCAGATCGTACAACGGCTGCAGGTCGATACCGGGCGCCAGCGGATCGATGGCGCGGGCTTCGTCGGGGCCGGCCACCTGAACCAGGCACAATTGCGGGAAGTACGTCTTCTCGCGCATGAACTCGGTGTCGACGGTGATGTACGGGGTGGAGGACAGCCGCGCGCAGAAGGCGGCCAGTTCCTGGGTATCGGCGATCATCGGCATGGCCAAGAGTGATACACCCAAGCGTGCAGCGGGGCAAGGGCGGGGGAGGGGGCACCTCCCCCGCGCAACGCAGTCATGCCGTATCCCGGTGATCGGAACCGATCACCGGCGGGTCAGTCCACCGGCGCATTGGTCAACGGCGCGTTGGCCAGGCGGGCGAACACCTCCTTGAATTCCGCCTCGGACGCCTTCATCACCACCTTCTTCTTGGCGATGGCGCTGTTTTCGGTGCGGAAGGTCTCGCCGCAATTGTTGGCGATGGCGGTGTCCACCACCTTGACGTCCAGCCGCAGGGACTCGACGGTGACATCCTTCAGCAGGCCGACGCCATAGGTGGTCGCCAGCGGGTCGAACACCGGCACCGGGGCGGGTTCGGCGGAGGTGCCGGTCTTGGCCTCGATCACCTTTTTCAGGAAGCTGGCGACCGGGTCGGTGGCGACGATCAGCTTGGCGTATTCCGGCGTCAACATGACGCCGTTGCAGGCGTTCAGCGGCACCAGCTCCAGCGGCAGCTTGGGGCTGGACCAGCGAAAGGCGGTCTGTGCCGCCAGCGGGTCGATGAAGATGTTCCATTCCGCCGTGGTGTTGGTGCCGTAGATCGGCCCCTGGTTCCACTGCGGCATGGCGTTGTTGAGGTCGGCGATGTTGCCGGGAACCTTGCCGTGCTGCTCGACGGCGCCGCCCATGATGGCGATCTTGCCGATGCGCGACAATTGGGCCGGGCTGGCCCAGGTCAACAAGGCGGCGATGTTGGTGAAGCCGCCCAGGGAAATGATCGTCACCGGGGCGCGGGCATCGTCCAGCACGTCCAGCATCAACCGGACCGCGCTGCGCGGGTCGGGCGGCGTGCACGGCGCCGGCAAGGTCAGGCGCAGGCCCATGACGTCGTTCATGTTGGCGCGGAACGAGGCGGGAAAGGCGTGGTCGAAGCTGCTGGGGCGCGCGGCGCCGGCGCAAACCGGGGCAGGGTTGTTGGCCAGGGCCAGCAGGCCACGGGCGATCTGGACGCCGTCCTCCAGGAAAGTTTCGCCGCAGCCGGTGACGGTGATGCCGGCGATCTCAACATCCTTGTTCTTCATCATCAGCAGAATCGACATCACGTCATCCCAGCCGATGTCGCTGTCGATGATGATTTTTTGAATGTTGTTGCTCATAATCCCCTCCGATTGGTACGTGCGTAAGTAGTGCATACCAATCAGAGGCTATTTTCATCGGCGAGCATTCACAATTTAAAATTACATTGCGCCGGTGGTTCCCAGGTGTAGGGGGGATGGGGGCGGATGGCGGGTTGGCGATTGCCAGCCTTGACGAATCGGCCCCGCTATGCCTTTTTCCCCGTTTCCGAATGTTCTCGCCCCAGGGGCGAATCCGTCAGCGGAGACACCGTTTCATGCACGCTTACCGTACCCACACCTGCGGCCAGCTTCGGATCGAGGATGCCGGCATCACCGCCCGTCTCTCCGGTTGGGTCCATCGCAAGCGCGACCATGGCAATCTGCTGTTCGTGGACCTGCGCGACCATTACGGTCTGACCCAGTGCGTGTTGGACATCTCCAGCGCGGTGTTCCAGACCCTGGAAAAGGCCCGGCCGGAAAGCGTCATCACCGTCACCGGCAAGGTGGTCAAGCGCAGCGCCGACACGGTCAATTCCAAGCTGGCGACCGGCGAGATCGAGATTCAGGTCGCCGAGATCGAGATCCAGTCCATCGCCGACGTGCTGCCGATCCAGGTGGCCGGCGACCAGGAATATCCCGAGGACATGCGCCTGAAGTACCGCTTTCTCGACCTGCGCCGCGAGGACGTGCACGCCAACATGATGCTGCGCAGCCAGGTGATCGCCTACCTGCGCAAGGCCATGCTGGACCAGGGCTTCACCGAGTTCCAGACGCCGATCCTGACCGCGTCGTCGCCCGAGGGCGCCCGCGACTATCTGGTGCCCGCCCGCCTGCATCCCGGCAAGTTCTATGCGCTGCCGCAGGCGCCGCAGCAGTTCAAGCAGTTGCTGATGGTCGCCGGCTTCGACAAGTACTTCCAGATCGCGCCGTGCTTCCGTGACGAGGCCGGCCGCGCCGACCGTTCCCCGGGCGAGTTCTACCAGCTCGATTTCGAGATGAGCTACGTCACCCAGGACGACGTGTTCGCCGCCATCGAGCCGGTGCTGGAAGGCGTGTTCAAGGAATTCGGCAAGGGCCGGGCCGTCACTCCGGCGCCGTTCCCGCGCATCGCTTATGCCGATGCCATGCTGAAATACGGCTCGGACAAGCCGGATCTGCGCAACCCGATCGTCATCGCCGACGTGACCGAGCCGTTCCGCGGCTCGGGCTTCGGCCTGTTCGCCAAGCTGGTGGACAAGGGCGCCGTGGTGCGCGCCATCCCGGCGCCGGGTGCCGCCGGCCAGCCGCGCTCGTGGTTCGACAAGCTGAACGAATGGGCGCGTGAGAACGGTGCCGGCGGCCTGGGCTACATCCAGTTCGCCGCCGACGGCGCCAAGGGTCCCATCGCCAAGAACCTGGAGCCGGAGCGCATCGCCGCCATCAAGGCCGCCGCCAACCTGAACGACGGCGACGCCGTGTTCTTCGCCTGCGACAAGGAACTGCCGGCCGCCAAGTTCGCCGGCCTGGTCCGCACCAAGGTCGGCAACGACCTGGACCTGCTGGAAAAGGACGTGTTCAAGTTCTGCTGGACCGTGGATTTCCCCATGTTCGAGATGAACGAGGAAACCAACCAGATCGACTTCAGCCACAATCCCTTCTCGATGCCGCAGGGCGGCATGGAGGCGCTGGAGACGCAGGACCCGCTGACCATCAACGCCTATCAGTACGACATCATCTGCAATGGTGTCGAACTGTCGTCGGGCGCCATCCGTAACCATCGCGCCGACATCATGATCAAGGCGTTCGGCATCGCCGGCTATGGTCCGGACGTGGTCGAGGAGAAGTTCGGCGGCATGCTGAACGCCTTCCGCTACGGCGCCCCGCCGCACGGTGGTTCGGCCCCGGGCGTCGACCGCATCGTCATGCTGCTGGCCGATCAGCCCAATATCCGCGAGGTCATCCTGTTCCCGATGAACCAGCAGGCCCAGGACCTGCTGATGGGCGCCCCGGCCGAGGTGGACGCCCTGCGCTGGAAGGAACTGCACATCAAGCCGGACCTGCCCAAGCCGAAGAAGGACGAGGCGAAGAAGGAAGGCTGAGGCCAAGCCCCGATGGGGTTTCCCATCGGGGCTTTTCCGGGCGCAAGGCGCCCGCGCCGCCCCTGCGGCGGGAGCCAAGGGTTTCGGAGAAACCCGCCCGGCGCCTGAGGGCGGCGTTGATCGTTTTCGATCAACGCATGTGAGGGAATCGTGATCGTCTTCTTCCATGGCTTCGCCTCCAGCGGCCAGGGCAGCTCCAAGGCTGCCCTGCTGCGCGAGCATTTCCATGGACGAGCGGAAGTGGTGACGCCTACCTATCCGTCCAACGATCCCGATGCCGCCTATGCGCTGCTGGCCGGCACGGTGCGGGCCTCCGCCCGTACCGGTGAGCCGCTGTTGGTGGGTGGCATCTCTTTCGGCGGCTTCTGGGCGCGCCGGGTGGTGCAGGACTTCCCCGGTGCCGGCCTGCTGCTGATCAATCCCGCGTTGGATGGGGCCGCCACCCTGGCCCATTATCGCGGCGACAACACCAATTACGATACCGGCGAGACCTTCGTGGTCGGCGATGATGCCGTCCAAGCGGCCCAAGCCTTCGCCGTGACCGAGGACCGTCCCGGCCAGCCCATGCTGGTGTTGCTGGCGGCTGACGACGACGTGGTTCCGCCGGGGCCGGCGCTGGCTGCGTTCGACGGCCGCCCCGGCGCCCGCGTGATCGTCGCCCAGGATGCCGGGCATCGTTTCTCGTGCTTCCCCGAAACCCTCGGCGACATCGAGCGCTTCCACCAGTCGCTTGCCGCCTGGCGGTGATACCTCGTCCGTTAAGGCCGCCCCGACTGGGGTAGACCCGATGCTTTCCCCAGCCTGCGCGCTCCGGGGGGTAGACTCCCTTCGTCACATGGACGGAGGGCGCTATGAGGAAAATCTGGCTGATCGCCGCTGCCGTGCTGTTGCTGGGCTGCGCCCCGCCGGCGCTGGCTCCCGACGTGTCGCTGCAAAGCGGCGGGCTGCATCAGGTGGTGGGTCCCGAGAACCATGCTCTTGTCCTGGATGGACTGTCCTGACCTGACCATCCGGAGGGGGCGGTCTTGCGGGCGGCTGCCATTTATCCCATTTGCCCAGCGGCAGGATCTGGCGAAGGGGCCATATGGTGACGACAGCGCCTATACCGCGAGAGCGAGGTTGGCGGCCGGTAGCGGCCTGGAGCCGTCCCGGCCGCTTTTGGCTGGGCTGGCCCGCCGCCGGCAGCAATGCCCAACATGACGAGGCGGCACGCGAGGATTGCCTGGGGCTGGCGGAATTGTTGTCCGACTATGCCCCGGTGTCGCTGATCTGCTCGTGCCGCGAGGCCGCCGAGGTCGCTCTGCGCACGCCGCCCAACGTCGCCGCCCTGGCCAGCGATATCGACGGCATCGCCTTGGGCCAGCACACCCCGCTATGGCTGACCGATGACAGCGGCACCCCGGTCGCCGCCGTGGCGTTCTCGGCCCTGGGCCGCGACCTGGCCGAACGCGCCGGGGTGGTGGTGCTGGAGCCACCGCCCGGCCTGCCCTGTGGGCTGGATTGCGATGGCGAGGGCAGCGCCCTGGTCATCGTGCCGCCCGAGCAGCATCAAGCCGCCGCCGAGGCGGTGACGCGCTGGCTTGGCGTCGACTGCCCGATCCTGTTGGAACCATTGGAGCCGCAGGCGCCGTCGCCGGCCGCGCGTTTCCTGGCGCCCGGTCTGGTGGTGCTGCCGCCCCATCCCGCCAATCATCAACGCCTGGAAGCGGTGGTGGACGCGCGTGGACGCCGGCTGACCCTGCTGGAATTGCCCAATTCGAAGCGTGGCGACGGCTGTTATGCCGATTGCCTGGTGGCGGGGGACGCGGTGGTGGTGCCCGATTTCGAGGACGGACGCGGCACCGAGGCCTTCACCCGTGTCGCCGCGATCGCCCTGGGACGCCGAGTGTCGGCCTTTCCCGCCAGTTGGCTGGCGCCGGTCAAGGCGGGATTGGGAACGGTGGTGGCGGTGCAACCCGGCGCCGCCGGGTGAGACCTAGGTTTTTTGACGGAAGCATCCCCGATGATCGTCATGGCCGGGCTTGGGTGGCGCGGAGCACGGCCAGCTTGGCTTCGACGGATGCCGCTGTGCCCAGGTAACACGGATGACACGGACGCCGCTTCGCGGCCACGGATCACACGGACAAAAGAAAACTCGTCATGCCGGCCTTCGAGCCGGCATCCATCGTGGTGCACCCCCATGGACCCTGGATCGCGTGGAGCGCGTCCGGGGTGACGCGGATTTCTTAGGTTTTTTGGACTTTGGACACAGCGACCGTCCGGGGTCGTCCGTGTTACCTGGGCACGGCCTCGACGGGCCAGCACGTTCCGCGAAAGCCTCAACCGGACAGCCGTGGGCTTGGCCCGGCCATCCACGCCGTTCCGCTGGAATGCCGTTGGAAACGATTGATCCGGCGGCGCCACGTGGATGCGCGGGTCAAGCCCGCGCATGACGGAAACTGGCTTGTCTCGACCTGAACCTGGCAAACCTTAGGCGCGCGGTTCCGCCTGCCGCTTCAGCACGTCGAGGGCGCGTTCGGCGACGCCCAGGCCGGGGGCGTCATAGCGGCGCAGGAAGTCGACGCGGCTTTCCCACTCGGCCAGCAGGTCGCGCGGGCGGTTGGGTTCGGCTTTCTGGCCGGTCAGGGCGCCGATGGTGCGGTCGTAGTCCGGATGCAGTTCGCTGGGAAAGCCGACCAACTGATACTCGGGCCATTTCAGGCTGCCTTCCACGTATAGCTCGTGGGTGATTTCGGCGAAGCGGCGGGGCGAAATGTTGCGCAGGTCGTGGCGGGGGCGCTTTTCGCGCGGCGGCGGCAACGCCAGCAATGGGGCGGCGACCGGCGGTGGCGCGGGCAGCGGCGGCGCGGCGGTCAGGGCCGGCTTGGCCGCCGTCGGGCGCGGCACCGGCAGCATGATCGGCTCGGCCCGCGCCGGTTCAGAAGACCGCGCGTTTTCGGGCCGCACGTCCTTGCGGCGGGTCAGGGCGGCCAGCAGACTCATCGGCGGGTGAGGGCGGGGACGCGGCGGGCCGGCGCCACTCCGGCGACGGTGTCGCCCAGCAGCGATTCCAGTTCGGGGACGTTGGATAGCGAACACAATTGTTCGAAACTCAACGACCCCTCGGTGAACAACTCACCGACAAGGTCGGCCATCTGCCCCAATGTGGGGTGCGGCGGCGGGCACGGCGGCGGCACCACGCCGGGAATGACGCCCGAGGGAATGGCGGTAGCGGTCAGCGGCCGCGGGGCGGCGTGCTCGGTGCGATTGGTCAGGCCATCCAGCCAATTGGGAGCGAAGTCGAATGTCACTGCCGTCCCTCCTGTCGTCGTGAATTCCCCACCAGCCCTGGACATCCCGCAAGGCGCATGCCACATCATCGGATGGTGCGACGCCTTGCCCGCAAGGGGGAGGACGTCGGCACAAATTGCCGCCAGCCGGCAAGAATTGCCCGGACATAGGCAATATCGACCGGTGGGTTATGCGTATTCCGACCAACGGGGGATACGGGAAGCTCTGGTGGCGCGGGATGTGCAATGTATAATGAGCGCAAGTTTCACCCAGGAGGCCCTTTGATGTATCGGCGGGTTTGGACCGTGGCCCTGGCCTCGGCGGTTGGCGCCGTGGTGACTCTGGCGGCCTCGGCGGTTTGGGCCGGGCCGGCGGATCTGGCACCGCACCGGGCGATCTATTCCATGGGGCTGTCCACCATCAAGTCCGGCGCCGGCATCGCCGCCGCCTCGGGCACCATGAGCTACGAATTCGACGATTCGTGCGATGGCTGGGTGGTGGAAAACCGCATCGCCATCAACTACGCCTATACCGAGGGCGGCGAGGTGCTGTCGACCACCGACTTCATCACCTGGGAATCCAAGGACGGGCTGCACTACAAGTTCCGCATGCGCAACACCCGTGACGGCCAGGTGACCGAGGACGTCGAAGGCTCGGCCGATCTCAAGGGCAAGGGCCTGGGCGGTGTCGCCCGCTTCACCCGGCCCGAGCCGATCACCGTGCCGTTGCCCAAGGGCACCTTGTTCCCGACCGAGCACACGCTCCGCCTGATCGACGCGGCGCGCTCGGGCGGGCGCACCTTCTTGCGGGTGGTGTTCGACGGTTCCGGCACCGAAGGCCCGTACGAGGTCAACGCCCTGATCGGCGCGCCGACCCAGTCCTTCGCCGCCGCCGGCGCCAGCCCGCTGCTGGCGTCGCAATCGTGGCCCATGCGGCTGGCGTTCTTCCCGGTCTCCAGCCCGGACCCCATGCCCAATTTCGAAATGGCGCTGGCCTATCACCCCAACGGGGTGTCGCAAGAGATCGTGCAGAGCTTCAAGAATTTCAGCCTGTCCGGTCAGCTTAAAAGCGTCGAGGCGCTGCCGATCAAGCGCTGCCACTGAACCGCCTGCCCATCCGCTCCCCTCTTCGGCACGGCTGGCGAGGATGCGTCCAGCCGATAAAGAGTGAGGAGTGCCCATGTCCGAGGCCGTCGAGCGCGAGCAGGAAATCGCCCAGCTTGAAGCCACCATCGCCGAGTTCGACGCCCGCATCGCGGCCGAGCCGGAACTCGCCTTTCCCGCCCATGCCGAGGCGCTGGCGACCCTGTCCGGCGCGCTGGCCGAGGACGAGCAGCTAGAGCGGGCGCTGCAGGCCGCCGAGCAGGGGGTGGAGCAATATCGCCGCCTGTTCGTCGCCCAAGCGGCCGATTTCGCCGTGCCACTGGCCTCGGCGTTGAACACCCTGTCCAACCGGCTGTCCGACCTGGGCCGCGACGACGACGGCCGTGTTGCCGGCGACGAAGCCTTCAAGCTGGCGCGCAAGGCGGTCGAGGTCGCCCCCGAGCAGGCCCGGTTCGTGCTGGTGTCGGTGCTGATGAACCAGTCGGGCCGCTCGTGGCGCGCCGGCCAATCGCTGCGCGCCATCGAAGAGATGGGCACCGCCGTCGATGAATTCCGGGCCGGTGGGCCGGCGCTGTATTCCTTCCTGGGCACCTTGGTCGACGCCCTGCACCGCAACGCCATGGCGCTGGCCGAGGCCGGGCGCTGGGACGAGGCGGTGCTGGTGCGGCGCATGACCGCCAAGGCGTTCCCAGACGACCAGGTTCCCGGCCCGGTCAGCCACCTGCTGGCGCTGACGCTGCAGCAGGCCGCCTTCGCCTCCAGCCGCGCCGGCCATCCGGGCGAGGGGCTGCCGCTGGTGGAAGAGGCCGTCGACATCGCCCGCACCCTGGCCGAGGGCGCGCCCGAGCAATACCGCCTGTTCCTGGCCCAGTCGCTGGCCAATCTGGCCAGCCGCCAGCATGAATCCCATGCCGATCCCGAGGCGCTGGAAGCGGCGGTCGAGGCGGTCAATGTCTTTCAGGAGGTGGCCAAGGTCGACGCCGCCAGCACCATCGTGCCGCTGAGCGCCACGCTGGAAACCTTCGCCTCGATCCTGGCGACGCTGGGCTATACCGACCAGGCCCGCAACGTGCTGGCCCAACGCGAACAACTGCAATCGGCCATGCGCCCGGTCGAGGAATAGGCGAATTCAACCCTGCCGGTCGGTCTCGCCCGGCAGGGTGCTTGCCTTTGTCCCGGTGGGTTCGTAAACTTCCGCCCTTCGTTTTCCGCCTATCTTGAGGAACCGGTTTCCATGGCCGAGTTGCCGCCCGACATTGCCGCCCTGAGCTTCGAAGACGCCTTGGCGGAACTGGAGCGTATCGTGCGCGCGCTGGAAACCGGCTCGACCCGGCTGGACGACGCCATCAACGCCTATGAGCGCGGCGCCCTGCTGAAGCGCCATTGTGAAGCCAAACTCAAGGAAGCCCAGGCCAAGGTCGAGCGCATCTCGTTCGGCCCCGACGGCCAAGTGGGCGTCGAACCGGCCAATATCCAATAAGGGGAAAGGCTCGACGTGAGCGCCAACTCTCCCGATTTCGCCCAGCCCGATTCCGCGCTGGCAACGGCGCTGAAGGCCGCCGGCGTGGCGGTCAATGCCGAACTGGACGTGCTGCTGCCGCTGCCCGAAGGCCCCGAGCTGCGGGTGATCGAGGCCATGCGCTATTCCGCGCTGGATGGCGGCAAGCGGTTGCGGCCTTTCCTGGTCCTGCAATCGGCCTCGCTGTTCAACGTGTCGCCGTCGGCGGCGCTGCGCGTCGGCTGCGCCGTCGAGATGGTGCATTGCTATTCCCTGATCCATGACGATCTGCCGTGCATGGATGACGACGACCTGCGTCGCGGCCGTCCCACCTGCCACCGCCGCTTCGACGAAGCGACCGCCTTGCTGGCGGGCGACGCCCTGCTGACCCGCGCCTTCGAGGTGCTGGCCGCCGAGTCCACCCATCCCGATCCCGCCGTGCGCTGCGCCCTGGTCGGCGAACTGGCGCATGCTTCCGGCGGTGCCGGCATGGTCGGCGGCCAGATGGTCGACCTGCGCGCCGCCGAGCTGGAGATGGACGTGCCCGCCATCACCCGGCTGCAACAGATGAAGACCGGCCGCCTGATCGGCTTTTCGTGCGAGGCCGGGGCGCTGCTGGCCAAGGCGGCGCCGGCCCAGCGCCAGGCCCTGCGCAACTATGCCCATGACCTTGGTCTGGCCTTCCAGATTGCCGATGACCTGCTGGACGTGGAAGGCGACGCTACCCAAGTTGGCAAGCGCGTGGGCAAGGATGCCGATGCCGGCAAGGCTACGTTCGTTTCTTTGCTGGGCGTTGAACGCGCCCGCGCCCAGGCGCGCATGCTGGCCGATCAGGCATGCGCCCATCTTGATCCGTTCGGCGACAAGGCCGACCTGTTGCGCGCGACCGCCCAATTCGTGGTCGAGCGCCAGGCCTGAGGGGATTTTTCATGACCACGTCTTCGTCCAATCCGGCTCCGCGCCTGCTCGACTCGGTTGACGAGCCTCGGGATATGCGGGGCTTTTCCGCGGAGCAACTGCGCCAGTTGGCCGACGAGGTGCGCCAGGAGATGATCGAGGCGGTGTCCATCACCGGCGGCCATCTTGGCGCCGGCCTGGGCGTGGTCGAACTGACGGTGGCGCTGCACCATGTTTTCGACACGCCGGTGGACAAGCTGATCTGGGACGTCGGCCACCAGTGCTATCCCCACAAGATCCTGACCGGGCGCAAGGGGCGTATCCGTACGCTGCGCCAGGGCGGCGGCCTGTCCGGTTTCACCAAGCGTTCGGAATCCGCCTACGATCCGTTCGGCGCCGGCCATTCCTCGACCTCGATTTCCGCCGGCCTGGGCATGGCGGTGGCGCGCGACCTCAAGGGCGAGAAGTTCAACGTCATCGCCGTCATCGGCGACGGCGCCATGAGCGCCGGCATGGTCTACGAAGCCATGAACAACGCCGGCTCGACCGATTCGCGGCTGGTGGTGATCCTCAACGACAACGACATGTCGATCGCGCCGCCGGTGGGCGCCATGAGCGCCTATCTGTCGCGCCTGTTATCGTCGCGGCCCTATCTGTCCATCCGCAGCTTCGCCAAGGACCTGGCCCGCGCGCTGCCGCCGCCGCTGGAGCGCGCCGCCAAGCGCGCCGAGGAATATGCGCGCGGCTTCGTCTCGGGCGGCGGCACCCTGTTCGAGGAACTGGGCTTCTATTACGTCGGCCCCATCGACGGCCACAATTTCGACCACCTGCTGCCGGTGCTGAAGAACGTCCGCGATTCCGAGGACAACAAGCCCGTGCTGATCCATGTGGTCACCAAGAAGGGACGGGGCTATTCGCCGGCCGAGCAGGCCGCCGACAAGTATCACGGCGTCGGCAAGTTCGACGTCGTCACCGGCGCCCTGGCCAAGCCCAAGGCCAATGCCCCCAGCTATACCTCGGTGTTCGCCAAGGCTTTGCTGGCCGAGGCCAAGGCCGACGACCGCGTTGTCGCCATCACCGCCGCCATGCCCGCCGGCACCGGTCTGGACCTGTTCGCCGACGCCTATCCCACTCGCTGTTTCGACGTCGGCATCGCCGAGCAGCATGCGGTGACCTTTGCCGCCGGCATGGCGTGCGAAGGGTTCAAGCCGTTCTGCGCGCTGTATTCCACCTTCCTGCAGCGCGGCTACGACCAAGTGGTGCATGACGTCGCCATCCAGAAGCTGCCGGTGCGTTTCGCCATCGACCGCGCCGGTCTGGTCGGCGCCGACGGCGCCACCCATGCCGGTGCCTTCGACCTCGCCTTCCTGGGATGCCTGCCTGAACTGGTGTTCATGTGCCCGGCCAACGAAGTCGAGTTGATGCATGCGGTCGCCACCGCCGCTTCCATCGACGACCATCCGTCGGCCTTCCGCTATCCGCGCGGCGAGGGCGTCGGCCTGGAATTGCCCGAGCGCGGCGAGGTGTTGCCCATCGGCAAGGGCCGCATCGTGCGCGAAGGCAGCCGCATCGCCATCCTGTCGCTCGGCACCCGCCTGGCCGAGGCGTGCAAGGCGGCCGAGGACCTGGCGGCGCGCGGCCTGTCCACCACTGTGGCCGATGCCCGCTTCATGAAGCCGCTGGACGAGGAGCTGATCCTGCGGCTGGCGCGCGAGCACGAGATGCTGGTGACGGTCGAGGAAGGCTCGGTCGGCGGTTTCGGCAGTCATGTGCTGCACCTGCTGGCCCAGTCCGGCGCGCTGGATCGCGGCCTCAAGGTGCGTTCGCTGGTGCTGCCCGACCGCTTCCTCGATCACGACCAGCCCAAGGTTCAATACGACCACGCCGGGCTGAGCGCGCCGCACATCGTCGCCACCGTCCTGACCGCGTTGGGCGAGCCGGAAGTGGGCGCCGTCGGCGCCTGAACTTCGGCCGAGCATCTTCTCCGCAGACGCACAGTCTGCGAGAAGACGCGATAAGCCCGCGCGGCGCTTGAGCGGCCCCGGAAGGGGCGCCACGGGCAAAGCCTAACGCAGGGGTGGAACGGTCGCTTCCGCAAAACAACATAGTGGCGCTGTGCAACGCTTTCGATGCGATTTGCTTGCAGCGCCTTCAATGTTGAAATATTGAAACCTCGTTGGCGAATGTTATGCTGGCGTCATGTTGCCTGAGAGAGGGAAGCGTATCGCGATGGAATTGGAGAAGCTGCAGGACAGCGCCCGTCGCGCCAGCACGTTGCTGAAGGCCATGAGCAACGAGCATCGGCTGATGATCCTGTGCCAATTGCTGCACGGCGAGAAATCGGTCGGCGAGATGGAGCGTCTGATCGGTCTGTCGCAATCGGCGCTGAGCCAGCATCTGGCCCGCCTGCGCCGCGACGGCCTGGTGCAGACCCGTCGTCAGGCTCAGACCATCTTTTATTCGCTGTCCGGCGCCGAGGCGGCGGCGGTGATCGACACCCTGTACGGCCTTTACTGCGCCCCCACCGATAGCTGCGGCTGAGCCGGCTATTGCTCTGTGTCCAGGAATTCACTGAAATCATAAAAACCGGCGTCACCCCGGACGCGCTTGCGCGATCCGGGGTCCATGGTCGGTGCACCACGATGGATGCCGGCTCAAGGCCACTGCTGTCCGGTTCCGTCGCAGGGCCTGGGTGGCGCGGAACACGGCCGGCTTGGCTTTGACGGATGCCGCCGTGCCCAGGTAACACGGACAACACGGACGCCGCTTCGCGGCCACGGACGAACACGGACAAAAAAAACTCGTCATGCCGGCCTGCGAGCCGGCATCCATCGTGGTGCCCCCCCATGGACCCCGACTCGCGCGGGGCGCGTCCGGGGTGACGGGATTTCTTAGGGTTTCAGGACTTTCGCTGTCCACGAACACTGCGCCGATCCGTGTTCGTCCGTGGCCCGCGACAGCGGGTGTCCGGGCCGTCCGTGTACCCTGGGCACGGCCTTGACGAGCCAGCACGTTCCGCGAAGGCGTCAACCGGACAGCCGTGGGCTTGTCCCGGCCATGCGCATTTCCGGTCCTGAATGTGTGGTTCCTGACAACGGCTGCACGCAAATTATGCGAATGCGCCTGATCTGCCTATGGCGTGGGCATAAATGCCGATGGTGCGGATGGGAAAGGGCAAGAATGCCTGTCCCGTCCAACCGGCACGATCATTGCAGGAAACTTCGTTGATCCACATTCCGCATTTGCCGCGTCCCGGGGGAACGGCTGGCGGACGAGCCAAGGGGAGCGCGATGAAGCTCATTACCGCCATCATCAAACCGTTCAAGCTGGACGAAGTCCGTGAAGCCCTCAGCGGTATCGGCATCCAAGGCATGACCGTCACCGAGGTCAAGGGCTATGGCCGCCAGAAGGGCCAGACCGAGATCTATCGTGGCGCCGAATACGCGGTGAACTTCCTGCCCAAGCTGAAAATGGAAGCCGCCGTGGACGACGAACTGGTCGATCCCGTGATCGAGGCCATCACCAACGCCGCGCGCACCGGCAAGATCGGCGACGGCAAGATTTTCGTCCAGGACCTTGGGTCCGCCGTCCGCATCCGCACCGGCGAAGCCGGTCCTGAAGCTCTGTAACGAGGGGATACTCCATGACTTTGTCGCTTCGTAAGGCGGGGGCCACCCTCGCTGCCACCCTGCCGGCTTTGCTCGCCGCCGGCGCCGCCGTGGCGCAGGAAGCGGCGGCCGAGGCCGTTGCTCCCGTCGCCGACGCCGCTGCGGCGGCGGCTGCCGCTCCGGCGGTGCTCAGCTCCGGCGATACGGCCTGGATGCTGGTGTCGTCGGTGCTGGTGCTGATGATGCTGGTGCCCGGCCTGGCGCTGTTCTACGGCGGCCTGGTGCGCAAGAAGAACGTTTTGGCGGTGCTGATGCAATCCATGTTCG
>JBLNBE010000011.1:0-5509 GCA_050259735.1 Bacteroidota bacterium
GCCATCACGGGCCGGCCCTCCGCCCCGGATTCCCGGGTGGTCTCTGACGGCCTGGCGATGACGGTCGCCTAAAAAAACGCCCCCCCCCCCCGGGCGGGGGAGGGTTAGGGGGGGGGGCAGCCCCCACCGTTTACCCCCCACCCCGACCCTCCCCCGCAAGGGGGGAGGGAGTGAGGTTCGATCATGAGCTGCAAGCCCTTCTCGCTGGATCTCGCCGCCGACCAGAGCGGCCTGCCCCACTATCAGCCGCCGCCGTGCCAGGTGGCCTGCCCCATCGGCACCGATGTCGGCTCTTACGTCGGCCTGATCTGGAGCGGCGACAATGCCGGCGCGCTGGAGGCGATCACCGCCACCAACCCGTTCTCGGGCGTGTGCGGCCGGGTGTGCGACGCGCCATGCGAGCCGGCCTGCCGCCGTGCCAATTCCGATGGCGCCGTCGCCATCCGGGCGCTCAAGCGCAGTGTCATGGATGCGCTGGGGCCGGACTTCCACCTGCCCGCCATCGCCCCCACCAGCACCAAGTCGGTCGCCATCGTCGGCGCCGGCCCCGCCGGCCTGACCGCGGCGCAAGACATCGCCGCCGCCGGCTACAAGGTCGAAATCTACGAAGCTCTGCCCAAGGCGGGCGGCATGATGGCGTGGGGCATTCCCGATTTCCGTCTGCCGGCCGAGATCGTCGAGCAGGACGTCGCCCGCATCCTGGAACGCTGCCCTGGCATCACGATGCATCTGTCCACGCCGCTGGGCGATACGGTGACGCTGGAATCCTTGCGCGCCAGCCACGACGCCGTGCTGCTGACCATCGGCGCCAGCGCCGGCCGCAAGCTGGGCATTGCCGGCGACGACCTGCCCCAGGTGGTGGACGGCGTCAGCTTCCTCAACAAAATCAACGGCGGCGAACGCCCAACCCTACCGGCCAACGTGGTGGTGATCGGCGGCGGCGACGTCGCCATGGATGCCTGCCGCACCGCCCGGCGCCTGCCCGGCGTCAAGAAGGTCACCGTGCTGTACCGGCGCGGCCCTGACGAAATCCCGGCGCGCCACCATGAAATCTCGGCCGCTTTGGCCGAGGGCATCGAGATCGTCTATAACGTCGCCCCGGTCGAGGTGGCGCCATGCTCGGGCGGCACGGTCGAGCTGCGCTGCCAGCGCACCGAGTTGGGCGCGCCCGGTCCCGATGGCCGCCGCGCCTTCCGCCTGCTGCCCGAGTCCAAACTTTCCGTTCCCGCCGGCCTGGTCATCGCCGCCGTCGGCCAAAAGGCGGCCAGCCTGGAACTGGCCAAGCACGGCCTGATGGAGGGCGACCGCATCGCCACCGCCGAGGCCACCATGGCCACCCGCATGGACGGCGTCTATGCCGCCGGCGACGCCGCCTTCGGCTCCAGCACCATCGTGCAGGCCATGTATCAGGGCCACAAGGCGGCCTATTACGTGGTTGCCGCGCTGGAAGGCAACGCCCACCCGGCGCCCTATCGCACGCCCTATCGCACCCGCGCCGCCGCGCTGGCGCAGGACCCGGCATGGGAAAAGCTGGGCCGGGTCGAACCCCGCTTCCTGGGCCTGCGCGACGACGCCTTCGCCGATGCCGAAGCGGGCTACGACGCCCAGACCGCCAAGGAGCAGGCGGCGCGCTGCTATCGCTGCGACACCGAAACCGGCTCGACCGACTATACAGTGAAGATGCGCGAAACCATCTTCGCCTTGGCCCGCGCCGATAACGGCCCGGCCGAGGTGGCGCAGTTGACCCGCGCCCGGCTGGGCAACCGCCCCAACCCGTTCCCGGCGGAACAACGCGCCACCTTCGACGAGTTGGTGTTCCTGCCCGCCAACCTGACCCGCTTGGTCATCGACCCCTATCGCGAGGCGTGCAAGACCCGGACAGAGCTGGCCGACGATCTGGTGCTGCAGCATCCGTTGCTGGTCGGTGGCCTGGACGCCGCCCCCGCCGCGACCAAGGCCGCCGCCGCCGTCGCCCTGGCCGAATCCGGTGGCGCCTATGTCGGCCGCGCCGCGCTTGGTGCCGGCGTGCCGTGGCTGCAAGTGCTGCCGGCCGGTGCCACGGCCGATTCCGCTGCCGCGATCGCGCTGGCCGTCGCCGCGCCCCATGCCGCGCCGGCCAAGCCCGCGCTCGCCGCCGGCCAGAAGTGGGGCGTGGTCGCCACCAGCGCCAACCTGGACGCCGCCATCGCCCTGGCGGTGAGCGAACGGGCCGACCTGCTGGTGCTGGACGGCAGCGGCGCCCTGCCGGCCGATTGGGCCGATCTGGGCGGCGCCCCCGATCTGTCGCTGATCACCACCACCGTGCGCAAGATGCGGGCGTTGAAGGCCGAGGAAGCCATGCCGGTGCTGTGGTTCGGCGGCCTGCGCTCGGGCAGCGACCTGGCCAAGGCCATGGCGCTGGGTTGCAACGGCGGCATCGCCTGCGTGTCGGCCGGCATCGCGTTGGGCGGCACGCTGACGGCGACGGGCATGGACTTCGCCGAGGCGGAGGACCCGGCCGGTGCGCTGGGCCGTTTCCTCAAGGCGGCGGTGTCGGAATGCTCGATGATGGCGCGCTGCACCGGCAAGACCAACGTGCACAATCTGGAACCGGAAGACCTGCGCACCACCTCGGTGGCGGCGCAAAAAGCCACCGGCATCGTCATGGCCGGCGTCAAGAAAGCGGGATAGAGGGAGGACCTAGCGCTTCGGCGTGACTGCCAGCATGCGGGCGATGCGGATCATACGTTCGAAGCGCCCAAGCAGGTCGGCCAACTGGGCGTCGGTCAGGCGGTCGAGGCTGCCGGTGCCGTAGCAGCGGCCAAGTTCCTCTTGGAATGCCGCAGCCACCGGCACCCCCTCGGCCTGGACCTGGCCGTTCAGGCGCGCTTGCAGCACCTGACGCTGCAGTGCCGGCGCCGAGACGTCGTTGATGACGTTGAGCATGGTGACCGGACCGTAGAAGTGCATGCCCGGCTCGGGTCGCGGCGGCAGAGGCAAGCCGTTGTCGTTGTTCCCGAGGGCATCCGCCAAAAGGCGCTGCGCTTCCGCTTTCCAGTCTTTCCCGCCCATGTCCCTTAGCTCGCCAGATCAAGAAGGTCGCTGATGAGCGCCCGTCTAGTCTGGACGTCCGCATCGGACTTGGTCAACTGATTGTATACGAGCGATATCAACTTTGCCTTTTTGGGTGGTGCGAGAGCCAGATTCCGTTCCACCAGCAGATCTTCCACCGCCGCGATCGCCCCCGCCAAGGCGTCATGATTGAGTTGATGCAACGAGGATGCGGCTGGGTCCTGCGCCCGCTCGCCCGTCAGCAGCCAATTGATGTCCACGCCGCGCTTCTGGCGCAGAGCCATCAGCACTTCCGCGCCGGGCTTGATCTTGTTTCGCTCGTACTTGCCGACCGTATCCTTCGACACGCCCAAAAGGTCGCTGAAGTCGTCCTGGCTTTCGGTTCCACGGACCATACGCATACGGTCGGCGATCGTTTCAGCCATACAAAACCCCGCTGAAACCATGATTCACCCGCGCGGAACGGCGCGTCACCCGTAAAGACGGATGATTGTCTGACATTTTGCCTTGCATTGACGCCCAAAAGGGCGTAACAACCATTGCCATGCTAAACGCCATTGCAACCGCTGACGTCCAAGAAAGTCCCGCCGCACGGCAGGTTCGAATTTGTGACCACGTGCATCTTCAGGTGTCTCGCACCAAGTCGTGAGCGCACCATGGATGGTGCCGCCCAACAGCAATCTCGGGCTGGTCATCGCCGGCGCGCCAAGCCTCACGCCTGAGCACATTCTCCCCAAGCGGTTTCCTGCGATGGGGAAGCATGTCGCTCAAGCATGACCGACACAACGTAGCACGGCCACACGGTGGGCCAAGGCCGAAAACGCGGGGAACCGCTGATATGACCCGCGCCTCCACAGACGCCACCACCGCCACCCCGCACCAGCACCGTTCCGCAACCCATTCGGGACCCGACCCCGTCAACGCTCATGTGGGCGCCCGACTGCGGCTACGCCGCGTCCTGATGGGGCTGTCGCAGGCGCAATTGGCCGATGCCGTGGGTCTGACCTACCAACAGGTGCAGAAATACGAACGCGGGATCAACCGCATCTCCGCCTCGATGCTGCACCACTTCGCCGAAGCGCTGACCGTGCCGGTCGGCTTCTTCTTCGACGACATGGCGGCCGCTGCCCCCCGGCCGTTCCCGCACAACGACGAACGGGCCGAACGACAAATCATGGAGATGGTGCGCCATTGGTCCGCCATCCCGGACGATCTGCGCCGCCCTGTCTACGACCTCATCAAAGCCATGGCGCGTGGCGAACAAGCCGGCTGAGCCGCAATTCCCTGCCGATCAAACCTCGCCGCCACGGGAATAGACGATCACCGACAGCAAGCGGATGGGCAGCTTGCGCAACTCCTCGGGGCCGTGCGGAGCGTCGGCGTCGAAGAACAGCGAGTCGCCCGCCTCCATGGCGTAAAGCTTGTTGCCGTGGCGATAGGCCACCTCGCCTTCCAGCAGGTAGATGAATTCCAGGCCGGAATGCTGGAACAGCGGAAAAACGTCCGACTGTTCGGTCAGCGTCACCAGATAGGGTTCCACCACCAGGTTCTTGCCGATGGTGTGGCCGAGCAGATGGTACTGGTGGCCGGCGCGGGTGCCGCGCCGTTCGATGGCCAGACCTTGGCCCGATTTGACGAAGGTGGCATCGCGCTGTTCCTCGAACTTGCGGAAGAACGCGGTGACCGGAACGTTGAGGGCACGCGACAGCGATTGCAGCGTCGACAGCGACGGCGAGGTGACGCCGTTCTCGATCTTGGACAACATGCCGGGGGACAAATTCGCCTGCCGCCCCAGATCGGCCACGGTCATGCCCAGCTTGGTGCGGTACTCGCGCACCTGATGGCCGATGGCGACCTCAAGGCTGTTCTCGCGGGCGCCTTCCGTGGCATGGGGATTCTGGGATTGCTCCACCATCGTTTCCTCACGTTCAACGTTTGAGGAAGTATATGAAACGCCGACGGCGGGATAAACGAAAAACGCCGGGCCTGTCACCAGGCCCGGCGTCTTCGTAGGCGTCTAATTAATCATGCATGGTTTCGCCATGCAGGGCGAGGTCGAGGCCTTCGACCTCGGTTTCCTTGGTGACGCGCAGGCCGACGGTCAGGTCGATCAGCTTGAGCAGCACCACGCTGACGATGCCGGTCCAGGCGATGGTGACCAGTACACCCTTGATCTGCAGCAGCACCTGGGCGGCGTTGCCGTCGATCAGGCCGGCCTTGCCAGTGCCGCCGATGGCGGCGACGGCGAACACGCCGGTCAGGACGGCGCCGACGATGCCACCCAGGCCGTGCACGCCGAAGGCGTCGAGCGCGTCGTCATAGCCGAACATGCTCTTGAGGCCGGACACGCCCCAATAGCACACCGGGCCGGCGATCAGGCCCATGATCAGGGCGCCCGACACGGTGACGTAGCCGCAGGCCGGGGTGATGACGACCAGGCCGGCCAGCGCGCCCGAGC
>JBLNBE010000012.1:0-7850 GCA_050259735.1 Bacteroidota bacterium
TCGTCAAGGCCGTGCCCAGGTAACACGGACGGCACGGAAGCCCGCTGTCGCGGGCCACGGACGAACACGGATCGGCGCAGTGTTCGTGGACAGCGAAAGTCCTGAAACCCTAAGAAATCCCGTCACCCCGGACGCGCCCCGCGCGAGCCGGGGGCCATGGGGGGGGGGGGCACCACGATGGATGCCGGCTCGCAGGCCAGCATGACGAGTTTTCTTTTGTCCGTGCGATCCGTGGCCGCGAAGCGGCGTCAGTGCCGTCCGTGTTACCTGGGCACGGCGGCATCCGTCAAAGCCAAACAGGCCGTGCTCTGCGCTACCCAAGCCCCGCGACGGAACCGGACAGCAGTGGGTCAAGCCCGGCCATGACGAACACCAAGCTGGTCGGGACCATCAACCGGTCATTCTGACACACCCAAACAAAAACGCCGCCACCCCTGGGGGCGGCGGCGTCTCTGATTTCCCGAACGGGAACCGTCGGATTACTTGACGGTCTTCAGGTAATCGATGACGGCGGCCACGTCTTCGGGCTTCTTCAGGCCGGCGAAGGCCATCTTGTTGCCGGGGACGGTCGCCTTGGGATCGGCCAGGTACTTGGTCAGGGTGGCGTCATCCCAGGTCAGGCCCGACTTCAGGTGGGCGTCGGAGTACTTGTAGCCCTCGGCCAGGCCAGCCTTGCGGCCGTACACACCGAACAGCGACGGGCCGACGCCGTGCTTGCCGGCTTCCACCTTGTGGCAGGCCTTGCACTGGTTGAAAGCGGCCGGGGCATCGGCGGCGGTGGCGGCGACGGGGGCGAGCAGCATGGCGGCGAGAGCCAGACCGACCTTCTTATTGAACATCATGATCTCCCGAAGTCTCTAATCAAGGGGTTGTTAATCCGAACGCGATGTCCTCGACGCCGGTCTGGAGCGGGGGCGCCGTCCAGTATCGGCAGGATAGGCAATAACCGTGGCGGAATTTAGGCCGGACACCCCGTTCGCGGGGGTGCGTACCTCCGTCTTGCCACCGCGACTGGCGCCCGCCCCCCCGAGAAAGCGGGCGGTCGGCGGCAGATACGAAAGGCTTCAGGTGGTGCCTGCGGGTTTCCTCTCCTGATTTATCGTCTTGGCGCGTTCGAGCGGCATTATCATTCACATTTGCCTGAAACTCAACCGGCTAGGCTTACGGATTCGTAAGGAATGGCGCTTATGTCCGGGGGCGACTTAGGCTAAAAGGCAGAGCCATGACCGCTCTGCCCATCCAATCCGTGCTTCCCGAAATCCGCTCGGCCCTGGCCGGGGCGTCGGGGCTGGTCCTGCAGGCGCCGCCGGGCGCGGGCAAGACCACCGGCGTGCCGCTGGCCCTGCTGGATCAGTCCTGGCTGGCCGGGCAGCGCATCCTGATGCTGGAACCACGCCGCCTTGCCGCCCGTGCCGCCGCCGCCCGCATGGCCGACACCCTGGGCGAGGCGGTGGGGCAGACGGTGGGCTATCGCATCCGCTTCGAAGCCAAGGTCAGCCGCGACACCCGCATCGAGGTGGTGACCGAGGGCATCCTGACCCGCATGCTGCAGGACGACGCCAGCCTGCCGGGCGTCGGCCTGGTCATCTTCGACGAATTCCACGAACGATCGCTCAATGCCGATCTGGGGCTGGCGCTGTGCCTGGAAAGCCAGGGCGCGCTGCGCGACGACCTCAAGATCCTGGTGATGTCGGCCACCCTGGATGGCGGCCCGGTCGCCAGGCTGATGGCCCGGGAATCAGACCCCGTGCCGGTGGTGACCAGCCAGGGCCGTGCCTTTCCGGTGGACACCCGCTTCCTCTCCCGGCCCGAGCCGCGCCGCTTCGCCGACGGTGTCGCCAGCGCGGTGGTCCAGGCGTTGCGTGACGAAGCCGAGGGCGACGTGCTGGTGTTCCTGCCCGGCGCCGGCGAAATCCGCCGGGTCGAGGTGCTGTTGGCCGACTCTCCGGTGGCGCGGGGGGTGACCATCGCGCCGTTGTACGGCGATCTGCCGGCGGATGCCCAGGACCGTGCCATCAAGAAGGGCGGAGCGGGCCGTAAAGTGGTGCTTGCCACCGCCATCGCAGAAACCTCGCTGACCATCGACGGCGTCCGCGTCGTGGTGGATGGCGGCCAGATGCGGGTGCCGCGCTTCGATCCCAGTTCGGGCATGACCCGGCTGGTGACCCTGGCGGTCAGCCGCGCCTCGGCCGATCAGCGCCGGGGCCGTGCCGGCCGCACCGCGCCGGGCGTGTGCTATCGCCTGTGGTCCGAGGCCGAGGATCGCGCCCTGCAAGCCTTTACTGCCCCCGAAATCACCGAGGCCGATCTGGCGCCGCTGGCGCTGGACCTGGCGCAATGGGGCATCGCCGACGCCAACGATCTGGCCTGGCTCGATCCGCCGCCCGTCGCCTCGCTGGCGCAGGCGCGCGAATTGCTGGCCGAACTGGGGGCGGTGGACGGGCAGGGACGCATCACCGCCCACGGTCGCGCCATGAACCGCCTCGCCATGCATCCGCGCCTTGCCCACATGGTGCTGCGCTCGCGGGATTTGGGATTGGGCGGTCTGGCCTGCGACCTTGCCGCTATCCTGGGCGAGCGCGACGTGGTCAAGGCGGAACGCGGCTTTCGCGATGCCGACGTGCGGCTGCGGCTGGATGCCGTGCGCGGCGAAAGCGAGCAGGTGCGGGGCCTTGCGGTCGATCGCGGCGCCCTGTCCCGCGTGCGGCAGGCGGCCAAGGAATGGCGCCGCCGCGTCGGCCTGCGCCCCGGCGAGGAAAACGGCGAGGGGCTTGATGCCGGCATCGTGCTGGCTTTCGCCTATCCCGACCGCATCGCCCGGCGCCGTCCCGGCGGCGAGCCGCGCTATGCCCTGTCGGGCGGCCGCGGCGCCCTGTTCGCCGATCCCGAACCGTTGGCGGCCGAGGAATGGCTGGTGGCGGCCGAATTGGATGGCGACCGGCGCGAGGCCCGCATCTTCCTGGCGGCGCCGCTGACCAAGGCTGAGATCGAGGACCATTTCGCCGACAGCATCCGTAGCGAGGAAGCGGTTGCCTGGGATCGCCGCGACGAAGTGGTGCAGGCGCGGCGCCAACGCCGCCTGTTCGCCCTGGTGTTGGACGAGCAGAAGTTGGACAAGGCGGCCCCCGACGCGCTGGCCGCCGCCATGGCGCAGGGCGTGCGCGACATGGGCCTGGCCTGTCTGCCGTGGACCGACGAATTGATGAAATGGCGCGAGCGCGTCGGCTTCCTGCGCCGGCACGATGCCGAGGGCGGCTGGCCCGACCTGTCCGACCAAGCCCTGTTGGACGGGCTGGAGGACTGGCTGGCGCCCTATCTCGGCGGCATTACCCGCCGTGCCCACCTGACCAAGCTGGATTTGTCGCAGGCGCTGCGCGGCCTGGTGCCGTGGGAACAGGCGCGGCGGCTGGACGAACTGGTGCCGACCCACGTCACCGTGCCGTCGGGCAGCCGGGTTCCCATCGATTATTCCGGCGAGACCCCGGTGTTGGCGGTGCGCCTGCAGGAAATGTTCGGCTGCGCCGACACCCCGCGCATCGCCGGCGGCAAGGTGCCGCTGCTGCTGCATCTGCTGTCGCCGGCCCGCCGCCCGGTCCAGGTCACCCGCGACCTCGCCAGCTTCTGGGCCAACGCCTATCACGCGGTCAAGGCCGACCTGAAGGGCCAGTACCCCAAGCACTGGTGGCCCGACGACCCCATGCAGGCGGAACCGACGGCGCGAGCAAAGCCGAGGAAGTAGGAGTCCGTGGCCCCCTCACCCGCGTCCGCTGGCGCTCCGGCACCCTCTCCCGCTTGCGGGAGAGGGAGGGACCCGCAAACTCAGTGCTCGCTACGCCTTGCGCTGACCACCACCGCCACCACCATCACCGCGAAGCCCACCACCGTCAGGCCGTTGAGCACGCCGCCGGCCAGGCGCAGGCCGTCCAGGCCGCTCAGGTCGCCGATCAGGCGCAGGGCGAGCGAGGCGTGCAGCAGGGTCAGCGGGACATAGAAGTAAAGGTGGAAGGGCAGGCGTACCTTGATGACCGCCGGAAGGATCACCGGGGCGTGGCCGAACACCATGGAAAAGACGAAGCCGACGAACAGCGCATGCAGCGCGGCGTCATAGCGCAAGCTCTCGATGCCGCCATCCAGAGCCGGCATCAGCAGGCCGGCGACACCCAGCCAGACATAGCCCGACAGCAGGCAGAGCGCGACGTAACGGGTCAGGCCGGGCTGGCGGATGGTGCGGCGGATGATGTCGTTCATCAGGCTCCACCCCACCAGGGCCACGCAGCCGAGGCCGAAGGCGGTCCAGGCGAAGGGCAGGCCGGCCGCCGCCAGTCCGGCGCCGCCACCGATCAGGACGATGGGCGCCACCAGCGTCGGGTTGCGCCAACGCCATGGCTTGAGGAAGCGCGACAGCTCCAGCCGCTCGCCGGCGATGGTGAGGACCAGGAACGACGCCCACAGCGGCACCACCTCGGGCACGCCGGCCCCGGTTGCCCACAGCAGGTTGCCCATGGCCCAGGCCAGGCCGCCCAGGGCGAGCAGCCGGGTGAACGGCTCGGGCTGGCGCCGGACCACGGCGATGGCCCCGGCGACGAACACCATGCTGCCCAGCGTCAGCATGATGGCACCGGCGCTTTCGGCGCCGGCCAGCAGCAACAGGCCGCCGCCGCCGGTGGCGAAAGGGGCGGCGAAGGCCCAGGGGCGGCCCAGGGCGACGGCGCGCTCCAGTCCGATCACCGTGCCGAAGAAGCCGCACACCATCAGCGGACCATGCAGATGGGCGAAGGACAGCGGCAGCAAGGCGCCCAGGCGGGCCTCGCCCGCCGCCAATCCGGCCAGCAGGCTGATCGCGCCGCCCAGCAGCAGCGGCAGGCGGGGCATGGCTACCATCCCAGGATCTGCTTGGCGTCGGCGCTCAGCCGGCTGGGGTCCCACAGCGGGGTTTCCACCACCGACACCGTTACCGGATTGGCCCCGGCCTGGGTCAGCCGCCGCATGCTCTCGTCGCGCAGATACCCGCTTTGCGGACAAGCCGGCGTGGTCATGATCAGGGCGACGCTGACGCCGTCGGGGCCGGCGGCGACACGCTCGACCATGCCCAGGTCGACGATATTGATGCCGATATCGGGGTCGATGACGCCCTTCAGGGCGTCCAGGGCTTGGCTTTCGCTGATCATGGGGGGCGCGACCGAACTGGTTTATGGGGCATGCTCACCCTATGGCTGGGGGCCATAAGCGGCATTGAGTGTGGTCAAGGCTGACTTGACCGCATCTCATGCGCTGGTTAGGTTTGCGCAAACTTATTCCCACCTTGTGAAACGGCGGAATTCCATGGGCCACAGCGGCGCCAAGAAGCCCAGCTTCCAGCAATTGATCCTGACCCTGCAAAACTTCTGGGCCGAGCAGGGCTGCGTCATCCTCCAGCCCTACGATATGGAAGTGGGCGCGGGAACGTTCCACCCGGCGACCACCCTGCGGGCGCTGGGGCCGGAGCCGTGGAAGGCGGCCTATGTGCAGCCGTCGCGCCGGCCCAAGGACGGCCGCTATGGCGAGAACCCCAATCGCCTGCAGCATTACTATCAGTTCCAGGCGCTGCTGAAGCCGTCGCCGGCCAATGCGCAGGAACTGTATCTGGAAAGCCTGCGCCGCTTGGGCGTCGATCCGCTGGCGCACGACATCCGCTTCGTCGAGGACGACTGGGAAAGCCCGACGCTGGGCGCCTGGGGCCTGGGCTGGGAAGTATGGTGCGACGGCATGGAAGTGACGCAGTTCACCTATTTCCAGCAGGTCGGCGGCATCGAGTGCGATCCCGTCGCGGTCGAGCTGACCTACGGCCTTGAGCGTCTGGCCATGTATATCCAGGGCGTCGAGAACGTCTACGACCTGGATTTCAACGGCGAGGGCGTCAAGTACGGCGACGTCTTCCTGCAGGCCGAAAAGGAATACTCGGCGCATAATTTCGAGCATGCCGATACCGAGATGCTGTATCGCCACTTCCTCGACGCCGAAAAGGAATGCGAGGCGCTGCTGAAGGCCGGTCTGGCGTTGCCCGCCTACGACCAGTGCATCAAGGCGTCGCACCGCTTCAATCTGCTGGACGCCCGCGGCGTCATCTCGGTGACCGAGCGTCAATCCTATATCGGCCGCGTCCGCGCGCTCGCCAAGGCGTGCTGCGAAGGCTGGCTGGCCTCCCGTACCAAGAAAGAGGCTTAAGACATGGCCGAGCTTCTGCTTGAAATCTTCTCGGAAGAAATCCCCGCCCGCATGCAGGCCCGCGCCGCCGAGGACCTGCAGCGCCTGGTCACCGATGGCCTGGGCAAGAACGGCCTGAGCTTCGACGGCGTGCGCTCTTATGTCACCCCGCGCCGGCTGGTGCTGGTGATCGAGGGCCTGCCGGTGGCCGGTCCCGACGTCTCCGAGGAAAAGCGCGGCCCGCGCGTCGGTGCGCCGGAACAGGCGCTCAACGGCTTTCTTGCCTCCACCGGCCTTGCGCTCGACCAGTTGGAACAGCGCGACACCGGCAAGGGCGTGTTCTACTTCGCCGTGATCAACAAGAAGGGCCGTCCCACCGTCGACGCCGCCAAGGACGTGATCGAGGCCGCCATGGCCGAGTTCCCCTGGCCCAAGTCGCAGCGCTGGGGCGCCAACTCGGTGCGCTGGGTGCGCCCGTTGCAGTCGATCCTGTGCCTGTTCGACGGCGCCGTGGTGCCGGTCTCGTTCGGCCCGATCAGCGCCGGCAACGTGTCGCGCGGCCATCGCTTCCTGGCCCCGGCCGAGTTCACCGTCAAGGATTTTGCCGATTACGCCGAGAAGCTGGCCGAGGCCCAGGTCGTGCTCGACCCGACCGAGCGTCGCCACGCCATCCTGAGCCAAGCCGAAGCCGCCGCCACCCGCGAGGGGCTGTCGCTCCGCGTCGACGACGGCCTGCTGGCCGAGGTCACCGGCTTGGTGGAGCGCCCCAACGTGCTGGTCGGCTCCATCGACGACAAGTTCATGGGCGTGCCGCAGGAAGTGCTGATCACCTCCATGCGCGCGCACCAGAAGTACTTCTCGCTGATGAATGGCGACAAGCTGGCGCCGCGCTTCCTGGTGGTGTCCAACATGGATGCGGCCGACGGCGGCAAGGCCATCGTCGCCGGCAACGAGCGCGTGTTGCGCGCCCGCCTGTCGGATGCCGCCTTCTTCTGGGATACCGACCGCAAGCACCGTCTCGACTCGCGCCTGCCCAAGCTGGCCGAGCGCCTGTTCTACGCCAAGCTGGGCACCATGGCCGACAAGGTCGAGCGCATGAAGGTGCTGGCGCGTCATCTGACCGCCTTTGTCGGCGGTGCCAATGCCGCCGATGCCGAGCGTGCCGCCGAGTTGTCCAAGGCCGACCTCTCCACCGAGATGGTGGGCGAGTTCCCCGAGTTGCAGGGCATCATGGGCCGCTATTACGCCCTCAACGACGGCGAAAAGCCGGCGGTGGCCGACGCCATCGCCGAGCATTACTCTCCGTTGGGGCCAAGCGATTCCGTGCCGACCGCGCCGCTCAGCGTCTGCGCCTCGCTGGCCGACAAGATCGACTCCTTGGTGGGCTTTTTCGGCATCGACGAAAAGCCGACCGGTTCCAAGGACCCGTTCGCGCTGCGCCGCGCCGCCCTGGGCGTCATCCGCTTGGTGGTGGAAAACGGCCTGCGTCTGCCGCTGTTCACCCTGTTCCAGTTCGCCCATGCCCAGTACAAGCCGGGCACCCTGTCGGGCGATCCCAAGCGGGTGGCCGAGGATTTGATGGAGTTCTTCGCCGATCGCCTGAAGGTGCACCTGCGTGAGAAGGGCGTGCGCCACGATCTGGTCAACGCGGTCTTTGCGCTGGGTGA
>JBLNBE010000013.1:0-32611 GCA_050259735.1 Bacteroidota bacterium
AAGGCGCGGCCCTGGACAAACGCGACCGCTTCTCCGCTTGGATAGGCGGAAGGTATGCATGACCCCTGAGCAAGGTAAGCCCGCCTGACGGGGTCACCCCGGCAGGCAGGCGGGGGGGCCGGGCCCCCGCGGGGGCCGCGCGGGGGGGGCCGGGCCCCCCCCGGCCTGCCGGGGTTACCCCGTCAGGCGGGCTTACCTTGCTCAGGGGTCATGCATACCTTCCGCCTATCCAAGCGGAGAAGCGGTCGCGTTTGTCCAGGGCCGCGCCTTCCCTCTCTTGGGGCACTTCCCGCCATTATTGTCCAGGCAAGGTGATGCATATGCCGCAATTCGGAGAAATGGTCGCCGACCATATTCCCAATCTTCGCCGCTACGCCCGTGTTCTGGTCCGCGATTCGATCCACGCCGAGGATCTGGTGCAGGACTGCCTGGAACGCGCCATTTCACGCGAACACCTGTGGCGCGAGGGGACCAACCTGCGCGCCTGGCTGTTCACCATCCTGCACAACCTCTACATCAACCAGTACCTGCGCCACGGTTCGGTCAACACCATGGTGCCGTTGCTGGACGAGCATACCCATCTGTCCTGCCCGGCGCGGCAGGTCCATAGCGTGACGCTGAAGGATTTGGCGCGTGCCTTCGACCATCTGCCGGAGCAAGAGCAGCAGGTGGTGTTGATGGTCGGCCTGGATGGCATGCAATACGAAGATGCCGCCGCCGCCCTGGGGGTTCCCATGGGCACGGTGAAGTCACGGCTGTCGCGGGCGCGGCGCCGGTTGCGGCGGCTGCTGGATGGCGACCAGGCGATGGACGATAGCGGTCTCGATCACAACGGCGACGACGATTCGCCGCGACCGTTGGCCGACCCCGGCACGCCGCACCGGCTGACCGCACATTGGCCCAACGCCGACGGGCGCCGCCATGGCAGCGGCGGCGCCTGACGACGAAGAGGATTTATACCAAATCCCGATGAGTCCCACCCCTCGGGCTTTGGTTAGGCGCGACCGCGCCGCGCGGCTTATGCCGCGGGAGGCCAGGGTTTCGGAGAAACCCGCCCGCCGCATGAGGGCGCCGGTGATCGGGTTCGATCACCGGGATATGTGCTTAGCGGCCGAGTTGGCTGGTGTCGGGCGAGGTCAGGCCCAATTGCGAGGCGGCGACCACCGCGCGGGTGCGGTTGTTGACGTTCAGCGCCTTCAGGATGGCGGTCACGTGCAGCTTGACCGTTCCTTCGGCCAGTTGCAGCACGCGAGCGATTTCCTTGTTGGACTTGCCCTGGCCCAGCAGCGCCAGCACTTCACGCTGGCGCGGGGTCAGGAACGACACCGCGTTCTCGTTGGCCAGCGGGCCGACGCCGTCCTGGCTGTTGCCCTGTTCCAGCAGGGCCGGCGGCAGGTAGACACCGCCCGACAGCACCAGCTTGAGCGCCGACAGCATGACGCGCGAGGACGAGGTCTTGGGGATGAACCCGGCGGCGCCCATGTTCACCGCCTGCAAGACATGGCGGCGGTCGTCCGAGGCCGACAGCACGATCACCGGCACCGCTTCGGGCAGCATTTCCTTCAGGCGCTGCAGCCCTTCGTTCCACGGCATGCCGGGCATGTTGAGGTCCAGCAGCACGATGTCGATGTCGGGTTCGCGCTCGACAGCGGCTACCGCCTGGGCGAAATCGCTGGCCTCGACGATGGACAGCGAACCGCCCAACTGGTCAAGCACGTGGCGTAGGCCGTCACGGAACAATTCATGGTCGTCGGCAATCAGAATCTTCATCGTCCCCACCGTCTTCTTTTTTCGGTCCGGCATCCGCCGGCTACCCGGCGGCGTTCAGTATTGCTTGACCCATCGGGGGGGAAACCCCGTCCGGCCATGTGCTGCGTGGCAGACCCGTTTGCTATGGTTGCAGCAGACCGGCATGCCGTCACTACGAAAATGGTTTGCTGTCTTGCCGCAAGTCGCGGTCCAAAGCGCCATTTCGCACTTGCAAAAATACGAGATGCCCCCTGGAATGCAATATGAAACTCGGCAGTTACTCCCCTTCCATACTATGGGCATAAATACCAATACATTGGTCCAACATGAAAAGCCAAGGGGCTTACAATAGTCGGGTGTTGTCGACTGATGAATCGTTTTTGACGTGTTTTGCACGATCTATTGCCAACGAATGACACGGCGAAAGCCTCGCGCAGAAGGGGGCGGTCCCTATATTTCTCTTCCAAAGGGCAGGGGCTTGGCCTAGACACTCCGGCCCCAGGGGGCGGGTCGGACGGGACGAATCGGCAGCAAAGGTGGAGAAGGACGCGATGGCGCGACGAGAGGTTGTGATCGGGCAAAGGTATCAGCCCACGGATTCCAGTGCGGTGTGGGAAGTGCGTGAATTGGTCAAGGATGCCGAGGGTATCGTCCATGCCCGCATGACCAAGGTGGGCGATGCCACCGCGCTCAAGATGATTTCGGCGTCGGCGCTCAAGGACAGCCGCCTTTACAAGTTGATGCCCAGCGTCGAAGAGGCGGTCTAGCCGCGCATTGGGGCGGCGGCCGGACCGCCGCCTTGGTGGCGACATATTCCGGCCCTACCCCATCGGCCACAGACGGTCCTTACGTTGGAGATATCATGGCCCGCCGCAGACCTCGCCGCGGCCAGCAAGGCTGGCATTTGGGGCGCAAGTTGTTCAAGTTCACCGCCCTGGTCGGCGCCCTTGGCGCCACCGGCTTCTATGGCTTCCAGACCGGCCAGCGCCTGGCGGCCGAAGACGTCGCCACCGCCCAAAGCGAGATCCAGCGCCTGAGCGTGGCCGAAAGCGCCGCGCGCGACAGCGTCGCCCGGCTGCAGACCGAACTGGACGAGCAGAAGAAGCGGGCCGACGACCTTGCCGCCCGCTATGCCGAGGTGGCGCCGTCCGAGGATATGAAGGACCTGACCGCCGCCCTGCGCGCCAAGCTCGACAGCGGGCTGGAGGCCCGGCGGCTGGCCTTCGTCATCGCCAATGCGGAAAAGCCCAAGCGTTGCGGCGGCGAGGCGACCAAACGCTTCATGGTCAAGACCGCCAAGTTCGACGGCGCCTCGACCTGGGTGCGCTTCGCCGACCTCATCACCGTCTCGGCCGAAGGCACCGGCAGCGGCACGGAGCAGGCCTTCGATCCCGACAAGCCGGTGACCGTCCATTTTACCGCCATCGGCGGCAAGGACAGCCAGATCAGCGGCAAGCTGCCGCTGCAGCATTCCATGGTGGTCAAGGGCGGCGAGTACCGCTTCACCATCGCCCCAGGCGCCAAGGGTTTCGTCGAGGTGACCGGCGACCGCTGCGACTATCGCGGTTAGGCTTCTTAAAACACAATCGGGCCGCCGGAGTGATCCGGCGGCCCGAAAGTGCCGAGGTGCCCAAGGGGGGATTGGGGAAGGGCCGCCTCGTTCGTGCCGCCGGGGGGGGGTGGCGGCAACCTGTGTTCGCCGCAGACTATGGCGGGAAACGGCGCCGGAAGAAATCGTTCTTCAGCCGTAATCCCGGTGGGTGAACGGACAGTCCCAAGGTCCGGGGCTTGTCCGAAAGGCTGTGGTGCCGGCCGGGCGCAGGTCCATGTTGTCCCCGGCGTCGGGGCGCCGCCCCATTCCACGGCGACCGTCACGAAAACATCAGCATTTCCGCACCGTGCGCGCCGGCTATCCATGCTTTCGGGGCTGGATTTGACCCGGCGAGTGTGCAATATGGTCGTCGTCAGAATTCGGCAGGCATCCCGCCCAGCAGACGCCCCGGGCCTTACGGCATTTCAACCACGGGGGCCGGTTGGCCGACGCCGTGTCGTTACCCTAGTGGAGGAAGATATGACTGTTCGTGTAGGCATCAACGGGTTCGGCCGCATCGGGCGCATGGTGTTCCGTGCCGCCACCAAGCACTATCCGGAACTCGAGATCGTCGCCATCAACGATCTGCTCGATCCCGAATACCTGGCCTACATGCTGAAGTACGACTCGGTGCACGGCCGCTTCGAAGGCGACATCTCGGTCGACGGCAACACCCTGATCGTCAACGGCAAGAAGATCCGTCTGACCCAGGTCAAGGACCCGGCCGAGCTGAAGTGGAACGAAGTCGGTGCCGATCTGGTGATCGAGTCCACCGGCCTGTTCCTGACCAAGGAAGCCTGCGAGAAGCACATCGCCGCCGGCGCCAAGAAGGTGGTGCAGTCCGCTCCCTCCAAGGACGACACGCCCATGTTCGTCTATGGCGTGAACCACGAGACCTATGCCGGCCAGGCCATCGTCTCGGCCGCTTCGTGCACCACCAACTGCCTGGCGCCGGTCGCCAAGGTGCTGAACGACAATTGGGGCGTGAAGCGCGGCCTGATGACCACCGTGCACGCCGCCACCGCCACCCAGAAGACCGTTGACGGCCCGTCCCAGAAGGATTGGCGCGGCGGCCGCGGCATCCTGGAAAACATCATTCCGTCGTCCACCGGTGCCGCCAAGGCCGTGGGCAAGGTGCTGCCCGCCCTCAACAAGAAGCTGACCGGCATGTCGTTCCGCGTGCCGACCTCGGACGTTTCGGTGGTCGACCTGACCGTCGAGCTGGAAAAGCCGGCCAAGTACGAAGAGATCGTCGCCGCCATGAAGGCCGCCTCGGAAGGCGCGCTCAAGGGCGTGCTGGGCTTCACCACCGACAAGGTGGTCTCGACCGATTTCGTCGGTTGCCCGCTGCCGTCCATCTTCGACGCCGATGCCGGCATCCAGTTGGACGAGACCTTCGTCAAGGTCGTGTCGTGGTACGACAACGAATACGGCTACACCTGCAACATGCTGCGCTTCGTGCAGTACGTCGCCACCCACTAAGGGCCGAGAGGGAACACCATGTTCCGTACCATCGACGCCCTTGATGTGAAGGGTAAGCGGGTTCTGGTTCGTGCCGACCTCAACGTCCCGGCCAAGGACGGCAAGGTCACCGACACCACCCGCATCGACCGCTCGGCGGCCACGCTCAAGGAGCTGGCCGCCAAGGGCGCCAAGGTCATCGTGCTGACCCACTTCGGCCGGCCCAAGGGCCGCGAGGACAAGTACTCGCAGAAGCTGCTGGTGGAGCCGCTGGCCAAGGCCGTCGGCCAGGCTGTCGCCTGGGCCGACGACTGCATCGGCCCCGAGGCGGAAAAAGTGATCGCCGGCCTGAAGGACGGCGGCATCGTCCTGCTGGAAAACGTGCGTTTCCATCCCGAGGAAGAAAAGAACGAGCCGGGCTTCGCCAAGAAGTTGGCCGATCTGGGCGACCTCTATGTGAACGACGCCTTCTCGACCGCCCATCGCGCCCATGCCTCGACCGAAGGCCTGGCCCACATCCTGCCGGCCGCCGCCGGCCGCTTGATGCAGGCCGAGCTGGAAGCCCTGGGGCGTGCGCTGGAAGCCCCGGAAAAGCCGGTGGCCGCCGTGGTCGGCGGTGCCAAGGTTTCCACCAAGCTGGACCTGCTGGGCAATCTGGTGGCCAAGGTGGACTACCTGATCATCGGCGGCGGCATGGCCAACACGTTCCTGTTCGCGCAGGGCAAGTCGGTCGGCAAGTCGCTGTGCGAGAAGGAAATGGCCGACACCGCCCGCGAGATCATCGAAAAGGCGAAGGCGGCCAAGTGCCACATCGTCCTGCCGGTGGACGCGGTCGTGGCCGGCGAGTTCGCCGAGCACGCCGCCAACAAGGTGGTGTCGGTGGATGCCGTTCCCGATGACCAGATGATCCTGGATGCCGGCCCCGCCAGCATCGAGGCCATCATCGACCGTCTGGGCGGCTGCAAGACCTTGGTGTGGAACGGCCCCATGGGCGCGTTCGAGATCGCGCCCTTCGACAAGGCGACCAACGCCGTGGCCCAGGCCGCGGCCGAGCGCACCAAGCAGGGCAAGCTGCTGACCGTGGCCGGCGGTGGCGACACCGTCGCCGCCCTGGGCAAGGCGGGCGTGGACGACCAGTTCTCCTACGTCTCCACCGCCGGCGGCGCGTTCCTGGAATGGCTGGAAGGCAAGACCCTCCCGGGCGTCGCCGCCCTGGAAGTCAAGCCGACCCATTCCGGTTGCGGTTGCGGCCACAAGCACTAAGCTTGTGCCGAGGTGAATAAGAAAGGCGGGTGCCGCAAGGCCCCGCCTTTTTTGTTGTTCCCCTCTCCCGCCGGGCGGGAGAGGGTGGCCGCAGGCCGGGTGAGGGCGCCACGGACTCTACGCCTGCTTGCTTCGCAATATTTGCGCCGAGGATTGGCTGGCGCGATAGGCGCCTGGCTTGGAAGCGTTGGCTCCCTCACCCTCCCGCTATGCGGGTCCCTCCCTCTCCCGCCAGCGGGAGAGGGTAAAAAAACCGTTTTCCTTATCCCCTCGGCCGGCGGTCTTCCATCCCGATATAGGTCACCGGCGGCGTGTGTTTCCGGAACAGCTTGCGCGCTTCCTCGCCCAGGTGCCGGAACAGCGGGGCGGTGATGGCGATGCCGGTGCTGGGCATGGTGAAGGCGGTGGCGACGGGGCGGCCGAAGACGTCGAGGATTTCCTCGCCCGCCGTGCCGATGCGGCCGATGGCGACGGGGCCGATGTCGGCCTTCAGGTGGATGCGGCTGCGATAGCCGCGCTGGGCCAGCCAGTCTTCCGCCTGGGCTTTGAGGTCGAACAGGGCGCGCGTGGCCGCGTCGGCGGTGTCGATGGGAAAGACGGCCAGGCCGTTATCGCCCAGGGTCTTGATCTGGCGGCCGCCGGCCTGGGCGACGATGCTGCCGGTCAAGGCAAACAGGCCACTCATGATCTCCCACACCCGGTTCAGCGAATCGGATGCTTCGGCGTATTGGGTCAGCCAGTGGGTTTCGTAGACGGCGACAAGCATGTCGTGCTGCGCGGGCGTGCGCAGGTCGGTCCAGAAGGACATGGTGTTCTCCCGACGAATAGGGAATGGCAAGCGGCCCACGGGTCCGCCAGTGTCGGAGAAGAATCGCCGGCCCGCATGTCCGGCAGTTGGGGGGGAATGCTGCCCCCGATGGTGCGGGGCGTCAAGATGGCGGAGGGCTTGGAAGCGCTGGCTCTCTCACCCTCCCGCAGGCGGGCGAGGGTAAAAGAAACGGAATGGGGTGCGCGAGGGGACGAGTCCCCTCGCATCCTTCCCCTAATTCACACGCTGAAGTACTTCGCCTGCGGGTGCAGGCAGACGATGGCGCTGGTGCTCTGTTCCGGGTCCAACTGGAACTCGTCCGACAGCGTCACGCCGATGCGGTCGGCGCCCAAGAGCGCCAGCAATTGCTTCTGGTCCTCGATGTTGGGACAGGCGGGATAGCCGAAGCTATAGCGCGAGCCGCGATAGACCTGCTTGAGCATCTTCTCGGTTTCGACGGCGTCCTCGGCGGCGAAGCCCAGTTCGGCGCGGATGCGCTTGTGGGTGTATTCGGCCATGGCCTCGGCCATTTCCACCGACAGGCCGTGCAGGTACAGGTAGTCCTGATACTTGTTGGCGTTGAACCATTCGGCGGCGACGTCGGTGGCGTGCTTGCCCATGGTGACGACCTGCAGGCCGATGACGTCGCGTTCGCCGCTGTCCACCGGGCGGTAGAAGTCGGCGATACACAGGCCGCCTTCCTTGGCCTGGCGCGGGAAGGCGAAGCGGGCGACCTCGGTGGTGCCGTCCTCGGCGAACAGCACGACGCTGTCACCGTCGGCGGCGGCCTTCCAATAGCCGTAGACCGCCTGAGCCTTGAGGATGCCCTCGGCCTCGCAGCGCTTGAGCATGTCGAGCGCGATGGGCTTCAGTTCCTTGGCGGCCCACGCCTTGAACTCGTCGATGCTGCGGCCCTGCTTCTTATAGCCCCAATGGAACTGGTACAGCATGGTGTCGTTCAGGTACGGTGCCAGGCTGCCCAGCGGCACGTTCTCGATGACGCGGGCGCCCCAGAACGGCGGCGTCGGCACGGCGACGTCCTTGTGCAATTCGGCACGGCGCAGGGAAATTTCCTCCCAATCCACCGGACGCAGCGTGCTGGATTCCATGGGCTGGCCGATGCGCTTGGAATTGCCCGAGCGGGGGGCGGCGGCGCGGGCGGCGACATAGGTGTCGAAGCTGCCCTCGGCCACCTTGGCCATGAGGTCGAGGCCGTCGAAGGCGTCGCGGGCATAGGCGACGCCGCCGCCGCCATAGGCGCGGACGCAATCCTCTTCCACGTATTTGCGGGTCAGCGCGGCGCCGCCCAGCAGCACCGGGATGTTCAGGCCGGCAGTGCGCAGTTCCTCAAGGTTCTCGCGCATGATGACGGTGGACTTGACCAGCAGGCCGGACATGCCGATGGCATCGGGCTTGTGCTGCTCGACCGCCTTGATGATGTCGCCGATGGGCTGCTTGATGCCGATGTTGTGCACCTTGTAGCCGTTGTTGGTCAGGATGATGTCGACCAAATTCTTGCCGATGTCGTGGACGTCGCCCTTGACCGTCGCCAGCACGATGGTGGCCTTGGCCTGGCCGTCGGCCTTCTCCATATGCGGCTCCAGCCACGCCACCGAGGTCTTCATGGTCTCGGCCGATTGCAGCACGAAGGGCAACTGCATCTTGCCGGAGCCGAACAGCTCGCCCACCACCTTCATGCCGTCCAGCAGCAGCTTGTTGATGATGTCCAACGGCTTCCAGCCGGCGGCCATGGCCTCGGCCAGATCGTCCTCCAGGCCGGTGCGGTCGCCATCGACGATGCGTTGCTTCAGGCGGTCCTCGACGTTGGCCGGCAGCTCCTTCTTCATGTCGGCGGCCTTGCGGTCGCCGAACAGGGCGATGAACGCCTGCAGCGGGTCGTAGCCTTCGGCGCGGCGGTCGAAGATCAGATCCTCGGCCACCTTCACTTCCTCGGCCGCCAGGGTGTGCAGCGGCAGGATCTTGGACACGTGCACGATGGCGCCGGTCATGCCGCGCTTGACCGCATGGTCGTTGAACACCGAGTTCAGCACCTGACGGGCGGCGGGCTTGAGGCCGAACGAGATGTTGGACAGGCCCAGCACGATGCCGCATTCCGGCAGTTCCTTGGCGATGCGCTCGATGGCGTCCAAGGTGGCGAGGCCGAGCTTGCGGTCGTCCTCGTTGCCGGTGCAGATGGTGAAGGTCAGCGGGTCGAACAAAAGGTCGCCGGCCGGCAGGCCATGCTTGGTGACGGCGAAGTCGTACAGGCGCTTGGCCACCTGCAGCTTGGTGTCGGTGTCCTTGGCCATGCCGACTTCATCGATGGTCAGCGCCACCACGGCGGCGCCGAACTTCTTCGCCAGCTTCAGACGGGCCTCGGCCTCGTGCTCGCCGTTCTCGAAGTTGATCGAGTTGATGATGGCCTTGCCGCCGTACAGCTTCAGCGCCGCCTCGATCACCGGCAGTTCGGTCGAATCGATCACCAGGGGCGTGGTGACGGCGCCGCGCAGGCGGGTCACCACTTCGGTCATGTCGCGCACTTCATTGCGGCCGACGAAGGCGGTGCAGACGTCCAGCGTGTGGCTGCCTTCCTTGACCTGCTCGCGCGCCATGGCGACGATGCCGTCCCAGTTCTCGGCGTCCTGCAGGTCGCGGAACTTCTTGGAGCCGTTGGCGTTGCAGCGCTCGCCGATCGCCAAGAAGGCGTTTTCCTGGCGCAACGATACCTGGGAATACAGCGAGGCGACGGCCGGCACCCAGTGGACGCTGCGCTTGACCGGCGCCGGGCGGTGGCCGTTGCCGACACGGACCAGCATCTGGTTGGTGGCGGCGATGTGCGGCGGCGTGGTGCCGCAACAGCCGCCGATCAGGTTGACGCCCATGCCGATGAAGCGCTCGTGCCAGGTGGCCAGCTCGTCGGGCAGCAGCGGATAGCGGGTCTGGCCGTCCACCAACTCGGGCAGGCCGGCATTGGGCTGCAGCGAGATGAAGCCGTCCCAGTTCTCGGTCAGCCACTTGGCGTGTTCCAGCATCTCGCGCGGGCCGGCGGCGCAGTTCAGGCCGAGCGAGGGCACGTCCAGGGCGCGGATCACGGTGGCGGCGGCGGCGATGTCGGCGCCGACCAGCATGGTGCCGGTGGTCTCGACCGTCACCTGCACCAGGATGGGGATATCCTTGCCGGCCTTGGCGCAGGCGATCTTGCAGCCGTTGACGGCGGCCTTGATCTGCAGCGGGTCCTGGCAGGTCTCGACCAGGAAGGCGGAGACGCCGCCGGCGATCTGGCCCGAGGCCTGGATCACATAGGCGGCTTCCAACTCGTCATAGCCGATATGGCCCAGGCTCGGCAGCTTGGTGCCGGGGCCGACGGCGCCAAGGACGAAGCGGGTGCGGCCGTCGCCCTTGAACTGCTCGGCCGCTTCCCACGCCACCTCGACGGCGCGCTGGTTGAGGTCGAACGCCTGGTCGGCGATGCCGAACTCGGCCAGGGTGACCGGCGAACCACCGAAGGTGTCGGCCTCGACCATGTCGGCGCCGGCCTCGAAATAGCGGGCATGGATGCCGCGGATGACGTCGGGGCGCGACTTGACCAGGATTTCGGTGCAGTTCTCCAGCCCGAGGAAATCCTTTTCCACGGACAGGTTCATGGCCTGCACCAGGGCGCCGGTGCCGCCGTCGCACAGAAGAACGCGGTCGCGGAGATGGTCGAGAATGTTGGTCATCGTGCTTTCCTCGTCGGCCGGGATGCTGCGGCCAATGGTGAATTGACCACAGAGACACAGAGGCACAGAGATATTGTGCCGTCGGAGACGTTCATGACGCTACGGCGCCGTTTGAAAGTCATCTCTGTGTCTCTGTGCCTCTGTGGTTAACCTGATTTCTAAGCGATCTTCGCCGGCCGCACGCCCAGGATGTGGGAAATGGCATAAGCCAGGTCGGCGCGGTTCAGGGTGTAGAAGTGGAAGTCGGTCACGCCGTCGGCGGCGAGCGCCCTGCATTGCTCGGCGGCCACGGTGGCGGCGACCAGGCGGCGGGTGTCGGGGTCGTCGTCCAGACCCTCGAACAGCCTGGCCATCCACTCGGGCACGCTGGCACCGCAGGCGGCGCTGAACTTCTGCACCTGGGCGAAATTGGTCACCGGCAGGATGCCGGGCAGGATCGGCACGGTGATGCCGGCGGCGCGGGCGCGGTCGACGAAGCGACGATAGACGTCGACGTCGAAGAAATACTGGCTGATGGCGCGGGTGGCGCCGGCGTCGACCTTGCGCTTCAGGTTGTCCAGGTCGAACTGGGCGCTGGGGGCGTCGGGGTGCATTTCGGGATAGGCGGCGACCGAAATCTCGAAATCGGCGATGCGCTTCAGACCCTTCACCAGATCGACGGCATAGGCATAGCCGCCGGGGGTGGGAACATAGGGGCCGCTGCCCTCGGGGGCGTCGCCGCGCAGGGCGACGATGTGGCGGATGCCCTCGTCCCAATAACGCCGCGCGATGTCGTCGACCTCGCCCTGCTGGTGGCCGACGCAGGTCAGGTGGGCGGCCGGCTTCAGGCCGGTTTCACGGGCGATGCGGACGACGGTGTCGTGGGTGCGTTCGCGGGTGCCGCCGCCGGCGCCATAGGTCACCGAGACGAAGCTGGGGGCCAGCGGCTCCAACCGCTTGATGCACTCCCACAGGGTCTCCTGCATCTTCTCGGTCTTCGGCGGGAAGAACTCGAACGAGACATTCACGGGGCGGGAGGTGGCGATGGGGAGGACGGGACTCACGCTTGGACTCCTGTTGCGATCGTCTTCTTCAAGGGGGCGGGCTGGGCGGCGCGGATGGCCGTCCACAGCACCACGGTCAGGTGTTGGCCGGGCAGGCGGGTGACCGGGCCGGGTTCCAGCCCGGCGGCACGCAGCCAACCGGCGACTTCGGTGTCGGAAAAGCCCAGGCGGCGGTGGGCGTGTTCGTCGCGCAGGGCTTCCAACTGGTGCGGGGCGAAATCCACCACCACCAGCAAGCCGCCGGGCTGCAGCACCCGTGCGGCCTCGGCCACCACCGCCGCCGGGTCGACGGCATAGTGCAGCACCTGGTGGATGGTGACCATGTCGGCGGCCGCCGCCGGCAGCGGCAATTGGGTGATGTCGCCCTGGCGCACCATGCAATGGCGCAAGGACGCGCGTTCCAGGTTGGCGCGCGCCACCGCCAGCATCTCGCGCGACAGGTCGACGCCGATGCCGCGCTCCACATGGGGGGCCAGCACTTCCAGGACGCGGCCGGTGCCGGTGCCCATGTCGACCAGATCGTGGACGGTGCGGCCGGCGATGGCGGCGACCAGGGCGCGCTCGACCTCGCGGTCGTCCACGTGCAGGCCGCGGATTTCGTCCCAGCGCTCGGCGTTCTCGGTGAAATAATCCTGGGCCTTGGTGGCGCGGGCGGCGCGGACCGCCTCCAGCCGCTGCTGGTCCAGCGCCAGCACCGGATCGTCGCCCGGCAGCAGGTCCAGCAGGGCCTGGGCAAGGGCGGCGCCGGCGCCGCGCGCGGCGACGCGATAGAACACCCAGGCGCCCTCGGGGAAGCGGTCCAGCAGGCCGGCCTCGCACATCAGCTTGAGATGGCGCGACACCCGCGGCTGGCTCTGGCCCAGGATGTGGGTCAGCTCCGACACCGTCAAGTCGCCCTGGGACAGCAGCGACAGCAGGCGCAGCCGTGTCGGCTCCGCCGCAGCCCTCAATCCCGTTAGCACAGCCTCCACGTCATCGGCCTCCCGTTGGTCCGAAAACATATAAACATATCTTTATGCGGATATGGAAGGGGCTTTATGGTCCCCTTCGGAGAGGGTGTTGCCGGAAGGTCACATCTCGCAGGTGCGAGAGGTGGAAAGATTCTGCCTACTGGTGTTTGATCGGGGACTGTGGTACCTCCAAATGTGCGGGGGTTTCCATGGCCGAGGCCCCCCTGCTGTCTGGGGAAAACTTCCGGGCCACGTGTGTCCGGAAAGCAACAGGGTAGAAGACACGCGAATGACGACCTTTGCACCTCGCTCCATCGCCGCGCGCCTGACTGCGTCCCTGTTCGCGCTCGCGCTTGTCACTGGTTGCGCCACGCCGCCGCCCGCCGACGATCCCGAGGCCGTGGCCGAATGGGAGCAGACCAACGATCCGCTCGAGCCGATGAATCGCGCCGTTTTCGGTTTCAACGACGCCATCGACAAGGCGTTGATCAAGCCGGTGGCCCAGGGCTATCGCGCCGTGGTGCCGGCCTATGGCCGCGAGCGTGTGCGCGACGTGCTGAACAACCTGCGCTCGCCGATCGTTCTGGCCAACGACGTGCTGCAGGGTGAACCCGACCGCGCCATGCAGACCTTGATGCGCTTCGCCTTCAATACCGGTTTCGGCATCGGCGGCCTGTTCGACGTCGCCTCGCCGGGCGGCATTCCCTATCACGACGAAGATTTCGGCCAGACCTTCGCGGTCTGGGGCGTCGGCGAAGGCCCGTATCTGGTGCTGCCGATCCTGGGGCCGAGCAATCCGCGCGACACCACCGGCCTGGCGGTCGAGTGGCTGGCCGATCCGTTCGATATCTGGATGGATCACGAGGGGCATGACTGGGCGATCTGGACCCGCATGGGCGTCGGCGGTGTTGATAAGCGCGAAGCCTATCTGGACACCCTGGACGAGATCGAGAAGTCGTCGGTGGATTACTATGCCGCCATGCGGTCGCTGTATCGCCAGCGCCGTGCCGTCGACATCAAGAATGCTCCGACCATCGACAAGGTGCCCGCGCCGGGCCTGAGCGCCTCCGAAACACCCTCGAACACGAGCAATTAACCGTCCATGCTGTCTCGCCGTACTCTGATCTCCGCCTTCGCCGCAGCTGCCGCCCTGGTGTCCGTTGGCGCGCCCGCGCGGGCCGACGACCATGCCGACGCCCGCGCCTTCATTCAGCGCCTGGCCGACACCGCGATGAACACGGTGGCGATCAAGGGGCTGTCGGATGAAGAGCGCTCGCGTCGCTTTCGCACGCTGTTCGTCGATACCTTCGATCTGCCGGAAATCGGCCGGTTGGTGATGGCGCGCTATTGGCGTGCCGCCACCCCCGAGCAGCAGCAGGAATTCCTGCGCCTGTTCGAGGATGTCCAGGTCTATACCTGGACCCGCCGTTTCAAGGAATATTCGGGCGAGACGCTGGAGATCCTGGGCGTGCAGGCCGAGGGCGACAACGACGTCCTGGTGGAATCGCGCATCAAGCGTCAGAAGCTTGATCCCATCGCGGTGTCGTGGCGCGTGCGCAAGGAAGGCGACGTCTTCAAGGTGCTCGACATCAAGGTCGAGGGCGCCTCCATGGCCTTCACCCACCGCTCGGAATACTCCTCGGTGATCCAGAGCGGCGGCGGCCGGGTCGAGGCTTTGCTGGACGCACTGCGCCGCAAGGTCGCCCAGTTGCAGGCCGAATCCGGCGTCAAAGCCAACTGACGCTCGTCGATAGAACCATGGAAAAGGCCGCCCTCACCGGGCGGCCTTTTCTTTTGGATCAATAGCCGTAGGGTTGGTCGCCCCACACCAGGCCAGCGACGTGGCGGCTGACGCATTTCATCAGGTCATAGGACGGCCGGACGAATTGCAGCGCGACCCAGCTTTGGGTGACGGCGCGGATTTCGCCCTTGCCCCGGGCGATCTTCAGGTCGGACCAGCGGGTCGAGCGCAGTTCGAATTCCACCACCTGGCCTTTCCAGGCGCGGCGACCGGGCTGCAGCGGCAGCTTCATGCCGCCGATGGAAATATCGAGCACCTCGAATTCCACCCCCTCGGTGATGGCAACCAAGCCGGTGCCGGGGTGGCGGTCGTCAAAGCGTCGATCAACCTTGCGGATCGTCATGGCCGAAATTCCTAACCTATCGCCCCACGATCATACCCGTCCGACGGGGCGCGGCCAATCCGGCTCTAGCGGCGGACTTCGTAAAGCTGGAAGGCGTCGCCTTCGGACCGCAGCTTCAGCAGGTCGGGATCGGGGCTGTCGTCGCCCCGGTGGGTGTACAGCACGTAGACATAGTCGTAACGCTGCGGCCAGCGGTCCCAATAGCGCGGCTTGCCTGGCACCGGGCCGTCGGCGGCGGCCAGCATCTGGCTGACGGTGGGCGGGTCGCCGTCCTCGGCGTCGACCAGGTCACGCTTGGCCGGAACGATGTCGAGAATCTGCTTGCCGGGCACGCTGAACACGGTGGACACCAGCGCGTCGCGCTCGATCACCGCCAGGCAGGGGGCGTGGCTGATTGCCTGGTTGGCGATTTCGGTGCCCGAGGGCAGATCGGCGGTGGCGACCAGCACCGACGCTCCCGGCGCAATCGCCGTGGTCGAGGCGCGCACCTGGTCATAGCGTTCGCCCAATTGCAGCCAATGGGCCTGGACATCGGCGAAGCGGAACAGCGCCGCGCATAGCAGCAGACCGAAGAAGGCCGGCCCCAGCGCCCGGCCGCTGGCCGGCTTGAGGAAGCCGATCAACAGGAAGACGATGGCGATGGGCATGCGCTGATCGGCCAGCCACGACCCGAACAACACGCGCGGCATGGCCAGGAAAACCGCCGCCGACAGGATGAACAGCACCCAGCCGGCCGCATGCAGGCGCAGCAGCCGGCGCCGGGTCAGCCACACCGCGCCGGCGATGATGCTGGCGGCGAAGACCATGTCGGTGACGTCGCCATAGAGCTGGAAGATGGAATAGATGCCGTCCATCTTGCCCTGCGGCAGCCACAGCACGTCCGACGACAGCCCCATGGTCGGGCTGGCCAGCATCAACAGCGGCACCGGCAAGAAAGGCAGCAGCATCAGCGCGCTGTCGCGCAGCACGGCGGTTGCCTTCAGCGGGCGTTGCTCGCTCCAGCGCCACAGCTCCAGGCTGCCGACCGCCAGGCCGAACAGGCCGACGTCGAACAGGTGGCAGAAGAACAGCGCCACCACGATGGCGGTCGCCAGCGGCAGGCGCAGCCACACCATGCGGTCGCGCAGGGCGATCCACGCCGCCAGCCCCCACAGGGCGATGCCCAGGCCGAGCAGATAGTTCATCAGCCCAAACAGCAGCATGCCGTTATAAAGGAACAGCACGGCGACCATGGGCAGGGCGGAAACGCGGCCGAACAGCGCGCGATGCACCGCCATCGGGCCGGTCGCCAGCAACACCAGGGTCATCAGGGTGAAGATTTGGCCGGCGGCATAGATGCCGAAGCTGCGCACCAGCGGCGGCACCACCGCATCCATAATCAGATTGGGAATGACCGCCCACTTAACGCGGTACAGCTCGGCCAGCGTCGGGTCGGCGGCGCCCCAGGCCAGGACGTGCATGCGCGCCAGATGGTTGATGAAATCGGCCAGCGGCGGCACCGGCGTGGCAAGGACCGGCATGGCCGCCGCCACCAGCAGGAGCGGGAACAGCAGCGCCCGTGCGGTGCGGCTCGAGATGGCTTGGAGCGAGGCTCGCCAGAGCAAGGCGGCGGACGTCATCATGCGAGCAGTGTCACCGTCACGAAAGAGGCGCATCACGAAAAAGGGGCCGGCCGATTATCGGCCGGCCCCTTTCGAAAGGCGTTGGTGGAGCTGAGGGGAATCGAACCCCTGACCTCCGCAGTGCGATTGCGGCGCTCTCCCATCTGAGCTACAGCCCCACGCGAGGCGCCGAAAATATGCAAACCGCATGGGGCTGTCAAGTGCAGCTTGGAGGGCGACGCGAAGGCGTGCCGTCGGGCAGGGTGTAGGGGAACAATCCGACGCGGAAACTCTGGGTCATATGGCGTGCGCGGCCCAGTGCGACCTCGGCTTCCATCGGGGTCAGCGTCTCGGTGGCGGCGGCTTCGAACGCGGCCAGCCAGCGCTCGAACGCCTCGGGCGGGAAGTCCAGCCGCATGTGCACCGGGAACGGGCTGCCGCGATAGCGCTCGGTGCCATAAATGGCGTGCGACCAGAAATCGGCGACGATGCGGATGTGATCGGGCCAGTCGGTGATGGCGGCGGCGAAGATCGGCGCCAACAGCGCGTCCTCGCGGCCCAGCTCGTAAAAGCGTTCCACCAGCCGGGTCAGGCGGGCTTCGCGGTCGGGATCGGTCATGGCGCTGTCCGTGCGGCGAGGAACATGCGCCAGAGTGCCACCGATGGGGGCGTCCGGGCAAGCTTTCGCCCCGCTGCCCCACTTGCGTGTTGCGCGCTCTGTGGGTAGGGTTGGCGCCGCGCGCAACCAACCCAAGGTCCCAGTCCGATGGACGTCATTCTCGTTCCGTTGCTGACGGTCATTCTGATCGCGCTGAAGATTTACTGGTATGTCGTGCTGGCCACCGTGGTCTTCAGCTGGCTGCTGGCCTTCGGCGTCGTCAACACCTACAACCACGCCGTTCGTACCATCGGCGACATCCTGGCCCGGCTGACCGAGCCGGCGTTGCGGCCGCTGCGCCGCATCCTGCCCGATTTCGGCCCCGTCGACCTGTCGCCCATCGCCCTGTGGCTGATCATCCTGTTCGTGCAGATGGTGGTCGAGAACCTGCTGCGGGTGGTCATCACCCTATGACCGGTTCGCCCGTCGCTCCGGCCGCCGGCGGCGTTCGCGTGCAGTTGCGGCTGACGCCCAAGGCGTCGCGCGACCGCATCGACGGGCTGGCGACGGAAGCCGACGGCGGCACCATTCTGAAGGTGTCGGTGACCACGGTTCCCGAGGACGGCAAGGCGAACGCCGCCCTGATAAAGTTGTTGAGCAAGGAATGGCGGGTGCCCAAATCGACGATCGAGGTCGTCCAGGGGGCCACCGACCGCCGCAAGGTACTCCACATCACCGGCGACACGGGGGACCTCCTCGCGCGCCTCGACCAATGGATGGCGAAGCTCCCATGACCGACTCCACCAGCCCCCGGGCCAAGCTGATCGACGGCAACGCGTTCTCGGCGACCCTGCGCGAAGAGATCACCGCCCGCGTTCACGAAATCCGCGACCGTCACCACGTGGTGCCCGGCCTGGCGGTGGTGCTGGTCGGCGAGGACCCGGCCAGCCAGGTCTATGTGCGCAACAAGAACAAGCGCACGCTGGAAAGCGGCATGAACTCGTTCGAGCACAAGCTGCCCGCCGACACCGGCGAGGCCGAGCTGCTCAACCTGATCGAGGGGCTGAACGACGACCCCGCGGTGCACGGCATCCTGGTGCAGTTGCCGCTGCCCAAGCACATCAACGCCGAAAAGGTGATCGAGGCGATCCGCCCCGACAAGGACGTCGACGGCTTCCATCCGTGGAACGTGGGCAAGTTGGCCGCCGGCGGCCTTGGGCTGATCCCGTGCACGCCGCTGGGGTCGATGATGCTGCTGCGCGACACTTTGGGCAAGTTGGCGGGCCTCAAGGCGGTGGTCATCGGCCGCTCCAACATCGTCGGCAAGCCCATGGCCCATCTGCTGATCCGTGAAAGCTGCACTGTTACCGTGGCGCATTCGCGCACCAAGGACCTGCCGGCCGAAGTGCGCGCCGCCGACATCGTCATCGCCGCCGTCGGCCAGCCCGAGATGGTGCGCGGCGACTGGATCAAGCCGGGCGCCACCGTCATCGACGTCGGCATCAACCGCATCGCCCTGCCCGACGGCAAGACCAAGCTGGTCGGCGACGTCAATTTCGCCGAGGCGGTGCAGGTGGCTGGCGCCATCACGCCGGTGCCGGGCGGCGTCGGTCCCATGACCATCGCCTGCCTGTTGCGCAACACGCTGACCGCCTGCGCCCGCCTGCACAACCTGGACATCCCCGAGGCGCAGCCCTGGTTCTAAATCCATGACCGGCGGTCTTTGGCAATTGGTGCTGGCGGTGGCGGTGTTCCTCGCCAGCCACAGCCTGACCAACCGGCCCGGCTTCCGGCGCGGGGCCGAGGCCGCCCTGGGCGGCTCGCGCGGGTTCACCGTCGCCTATTCGGTGGTGTCGCTGCTGCTGCTGGCGTGGATGATCGCCGCCTATATCGACGCGCCCACCGTGGTGCTGTGGGACCAGGAACCGTGGATGCGCTGGGTGCCGGCGCTGGTGATGCCGCTGGTGTCGGTGCTGGCGGTCGCCGGCCTGACCACGCCGAACCCGTTCTCCATCGGCCCCGGCGCCCGTCGCTATGACGCCAGCCGCCCCGGCATCCTGCGCCTGACCCGCCACCCCATCCTGTGGGCGGCCGGCTTGTGGGCCGGCGCCCACATGGTTCCCAATGGCGACGTCGCCGCGCTGATCCTGTTCGCCCCCTTGCTGCTGCTGGCCATCGCCGGTCCCGCCATGCTTGATCGCAAGCGCCGCCGGGTGCTGGGCTTCGAACAATGGTCGCGATTGGCCGACATTCCGCGCGATCCGCTGGCGGCATTGCGCGAAATGGGGTGGAAACGCATCGTCGGCGGCTTGCTGCTGTATGTGTCGCTGCTGCACCTGCACGAGCCGGTGATTGGCGTGAGTCCGTTGCCGTGATCCATACGGCCCTCTCCCACCCCGTGGGAGAGGGAGGGACCCGCGTAGCGGGAGGGTGAGGGAGCCGAGGACTCTGGAGTTTGTGGCTCCCTCACCCGGCCCTGCGGGCCACCCTCTCCCGTGGAACGGGAGAGGGACGAGCTACCCTACTGCCGCCAGCACCAGCTCTACGAACGCATCCACATCGTGCGCATGCTGGCCGGTGATGACTTTGCCGTCCTCGGTGGCCGGAGAATCCGACCATTGGGCGCCGGCATTGACCAAGTCGCTGCGCAGGGATGGCGCCCCGGTCAAGCGCCGGTCTTTCGCCAGGCCGGCTTCCACCAGCACCCACACCGCATGGCCCAGCGCCGCGACGGGTTTGCCCTGGACCGCGGCGTCGCGCACCAGTCGCACCACGTCGCTATCGGCGCGCAGGGTGTCGGCCGACAGCACTCCGCCGGGCAGCACGATGGCGGCGTAGTCCTGCGCCTCGGCGTCGATTGCCGCTGCCTCCACCGACAGGTCGGCGCCCCAATGGGTGTTGTCCCAACCGCGCGCGGCGTGCTTCTTGGGCGATACCAGGGTGACGGTATGTCCAGCCCGGGCGACGCCATCGACGATGGCGGTCATCTCCGCCTGTTCGAACCCGCTGGCGACGACTACCGCGATGCGCGCCATCTCCGGTCCTCCGCTGTTGCCTTTCCCCCAGGTGGGGCAACGGCCGGCAAAGGTCAACGTGGCCTTGGCCGGCGCTTTGCGGTAAGGTCCCGGCGCCATGACCCGCATCATCTATCACATGTGCCGGCGCCAGGAATGGCAGGATGCCCAAGCGGCCGGCGCCTATGCCGGCTCGTCCCAGGACGCCGCCGACGGCTTCATCCATTTCTCCACCGCAGCGCAAGTGGTGGAAAGTGCCGCCAAGCATCGCGCCGGCCAGTCCGGCCTGCTGTTGCTGGCGGTCGAGGCCGCCCGGCTGGGGCCGGCGCTGAAATGGGAGCCGTCCCGCGGCGGCCAACTGTTTCCCCATCTTTACGGCGCCTTGCCGCTGGACGCGGTGGTGCGGGCGACCGATCTGCCGCTGGGCCACGACGGCCGCCACGTTTTCCCTCCGCTCGAGGATTAAGCCTTGTTCGACTATTTCAAGCTTGCCGGGCCGCTGGTCCGCCTGTTCGACCCCGAGGCCGCCCACGGACTGACCGTCCGCGCGCTCAGGATGGGTCTGGTGCCGCCGCAGCCGCGCGTGTCGTCGCCGTCGCTGGAAGTGGCGCTGTGGGGCTTGCGCTTTCCCAACCCGGTCGGTCTGGCCGCCGGCTTCGACAAGAACGCCGAGGTGCCTGACGCCATGCTGCGCCAGGGTTTCGGCTTCGTCGAAATCGGCTCGGTGACGCCGCGGCCGCAGCCGGGCAATCCCAAGCCGCGCATGTTCCGCCTGACCGAGGATCGCGCGGTCATCAACCGCATGGGCTTCAACAACGAGGGCCTGGACGCGGTGGCGCGCCGGCTGGAGGCGCGGGCGCGCATCGGCATCGTCGGCGCCAATCTGGGCAAGAACAAGGACACCGAGGACGCGGCGTCGGATTACGAGAAGGGCGCCGCCCGCCTTGGCCCGCTGGCCGATTACATGGTCATCAACGTGTCGTCGCCCAATACGCCCGGTCTGCGCTCGCTGCAGGGCCGCGATCAGCTCGAAGGACTGGTGGGCCGCACCCGCGCCGCCCTGGATGCGGCGACGGACGGTGCCAAGCGACCGCCGCTGCTGCTCAAGATCGCTCCCGACCTCAACGACGAGGATTTGGCCGATATCGCCGCCGTCGCCCTGGCCGGGGCGTTGGACGGTCTGATCGTCTCCAACACCACCATCGCCCGGCCCGAGACCCTGCGCTCGCCGCATGCCAAGGAGACCGGCGGCCTGTCCGGGGCGCCGTTGCTGGATGCCGCCACCGCCGTGCTGCGCCGCATGTACAGCCTGACCCAGGGCCGCCTGCCGCTGGTCGGTGTGGGCGGCATCGCCAGCGGCGCCGACGCCTATGCCAAGATCCGTGCCGGCGCTTCGTTGGTGCAGCTCTATTCGGCCTTGGTCTACGAAGGTCCGGCCTTGGTCACCCGCATCAACCGCGAGCTGGTGACGCTGCTCAAGCGTGACGGTTTCGCCAGCGTGGCCGATGCCGTCGGCGCCGATCATCGGGGGAAATAATGGCCATCCGCATGATCCACGGCCTGTCCGAGGTGGCGGCCGGCTTCGACGGCTTCATTCTCGACCTGTGGGGCGTCATCCACGATGGCGTGGAGGCCTATGCCGGCGCCCGCGACACCCTGGCGGCGCTGCGGGCGGCAGGCAAGAAGACGTTGCTGCTGTCCAACGCGCCGCGCCGCGCCGATGCATTGGTCGAGCAATTGGCCCGCATGGGCATCGGCCGCGACATGTACGATTGCGTGCTGTCCTCGGGCGAGGCGGTGCACATGGAACTGGCGCGCCGCACCGACCCGTTCTACGCCGCGCTGGGCCATCAGATTTATCACATGGGACCCGAGCGCGACGAAAACGTCTTCGCCGGCCTTGATCTGGTGCCGGTCGACATCGACCACGCCGACTTCATCCTCAATACCGGGCCGTGGGATCTGAACGAGACGGTCGAGGACTACGTCCCCAAGATGCAGGCCGGTCTGGCCCGCAAGTTGCCGATGATCTGCGCCAATCCCGATCATGTGGTCATCCGCCAGGGCAAGCCCATCGTGTGCGCCGGCGCCCTGGCGGCGCGTTATGCCGAGATGGGCGGTGTCGTCTCCATGCGCGGCAAGCCCGACCCGGCCATCTACGCCAACGCGCTTGAGATGCTGGGGATGGAGCGCAATCGCGTGCTGTGTGTCGGCGACGCCCTGCACACCGACGTCAAGGGCGCCAACGGCGCCGGCCTGCGCGCGGTATTCGTGACCCAAGGCATCCACGCCGCCGAGCTGGGCATTCGCCCCGGCGAGACCCCCGATCCCGGCGTGCTGCGCCAGGTGGTGACCCGCCACGGCGAACGCCCCATGGCCGCCATTGCCACCTTCCGGTGGTGACAGACTCAATGAGAGAGCCAACGATGAATTACGAAACCGATGTGGTGGTGGTGGGCGCCGGTCCGGTGGGCCTGTTCGCCGTGTTCGAATGCGGCATGGTCAAGCTGAAGTGCCACGTGGTCGATGCGCTCGACGCGGTTGGTGGCCAGTGCGCGGCGTTGTATCCGGAAAAGCCCATCTATGATGTGCCCGGCCATCCCAGCATCCTGGCCGCCGATCTGATCGACCGCTTGCAGGAACAGGCGGCGCCGTTCGCGCCCACCTACCACCTGGGACGCCAGATGGTGGGGCTGGACCGCGATGGCGCTTTGTGGCGCTGCGCCCTGTCGGACGGCACCGTCATCACCGCCAAGGCGGTCATCGTCGCCGCCGGTGGCGGCGCCTTCGGCCCCAACCGCCCGCCGCTGGACGGTATCGATGCCTATGAGGGCAAGGGCGTGTCCTATTTCGTCACCCGGCGCGAAGAGTACCGTGGCAAGCGCGTGGTCATCGCCGGTGGCGGCGATTCGGCGGTGGATTGGGCGATTTCGCTATCCGAGGTGGCGGCCAAGGTGATGGTGGTGCATCGCCGCCCCAAATTCCGCGCCGCCCCCGAATCGGAAGCCCGCCTCAAGGCGCTGGCCGATGCCGGCACCGTCGAGTTGGTGGTGCCGTACCAACTGCACAGCCTGGACGGTGTGGACGGCCAGTTGTCGGCGGTGATCGTCGCCACGCTGGATGGCGAAACTCGCCGGCTCGAGGCCGACGCCCTGCTGCCGTTCTTCGGCCTTGCCACCGACCTCGGCCCCATCGCCCAATGGGGCCTGGGCATGGACCGCAGCCAGATCACCGTCGACCCCGCCACCATGGCGACCAATGCCCCCGGCATCCTGGCCGCCGGCGACGTCTGCGCCTATCCCGGCAAGCTCAAACTGATCCTGGCCGGCTTCGCCGAAGCCGCCCGCGCCGCCCACACCGCCCAAACCGTCGCCCATCCGGGCGAGGCGCTGCATTTCGAACACTCCACCACCTCGGGCGTGCCCGGCAGCAAATAGGCAAATGCAAGAGGCCGGCCCCTACGCCGCCCGGCCTCTTGCACGATCCATCCCATCCCCCTATAACTAGGGGCCTTGGCGCCGCGGGTGTAGCTCAATGGTAGAGCAGAAGCTTCCCAAGCTTACGACGAGGGTTCGATTCCCTTCACCCGCTCCAACAAAATCAAGCACTTAGCCGATACTCCGCAAGAATATTCGCCCAATCTGTGACAATCTGTGACACTCACCCCGTCACAGACCGGTTGCGGAGATGGTCGTATGGCGACGGTGTGGGAGCGTGGTCCGTACCAGTTCTGCGCCCGGGTGCGCCGCAATGGCGTGAGCGAAACCCGCACTTTCGAGACCCGCAAACAGGCCGAACGGTGGGCCGCCTTCATCGAAGGCAAGGTCGCCGGGGACGAGTACGACGACCGCCGCGAGGCGCGTGACACTTCGCTGTCACAGGCCTGCGACTGGATGGCGCAGCACCTGGACCGCAGCCGCTCCGACGCCAAGAACAAGCTCTCCAAATTGCGCTATTGGCAGGGAACCCATCTGGCCGGCTGGTCGCTGCTGGGCATCCGCCCCGCCGACCTGATCGATTGGCGCCGCATGGTGCTGGACGAGGACGGCGCCGACGATGGGACCGTATGCGGCCCGGATGCGGAATGCGGTCCACAGACCGTCATCCATCGCCTCAACGTGCTCAGCCAGATCTACAAGCGCTGGTCCCTGGATCACGACATCCTCATTACCAATCCGGTGGTGGAAGGTGTGCGCCCGTCGCTGCCCGGCGGGCGCGACCGCCGGCTGGCAGAAGACGAAGAGGACCGCTTGCTGGATGCCGCCGACAAATCGTCGCGGCCATGGCTCCGGCACGCCATCGTCATCGCCATCGAAACCTGCATGCGTCAGGCGGAGCTGAGCGGCCTGACCTGGCGCCGAACCCGGCTGGATGGCGAGTTTCCCTATGTGGACCTGCCCAAGACCAAGAACGACCGCCCCCGCCGCGTGCCGTTGAGCATCCGTGCGGTCGAGGCCATCCAGTCGCTGAGGGCCATGGGGCTGGGCGCGCTGGACGCAGACGCCCGTCTGCTGCCGGTGGAGACGCCGCGCGGCATCGCCCATGCCTTCGCGGCGATCACCGGCAACGACGCCTTTCCCGATCTGCGCTGGCACGATCTGCGGCACGAGGGCATCAGCCGCCTGTTCGAGCTGACCGATCTGCGCGACAACGAGATCATGGCCATTACCGGCCATCTGCGCCCGGAAATGCTGACCCGCTACACCCACCTGCGAGCTGATCGCCTGGGCGCCCACCTGCCGGGCGGCCGGCTGAACACCAGGGCGGGGCGGCGATAGGGCGCTACTTAGCGAGGGCGGCGGCCAGTCGTCGCCGCGCCACCTGCTCGGCCTTGGTCGGCCGGCCCGGCCGGCGCCGCGGCATCTCGATCAATTCCACCGGCTCATACTGCGCCTGCCAATCCCGCACGATCTTCAACGACCACCGCGGCCCGCGAAACCCCGGCACCCGCGTCGCTGGCGGCAGGCTGTCGGGCTGCCGGCACAGTCGATTGTAGATAGTCTGCGGCTTCAGCCGCAGAATCTCCGCCAGATCGGCGACGGTCAGCCATTTCATCTCGGGCGGTATATGCGGAGGCATCGCCTTCCCCAATCGATGGGCGGATGGCGCGATTGTGGCTGAGGAAGCGGGAGGGCGGAAACGGCCTGTGGGGGTAGGAAGGGGAGAAAAGGGGGCAGAGTGGATGGGGTGCGGGGGGGTAGCCGGCCCTCGTCAATGAAGGCGCCCGGCTCGCGTTAGGCGTGCAGCCCCTTGTCCTGCCGCCACAGGGATTGCAGCAACCGGACGGCGGCGTGGAAGCGGGTGTCGTCGGGTTCGTTCACCCGATGGCCCTCCAGTTACCGGCTAGGGGATCAAGGGAAGGCGCTCGTAGGCGGCTTCCAGGGTCATTAAGGCGATCTCCACATGTGTGCGGGTTTAGGTTTGATGGACCTGGAGAGAAATATACCGGCTCCTTCCTTGGGGCTGGTTAATGCCCTCCAACCAGCGGGGGTGTCGCCGCGAGTGCGCACGCAAGTCGGTCATGGCCAAGGTAATGAACGATTATCGGCGCGAGCCGCTCGATGACTGTGAGGGCATTTCTGGTCTCGCACTCCCAAATCACGATTGTTTGCCATCCCTGAGTTGCGAGCTGCACCTCTACAACCCGATCACGCAGCTGGTTGGCTGCAATCTTCGTTGCCCAAAAATCGATGTTGGATGTAGGGAGTGTTCCCTTCCGACACTCTTCATGGCCGTGCCAAAAGCATCCGTGGACAAAAACGGCCATTCGAGCGCCAGGAAAGGAAAGATCCGGTTTGCCTGGCAAAACCCGAGGGGCAATCCGGTATCGTAGGCCGAGTTGGTGCGCGAGCTTGCGAACCCTTAGCTCAGGCGCAGTTCCAACCGTTCGAACCGATGCCATTAGCGCGGAGCGCTTTTCGCTCGGCAGTGGATCAGGCATATTATGCAACCGACACGCAACGCTTCCGTTGTCCATAATACGTGCTATACATCGGGAACGTTAGGGGTTCTGCATCTGAATGGCTAACTTCTCCGTTAGGGCGCGTGCCGTTGATATGCTGGGGCGTCAGCAAATCGCCGGCATTCCCACCGCCTTCCACGAACTGTTCAAGAATGCGCACGACGCGTATGCGCGCCGCGTTGAGGTCGACTATTTTAGGGCCGACCGAGAACTGATGCTGCGCGACAATGGCGATGGCATGAGCTTGGTGGATTTCGAAGGGAAATGGCTGACCCTTGGAACCGAAAGCAAAGTTGATGCAAATCGCAAGGATGACGCCGCGCCGAAGGAGGGCCCCCGTGGGCTAAAGCTGCGCAAAATCTTAGGCGAAAAGGGGATCGGCCGGCTCGCAATTGCAGCCATTGGGCCAGTCGTTCTAGTGATGACGAGGTGTGATCCGGACGTCGCCAAGGTAGATAAGCTTACAGTCGCTCTCGTGCACTGGGGGCTGTTCGAGATCCCTGGGGTTGAGCTGTCCGCGATTGATATTCCAATACTTTCGCTTCCCGGCGGCACTCTCCCCGGGGCCGAAGAAGTTAAAAGCCTTATCGAAAGTGTCGAGGCCTGCATCGATCTGCTGTTGCCGCGCCAATCGAGGCAGCGGAGGGCCCTCAAGGCGCCGCTACAGGCCATGAGCGGCCATGACCCGAAGGCCTACGCCGACTGGCTCGCAGCACAAGCAAAGCGCGAGGGGAGGCCGGATCTAAGCCTGAGGGGAGGAGGCCACGGTACGCATTTTTTCATTGCGGCGGTTGACCCCATCCTGAATGTCGACATCGACGTAAAGGGGTACGGTGGGTCTTCGCCCTTCCAGCGCCTCCTGCTCGGCTTTGGAAATACGTTGTCTGGCGCGGATGCGGAATTTGCAGCTGAGTTCCGGGACCATCATGAGGATGGGGTCGTAGAGGAATTAATAGGAAGCCAGTCCTTCTTTACGCCAGCTGAGTTTGAGTCGGTTGACCATCATTTCGAAGGTGAGTTCGATGAGTATGGTCAATTTACCGGAACCATCCAAATTTATAACGGCGAGAAGCAGCCTTACGTCCTTAGCTGGCCACAATCTAATGGTCGACCGACCGAGTGCGGTCCATTTAGCCTTAAACTTGGCTATCTCATGGGGTTGGCGCACGAAAGCCGACTGCCCCGCGACGAGCATGGGGAAATGTATGCGAAGCTCAATCGCTTCGGAGGACTCTATCTCTATCGTGACGGTATCAGGGTCTTGCCCTACGGCAATTCAGACTATGATTTCGTAAACATAGAGCAACGGCGAACGCTTAAGGCTACGGATTGGTTCTTCTCATATCGAAGAATGCTTGGCTGGGTCGATATTACTCACGACGAAAATGCCGCTCTCGTGGAAAAAGCGGGACGTGAGGGGTTTCGCGAGAACAAAGCCTATCGCCAATTCCGAGATATTCTTGAGAACTTTTTCAAACAGCTAGCCATCGATTATTTCCGACCAACGTCAGAGATGGGCGACGAATTCCGCAAGGAGCGGGAGCGTAGGGTAGAAGATGCCGAGCGTCTGAAACGGCGCGAGGCTTCGACCCGTGAGCGAAAGCGCAAATTCTCCAGCGATCTTAGTCGCGTGCTCGATGTCATTGAGCGTGGTGAGCCTGCGGAGAAGGCTCACAGCTTGAAAGATGAGCTTTACGAAAGATTGAGCTGCCTTAATAGCGTCGACGATGAGGTCGCGGCCTCTCGCCTGTTAGAAATTGAACGCGAGTTCGTCAGTCGCCTAGAGGAAATTGAGGGCCAAAGTACGCTGGCGCGACCGCGTAGCCTCGCCCCTTCGCCGCCGGTGGAAGCCGCGTGGAAGGCCTACGAACAGGCCGCGGAGAACATCCGTGCAACCGTGTTTGAGCCGGTTCGCGCCGCGATAATACATGCGATCAGCGATTTCAAAGTCGAACGGGGCCTCGATGTCGAACGGCAAAGACGCGCCATAGATGCTCTGGAACGCGAGAAAAGTGAGTCTCTAAACGAAGTTAGGCGGCTCCGGAAAGAGGCTGAGCAGGCGCTAACATTGGTGCAGGCCGCTTTGCGTGACACTGTGCGAGAGGAAGTAGGCTCATTTCAGCGGTATGCCGAACAACTCCTAATGGATCTGGCGCGCACGAATCTCGATCGCCTAGGGGACGAAGAGGCCTACGAGAGACAGCGAGAATTTGAGCGCGCGCTTAATGAGCGGCTTAGCCAGGGGCGAGCCCTCATTGAGGGTATGAGGGATCAACTCTCAGGAATCGCATCCGCGATTAATGAGCAAGAGGATCTGGAGGAAACGGCTGCTGCGTTAGAACGGCGCACGATCGAACTTCAAGATCGTCTAGACCTCTACACGGACCTTGCCCAAGCGGGTTCGGCCATCGGGATTGTCGGACACGAATTTGCCAATGTAGCTGAAGGCGTTAGGAAGAGCGTTCGGCGCCTCAAGCCTTGGGCTGATGGTACCCCTGATCTAAAGGTAATATACGACGATCTCCTGTCATATTTCGACGAACTCGACAACTACCTCGCACTGTTTTCTCCCCTTAGTCGGCGGAGATACAGGAGGAAGTCGCCAGTACTTGGGGCTTACGTCGAAAAATATCTTCTGGAAACGTTGGCTTCCCGTTTGCATAAAACGGGCGTTGCGTTGCGGGTGACCGATGCCTTCCGTCAAAAATCTCTGAACGGGTTTCTTTCCACTATTCTTGGCGCCACCTTAAATGTGGTCGACAACGGCCTGTATTGGGCTTCAACAGGGCCCGATGATAGCGAAAAGATTGTCTTCTTGGATGCTGACGGGGATGGATGGCTATTCTCCAATAGCGGTCCCGGCATTCCATTACGGATGTCTGAGCGGATTTTTGAATTTGGCGTAAGCACCAAGCCTGGAGGGCGAGGGATGGGACTCGCGATTTCGCGTGATGCACTCCGGAAAATTGGCTGTGATTTGCAGTTGCTGAACCCCGGCACGCAGAACCGACCAGTCTTTCGTATTGGGCCCGCGAGCGACACGGAAGGGGAGGCTGTGGCGTGACCCGACACTACGGTAGCTTTGAAGAACTGCGCCGTGACGCGGTGGAGGCGTTCGTCCGCACGGCCATTCTAATTGATAATGAGCCGTGGGCCGACGCCGAGGCGCCCAAAGTAGAAGAAGAGCCAAAGGTTGCGAAGTCGGCCGCGGCTCGCCCTCGAACTGGTCAAGCCTGGGCAGAGCGAGAAGCAGAGGTGCTTGTAAAAGAGCCCCCTGTGGAAGTTAAGCGTACCGCGGTCATGCGGGGCGGACATGAGCTGAGCGTGCGTCCGGTAACAAATGCCTTCGCCAAACGCAAGATAACGTGTGGATTCTATTTTCCTTCGGATGAGGATGCAGACGTTGTCGATACCGCTTTTGAAGCGGCAAAGCACGTCGACGTAACGATTTTGGATTGGCAGCTAAAGGCCGGTGACCCCGGCCCCGCCAAGGAAGTAGTGAGGCGCCTGTTAGCCGACGACAAAGAAGCGGGCGGACGACTGCGTCTGATCGTGATTTATACGGGTGAACGTGGGCTAGACTATCAGTGCTCGCTACTCAAGAATCACCTAGATGAGCATGGGTTTGGCAATTTCTCTACTATCGACAGCGATCGTGCCTTGCGTGGACAAGACGCTTTAATCACTTTCGCAAACAAGCCGGCCCCCGGAGCCAAGGTCGAGCACCCTGGATCTGCGGTGCGGCCAATCGCCTGGACGGATCTTCCGCAGTTCGTTTCAGATCAATTTGCGCATCTTGCTGAGGGATTGCTCCAGGCATTCGCTTTAAAAGGTATCGGAGCGGTGCGTGATGATACTCACCACCTTGTCTCCGTTTTTGGTTCGGATTTGGACGGAGCGTATTTGGCGCAACGGGGCGGAATTGGCACGCCCGCTGATGCAGAAGATCTGATGACGGCGCTTCTCACCTCCGAGTTCGCCACGTCTATTGCAGACCGAGGTATCGATAGAGATATCCTTGGAGAGGCGAGTGCGCTTGCTTTGCGCACTCGCAAGGATCCGCAGAAGATATTGGTGAAAAAATACAAGGAAGAACTCGTCTACAAGGATCTCGTTGAGGCGCCCAAGGGGCAATCAAAGTGCATTACAGCAGGCGAAGAGACACTCAATCTTCTCGTTAAAAAGGGGCTAAATAGCGCTGTGCTCCGGCTTGATACGGCCGAGTTGAAGAAGCTCAAAAAGCAATTTTTTGACTCGGATGCTGCTGCCGACACGGCCTTGGCAAAGTTCGCTCGCCTCACGTCCTTCAAGCGCGAGGCCAACAGTGCCCGGCGGCCAGGTAATAAGGCCATCTCCCTAACTGGCGGCGTTGTCGTTCGGAAAACTTGGGCGGACGCGGACGGAAAAGAGGCTCAAGCTTTTCTTCTCTGCATGCAACCTGGTTGTGATGCTGTGCGGTTGTCCAAACCCACCCCATTCCCATTTTGTCCGATGAAGGAAAACAGTCAGGTTTTTGATCTTGTCGTTCGGATCGACAATAAAGAGGCATTTTTGCTTGTTGATAGGCGCCCGCGGAATCTACAGCTTGTGGCCTTTGAGGTGGATCCGAGCTTAGGAGTTGTCAATTCAGAGATACATAACGGCAAGCGAGTTTTTTGGACCGAAGGCCGGAAGGAATATTATGAGTTCGTGGCAGAGCTGAGGGCATTGGAAGCCCAGAATTTTACGAGCCAGCTAGTGGGGCAATTCAATAGGGTCGCCCTTAATGGTTCTGAATGGCTACGGTTAAGTGGTAATGGCGAAGATGAGCGGTAATGATCTGAAATCAAAAGTGATTCGGTGTGACAGAACAAGGCCTATCGCTGTTGATCTCTTTTGCGGATCCGGCGCAGTTACTGCTGCTTTGAAGGCTAACGGCTATCATGTGGCAGCTGCCGTCGATTTCAATGACATTTGCCGCCAAACCTACGTGCTCAATCATCCTGAGGTCCGATTCCGTCGAAAAGACATCAGACAGCTACAGCCCTCTGAGATTGCAGCGGCTATTCCGCGCGGACGGCAGGTTGATCTTATGGCAGTCTGTGCTCCGTGCCAGCCTTTTAGCTCGCAAAACCGCAGACGTGGTGCTCAAGACACACGAGCTCCGCTGATTTTGGAGTCAGTCCGACTGGCACGGGCATTAAAGCCGCGCATGATCATTTTTGAAAACGTCCCAGGAATAGCCGCTAGCCCTATTTTCCAAAGGCTCCAGCGTGCCCTCGCCACAGCGGGGTATGTTCTGGGGAACCCATTGCGGGTCGATGCAGCCGACTACTGTGTTCCACAGCGTCGCGTGCGTTGTATTGTTGCCGCTTTGCGTGCCCCTGCGCGCATGCGAGATTTTACGCGTTCGGCGCGTGGTGCAAAGCGTGTGACGGTGCGCGACGTTCTAGGCAATTTGCGCCCGCTATCCTCCGGGGAATGTGATCCGTCAGACGCCCTTCATGTCAGCCGGACGCATCACGAGATAACGCTGAAGCGCCTTGCGGTCATCCCGCAGAACGGGGGTGGTCGGGACAGTTTACCCCCGGAATTACAGCTGGCGTGCCATAAGAACCGCGATGCTGGTGATTTTTGCGATGTCTACGGTCGGATGCGCTGGGACGACGTCGCTCCGACATTAACCACGGGCTGCACGGATGTAACACGTGGCCGTTACGCTCACCCACGCGACAACCGGGCCATTACACTGCGTGAAGCGGCCCGCCTGCAAACTTTTCCGGACCAATACCGATTTGCCGGGAATCGCTCGCAGATCGCTGAGCAAATCGGAAATGCAGTTCCGTTCGAAATGATCCGCAGACTTATCTGCGGTCTGAGGCAAACGTTTGCCAGTCCGTGATCCTCGGGGGGCGAGCATCAGTAAGGCCTACGGTCGGCGGTTGGTGCGTCGCGGAAACTTCTCCTTAATTAGTATGGCTTCGCATGAGGTCGCCAATCTGCTGCTGATTCACCTTATCGGTCCGGTGAAGGGCACTGGTTTTGCTCCTTGTTTAGCTCGTGACGGCGTCGCTTTTTTCTGGGTAAGGCGGATCTTGGCTGCGTCTTGCTGATTAACGATGCGGCCGAGGGCGTACTTGATGGGCAGGTCGGGGAGCCAAGACGCCGAGAGCTCATCCACCAACAATTGATCATAACAATCGTGCCGCCCACAGAATTCGGTCACAGTATTTCGGTGACAGTTCGCACAGCTTCCCGGAACCGCCAAATTTCCACTCTTGGCCTTCCAGTAACCGGAACAGCAATGCAGAATAAAGTCTTCTTTTGTGTGCCGCCGTTAGCTAAGCGGTAGAAGAAGCGCCATGGGCGAAGATCCGCCTTAGCCGTGTCCACCCAAGGCAGTTTGGGGGAGGTCAACGGCACTCCTGACCGCTATCACCTGATCTGGTCTCGCCGTAACGGAGACTGGCCCGCTCCCCGGCGCCCTGCCCACACGGCGGGCCTGCGCCCCGGTCCGTTCGTTTGCGTGGGGAAAGCGGGCGTTCCCCCGCTCTTCCCCGCGAGCACCGCCTCTCCGCCGGGCAGGGTCGCTTGCGGGCGCGGGCTTCAAGAAGCCCGCTGGCGCGCAACCCGGCCCCGCGCACCGGTCCTCGCCCCCCACTCACCCCACCCCTCAAGCGGCCCCCGGAAGCAGCGCGAGGCTGCTTGCCTTGCGGCAAATGGGCAAGG
>JBLNBE010000014.1:0-263718 GCA_050259735.1 Bacteroidota bacterium
GCAAGGGGGGGGGGGGGGAAACAGAAGCCCTCCCCCCTTGCGGGGGAGGGTTGGGTGGGGGGGCTTTCATTGCCACGCTACGCCATCTCCGCCAAGCGCTCGGCCTGATCGGCGGCGATCAGCGCCTCGACCACCTCGTCCAGGGCGGTGCCGTTCATGACGTCGTCGATCTTGTAGAGCGTCAGGTTGATGCGGTGGTCGGTGACGCGGCCCTGCGGGAAATTATAGGTGCGGATGCGTTCCGAGCGATCGCCCGAACCGACCTGGCTTTTGCGGGCGGCGGCGCGTTCGGCGTCCTTGGCGGAACGCTCCATTTCATACAGGCGTGCGCGCAGCAGCTTGAGCGCGGTAGCCTTGTTCTTGTGCTGGCTTTTTTCCTGCTGGCAGGCCACCGCCAGGCCGGTGGGAATGTGGGTGACGCGCACCGCCGAATCGGTGGTGTTGACCGACTGGCCGCCAGAACCCTGGGAACGGTAGACGTCGAAGCGCAAATCGGCTTCGTTGAGCTGGATGTCGACCTCTTCCGCCTCGGGCATGATCGCCACGGTGGCGGCCGAGGTGTGGATGCGGCCGCCGGCTTCGGTGGCGGGGACGCGCTGGACGCGGTGGACGCCTGATTCGAACTTCAGACGGGCGAAGACGCCGCGACCGGTGATGGTGGCACTGGCTTCCTTCATGCCGCCGATACCGGTTTCGTTGAAATCCATCACCTCGAACCGCCAGCCCTTGGTGGCGGCGTAGCGTTCGTACATGCGGAACAGTTCGGCGGCGAACAGCGCCGCCTCCTCGCCGCCGGTGCCGGCACGCACTTCGATGATAGCGTTCTTGGCGTCGGCCTCGTCCTTGGGCAGCAGCATCAGTTGGACCTCGCGTTCCAACTGGGGCAATTGCTCCTTGAGGGCGTAGAACTCGGCCTCGGCCATTTCCTTCATCTCGGGGTCGGCCATCATGACCGCCGCATCGCCCATATCGGCGCGCGCCTTCTTCAGCGCCTGCACCGCCAGCACCACCGGCTCGATATCCGAGAATTCCTTGCTGAGCTTGGCGAACGAGGAACCATCCGCCGACGACAGCAGCTCGCGCAGTTCGTCGTAGCGATAAAGGACTTTGTCGAGGTGGTCGTCGAGATTCATGACTCTTCCATCAATCCAGGCGGAACAGTTTCCGCAGCGTCTTTTCCATTTGGTGCCATTCGGCACCCTCGGCCGCCACCGATTTCATCACCTCGGATGGCGCATGCAGCAGCCGGTGGATCAGCAGGCGGGTGGCGGCGTCGGCGTCGGCGGGGGCTTCGGCCAGCACCGCTTCGCGGGTATCCTCGAACAATTGGCGCAACGACACGATGGCCGGCACCGCGACGCGGGCGGCACGGCCGCGCAGGAACAGCGACAGTTCCTCGTCCAGCACGGCCCAGGCGGCGCGGGCGGCCTGGGCGCGGGTGGCGCGGCCTTCCAGCGCGACCCGTTCCAGGTCGTTGAGATCATAGAGGAAGGCGCCGTCGACCCGATTGACCGCCGGTTCGATGTCACCGGGAATGCCGGCATCGACCAGGAAGATGGGCTTGCGCCGCCGCTTTTTCAGCGCCGCCGTCACCGCATCGGCGGTCACCAGCGCGTGGCGCCCGCCGGTCGAGGCCACCAGCACGTCGGCGGCGGCCAGGGCTTCCTTCATGTCCTCGAACGGCACCACGTTGGCGTTGAGGGAATGGGCCAGCGCCTCGGCGCGGCTGGCGCGCGGCGCGGTAATGGTCAAACGGGCCAGGCCGGCGGCCAGCAGGCTTTCCGCCACCAATTCGCCCATATCGCCGGCACCGACCACCAGACCCGAACAGCCCGACAGTTCGCCGTGCAGGTCGCGCGCCAATTGCACGGCGGCGGCGGCGATGGAGACCGGGCCTTCGCCCACATGGGTTTCGCTGCGGACGCGCTTGGCGGCGCCGAACGCCGCCTGCAGCACGGTTTCCAGTTCGGGACCGCAGGTGCCGGCATCACGCGCCAGGCGGTGGGCGGTCTTGACCTGGCCAGCCACGTGCGGCTCGCCGATCACCAGCGAGTCGAGCGCGGAAGCGACGGCGAAGGCATGGCGCACCGCCGCCTCGCCGGCATGGCTGTATATCTGGCCCGGCAGTGCCGCCGCCGACACCCCTGCCCGTTCGGCGAAGGCCTCGCACACCAGGGTGGTGGCGATGTCGTCGTCACGATGGCTGGCCCACACCTCGACGCGGTCGCAGGTGGACAGCACCATCGCCTCGTGCAGCCCCATCGCCTTGAGGCCGGTCAGGAAGTCGGCCGCCCCGGCATCGTCGACGAACAACTGGTCGCGCAAGGATAGCGACGCCGACCGATGGTTGGCGCCGATCACGACGAAACGGGGCGAGGCCGAACTCATGACCGCAGCAGACGCTCCTCCAGCGCCGCCAGCGGCACTTCTTCCTGGGCGCCGCTATCCAGGTCGCGCAGGGTGGCGGCGCCGCGCGCCGCTTCGTCCTCGCCCAGGATGACGGCGAAGCGGGCGTTGGCCTTGTTGGCGCGCGCCATGCGCTTCTTCATGTTGCCGGAAAAGCCCAGCTCGACCGCCAGCCCGCCGGCGCGCAGCCGGTCGGCCAGTACCAGGGCGGCGGTGGCGTCGCCCATGGGAATGATGGCGACCGGACGGACCGGATCGGGCACGCCCTCGACCAGCATGGACAGGCGCTCGACGCCCGCCGCCCAGCCGATGCCGGGGGTGGCCGGGCCGCCCATCATGCCGATCAAGCCGTCATAACGGCCGCCGGCCAGCACGGTGCCCTGGGCGCCCAGGGCGGTGGTGGTGAACTCGAAGGCGGTGTGGCAATAGTAATCCAGGCCGCGCACCAGCTTGGGATTGACCACGAAGGGAATGCCCAGGGCGGTCAGGCCGCCGGTCACCTGCTCGAAGAATTCCTTGGCCGCCGGGGTCAGGCAGTCCTGGATCAGCGGCGCGTTGGCGACCAGCGCCTTGTCGCCCTCGTCCTTGGAATCCAGCACCCGCATGGGGTTCTTGTCCAGGCGGTTGCGGCTGTCCTCGCTCAGCTTGTCCTTGAACGGGCTGAGATAGGCGATCAGGGCATCGCGATAGGCGGCGCGGCTTTCGCCGTCGCCCAGGGTGTTGATCTCAAGCTGCACCTTGTCGCCCAGGCCCAGCGCGCACAGCATGCGATAGGCCATGGACACCACTTCGATGTCGGCCTGCGGGCTTTCCACGCCCAGCAGCTCGACGCCGACCTGATGGAACTGGCGCAGGCGGCCCTTCTGCGGGCGCTCGTGACGGAACATCGGGCCGCGATAGAACAGCTTGAGCGGCAGCGACTGCGCCAGCCCGCCGGAAATGAAGGCGCGCGCCACGCCCGCCGTGCCCTCGGGCCGCAGGGTGATGGAATCGCCCGAGCGGTCGGCAAAGGTGTACATCTCCTTGGTCACCACGTCCGAGGTCTCGCCCAGGGTGCGCGAGAACACTTCGGTGAATTCGAAGATGGGGGTGACGACCTCGCCATAGCCATAGCGCTTCACCACCGAGAACGCCGTCTCTTCGACGAAGCGGTGACGGCGGGAATCGTCGGGCAGCAGGTCGTGGGTGCCGCGAACGGGTTGCAGGCTCGACAAGGCTTTATTCCTTTTGCTTCGCGGCATCCAATGCTGCCGCCTTTTCTTCCACCAGCGCGACGATGTGGTCGACCATGGCGTCGCCGTCGATCTTATGATCGGGCGTGCCGGCAACATAGACCATATGATTGTCCTGGCCGCCACCGGTCAGGCCGATCATGGTCTCGCGCGCCTCGCCGGGGCCGTTGACGACGCAGCCGATGATGGACAGCGTCACCGGTGCGGTGATGTGGGCCAGGCGCTTTTCCAGGATCGCCACGGTATCGACCACGTTGAAGCCCTGGCGGGCGCAGGACGGGCACGACACGATGTTGACGCCGCGCGTGCGCAGGCCCAGCGACTTCAGGATTTCATAGCCGACCTTGACCTCTTCCTCGGGCGGCGCCGACAGCGAGACGCGGATGGTGTCGCCGATGCCCGACCACAGCAGGTTGCCCATGCCGATGGCCGACTTCACCGTGCCGCCGATCAGCCCGCCGGCCTCGGTGATGCCCAGGTGCAGCGGGTAGTCGCAGGCGTCGGCCAGCCCCTGATAGGCGGCCACGGCCAGGAACACGTCGGATGCCTTGACGCTGATCTTGAACTCGCGGAAGTCGTTGTCTTCCAGGATTTTCGCGTGTTCCAGCGCACTTTCCACCATGGCGTCGGGGCACGGCTCGCCGTACTTCTCCAACAGATGCTTTTCCAGGCTTCCAGCATTGACGCCGATGCGCATGGAGCAGCCATGGTCCTTGGCCGCCTTGACCACCTCGCGCACGCGCTCGGCCGAGCCGATGTTGCCCGGATTGATGCGCAGACAGGCGGCGCCGGCCTCGGCGGCTTCGATGGCACGCTTGTAATGGAAATGGATGTCGGCCACCACCGGCACCGACACCTGCTTGACGATGTGCCGCAGCGCCGCCGTGGACTCCTCGTCCGGGCACGAAACACGGACGATGTCCACGCCTGCCGCCTCGGCCCGCTTGATCTGCGCCACCGTGCCGGCCACGTCCGAGGTCAGCGTGTTGGTCATGGTCTGCACCGAGATGGGGGCGTCGCCGCCCACCGGCACCGCGCCCACGAAAATCTGGCGCGACCGACGCCGTTCGATCCGGCGGTAGGAACGCACACTCATTTGTGTCTGCCCCATAGCAATTCGCCCCGGCGCCGAAGCGGAGCCGGGGCGGTTGATATAGCGCATTTCCCAAGAACGTGTCACCCCGGGCAAGCGGAGAGGGCGCCGACCTGCTATTCCGCCGGCCGCGCCAGGGGCAAGGTGACGTGGAAAGTACTGCCCTCGCCCGGTTGCGACTCGACCCAGACCCGGCCGCCATGGCGTTCGGCGGTGCGACGGACGACGGCCAGCCCGATGCCGGTGCCGTCGTATTTGTCGCGGCCGTGCAGGCGCTGGAAAATCTGGAAAATCCGCTCGTAGGCGTCTGCGGGAATGCCGATGCCGTTGTCGGCGACACGGAATTCGGCGAAGCCGTCGATACGTTCGGCGCCGACCCGGATGGAACAGGGGCGCTCGGCGGCGCGGAACTTCACCGCATTGCCGATCAGGTTTTGGAACAGCCGCACCAACTGGCTGGAATCGCCGATCACGTCGGGCAACGGCTCGTCGATGGTGATGGCGGCCTTGGCGTCGGCGATGGCCAGCGACAGATTGGCCACCGCATCCTCGATCACCCGGCGCGACGCCACCACCTCCATGGGACCGCCGCGGCTTTCCACCCGCGAGAATTCCACCAGATCGGCGATCATCCGGCTCATGCGCCCGGCACCGTCGACGGCATAGCCAATGAAGTCGCGACAGTCGTCGTCAAGCACCGGGGCCAGCCGCCGCCCCAGCAGTTGCACATAGCTGCTGACCATGCGCAGCGGCTCTTGCAGATCGTGCGAGATGGTGTAGGCGAATTGCTGCAGGTCCTGATTGCTTTGCGCCAGCTTCTCCAGCAATTCGGCGCGGCCCTTTTCCGCATCCCGCCGTTCCGAGACATCGCGGAACACCACTACCGCGCCGCCGCCCTCGCGGAGCGGCGAAATCACCGTCTCCACCGCCACCAGCGTGCCGTCCTTGCGGCGGAACAGATCCTCCATGCGGGCGTGCTCGCCCCCTTCTTTCAGGGCGCGCCGGGTGGCGCAATCGGCGTCGCGGCACACATCGCCGTCGTTGTCGATGTGGTGGACCGTGTGGTGCAGCTCCCGCCCCAGCAATTCGCCGGAATCATAGCCCAGGATGTCGGCGGCGGCCGGGTTGGCGAACCGGATCAGGCCGTCGCGATCGATGCCGACGATGCCGTCGCTGACCGCGCACAGCACCAGTTCCAGCCGGTGATGCAATTGGGCCGCACGGGATTGCTCGGTCATTTCCGCCTGGGCATGGACGCTGAAGCGGCGCCCGACCACGGCGATGCCGGTCAGGCCCAGCAGCCAGATGGCGGTGTGGCTGCCCCATTGCACCGCCACGCCGGTGCGGGCCGCCTGAAGATAAGGTTCCAGCGGCACCGAGACACCGACGCCACCGCGCACATCGCCCACCCGATATCCTTGGAACGCATGGCATTTCAGGCAGCTTTCCTCGGTGATCATCGCCCGCATCAGCCGCAGATGGGGGGCGCCGTTGAGGTCGGCGACCTCGAATACCTCGCGCTGGCCGACCTCGAACTGACGAAGGGCCTGCTGCTCCCACTCGTCGGCGCCATTGGCGGGATTGATCGGCTTCAGGCTGGTGATGCGCCCCTTCACCCCGTATTGCTCGCCATATTCGCCCATCATCTGGCGCAGCATGTAGGCGGGATTCATCAGGGTGAGGCGGCGGCCCGACGGCGTGACGACGTCGCGTTCGGGGACGTGGGACAGCGCTGGATTGGGCGGCGTCCGCGCGTCGGCTTCCACATAAACGCCGCCATGGCGCGACGCCCAATAGCGGAAGGCCTGGTCCTTGTTGAAATGCGCCCTCGCCTCGCGCGCGGCCAGGTCGCGGGCGTTATCCCAGGCGTTGAAGATGTTCCAGGCCAGCGACGCGGAAACCACCAGCGTCCACGCCAGCGCCGCCATGACGGCGGCGCGGCGCAACCGCCGAAGCCGCCCGCCATTGCCGGCACTTCCGAGGTCGGCCATGCATCTACCTCGCGAATACCGCTTAAAGGTAGATTATCCCAGCATGACTTTCCCTGGAAGCATCATATCCGCAGGTCAGGCCTTGACGCCGAACAGCATGTAATTGACGTCGAGATCGCTGGTTTCGTGCCATTCGTCGCGGAACGGCACATAGGCCATGCCCTTGAGATCGCGCACTTCGACCCCGGCGGCACGCAGGAAGGCGGCGAATTCCGACGGCTTGACGAACTTGCGCCAGTCATGGGTGCCGGCGGGCAGCCAGCGCAGAATGTATTCCGCCCCCATCACCGCCAGGGCATAGGACTTGGTGGTGCGGTTGAGCGTGGCGCCCATGAAGGCGCCACCCGGCTTGCACGCCCCGGCCGACAGCGCGATGAAGCGGGCCGGATCGGGGACGTGCTCGATCACCTCCATGCTCAGCACCACGTCGAAGGACGCCGGCTCGACATCCTCGGGGCCGCCGATGCGGTAATCGATGGGCAGGCCCGACTGTTCGGCATGAACCTTGGCGACGCCGATGTTCTTGTCGCCGGCGTCGACGCCGGTGACCTTGAAGCCCATGCGGGCCAGCGGCTCGGACAGCAATCCGCCGCCGCAGCCGACGTCAAGCAGGGTCAGCCCCTCGAACGGGCTGGCGGCCTGGGGATCGCGGCCGAAATGCTCGGCCAGCTTGCGGCGCATGAAGCCCAACCGCACCGGGTTGAACTTGTGCAACGGCTTGAACTTGCCCCACGGGTCCCACCAGGCCTCGGCCATGGCGGTGAAACGAGCGACCTCGTCGCTCGAGGCAGTCCCTTCACGCTCCCGGATTCGGGCGGGGGGAATGCGCTTGGGCGCGTTCGAATTGGACATCGGGTACTCCTACTGGCGCGGCCTTTCCGCAGGGGGTGGCCGCACTTGCTTCCGCGTTGGCGACAGAGTATGAAGAGGCGCCCTTCGGGCGGCAACCGGGCAAACAAAAGATTTCTGGAACCGACCCTACGCGCAGAACCTTAAGGAATGCGCCAGGTCCAAAAGGATTTCCTCATGGCACGCATCGTCATGAAGTTCGGCGGAACTTCCGTCGGCGACATCGACCGTATCAAAAATGTGGCCAAGCGCGTCAAGCGTGAGGTCGACGCCGGCAACCAGGTCGCCGTGGTGGTTTCGGCCATGTCCGGCGTCACCAACCAGTTGGTTGACTGGTGCAAGCAGATGGCGCCGCTGCACGACGCCCGCGAATACGACCAGGTCGTGGCCACCGGCGAACAGGTGACCACCGGCCTGCTGGCCATCGGCCTGCAGGAACTGGGGATCGAGGCGCGGTCGTGGTGCGGCTGGCAGTTGCCGATCCATACTGACGGTGTGCATGGCAAGGCCCGTATCATGTCCATCGACACCGAGAACATGGTGCGTCGTATGGAGGACGGCCAGGTCGCGGTAGTGGCAGGCTTTCAGGGCGTCGGCCCCGACAATCGGATCAGCACGCTCGGCCGTGGTGGCTCGGATACCTCGGCGGTGGCGCTGGCGGCGGCTCTTTCGGCTGACCGCTGTGACATCTATACCGACGTTGACGGTGTTTACACCACCGATCCCCGTATCGTGAAATGCGCCAAGAAGCTGGATAAGATCACCTACGAGGAAATGCTGGAACTGGCCTCGGTGGGCGCCAAGGTCCTTCAGACCCGCTCGGTCGAGATGGCCATGAAGCACCGCGTGCGTGTCCAGGTGCTGTCCAGCTTCGAGGACAAGCCCGGTACTCTGGTTTGCGATGAGGATGAGATCGTGGAAAAGGAATTGGTGAGCGGCATCGCCTATAGCCGCGACGAAGCGAAGATCACCCTGGTCAAGGTGCCGGATCGTCCGGGCGTTGCCGCCTCGATCTTCGGCCCGCTGGCGGAGTCGGCCATCAACGTCGACATGATCGTGCAGAACGTGTCCGAGGACGGCAAGTCGACCGACCTGACCTTCACCGTGGGCAAGTCCGACCTGGACCGCACCAAGCAGGTGATCGAGGCCGCCAACCTGGGCTATGAACGACTGACCGCCGACGCCAACGTCGTCAAGGTGTCGGTCATCGGCGTCGGTATGCGCAGCCATGCCGGCATTGCCCAGAAGATGTTCCAGACGCTGGCCGCCGAGGGCATCAATATCCAGGTGATCTCGACCTCGGAAATCAAGATTTCGGTCCTGATCGAGGAAAAGTACACCGAGTTGGCCTTGCGCGCGCTCCACACCGCCTATGGGCTGGACGCGGCCTGAGGCCATACACCGAAGGGGGAGAGGAATGGCCTTTCCGCGCGAACGCCTTGACCAGCTGTGGCAGCGCGGTCGGGACTTCCTTGGCACCGACGTCGCCATCATGGGCGGCGCCATGTCGTGGATTTCCGAACGCCACCTGGTCGCCGCCATTTCCAACGCCGGTGGATTCGGCGTCATCGCCTGCGGGTCGATGACGCCCGACCGTCTGGCCGAGGAAATCGCCGCGACCCAAGAACTGACCGGCAAACCGTTCGGCGTCAACCTGATCACCATGCACCCCGAGCTGGACCGTCTGATCGACGTGTGCGGCGAGATGCAGGTCGGGCACGTCGTGCTGGCCGGCGGTCTGCCGTCAAGCGCCGCCATCAAGCGGGCCAAGGACACCGGCAGCCGCGTCGTCTGCTTCGCCCCGGCCCTGGTGCTGGCGAAAAAGCTGGTGCGCTCGGGCGTCGACGCCCTGGTGATCGAAGGCACCGAAGCCGGCGGCCATATCGGCCCCGTCGCCACCAGCGTGCTGGCCCAGGAAATCCTGCCGGAAATGGCGGCCCAGGTGCCAGTCTTCGTCGCCGGCGGCATCGGCCGCGGCGAGGCCATCGTCAGCTATCTGGAAATGGGCGCCGCCGGCGTGCAGTTGGGCACCCGCTTCGTCTGCGCCAGCGAATGCGTGGCCCATCCCAAGTTCAAGAAGGCGTTCATCCGCGCCGCCGCCCGCGACGCCGTGCCGACCATCCAGGTCGACCCGGCCTTTCCGGTCATCCCGGTGCGGGCGCTGGCCAATGACGGCACCCGCCGCTTCATCGAATTCCAGCACGAGGTCATCCGCCGTTTCCGCGCCGGCGAGCTGGAGCAGAAGGACGCCCAACTGGAGATCGAGCATTTCTGGGCCGGCGCCCTGAAGCGCGCGGTGATCGACGGCGACGTGGAAAACGGCTCGGTCATGGCCGGCCAGAGCGTCGGCATGGTCACCCGCGAACAGCCGGTGACGGAAATCCTGGCCGAACTGGTCGAGCAGGCGGAGGCCGCCATCGTCCAGCGCAATCCCCAGCCCGAGCCGGTGGTGTGATGCAAGCGGCGGCGCCCTCCGTCTCGCGCCGCTTGCTGGCGCGTCTGCGCGACGTCATGGCCGGCGGCGGCACGGCCGAGGAACGGCTGGACAAGGTGGTGACGCTGATCGCCGCCGACATGGTGGCCGAGGTGTGCTCGTGCTACGTCATGCGCGCCGGCGAAGTCCTTGAACTGTTCGCCACCGAGGGCCTGAACAAGAGCGCCGTCCACAAGACCCGCCTGCGGGTGGGCGAAGGCCTGGTCGGCGACATCGCCGCCCACGCCCGGCCGCTGGCGCTGGCCGACGCCCAAAGCCACGCCATGTTCGCCTATCGCCCGGAAACGGGTGAAGAGCTGTTCCATTCGCTGATGGGCGTGCCGATCATCCGCGCCGGCCGCGTCATCGGCGTGCTGGTGGTGCAGAACCGCACCATGCGGCACTACACCGACGAAGAGATCGAGACCCTTGAAACCGTCGCCATGGTGCTGGCCGAGCTGGTCGCCTCGGGCGAGCTGGTCAACCGTGAGGAACTGGTTCTCGTCGACGGCAACGCCCTGTTGCCGTTGCGCGTCGAAGGCATCAAGCTGAATGCCGGCGTCGGCATCGGCGTCGCTGTTTTGCACCAGCCGCGCATCGTCATCCGCCGCCTAGTCGCCGAGGACCCCGAGGCCGAGATGGGGCGTCTGCGCAACGCCCTGGCCAGCATCAAGAACGCGCTCGACGAACTGTTCTCGCGCCCCGAGATGCGCGACGGCGAACACCGCGACGTGCTTGAAACCTACCGCATGTTCACCGAGGACAAGGGCTGGCTCGGCAAGATCGGCGAGGCCATCCGCTCGGGCCTGACGGCGGAAGCCGCCGTGCAGAAGGTGCATGACGACATGCGCGCGCGCATGAGCCAGATCACCGATCCGTACTTGCGCGAGCGCCTGCACGACTTCGAGGACCTGGCCAACCGCCTGCTGCAGCATCTGTCGGGCGAGGAAGCGGCGGCGCGCGGCGAGTTGCCGGTCGACGCCATCCTGATCGCGCGGACCATGGGTCCCATGGACCTGTTCGACTACGACCCCAAGCGCCTGCGCGGTCTGGTGCTGGAAGAGGGGTCGCCCACCATGCACGTGGCCATCGTCGCCCGCGCCCTGGATATTCCGGTGGTCGGCCGCGCCAAGGAAGTGCTGGACAAGGTCGAGCCGCTGGACCCGGTCATCGTCGACGGCGACAACGGCCAGGTGTTCGTCCGCCCCAGCGACGACATCCGCGACATCTTCTCGGACGCCATCGTCCAGCGCCAGGAGCGGGCCGCCCATTACGCGTCTTTGCGCGACCTGCCGGCCATCACCCGCGACGACATTTCCATCAAGCTGATGATGAATGCCGGCCTGCTGCTGGACATGAGCCACCTGCACGATTCGGGCGCCGACGGCATCGGCCTTTATCGCACCGAGCTGCCGTTCATGGCGCGCTCGGCGCTGCCCGACGTGGCCGCCCAGACCCTGCTGTACCGCAAGATCCTCGACCAGTCCGCCGGCAAGCCGGTGGTGTTCCGCGCGCTCGACGTCGGCGGCGACAAGATCCTGCCCTATTGGAATCCCTACGACGAGGACAACCCGGCGCTGGGTTGGCGTTCGATCCGCATCACCCTGGACCGCCCGGCGGTGCTGCGCCACCAGTTGCGCGCCCTGTTGCGGGCGGCGGTGGGACGCGAGTTGCGCGTCATGTTCCCGATGATCGCCGAGGTGGCCGAACTGGTGCAGGCGCGCCGTATCCTCGATCTGGAGATTGAGCGCGAGCGCGACGCCGGACGGCCGCTGCCCGACAGCATCAAGGTGGGCACCATGCTGGAGGTTCCGGCGCTGGCCTTCCAGATGGAGGCGCTGTTGCCGCTGGTGGATTTCGTCTCCATTGGCTCCAACGACATGACCCAGTTCCTGTACGCGGTCGATCGCGGCAACCCGCGCATCGCCGAGCGTTACGACGCGCTGGCGCCGGGCATGCTGACCTTCATCCGCTATGTGGCGAACAAGTGCGAGGCCGCCGGCGTGCCGCTGTCGGTGTGCGGCGAGATGGCCGGCCGGCCGCTGGAAGCCATGGCGCTGATCGCCTGCGGCGTGCGCGTGCTGTCGGTGGCGGCGCCATCCATCGGCCCGGTCAAGACCATGATCCGCACGCTGGACGTGGCACCGGTCAAGGCCTATCTGGACGGGCTGTTGAAGTCGCCCGACCGCAGCTTGCGCGACAAGCTCAAAAGTTTCGCCATCGACCATGGTGTGATGGTGTGAGCATTCCGTCATCACCGGAGTGACGGTTGCCACCGTCGCCGGCAATTTGCTACACAGATGACCGGCCGTTTGTTTTCCCCAATATTTCCGGGAAGGGTCATTAATCGTGGCCAGCAGCACACAAGACAATGTGACTTTGGCGCAGGGCGCGCCCACCGTCGCCGTTGGGCAGACGCTGAAGACCGCCCGCGAACTTACCGGCAAAAGCATCGACGAGGTGGCGGAGCAACTGCGCATCCGCCAGCCGTTCCTGCAAGCGCTGGAAGATGGCCGCCACAAGGATTTGCCGGGCGGCACCTACGCCATCGGCTTCCTGCGCACCTATGCCGAGTTCCTTGATCTCGACGGCGAGGAAATGGTTCGCCGCTTCCGTGCCGAGGCGGCCGGCGAGCTGAACGCCCGCTCGGAACTGGTGTTCCCGTCGCCGGTTTCGGAAGGCCGCATTCCCGGCGGCGCCGTCCTGTTTCTCGGCCTGGTCTGCGCCGGCATCGCCTATGGCGGCTGGTACTTCCTGTCGGCGCGTGGCTCCGACGTGGCCGAAATGGTGCCGCCGCTGCCCGACAGACTGGCTTCGGCGCTGAACCGCCCGGCCACCGTGACCGGAGAAACCGCCAAGCCGGCCGAGGCGCCCAAGCCCGACGAGGCCCTGGCCAAGACCGACGAGGCCGCACCGGCGGCAGTCGGCAAGGAAGCCGAGGTGGTGCCGCCGGCCGAGGAGGAAGAGGCCAAGGCCCCCACTCCCGCCCCGGCCACCACTCCGGCCCCGGCTTCTCCCGCGACGCCCGCTCAGGTGGCGGCGACCACGCCGCCGCCCGCCACGCCCACCGCTCCCGCCGCCGTGCCCAAGGCCGATCCGGTCAAGCTGGAGGCCGCCAAGGCGGATGCGCCCAAGGCCGAGATGCCCAAGCCGGCCGAGGCTCCGGCCCCGGCTCCCGTGACTGCCCCCGCCCAAGCCCCGACTGCGGCCCCGGCCGCTTCGACCCCCGCCGCCCCCCAGCCGGCGGTCGCGTCGGCGCCCGAGGGCCAGGTCATCGGCCAGGAGCATGTGGATTCCCGCGTCCAGCTGCGCGCCACCGCCGACGATTGCTGGGTGCAGGTGCGTGAGATGGACGGCCAGTTGCTGCTGTCGCGCCTGCTGCGCCGGGGCGACAGCTACATGGTCCCCAACCGCCCCGGCCTGACCCTGATGGTCGGCAATGCCGGCGCGCTGGAAATCACCGTGGACGGCAAGAAAGCGGCCCCGCTCGGCACCTCGGGCCAAGTGCGCCGCGACATCAAGCTGGACCCGGACAAGCTGACGGCGGGCGGCTGAGAACGGAGTCTGCGGCCCCCTCTCCCGCCAGGCGGGAGAGGGAGGGACCCGCGCAGCGGGAGGGTGAGGGAGCCAAGGACTCCGCCCCCCTAATTCTCCTGCACCCACGGCAGCCGCGCGACCTCGATGCCCTCTTCCTCCAGCTCGGCCGCCTGTTCGGGCGAGGCCTGGCCGTAGATCGGGCGGTCTTCCACGTCGCCGTAATGGATCTTGCGCGCTTCCTCGGCGAAGCGCTCCCCGACATAGTCACAGCTTTGTTCGACCTTCTGGCGCAGATCGCGCAGCAGGCGGCGCATTTCCTGGGCGGCGCCGTGGGCGTCCAGGGTTTGGCCGGTGGCCTTGTTCAGGCGCGGCGCCATGATCGCCTTGGTCACGCCGGTGTCGCCGCACAGGGGGCAGGCGATCTCGCCCGCCGCCGATTGGACATCGTAGGCGGCGTTATCCTTGAACCAGCCTTCGAAGTGATGATCGTTGCCGCAGCGCAGTTCGAACAGGATCATGGCTTTCCAACCTCTTGCTCCCCCTTTATAGGAAAGATCCGCCGATTGACAACGGGATTGCTGCCATGATGCCCGATCAAGCCTCGACCTGGGTCGCCCGCTTCACCGCACTGGTCCGCCCTGGCGGCGCCGTGCTGGATGTCGCCTGCGGCGGTGGCCGTCATTGCCGCCATTTCCTGGAGCGCGGCCATGCGGTCGCCGGAATCGACCGCGAGATCGGCGCCACCCGCGCCGTCGGTGCCGAATTGATCGCCGCCGATCTGGAAGGGGATGGCGCACCATGGCCGCTGCCGGGGCGGCGCTTCGACGCGGTGGTGGTGACCAATTATCTGTGGCGGCCGCTGTTCCCCACCCTGGTGGAGACGCTGCAGCCCGGCGGCGTGCTGATCTACGAAACCTTCGCGCTGGGCAACGAAGCCTTCGGCCGGCCGCGCAACCCTGACCATCTGCTGAAACGCGGCGAATTGCTGGCGCTAGCGGCAGGGCTGAGCGTGGTGGCGTTCGAGGACGGCGTGGTGGACGGCCGGGGCGTCATCCAGCGCATCTGCGCCGTCAACGGCCCCGGACCATACCTATTGCCCTGACTGCCCGCGGCGGGGAACAGCGGCAAACAACCCGCCGCAACACGGATGAACGCAGCGGCATCTGCGTCTATCCGTGTTGCGGCTGGTTATAGACAACAAACCCCGCCAGCAGCCGCATCAGCTTAATCCCGCGGCGGCATGGCGAACGGGCGGTCATGCTCCAGGCACGGGATCTTCTTGCGGGCATCGGCCACCTTGCGCGGGTCGATGTCGGCGATGATCCAGCCCGGCTGCTCCAGCGCGTCGGCCAGGATTTCACCCCAAGGCGAGATGATCAGCGCGTGGCCATAGGTCTCGCGATTGTTCACATGGGTGCCGCACTGGGCGGGGGCGAAGACATAGCAGCCGGTCTCGATGGCACGGGCGCGCAGCAGAACGTGCCAATGCGCCTTGCCGGTGACCTTGGTGAACGCCGCCGGCACCGCCAGGAAATCGGCACCGGCCTTGGCCAGCGAGCGAAACAGGTGGGGGAAGCGCAAGTCGTAGCACACCGACAGGCCCAGCTTGCCCCACGGCAGCCGCGCCGCCACGGCGCGGTCGCCGGGCTGGAAGGTGGTGCTTTCGCGATAGACCTCGCCCAGACCCAAATCCACGTCGAACATGTGGATCTTGTCGTACTTGGCGATGGCGACGCCGTCGGGCCGCAGCACATAGGTGCGGTTGGCGACCATGCCGCCTTCCAGCAGCACATGCAGGGTGCCGGTGTGGATATAGCAGTTCAGTTCCTTCGCCAGCTCGCGGAACGCCTTCAGCGCCAGATGGTCGTCTTCGGGCATCGCCTTGAGAACGATGTTGGAGCGTCCCCACTCCATCATCGCCACGTTCTCGGGCATCAGGATCAGTTCGGCGCCGGCGGCTCGGGCTTCGACCGCATAGCGCATGGCGGTGTCGATGTTGTGCTGCAGATCGTTGGTCGCGTTGACCTGCAGGCACGCCGCCTTGAACACCGGGTTCACGCGCCCACCGCCAGCTTGGCGTCCAGGCCGCCGGCCGCGTCCAACGCATAGAGGTCGTCGCAACCGCCGACATGCTCGCCGTTGATGAAGATCTGCGGCACGCTGCGACGGCCACCGGCCCGCGCCGTCATGGACTCGCGCAAGGCGTCGTCACGCGAGACGTCGATTTCCCGATAAGCCGCGCCCTTCTTGTCGAACAGCCGCTTGGCACGGACGCAATAGGGGCAAACCTGGGTGGTGTAGATCTCGATATCGGCCATCGGGGTCTCCTGTTGAACCGCACCATAATATAGCGGCTTAGTCGCCGAACACCACCCGCCCCAGCGTCAACACGTCAACGGCCGCGGCGCCGGCCTTCAGCAGCACGCGGGCGCATTCGCCGGTGGTGGCGCCGGTGGTCAGCACGTCGTCCACCAGCACGACGTCACGGCCGTCGATCAGCCGCCGGCGCCGCTCGGAAACCACGAAGGCGCCGGCCACGTTGCGGCGCCGGTCGTCGCGATCCATGTGACCCTGGGATTGGGTGCGACGAACACGCCGCAGGACATCGGGCGCCGTCGCCACCCCGCAAAGCCGGCCCAGGCTTTGCGCCAGCACCGCCGCCTGATTGTAGCGCCGCGCCGCCAGCCGCCAGCGGTGCAGCGGCACCGGCACGATGACGTCGGCATCAGCCAGCAGTTCGGCTCCGGCGCGCGCCATCCAGCGGGCGAAGGCGGCGGCGCCTTCCAACCGGTCGGCATGCTTGAAGCGCAGGATCAGCGGCTTGGAGGCATCGTCATAGCGGAACACCGCCCGCGCCCGCCGCCAGGGCGGCGCCTTGGCCAGGCAGGGACCGCACAGGGCGGCACCGTCGGCGCCCGGGTCGATATCGAACGGGTGGCCGCAGGCATGGCACAGCGGCGGCGCCAGGAACGCCATGCGGTTCCAGCATTCCGGGCACAGGCTGCCGGGTTCCGCCACCACCGCGCCGCAAGCCAGGCACAGCGGCGGCAACACCGCGTCCAGCGCCAGCCGCAACAATGTGCTGCCCTGCATGATTCGCCCTTCCCCCGGCCTTGGCCGTCATGCCATATAGCCTGCATGGCTGACCCCATCAGAATCTTCGAGCGACCGCTGCTGCGCAAGCGCCGTGACCGTGCCGCCCCTCAATTTGCCAACCACGATTTCCTGGTGCGCGAGGTGGCCGAGCGGCTGGCCGACCGCCTGAGCGATGTCACCCGCAGCTTTCCCCTGGCGCTGGACCTGGGGTGCCATACCGGCGAGCTGGCCGACACCCTGGCCGGGCGCGGCGGCATCGAGACGCTGGTGCAATGCGACCTCAGCCCGCGCATGGCGGCACGGGCCGCCGCCAACGGCAATCCCACCGTGGCCGCCGACGAGGAATGGCTGCCGTTCGCCGATGCCAGCTTCGATCTGGTGCTGTCGTGCCTGTCGCTGCACTGGGTCAACGATCTGCCCGGCACCTTGCTGCAAATCCGCCGCGTGTTGAAGCCCGACGGCCTGTTCGTCTGCGCCATGCTAGGCGGCGACACGTTGAAGGAATTGCGCCAGGCCCTGGCCGAAGCCGAAATCGCCGAGGAAGGCGGCCTGAGTCCGCGCGTGTCGCCCTTTGCCGACGTGCGCGACCTGGGCGGCCTGCTGCAGCGCGCCGGCTTTGCCCTGCCGGTGGTCGATTCCGACACGGTCGACGTCGCCTATGCCGACCCCATGCGCCTGCTGGCCGATCTGCGCGGCATGGGCGAGACCAACGCGGTGGTGGAACAGCGCAAGGGCCTGACCCGCCGCGCCACCTTGCTGCACGCGCTGCAGCGTTATCAGCAGTTGTTCGCCGACAGCCTTGGCCGGGTCCCCGCCACTTTCCAGGTGCTGACCATGACCGCCTGGACCCCGCACGCCAGCCAGCAGCAGCCGCTGCCACCCGGCGCCGGCAAGGCGTCGCTGGCCGAGGCCCTGCGCGGCGAATGCGGTCCCATGGCGCCAAGCGTAGAGTAGGAATGCGCTTTCCCCTCCCGCTGGTGCGCGGCACCCTGATCCGCCGCTACAAGCGCTTCCTGGCCGACGTCCTGTTGGACAGCGGCGAGGAAGTCACCGCCCATGTGGCCAATTCCGGCGCCATGCTGGGGACCAGCACCCCGGGCATGGAAGTGTGGCTGTCACCGGCCAACAGCCCGACCCGCAAGCTGGCGTGGAGCTGGGAATTGTGCCGGATCGACGGCGCGCTGATCGGCGTCAACACCGCCTGGCCGAACGCCATCGCCGCCGAAGCCATCGCCGCCGGCCAGATCGCCGAACTGACCGGATACGACACCATCCGGCGCGAGGTGAAGTACGGCAAGAACTCGCGCATCGATCTGTTGCTCGAAGCACCGGGACGCCCCACATGCTACGTGGAGGTCAAGAACGTGCATCTGAAGCGCGGCGACTGGGCGGAATTTCCCGACGCCGTCACCGTGCGCGGCGCCAAGCATCTGCGGGAGCTGCGCGACATGGTGGCCGAAGGGTCGCGTTCTGTCATGCTGTACCTGGTGCAGCGCGAGGACTGCGTCGGCTTCCGCCCGGCGGCCGACATCGACCCCGCTTACGCCGAAGGTCTGGTCGCGGCCATGGGCGACGGCGTCGAAGCGATCTGCTATACCTGCCGCATGAGTTTGCAGGACATCACCATAAAGGGCCGGTTGCCCATTGAGTTGGACGGCCGGGGGAACTGAACACCATGGAAAGTGAAGAACGCGAAGCCGGCCGCATCCAGCTGCACGGCCCCGAGGATTTCGAAGGCATGCGCAAGGCCGGCCGCCTGGCCGCAGAGACGCTGGACTTCATCGGCCCCTATGTGGTGCCGGGCGTCGCCACCGGCGAGCTTGACCGCCTGTGCGCCGACTTCATCGCCGAGCGCGGCGGCATCTCGGCGCCGCTGCACTATCGCGGTTACCCGAAGTCGATCTGCACCTCGGTCAACCATGTCGTCTGCCACGGCATCCCCAGCGACAAGAAGCTGGAGGACGGCGACATCGTCAATATCGACGTCACCCCCATCGTCGACGGTTGGCACGGCGATTCCAGCCGCATGTACTATGTCGGCAAGCCGGGCGTGAAGGCCAAGAAGCTGGTCGAGGTCACCTGCGAGGCGCTGATGCGCGGCATCGAGGTGGTTCGCCCCGGCGCCACGCTGGGCGACATCGGCTGGGCCATCCAGAGCTTTGCCGAAAAGCAGCGCTTTTCCATCGTGCGCGACTTCTGCGGCCACGGCCTGGGACGCACCTTCCACGAGCCGCCGAACGTCCTGCATTGCGGCAAGCCCGGTCATGGCCTGGTGCTGAAGGAAGGCATGTTCTTCACCATCGAGCCGATGATCAACGCCGGCAAGGCCGAGACCAAGATCCTGTCCGATGGCTGGACGGCGGTCACCAAGGACAAGTCGCTGTCGGCCCAGTTCGAGCATTCCATCGCCGTCACCGCCACTGGCTGCGAAATCTTCACGCTGTCGCCCCAGGGATTGTTCTGCCCGAAGGCGTAGCGCCCGTCGAAGCCCGAATGCCCCCGCGCCGTTCCAAAGCGCGGGGGCATTTTTGTATACGGCCCAACGGACAGTTGCGGCAACGGCCGCATTCCGCTTACATAGCCGACGCGATAAGCGTTTAAAAACAATGGATTTCATCCTGTTTTAAATAAAATTCGACCTAACGCGCGGGGGCGTGGACCATGTCGGCGATGGTTTCGGGGGGGCACGGCATCGATGGCGGCACGGCGGTGCGCCGGGTCAACGAATCGCTGCAGGGACCGGTAGCGGAAATCTTGGCGCGCTTCGTGCCCGAACTGCGCCGATTGCCGCCGGACAAGGTGTACGAGCGCACGCTGGACGATATCGGCCTGCTGCAGCGCTGCTTCGCCGCCTTCCGCGCCCAGCGTGCCAGTTTCCACGGCATCCTGGTGGACGAACGGCGACAGCCGGTGACCGACGACCGCGCCATGCTGGCCTGCGGCCGCACCCTGGAACAGGTGGTGGCGATGATCGTGCGCACCGCCGCCAAGCGCTATTTCCGCCGCAAGCTGGGACCCAGCGACCACCCCGCCCTGCACGAGGCGCACCTGCGCCGGACCATTCCGGCCAAGGGCATGGTTCACCGCATCGCCTCGGTGCTGGCGCCGTCGCCGACGCCGCCGCGCACCACCCATGCCGCGCCGGTCCATTCCAAGGCCGACGATCTGTACGATGCCATCAAGGAGCACCTGCTGCACGAATGGCAGGTCCCGCTGGTGCCGACCTATGCCGACATGAGTCCCAGCCTGGCCCGCGCCCTGGGCCGCAAACTGCTGCAATTGCGCACCCCCGAGGATTTGCGCCGTGTCGTGGACGATCCCGACGAAGCGGCCAAGCTGTTCGACATCGCCCCCGAGGAAGCCGCCAAGGCGACGACCGAACCCGCCGCCGCCAGCGCCGGCCGCCGTGACGAGCGCGCCCGGTTGGCCGACGTGCTGACCCCGGACGGCCGCCGCCTGCGCACCGAAGCCTTTGGCCCGGCCCTGCTGCGCCCCGATGTGCGCGCCCAGTTGAAAGTCGCGCCCTCGGGCCTGCGCCTGACCGAGACGTTGAAAGCCGTCGGCGGCATGCCGGCCAAGCTGCTGGTCGCCGAACTGGGCCTGCGGGTGGAGCAACTGGCGGTGATCCTGCTGGTCGCCCACGAAATGGTGGGCGACGACGTCTTCGGCCGCATCTTCGGCCAGCCCGGCGAGGCCGAGTTGGTCATGCGGGTGACCCAGAAGGCCCGGCTGGCCGGGTTGACCCAGCGCAGCCCGCTGGAGGATTGCGCCGGCTTCGTCCGCGCACTGTTCGCCCGCTTCACCGGCGCGTGTTAGCATTTGAGTAAGACCTGGGGCAGCACGATGCAGGATGTGACCGTGTGCCCGCCCCCAGGGTCACGGTGATCGGGAAGAAGCGCATGCCGGCACCACGGCGGGAAGACCATAACGGCGTGGTCCGCAGGATCAACGCCACCTTGCAGGGTCCGGTGATGGAGGCCCTGGGCGAACTTGTGCCCGAAGTGCGCCGCCTGCCCCGCCGCAACGGGCTTGAGGCGCTGCTGGACGACGTCGACCTGCTGCACCGCTGCTTCCTGGCCTTCCGCACCAACCCCGACCGCTTCCGCCATTTGCTGGTCAACCGTCACAAAGTGGCGGTCGAGGATGCCGAGACGTTGCTGGAATGCGGTCGCAGCCTGGACCAGGTCATCGCCATGGTGGTGCGCACCGCGGCCAAGCGACATTTCCGCCGCCGCCTGGACGGCTCGCCCAAGGCGTTGCGCACGGGGCCGTTCCGCCGCCCGCCGCGCCAGACCCTGTTGACCCGCCTGACCGCCCTGTTGTCGCTGTCGCCCCATCCCGGCCAAACCTATCAGCCGCCCAAGACCCGCGCCGAGGTCCTGTACGACGCTTTCCAGGACTATCTGGTGCACGACTGGCAAGTGCCGATGATCCCGGAATACGCCCAACTGACCCCCGGCACCGTGCGCCGGCTGGGGGCGCGCATCCTGGATTACCGCATCGCCGAGGACATTCGCCGGCTGCGGGCCGACCCCGACAATCCGCCGCCGCCAACCCCCTTGGTTGGACCCGAGCAGCAAGGACTGGCCGGGACACCGTTGCCAGCGTTCCTGACCGCCCCCAAGGGCACGGAGGCAGCGCCGCCGACGCCCCCGCCAACACCGGTGACGGCGGCGGAAAAGCGGGTCAGCGACGGCATGGCCAAACTGGATTACGGCCCCGCCGACCGTACCGCCAGGGACGAACGCGCCCGCCTGGGCGACATCCTGACCGTGGACGGCAAGCGGCTGAAGGCCAGCGCCTTCACCATCGTCCTGCTGGACCCCCAGGTCCGCGCGGCCGTGCCCAATTCGGAACAGACCGTGCGGCTGACCGCCATGCTGAGCATGGTCAACGGCATGGCCGCCCGCGTGCTGGTGGGCGAACTGGGTCTGCGCACCGACCAGTTGGCGGTGTTCCTGATGACCGCCCACGCGGCTTTGGGCGAAAAGCGCTTCGAAACCGCCTTTGGCATCCCCGGCCGACCCGATTATGTCGGCCGCATCGTCGAACGGGCCAAGCTGTTCAAGCTGGGCCAGAACACCCCGCTGACCGACATCGCCGATTTCGTGACCAAAAGCTTCAAGGTCGGGAAGTAATTACACCAGCGCCAGATCGGACGCTGCCACCGCATCGCCCTGCACGGTGGCGATCGTCACCGGGTCGGCATCGCCGCCGGGTTCCCACAGCAGGTGATGGGTGGGAGCGTCGAAGCTCACGTTGCCACCGGCCAAAGCGGAGCGGTCGATCTCGATCTTGTCCACGCCGGTTTGGAAATCGCGGATCAGATCGCCGAAATCCAGCCGGTCGGTGAAGACGAAGGTATCCGCGCCGCCGCCACCACGCAGGGTATCGGCACCAACGCCGCCGGTCAGGCGGGTGGCGTTGTCGTCGCCCAACAGCAAATCGGGCGACAGCGAGCCGATGACGTTCTCGATGCCGCTGAGATGGTCGATGGCGCCGCCCGCATCCACCGCCTCGCCCGACAGCAGGCTGATGCGCACCGGGCCGGCGCCGGAATAATCGGCGGTGTCGTTGCCGGCACCGCCGTTGAGGGTATCGGCGCCAGCGCCCCCCACCAGCACATCGTCGCCGCCGCGCCCGATCAGGGTGTCGTCGCCGGCACCGCCTTCCAGCCGGTTGGCGGCGGCGTCGCCGCGCAGGACATCGTTGAAATCGGTGCCGACGGCGCCGGTGATGGCGATCAGCGTATCATGGCCGCCGTCCCATTCGGTGGCGGTACCGGCGGCCAGATCGACGGTCACGGCGCCGTCCTCGCCCGCCCAGGTGCCATAGGCACCGTCACGCCCGCCATCCAGCACGTCGTCACCCAACCGGCCGCCCAACAGGTCCAGCCCGCCGCCGCCCACCAGCCGATTGTCGTTGTCGTCGCCCATCAGGGTGTCGCCGAAGACCGAACCGGTGACGTTCTCGACGTTCTGGACGAATTCGAAGGCACCGCCGCTGTTCACCGACGAGCTGGCCAAATCCACCGCCGCCGGTCCATCGGCGACGCCGAAGGCCAGGGTGTCGTTGCCCGGCCCGCCGTCGTAGGAATCGTAGCCCGGCCCGCCCTCGAGCCGGTCGTTGCCGATGCCACCGGCCAATTGGTCGTTGCCCTCGCCGCCGAACAGAATGTCGTCGCCGCGAAAGCCCTGGATGTGTTCGTCGGCGGACGTGCCGATCAACACGTCGTTGCCGGGCGTGCCACGCACCTCGACCGGTTCCTGGAACGGCGGAAAGGGTTCCGTGCTGCCCGAGGCGACGCCGCCTTCCGCCCCACCGCTGGTGGTGGTGGTGCCGGTCGATCCCGACGCGGGCGCGGTTGTCCCCGCCCCGGCGGAGCCGGTCCCGATGGTGCCAGAGGGGGGCAGGCTGGACGCTTCGGCCATGACGCGACTCCTTCGGATGATGCCGAAGGGGAAGGTGGCGGCGCAGGCGCCCCGGCGCCATTGCCCAGAGGGGTCACCCCACCTTGCGGAAGACCAGATTGGTACAGTCCAACACGCGGGCAAGACGGTCGAAAGTGCGATCGCTTTCGATGGCGAAGGCGGGATTGTTGGCCGGCACCTCCAGCACCAGCTCGCCCGTGTCGCTCAGCAGGCGTGACTGGCGCAGCAGGTTGGGCGCGCCGCCCGACAGGGTATGGGCCAGGCGCAGGGCCAGGCCGATGACCCGGCAGCGCTGCAGCCGCGCCTCGTCCAGCAACTGGATCGCCATCTGGGCGTGCGGGCTGTCCTCGCTGCCCTGATAGCGGTGGTAGATGACATAGGCGATGGCGGCGCGGTCGCGATGGGGCACGCCCATGAACGGCAGCCGCAGGATGCGCTGGAACGCCTGCTCGGCGCGATAGTCGGGGTGTTCGCTCCAGAAGATGTCCGACACCAGGCAACAGGCGTGGCGCAGGCGGGCCTGGTGCGGCGTCTCGACCGGGAACAGCGGCGCCATCCACGCCATCAGTTCGTCGCCGTGTTCGGGAAAGCGCGCGTTCATCTGCGCCATCTGGCGGCACACCGACAGCAGCGGGTCCTGCTGGCGAATGGGTTCCGGCAGGTGGCGATAGAAATTGCCCTCGCGCATGCCGTAGATCGAGAACACCAACTGGTCGGGCTGGGTGGCGCGGATGACCTTTTCCAGGGTCAGCGCCGCCTGTGGCAGGCTGGCGACGCGCTTTTTCGACACGCCCGGCACTTTCTCCAGCGATTTCTTGCTCTGCGACGACACCAATTCGATGATCCGCAGGGCTTCGCGCGCATCCAGGGCGAAATTGTCCAGCACGGTCAGCGGATGGTGGGTCTGGGCGATACAGATGCGGGCGATGGCGCGCCAGGCGCCGCCCACCGCATAGAGGGCGCGGCCCTTGCCCTGCTTCAGCCACGGCACCGCCTTGAGGTGACGGTCGATGATCTCGGCCGCCTTGCCCTTGTCGTCGCCCGAGGCTTCGGCCAGCCGCAGCACGCCCAGTGGCATGGTGACATGCTCGCCGAAATCGCCGTTCTGCACCGTCACCAGTTCCAGCGAGCCGCCGCCCAGATCGGCGACGATGCCATCGGCGTCGGGGGTGCCGCACAGCACGCCCATGGCCGCCGCCTTGGCTTCCTGCCCGCCGGACAGCACCTTGACCTCGACGCCGTAGCCCTGCTCGATGGCCTCGACGAAGGCGTCGCCGTCGACGGCGTCGCGCACCGCCGCCGTCGCCAGGATGTCCAGGCGTTCGACCTGCATAGCGCGCGACAACGCCACATAGCGCCCGACCGCCGCCAGCGCCTGGGCGACGCCCTCGGGATTGAGCCGGCCGCTGGCACCCAATCCCTGGCCCAGGGCGCACACCGCCTTTTCGTTGAACAACGGCACCGGCACGCGGCTGGCCCCGTCATAAACGCACAGGCGGATGGAATTGGAGCCGATATCGACGATACCCACCGGTTCCAGTTGGCGCTTGATCTTCATGCCCTCAGGAATCCTTGCCCATCACCAGCTTGGGCTTGCGGCCTTTTTCCAGGGCGCTGCCGCGCCCCGACAGGCTGGGATTGGTCATGAAATAGGTATGGGCATTGAAGCCGGTCTCGGTGGTGGCCATTCGGGTGTAGGTCCCGTCCGGACCAAGATTCCAGCTCTGCTCGTTGTCCTTGAGGTTGGCCACCATGATCTGTTCCAGAATCTGGCGATGCACCGTCGAGTTCTCGATCGGCACCAGGGTCTCGACGCGCCAATCCATGTTGCGCTGCATCCAGTCGGCCGAAGAGATGAAGATCTTGGCCTGGCGCGACGGCAACCGGGCGCCGTTGCCGAACACCACCACGCGGGAATGTTCGAGGAAACGGCCGACGATGGACTTGACGCGGATATTGTCGGACAAGCCGGGCACACCGGGACGCAGGCAGCAGATGCCGCGGATGATGAGGTCGATCTGCACCCCCGCCTGGCCGGCGACATACAGGGCGTCGATCAGCTTGGGATCGACCAGCGAATTCATCTTGGCCCAGATCGCCGCCGGCTTGCCGGCCTTGGCGTTCTCGGTCTCGGCCTCGATCATCGCCAGCAGTTTCTTCTTCAGCCCCAGCGGCGCGATGGTCAGCTTCTCCATCTGGTCCGGCGTGGCATAGCCGGTCATGTAGTTGAACGCCTTGGCCGCGTCCTGGGTCAGTTGCGGGTCGCAGGTGAAGAAGGAAAGGTCGGTATAGATCTTGGCGGTGATGGGGTGGTAGTTGCCGGTGCCGAAATGGACATAGGACACCAGCCCGCCGCCCTCGCGCCGCACCACCAGGCTGATCTTGGCGTGGGTCTTCAGTTCCATGAAACCGAACACCACCTGGGCGCCGGCCGCCTCCAGATCGCGCGCCCAGCGGATGTTGGCCTCTTCGTCAAAGCGGGCCTTCAGCTCGACCATGGCGGTGACCGACTTGCCGGCCTCGGCCGCCTCGACCAGCGCCTTGACGATGGGGCTGTCCTTCGAGGTGCGATACAGCGTCTGCTTGATGGCAACGACGTTAGGATCGCGCGCCGCCTGACGGATGAACTGCACCACCACGTCGAAGCTTTCGAACGGGTGGTGGACGACGATGTCCTTCTTGCGGATGGCGGCGAAGCAATCGCCGCCGAAATCGCGCACACGCTCGGGGAAGCGGGCGTTGTAGGGCGGGAACAGCAGGTCGGGCCGTTCGTCGGTGATGATCTGCTTGGTGTCCACCAGCCCGATCGACGATTCGAATTCGTAGACGTCGGCCTCGGCGACATGCATTTCGGCGATCACCAACTGCTTCAGATCGTCGGGCATGCCGCTGTTGAAGGTCAGGCGGATGACATGGCCGCGGCGGCGGCGCTTCAGCGCCGATTCGAACACGCGCACCAGATCCTCGGCTTCTTCGTCGATGTCCATTTCGGAATCGCGGATGACCCGGAACATGCCGTGGCCCTCCATGCGGAAGCCGGGGAACAGCTTGTCGAGGAACAGGATGACCAGGGTTTCCAGCGGCAGGAAGCGGATCGCCTCGCCCGGCAGGCGAATGAAGCGCTCGATCTGCTGCGGCAGCGGCACCAGGGCGCGCAGCACTTCGCCGTCATCCAGGCGGAACAGATGCAGCACCAGCGCGATGCCGGCATTGGGAATGAACGGGAACGGGTGGGCCGGGTCGATGGCCAGCGGCGTCAGCACCGGGAAGATGTGTTCCATGAAGCGGGTTTCCAGCCACTTCATGTCGGCCTTGGTCAGTTCGTCGGAATCGATGACGGCGATGCCGGCGGTGCGCAATTCGCCCTTCAGCTCGCTCCAGCACCGCTTTTGCGCCACCAGCAGCTCGCCCGCCTCGCGGTTGATGGCCGCCAATTGCTGCGCCGGAGTCAGCCCGTCCTCGGAGGTGTGCATGACGCCGGCATCGACCTGGCCCTTCAGGCCGGCGACGCGCACCATGTAGAACTCGTCCAGGTTGGACGCCGAGATCGACAGGAAGCGCAGGCGCTCCAGCAGGGGATGACGCGGATTGAACGCCTCCTCGATGACCCGCAGATTGAAAGCGAGCCACGACAGCTCGCGATTGATAAACCGATCCTTTGACTCGAGATCGATCACGGGGGTCTCGACGGGCTGCAGGGTTGTCACGGATTGTTCTCCGAATTGGGTGCGCTAGCGTCGCTTGTCACCTTTATATATTCTCGCACAGGCCGTGTCATGGCCGCGAGGATGACGGAAATGAGACAGATTTTCCTGCTGCGGCACGCCAAGTCCAGTTGGGACGAAGCCGGCGCCGACGATTTCGACCGTCCGCTCAACAACCGCGGTCGCAAGAACGCCCGTGCCATGGCGACGCATCTGCGGAAATCCGCCCTTCGCCCGGCGCTGATCCTGTGTTCGGCGGCGCGGCGCACGCGCGAAACCTACGACATCCTGGAACCCAGCCTGGAAGGCATCCCGGTCAGCTTCGAGGCGGAACTGTACGAGGCCGCCAAGCATGACCTGATGGAACGGCTGCGCCGATTGGACGACCACCTGGACTCGGTCCTGCTGATCGGCCACAACCCGGGCCTGGAGCGACTGGCCGCCGCCTTGGCCCACGGCCATGGCGAAGCCAAGCCGCTGGCGCGGCTGGCCGAGAAATATCCGACCGGCACCCTGGCGGTATTGCAAGGCGACATCGGCAAGTGGGGAGCGCTGCAGGACGGCAGTTGCCGCCTGACCGATTTCGTGCGGCCGGTGGATCTGGATTAGCGGAACCCGCACGCCCGCACATCTGTTAAGTCGGGGAAGCTAGGCGCGAGGAGAGGCCATGTCGATCCGCAGCCATATCACCATTCTGATTTCCATGATGGTGCAGGCCGTGCTGTTTTTTGCCGGCTTGCTCGTCACCCTGATGGTGACCGACGACAGCGCCGCCCGCACCTGGGGCATCGTCGCCACCATCGTGGCGTCGCTGCTGGCCGGACCGCCGCTGGCATGGTGGCTGGCGCCGCGGTTGCGCTCGCGCTATGTCCGCGACAACGTGCCGGCCATCCGCGAAGAACTGTAATTAGCCGGCCGCCGCCTTCAGCGCACCGAGATCGGCCCCGGTGATGGCCTCCAGATGGGCGGTGATGCGTTCGACCGGCCAGTCCCACCAGCGCAGCCGCAGCAATTCTTCCACCACGTCGTCGTCGAAACGCCTTTTGACCTCGCGCGCCGGATTGCCGGCGACCACGGCATAGGGGCGGACGTCGGCGCTGACCACCGACTTGGCGGCGATGATGGCCCCGTCTCCGATGGTGACGCCGGGCATGATGGTGGCATCGTGTCCGATCCAGACATCATTGCCGACGACCGTGTCGCCGCGATTGGGGAAGTCGGGCGTCAGGCGGTCCCAGCCGTGGCCGAAGATCAGGAACGGATAGGTCGAAAACCCCGCCGTGGCGTGGTTGCCGCCGTTCATCATGAAGCAGGCGCCGGTGGCGATGGCGCAGAACCGTCCGATGACCAACCGGTCGCCGATAAAGTCGTAATGATAGAGGACGTTCTCGTCCTCGAACCGTTCGGGACCGGCCGGGTCGTCGTAATAGGTGTAATCGCCAACCTGGATGTTGGGTCGGGTGATGAAGTTCTTGAGGAAGCCGACCCGGGGGAAACCCGCCATGGGATGGGGATCATTGGGATCGGGACCGAGCATGGCGACCTCGCGCAGGGAGTACGGCCGGCCACAATGAATGGCCGGCCGGTTGAGTTCAGTCCACCATACCGCTGCCGGCGTCGACCGTCACCGTGCGGCTGCGGCCCTGGTCGTCACGGGCGTCGACCCGCCACTGACCGCGCTTGTATTCCACCTGGCGCACGTCCCAATAACCGGTGCTGGCGGCGGCCATGATGGCCTGCGAAGCATTGACCGCCGGCGTGGCGCCATCGGCCGGGCGAGCCTTGGCATGGCTGAAGGCGTCGGTCAGTTCGGCGGTCTGGGGATCGATGCCGACCTTGACGATGGTGCCGTCGGTGGCGACCACGCGGGCCTCGTAGATGCCGCGCTCGGCTTCCAGCGAGCGCAGCTCAAGGCCGTCGGCGGTCAGCTTGTGCACCAGATAGGTCGGGTTCAGCGCCTGCTCTTGCGCCAGGGCGGGAGCGGCGATGGTAACGGCGAGAACGGACAGGATGGACAGGGTCTTCATGGCAACCTCCTTGGGGGATCGTGTTGCCAAGAAGAATGCCAGAGGCCGGGTGATCCCAGCCTGAACGGCGCGTTCAGAGCATGTTCACGTTGTGCGTGGACATGCGGTCAGCCCGAGCGGCGCCTGAGCCTAAGCCCACACGGAGGTGTGGGCGCACACCCACGAGCTAGCGTTCATCACTCCCACAGGTCGCCCTGGCGGTCGTCGCGTTCCATCTTCTCCAGCACGGCGCGCGCCAGCGGCACGGTGATGGCGCGCCGGCGCGCCAGCGAGGCGCTGTCCAGCGCCTCGACCACCTGGCGGGCGGCGGCGAAGCTGCGTTCCATGCGGCCCAGGATGTAGGTCACCACATCCTCACCCACCCGCAACTGACGGTCGGCGAACTGCTTGACCAGAATGGCGGCCAGCAGGGCGTCGTCGGGCGCGCCGATGCCCACCGCCGGCGTCGCCGCCAGCCGCGAGGCCAGATCGGGCAGGCGCACGCTTTGCCGCGCCGGGGCGGCGCAGCCGGCCAGCACCAGCCAACGGCCGGTTTCCTTGGTCAGGTTCCACAGATGGAACAGCGCCGTCTCGTCGCCCAGGCGATCAAGGTCGTCGACCATCACCACACTGGCATGCAGCACCAGCTTGGGCACCGCCTCGACGCTCAGGTCGGCGGCCCCCACCGACACCACCTGGCCCAGGCCATGGTGCGAAGCGAACGCCGCCAGCAGGTGCGACTTGCCCGAGCCGGGCGGACCGAATACCGCCAGCGCATGGGCCGGCCAGTCGGGCCAGCGTTCCAGCCATGCCACCGCTTCCGCGTTGCACGGCGCCACCAGGAAATCGTCACGCCCCAAAGCGGGGCGATGGCCCAGGTCCAGGGCCAACTGGCTTTCGCTCATTGCGGAGAATGTCCGTGATAAAGCGGGCTGGACAGATAGCGGCCCAGGGCGAAACGCACCAGCACGCCGATCACCGCCGCCACCGGCACCGCCAACAGCAGACCGACAAAACCGAACAGCGCGGCAAAGGCCAGCAGGGCGAACATGATCCATACCGGATGCAGCCCGACCTTGTCGCCCACCAGCTTGGGAGTGAGGAAATTGCCTTCGGCCACCTGCCCGACCACGAACACGCCGGCCACCATGGCGGGCAGGTGCCAGTCGGGTCCCTGGGCCAGGGCCAGGCCCATGCCGGTGACGAAGCCGGTGATGCTGCCGAGATAGGGGATGAACGACAGCATGCCCGAGGCCATGCCGATCACCAGCCCGAGATCGAGGCCGACCACCGACAAGCCGATGCCATAGATCATGCCCAGGCACAGGCACACCGTGGCCTGCCCACGGATGAAGCCCGACAGCGTGCGGTTGATCTCGCGCATTTGGCCGCGAATGGTGTCGGCGTGGTCGCGCGGCAGCCAGCCGTCGACCTTGCCCACCATCTTGTCCCAATCGCGCAGCAGATAGAACGTCACCACCGGGGTGATGAACACCAGCGACAGCACGTTGAACACCGCCAGCGATCCGGTCAGGAAGCCGCGCGCTGCCCCCAGCGCCCAACTGACCGCCGTGCCGGCATATTCGCCGGCCGACGAGCGCAGCTTTTCGATGTCGCGCGGGCTGAGGCGCTTCTTCGCCTCCAGCAACAGCGGTTGCAGGCGTTCGTTCAGGGTGTCCATATAGCCCGGCACCTTGTGGACGAAGGCCAGCACCTGATCCTCGATCACCGGCACCAGGATGATGAGCGCCAGCACCACCACCAGGAAGAAGACGGCGGTGATCATGCCGGTGGCGGCCAGCCGCGACAGGCCCGAACGCTCCAGCCGGTCGGCCAGCGGATCGAGGAAATAGGCCACCGCCATGCCGGCGACGAAGGGCAGCAGCATGCCGCGCAGCAGATACAGCAAGGCCAGCGCGACGGCAAAGCCGATCAGCCAGAAACGATACCGTTGCGCCGAAGTCATGTTGTTCATCCCCATCGTCGCCGAGAAAACCGGCCCCCAGGTCTTGGGGTACTGAATTCACCGGGAAATCGCAACGCCGTAAACAGAAATCTGTATCAAGGATCGCTGGCCGGGACCTTGCCGGCGGCAACCATCAGATAGGCGGCGGCCGAGGCGATGGTGGTGGCGGCGACGACGATGACAAAGGCATCCACCAGCACCGGCGCCCCCCAGCCCAAACCGAGATGGGCCAGCACCAGGGCGGCCAGCGCCAGTTGCGCCGCCGTGTTGATCTTGGAAATGAACAACGGCGTGCCGCGAAACGTGCCGGCCAGCACGTAGACCACGGCATACAGTACGATGACGACGTCGCGCAGCGCCACCAGGACCACCAGCCAGACGGGAAGATAGCCTTGTCCGGCCAAGGTGACATAGACCGACACCAGCAGCGCCTTGTCGGCCAACGGGTCGAGCCAAGTGCCCAGCCGGGTGCGGGCGTTGGCAAGGCGGGCGACGGCACCGTCCACCGCGTCGGTGATGCCGGCGGCGACGAACAGCCAGAAAGCGGTGCCGATCTGCCCGCGCAGCAACAGCCACACGGTCAGCGGCACCGCCACAAGTCGCAAGATGGTCAGCCCGTTCGGAACGTGCCGGATCACCCGCCTACCCTTGCTCTATTTACGGCCTCCCAGCGGCCGCATGATCCAATAACCCTCGCCCCAGTCCAGCCGCAGCCCGGCATTGGCCATGGCGGCATTGACCTGTTCCTGGTCGCCCACGGTGTGCAGCGTCAGCGCCGCCTCGGCCTTGGACAGGCTGACAAGTTCCCAGCGGCGCACCTGCGCCACCTTGCCCAGGCGCTCGCGCACGGTCAGCCAATCCTCGATACCGGTCAACGGCACCAGGGTCGACAGCGTGGCGCTGTGGTCGAATTGCAGCAGGTTGGGCTGCTTGAACACGGTGTCGATGCCCCGGTCGATATCGCGCACGGCCCGCGTCAGCAAGGCGTCCACCATCTCGCCGTCATTAAGCTGGTAGGACAACGTTTCCGCCGGCTTGGGCGCGCCGGGACTGCCGATCAGGCTGACATCCAGGCTTTTGCCGTTGGCGCTGAGCGACGCCGCCGCGACCAGCACGTCCGAGGTGCGCCAGCGCGCCCCCAGGGTCTGCATCGCCTCGGGATTGCCGGCCAGCGCCTGATCGGCGTTGATGGTCTGGATGTCGGCCAATTCGCCGGTCGGCACCACCACCGGCACCAACCCACCGCCGCCCAGGCCGTTCCACGCCGCCCGCCACGGGTTGGGATCGTCCCACAGCACCGCGCGGCCGCCCGCCGCCTTGAACACCGGCACCACCACCAGGACGCGGTTGCGCGGTTCGGCATAGGCGATGCCGGCGCCCTGCAGCAGCTTGCGCACCGCCGCCGGATTGAAACGCACCGACAGGGTGGCGATGTAGCGGGTGGACGACGACCGTTCCTGGTCGACGCCGAAATCGCGAACGTATTGGGTGCCGTCGGCCTTGGGCAGCCGGGCGTGGTCGCCCGGTTGGGTCAGGCGTTCCAGCAGGATGCGGAACGCGCGGTTCTGGCCCTCGGCGATGGCCTGATCCTTGGCCGCCTGGGGATTGGCGGCGGTGACGTCCACGTCGACGCCACGTACGGTAAAGGCGTCGCCCACGGCCTGCGCCACGGCCGGCCGTGCCGCGCCAACGGCCAGCATCAGCACCGAAAACAGCCACAGTGCGCGGAAGAAGCGGAGAGAAGGCATTGAAAACCGTCCGGGTTGGAGTATCTTCGGCCCGCCCGGGGCTCTGATTTCGAGACCGGAGACCATATCACACGCTAGCCGACGAGGAATACCATTCCCGCCCCCACCGAAACGCAGGGCCTGACCTACCGTGATGCCGGTGTCGACATCGACGCCGGCGAGGCTTTGGTCGAGGCTATCAAGCCGCTTGCCAAGTCCACTGCCCGGACCGGCGGCGCCGCCGGCCTGGGTGGCTTTGGCGCATTGTTCGACCCCAAGGCCGCCGGGTTCAAGGACCCGATCCTGGTCGCCACCACCGACGGCGTCGGCACCAAGCTGAAGGTCGCCATCGACGCCGGCAAGCATGACACCGTCGGTATCGACCTGGTGGCCATGTGCGTCAACGATCTGGTGGTCCAGGGCGCCGAGCCGCTGTTCTTCCTGGACTACTTCGCCACCGGCAAGCTGGACGTCAAGGCCGGCACCGCCATCGTCGCCGGCATTGCCGAAGGCTGTCGCCAGGCGGGGTGCGCCCTGGTGGGTGGCGAGACCGCCGAAATGCCCGGCATGTATGCCAAGGGGGATTACGACCTCGCCGGATTCTCCGTCGGCGCCGCCGAACGGGATGCGCTGCTGCCGGCCGAAGACATCAAGCCGGGCGACGTGCTGCTGGGCCTGGCGTCGTCGGGCGTGCATTCCAATGGCTATTCGCTGGTGCGCCGCATCGTCGAGCGCGGCGGCGTGACCTATGACGCCCCCGCCCCCTTCGCGCCGGGCAAGACCCTGGGCGAGGCGCTGCTGGAGCCGACCCGCATCTACGTCAAGTCGACCCTGGCCGCCATCCGCGCCGGCACCATCAAGGGTCTGGCCCACATCACCGGCGGCGGCCTGATCGAGAACGTGCCGCGCGTCCTGCCCGACGGCGTGGTGGCGCAGATCGACGGCAAGACCTGGGCCATGCCCGAGGTGTTCAAGTGGCTGGCCAAGGAAGGCGGCGTCGCCGCCCATGAAATGGCCCGCACCTTCAACTGCGGCATCGGTATGGTGGTGGTGGTCGATGCGGCCAAGGCCGCCGAGGCCACCCGCATCCTGACCGAACACGGCGAGACCGTGTACACCATCGGCACGTTGCGCGCCCGCCAGGGCGACGAAGCGCAAAGCCAGGTGACGTTCTAAAATGCTCCCCTCTCCCGCAAGCGGGAGAGGGTGACCGCGCAGCGGTCGGGTGAGGGAGCCACAGACTCCGGAGTCCTTGGCTCCCTCACCCTCCCATCTTCGATGGGTCCCTCCCTCTCCCGCCGGACGGGAGAGGGCCATATTCGGAGAAACCATGAAAAAGAAAGTCGGCGTTCTCGTCTCGGGGCGTGGGTCCAACCTGCAGGCGCTGCTGGACGCCGCCGCCGATCCGGCATTTCCGGCCGAGATCGCCCTGGTCGTGTCCAACATCCCCGGCGCCTATGCGCTGGAGCGGGCGGAACGGGCCGGCGTGCCCACCCTGGTGATCCCGCACAAGCAATTCGCCAGCCGCGAGGAATTCGACGCCGCCATGGATGCGGCGTTGCGGGCGGCCGGCGTCCATATCGTTTGCCTGGCCGGCTTCATGCGGCTGTTGACCAAGGGCTTCGTCGAAGGCTGGCAGGGGCGGATGATCAACATCCATCCGTCGCTGCTGCCCAGTTTCAAGGGTCTGCACACCCACCAGCGCGCCATCGAGGCCGGGGTGAAGCTGCACGGCTGCACCGTCCATCTGGTGACACCCGAACTGGATGACGGTCCCATCCTGGTCCAGGCCGCCGTGCCGGTGCTGGCCGGGGACACCGCCGACACCCTGGGCGCCCGCGTGCTGGAACAGGAACACCGCGCCTATCCGCTGGCGTTGCGCCTGCTGGCCGAGGGCAAGGTGACGGTGGACGGCCCGCGCGCCGACGTCGCCGCCGCCGGCAGCGGAACGCTCATCAACCCACTTCCCTGATCTGCGCGGAATACATGGCAGTATTCAGGGAAATGTCATGCTCTCGCCTTAAAGGTGGAGTAGAAACGCACATTAGTGCGTAGCGCTCCTCCGAAAGGCTCGGCATGTCTCTCAACGAATTTTCCATTCCCCGGCGCATCGCCGGCGGATTTGCCCTGGTCCTGATCCTGCTGGTGGTGGTCGCCATCCTTGGCGGCCGCGGCATGGATTCCGGGCGCGTCGCCATCGACGTCTATTCGGACGTGGCCGAGGCCGCGTTGCAGATCAAGGACGCCGACGCCCGTTTCGAGGAGCTGCGTCGCCACGTCATTTCCGGCGATTACGACAAAACCGACGACACGCTGCGGCAGATCGAAAAGATCATTGTCGAGACCGCCCCGGTGGCCGGCACGCCAGAACTGACCGCGTCACTGAAGTCGGTGACGCCGATCCTGGAACGTTATCGCGCCACCCTGAATCAGTTGCGCGCCGGCCAGGGTCAGATGGGCGAGTTGATCGCCGTGGGCAACACGGCCCAGCAGCGCATTGACGACATCGAGGACAAACAACTGACCTTCCTGCGCGGCATGGAGGAGGACGCCAAGACCTTGGCCGTGCGCTCCGAGTGGGCGGATGGGCTAATTTCGGCCGCCGCCTTGGCCTTCGGCACGTTGGTGGCGTGGATCATCGGCGCCGGCATCGCCCGGCCGCTGAAGGCCATGACCAGCGCCATGCGCACTTTGGCCGACGGCGATCTGGAAACCGTCATTCCCACCGCCAACGGCAAGGACGAAGTCGCCGCCATGGCCGAAGCGCTGGAGGTGTTCAAGACCAACAGCCATAGGCGCCTGGAACTGGAAGCCGCCTCGCGGGCCGAGGCCGAACGGCGGACCCGCCGCCAGGACAAGGTCGACCAGTTGACCACCGCCTTCGACGCCCGCGCCACCCAGTTGGTGCGCACGGCGGCCGACACCGCCTCGGGCCTGTCCAACACCGCCACCGGTATGTCGGCCGCCGCCGACCAGACCTCGCGTCAGGCCACCGCCGTCGCCGCCGCCGCCACCCAGGCCAGCACCAATGTGGAGACGGTGGCCGCCGCCGCCGAGGAACTGGCCGCGTCGATCGGCGAGATCGGCCGCCAGGTCAGCCATTCCAACGAGATTTCGCGCCGCGCCGCCGACGAGGCCAAACGTACCGATGGCGACGTTCAGGAATTGGCCACGACCGTGTCGCGCATCGGCGAGGTCGTCAGCCTGATCAACGACATCGCCAGCCAGACCAACCTGCTGGCCTTGAACGCCACCATCGAGGCGGCCCGTGCCGGCGAGGCCGGCAAGGGCTTCGCCGTGGTCGCCAACGAGGTCAAGAGCCTGGCCAACCAGACCGCCCGCGCCACCGAAGAGATCGGCACCCAGATCAACGCGGTGCAGAACCAGACCAAGACGGTGGTGGATGCCATCCGCAGCATCGGCGCGGTGATCGACGAAGTGTCGTCCATCGCCCAGGCCATCGCCGCGGCGGTGGAACAGCAATCGGCCGCCACCCAGGAAATCGCCCGCAACGTCGAGCAGGCCGCTGCCGGCACCTCCGAGGTCAGCACCACCATCGCCGGGGTGCAACAAGCCGCCGGCGAAACCGGTGCCGCCGCCGGCACGGTGCTGGACGCCGCCCGCCTGCTTGCCAACCAGGCCAGTGAACTGCGCCAGACGGTCGACCAGTTCCTGGCCGACGTGAAGGGGGCCTAAGCATAAGCTCCCTCTCCCGCTTTGCGGGAGAGGGAGGGACCCATCGAAGATGGGAGGGTGAGGGAGCCAAGGACTCCGGAGTCTGCGGCCCCCTCACCCGGCGCTTCGCGCCACCCTCTCCCGCCGGGCGGGAGAAGGGCATACATCAATACAGGTGCTGGCCGCCGGTGACGAACACCTCAGAACCGGTGACGTAGGCGAAGTCGTCGCCGCACAGGCGGAACACGGTGCCGGCGACGTCCTCGGGCGTACCCATGCGGTCCAGCGGGATGCGCGGCACCAGCGCCTCGTATTCCGCTGAAATCATCTCGGTACTGATTTCGCCCGGCGCCACCGCGTTGACGCGCACGCCCAATTGCGCGAACTCCACCGCCATCTCGCGGGTCAGGCCCGACAGCGCCGCTTTCGACGTTGAATAGGCCGAACCGGCGAAGGGATGGACATAGTGGCCGGCGATCGAGGTGATGTTGACGATCGCCCCCTTGCCCTTGTGCAACGCGCTGGCGAAACCACGCCCTAGCCGCAGCGGCGCGAAGAAGTTCAGCTCGAACACCTGCTTCCAGCCCTCGATGGAGCCGTTGAGCACGCCCAGGCGTTCCTTGTACGGCGTTTTCGGGCTGACGCCGGCATTGTTGATCAAGGCATGCAGCGGGTCGTCGCCCAACAGCCGCCGCGCCTCGGCGACGAAGGCGTCGGCGCTGGCCGGGTCGGCCAGGTCGGTGACGATGTGGTGGACCCAGTTGGGCGGCCGCTTGCATTCGGGCGGCACGGCGGCACGGGCGCAGGTGATGACCCGCCAGCCTTCGGCCAGGAAGCGCCGGGCGGTGACGTGGCCGATGCCCCGGCTGGCGCCGGTGATGACCACCGTCTTCGGGGCGTCGCCCGTCATCGCGGCAGTTCCGCCGGACCGACCGGCAGGCGCAAGGCGCCGGCCTGCGGGCTGGCCGCCTCGAGCTTGTCCAGCAGCGGCGCCAGCACACGCGCGGCACGGATCATGGACTCGGCGCCCTTGTCCTCGGCCATGCCGCCGCGCGACGCCAGCTTGGACAACATTTCCAGCGGCGATTCCGGTTCGGGGAACGCCACCATGTCCAACTGCGCGTCGGCCGGCAGCTTCAGCAACTCGCGCACCTGCGCCTTGGCGACGTCATAGCCGCCCAAGGCGTCGACCAGCCCGAGCGCCTTGGCCTCGGCACCGGTCCACACCCGGCCGCGCGCGTTGGGTTCCAGCTTGTCCAGCGGCATGCGGCGGCCATCGGCGGCCTTGGTGGTGAAATCGGCGTAGATGCGGTCAAGCATGACGTTGACCCGCTCCCACGACTGCGGCGAGAAGGCGCGGTTCGGACTCCACATGGTGGCGTTGTCGCCGCGATGCAGTTCGTCCCAGCTGACCCCCAGCTTGGGCCAGAAATCGGCCAGCACCATCTTGCCGGTGAAGACACCGATGGAGCCGGTGATGGTGCCGGGCTGGGCGACGATGCGGTCGGCCCCCATGGAGACGAAATAGCCCCCCGAGGCAGCGACGTTGCCCATGGACACCACCACCGGCTTGCCGGCGGCGCGGGCGCGCTTGACCTCGTGCCACACGGTATCCGAGGCGACGTAAGAGCCGCCAGGGCTGTCGACGCGGAACAGGATGGCCTTGACGTCGTCGTCGTCGATGGCGTCGCGCAGAGCGCCGGCGATGGTGTCGGAGCCGAAGCCGCCCTCGGAACCGAAGCCACGGCCGGCCTCGCCGCGCTGGATGGCGCCCTCGCCGGTAATCAGGGCGATGCGGGTGCCCTTGCCCTTGGGGGCGTGGGCGGCGTAATCGGCGACGTCGACCTCGTCGGGGTCATTGCCGCCGCCGGCCGCGCTCAACGCCTCGTCGCGATATCCCAGCTTGTCCACCAGACCGACCGACAGCGCTTCGCCCGCCAGGAACGGCCCCTTGCCGTAAAGCGCGCGCACCTTGTCGGCGGGCAACTTGCGCCCTTCGGCGATGCCGGCGACCACCTGGGCGGTCCAGCCGTCCAGCAGGCCGTTGAGGGTCTCGGCGTTAGCCGGGCTGAATTTCTTTTCGGTGAAGGTCTCGATGGCGGTCTTGTATTCCTTGCGGCCGGCGAATTGCGGCTCGACACCCAGCAGGTCGAGGGTGCCGCGCAGAAACGGACTTTCCGCCATGAAGCCGGTCAGGCCGACATCGCCCGACGGCTGCAGCCAGACCTGGCCGAAGGCCGAGGCCAGATAGGTTTCCACCGTGCCGTTGCCGAACTCGCCCAGCGTCTCGGCGAACAGCACCGCCGGCTTGCCGCTGGCGCGGAAGCGGCCCACGGCATCGCGCACCTCTTGCGCCCGGCCTATGCCCATCTGGGCGTGGCCCACGGTGGCGAATAGGCCGACGACACGGGCATCCTTGGCGGCACGGTCGATGGCTTCCACCACGTCGCGGGTGACGTAGGTGTCCTCGCCCGACAAGGCGGCGAACGGATCGTGGGTCGGCGCGTCCTTGAACGGATTTTCCAGGTCCAGCGTCAGCACCATGTGCTTGGACAGTGCGGATTCACCGCCGCCATGCAGCGCCACCGCGCCCCAGATGGCAAGGCCGATCCCGACCAGGAACAACAGGCCGACCACGGCCAGGGTAGCGACGATGATCCGTCCGAAGCGGCGCATGGGCAGGACATCCTTTTGGTTTCAACGGTCCTGCCTTGGGTGTAAGCGCGCTTTGAGGTGGGGTCAACCCTCCCCCGTGCCGGATGCCACGGGGGAGTTGTGACAACATCATACGATGATGCCCTCAATCGCCGGGCGGCGGACCTCCGTCCGCCTTTGCTCCCGCGCCATGGGGCGCGCGGCCGCACTTGCGGCCGTCCAACGGTCGAGGGAGTCGACCGTTGGCATCAAGCCGTGCCGAGCGGCGTAATTTCCGATTCGATGCGCGAACGGTTGGTACGGCGCGCCCATTCCAAATCGTAGGACATCTGGACGTCGAGCCAGAAACGGTCGGAGGTGCCGAAATAGTGCGACAGCCGCAAGGCGGTATCGGCGCACACCGCGCGGCGGCAGTCCACCAGCGCATGCACACGGTCGAACGGCATGTTCAGGTCGCGGGCCAGCCGGGCCACGTCCACACCGGCGGGCTTCAGGAATTCCTCACGCAGGATCTCGCCCGGATGAATATTGGGGCGGGTATTCGACATCGGCATCCTCCTCCCGGTTTTTCTCGCTCGCCCGTCGCGGCCGCCACCGCCCGGTTTCGAGGCCGGGAACATCGCCCAAACCGCGCCCCGGCTCAACGGGACGTCTGCGGTAGACGCGGCTTTCCGGGGTATGCCGGAAGCAAGGGGTAAAACTTTATCCGGCCCTTGATTGACGACCGCGCCGGGCATCCTTATGCTCCCGCCCCTTCGGGACTGGATTTGCCGATGATTCGTTTCTCCGCATTTGTTTTGGCTACCCTGGCCTTCGCCGCTCCGGCATTGGCCGACGATGCGCGCCCGTTCGCCCAGGTGCCGCTGGTTCCGTTGACCGGCGAGATGACCGATGACGTGAGCGCGCTGGTGTGGAGCCTGTGGCCGTCCTACTACAACGGCAACGGCGAGAATTCATTCGGCCGCGACAACCTGCGCATGGGCCGCATCGACCTGGATGGCGACGACCGCCCCGAACTGGTGGTGATGATCGACGCTCCCGGCTGGGTCGCCGATGCCGGCAATCCGTTCGTCATCGCCCAGTGGCGCAAGAACCGCTGGATTCCCGTCGGCTGGGGTTGGGGCGACGAGGACACCACCTTCGCCACCACCGAAGTGGTGGGCGGCTGGCGCAGCATCGACGGCGGCAAGCAGGTGCTGCGCTGGGTCGGCACCGAATACCGCATCGAAGAGAAATAATTCCCCTTCTCCCGCCAGGCGGGAGAAGGTGCCCCGAAGGGGCGGATGAGGGGGCCGGAGACTCAGTCACCCTTGGCCCCCTCACCCTCCCATCTTCGATGGGTCCCTCCCTCTCCCGCAAGCGGGAGAAGGAAAACTCAGCCGCACTGCGCGACCATAATCAGCCGCACTGCGCGCGGTGACGCAGCAGGTGGTCGGCCAGGGTGACCGCCATCATGGCCTCGGCCACCGGCACGGCGCGGATGGCGACGCAGGGGTCGTGGCGGCCCTTGGTCATGACCTCGATCTCGTTGCCGTGGCGATCGACGCTTTTCTTCGGAGTCAGGATCGAGCTGGTCGGCTTGACCGCCATGCGCAGGACAATGTCCTGGCCGGTCGAGATGCCGCCCAGAATGCCGCCGGCATTGTTGGACAGGAAACGGACGCGGCCGTCCTCGCCCATGCGCATTTCGTCGGCATTGTCCTCGCCGCTCAGTTGGGCGGCGAGGAAGCCGGCGCCGATCTCGACGCCCTTGACGGCGTTGATGCTCATCATCGCCTTGGCCAAGTCGGCATCCAGCTTGTCATAGACCGGCGCGCCCAGGCCCACCGGCACGCCAGACGCCACCACCTCGACCACGCCGCCGGTGCTGGAGCCGGACTTGCGGATGTTGTCGAGAAATTCTTCCCACTGCGCCTTGGTGCCGGCATCGGGGCACCAGAACGGGTTGCGGGTACGCTCGTCCCAATCCCAGCGGTCGGGGTCAATGGCGTGCGGCCCCATCTGCACCATGGCACCGCGAATCAGCACGCCGCCGGGCACCAGATGATCCAGGATGACGCGGGCCACCGCGCCGGCCGCCACACGCATGGCGGTTTCCCGCGCGCTGGACCGCCCGCCGCCGCGATAGTCGCGCAGGCCGTATTTCTGTTCGTAGACCCAGTCGGCGTGGCCGGGACGGAAGGTGTCCTTGATCTCGCCGTAATCCTTGGAGCGCTGGTCGGTGTTCTCGATCAGCAGGCCGATGGAGGTACCGGTGGTGACGCCTTCGAACACGCCGGACAGGATCTTCACCTCGTCGGCCTCGCGGCGCTGGGTGGTGAAGCGGTTCTGGCCGGGCTTGCGCGCATCCAGCCAGGGCTGGATGTCGCTTTCCGACAGCGGCAGGCGGGGCGGCACACCGTCGATCACGCAGCCAATGGCGGGGCCATGGCTTTCGCCGAAGGTGGTGAAGCGGAAGGTGTGGCCGAACCCGTTACCCGACACTGGCGCGCCCTCTCTCTCAAAAACACGTCACCCCCGCGAAAGCGGGGGTCCATGGCGCCGCTCACTCCGGCGGCGGATATGGATTCCCGCCTGCGCGGGAATGACGAAGAACAGGTTAGTCCTTGGCCACCGTAATATCGGGGGCGTCGACGGCCTTCATGCCGACAACGTGATAGCCGCTGTCGACGTGATGGCATTCGCCGGTCACGCCCGAGGACAGGTCGGACAGCAGGTACATGCCCGAACCGCCGACGTCGTCCAGGGTGACGTTGCGCTTCAGCGGGCTGTTGTACTCGTTCCACTTCAGGATATAGCGGAAATCGCCGATGCCCGAAGCGGCCAGGGTCTTCATCGGACCGGCCGACAGCGAGTTGACGCGGATGTTCTGGCGGCCCAGGTCGACGGCCAGATAGCGCACGCTGGCTTCCAGCGCGGCCTTGGCGACACCCATGACGTTGTAGTGCGGCATCACCCGCTCGGCGCCGTAATAGGTCAGCGTCAGCAGCGAACCGCCATCGGGCATCATGTCGGCGGCGCGGCGGGCGACCGAAGTGAACGAGAACACCGAGATGTGCATGGTGTTCTGGAAGTTCTCGAGCGTGGTGTCGGCATAACGGCCGCGCAACTGGTCCTTGTCGCTGTAGCCGATGGCATGGACGACGAAGTCCAGCTTGCCCCATTCCTTCTTGATGGCGTCGAAGGCAGCATCGATCGAGGCTTCGTCGCCGACGTCGCAGGGCAACACCAAGGTGGAGCCAGCTTCCTGCGCCAGCGGACGCACGCGCTTCTCCAACGCTTCACCCAGATAGGTGAAGGCAAGATCGGCACCCTGGGCGCGGCACGCCTTGGCGATGCCCCAGGCGATGGAGCGGTCGTTGGCGACGCCCATGATCAGGCCCTTCTTGCCGGCCATCAGGGGAGTGGGAGCGGTCATGCGATCCTCTTTGCGTAATGCTATGGTAAACCGTGTCAAGGCGGCCGGCATCCTACACGAAAGCGAACGGGGGGCAAAGGTGGAGAGAGGAAACCAGCAAAAGCGGGGAATCCATGCTCATGCCGAGGCTTTGATCGCGCGGGCGCGGGCGCGCAAGTTCGCCGCTTTCGCCCGTTATGCGGTGACGCGCTACCGCAAGGACGGCGCCTCGCGCATGGCCGCCGCGCTGTCTTACACCTCGCTGCTGTCGCTGGTGCCGCTGCTTGCCATCGCCCTGGCCATGCTGGCGGCGTTCCCGGTCTTCGACTCGGTACGCGCCAATCTGGTCAGCTTCGCCATCGACAATCTGGTGCCGGCCATCGGCGACATCGTCGAACGCCAGATCAACCGCTTCATCGGCAATGCCGGCCGCTTGACGGCCGCCGGCATCATCGGCCTTGCCTTCACCGCCGTCATGCTGCTGGCGACCATCGAAGGCTCGTTCAACATGATCTTCCGCGTCGCGCGGGATCGCTCGCTGTTGTCCAAGCTGCTGGTCTATTGGACCGGCATGACCCTGGGGCCGCTGCTGCTCGGCACCGCCTTTTCGCTGCAAGGCTATGTGGCGGCGGTCAATACGTGGCAGTTCACCCAGGCGCTCAGCCCGGTGCTGGCGCTGCCGGTGCCGTTTCTGCTGACCGTGGTCGCCTTTGCCGGCATGTTCGCCGCCATTCCCAACCGGCGGGTGCGCCTGAAGGACGCGCTGGTCGGCGCGGTGGTGGCGGCGCTGCTGTTCGCCGGGCTGCGCTGGGGCTTCGGTTTCTACGTCACCAGCTCGAAAGCCTATGCCAACCTGTATGGCGCGGTGGCGGCGGTGCCCATCTTCCTGTTCTGGATGTTCCTGTCGTGGGTGGTGGTGCTGATGGGCGCCGAGGTCACCGCCGCCTTGCCGGAATGGCGCGCCGGCTATCACGAGGCGGAAACCAAGGCGCGCGGCGCGCGGCGGCTGACCCTGGCGCTGGACGTGCTGGCGCTGCTGGTCAAGGGCATGGCCGAGAACAGCAAGGGCGTCACCCGCCGCGACCTGCTGGAGACCACCGCCGTGCCGGAACGCGACCTGCTGCCGGTGTTGCGCAAGCTGTGCGCCGCCGGCTTCGCCGCCCCCCTGGCCGGCGGGCGCTATCTGCTGTCCCGCGATCTGGACGCCGCCACCTTGGACGATTTGGTGGTGGCACTGGACCTGGAACTGGCGCTGGACGACGCCATCGCCGCCGGCTCGCCCTGGCGCGCCCGGGTCGAGCCGCTGATCGAACAGGCGCGCGACGCCCACAAGACCGCCTTGGCGGTGCCGCTGAAAGCGCTGCTGGCGCACGCTATATAATTATTTTCTAATGTAAATTTTCCGGGCTATCATCCCCGTCATGACACCACGCCGCCTGCGCCGTCTTCCCCTGATCCTGGTCCTGCTGGCCGCCCTGGCCGGCGCTGCCGTGCTGTGGAGCCGCACCGGCGGCCGCGCGTTGGAGCTGACCTCTCCCGCACCCGGACCGGCGGTCGAGGCGGTCTATGCCACCGGCGTGGTCGAGCCGGAAAACTGGGCGCGGGTCGCGGCGGTCAGCCCCGGCCGGCTGGCCGAGATCTTGGTGCGCGAGGGCGAATCCGTGCGCGAGGGACAACCGCTGGCCCGGCTGGACGACCGCGAGGCGCGTGCCCGCGTCGCCGAGTTGGAAGCCAAAGCGGCCTATTGGCGCGAACAGATCAATCGCAGCCAAGCCCTGGCGCAAAGCGGCGTCCGCTCGCGCGATGCCTATGAAAAGGACAAGAGCGAACTGAACCAGGTCACCGCCGCCATCGCCGCCAGCCGCCAGCGCCGCGCCGATCTGGTGGTGACCGCGCCCATGGACGGCGTGGTGATGCGCCGCGATTTCGAGGTCGGCGAAGTGGTCGGCACCAACGACGCCCTGTTCTGGATCGGCAATCCCCGCCCGCTGCGGCTGACCGTGGACGTGGACGAGGAGGATATTCCCCGCATCGCCCCCGGCCAGAAGGTGCTGATCAAGTCCGACAGCTTCCCCGGCCGCGTGTTGGAGGCCCGGGTGGGGCGCATCACCCCCAAGGGCGACCCCATCAACAAGACCTTCCGCGTCCGCGTCACCCTGCCCGACGACACGCCGCTGATGGTGGGCATGACCACCGAGGTCAACATCGTCACCGCCGAGAAGGCCGAGGCGCTGTTGGTGCCGGCCACCGCATTGGCGGACGGCAAGGTGTTCGTGGTCGAGGACGGCCGCACCGCCCTGCGCCCGATCACCATCGGCATCCATGGCCGCAATCGGGTCGAGGTGGTGAACGGCCTGACGCCGGCCGACCGCGTGGTCGCCGCGCCGCCCGCCGGTCTGAAGGCCGGCGAGCGCGTCCGCGACCGCTAGGAGGCAGCGGGCATGGCGCTGCCGCTCAGCCTGGACATCGCGCTACAGCATCTGCTGCACCGGCGGCGCCAGACCCTGGTGTCGCTGCTGGGGGTGTCGCTGGGCGTCGCCTTCTTCATCGCCATCGCCTCGATGATGCAGGGGTTCCAGCGCGACTTCATCGCCCGCATCATCGACATCCAGCCCCACATCATCGTCAAGGACGAGTTCCGCGACCCGCCGCGCCAGCCGGTGGAGGTGGTCTATGGCGACGGTGCCGTCGATCTGCACGGCTTGAAACCGCGCGAGGAAACCCGGGGCATCCGCGGCGCCCGCAACATGCTGGCGGCGCTGGAAGAGGAACCGGGCGTCCACGTGGCGCCGACGCTGTCGGGCAACATCCTGCTGCGTTTCGGCGGCAAGGACGTCTCCGCCAACGTCACCGGCATCATTCCCGACCAGCAGCGCAAGGTCACCCACCTGGAAAAGGATCTGGTGCAGGGGACCTCGCTGGACGCGCTTTATACCACCGCCAACGGCATCATCATCGGCGAGGGCGTGGCCAAGCGCGGTGGCATCCGCATGGATGATTTGATTTCGGTGGTGTCGCCGGTGGGCGTGGTGATGAAGGTCAAAGTGGTGGGCATCTTCAGCAGCGGCCTGACGCTGATGGACAATTTCGACACCTATGTCCTGCTGAAGAAGGCGCAAATTCTGGAAAACCGCGCCAACGTCATCAACCGCGTCAACCTGCGCCTGGACGACGTCGAGCAGGCGGCCGGGCTGGCGGCGCGGGTCGAGCGCCAGTTCGGCTATCGCGCCGAGCCGTGGCAGGAGCAGTCGCGCAACGTGCTGGGCATTTTCGTCATCCAGAACGTCATCATGTATTCCACCGTCAGCGCCATCCTGATCGTCGCGTGTTTCGGCATCTTCAACGTCATCTCCACCGTGGTGTTCGAGAAGACGCGCGACATCGGCATCCTGAAATCCATGGGCTTCCTGGACGCCGACATTCGCCGCATCTTCCTGATGGAGGGGCTGATGGTGGGGGTTCTCGGCACCCTGATCGGCTGGGCGCTGGGCTACGGCATCGTCGAGTTCATGGGCACGCTGAAGTTCGACATGGAGGGCTTCGTCAAGGCCCAGGGCTTCATCCTTTACCGCACGCCGCGCCACTATCTCATCAGCGGCGGTATGGCCATCCTGTCGGCCACCCTGGCCGCGTGGATACCGGCGCGCCGCGCCAGCCGCCTGAACCCGGTCGACATCGTAAGGGGGGCGGGATGACCGCCGCCATCGTTGCCAACGCCATCTCGCGCGAGTTGCCTGGCCCGGTTCCGGTGACGCTGGTGCGCGACGTCGATCTGGAAATCCGGCCCGGCGAGTTCGTCGCCGTCACCGGGCCGTCGGGATCGGGCAAGTCGTCGCTGCTGTATCTGCTGGGGCTGCTCGACCGTCCCACCGCCGGGTCGCTGTGGCTGGACGGCATCGACACCGCTGTTCTGGACGCCGACCAGGCGGCGGCGCTGCGGCTGGCCCGGCTGGGCTTCGTCTTCCAGTTCCATTTCCTGCTGCCGGAATTCACCGCCCAGACCAACGTGGAAATCCCCATGCGCCGTCTGCGCCGGCTGGACGACCGCGCCGTGCGCGACCGCGCCAGCCAGTTGCTGGAGACGCTGGAACTGGGCGAGCACCGCCACAAACGCCCCGACCAGTTGTCGGGCGGCCAGCGCCAACGCGTCGCCATCGCCCGCGCCCTGGCCAACGATCCGCCCATCCTGCTGGCGGACGAACCCACCGGCAACCTGGACACCCACACCGCCCAGATCGTGTTCGAGCTGTTCCGCGACCTGGCCCACAACCAGGGCCGCAGCGTGGTGGTGGTAACCCACGACGTCCAGTTGGCCGCCCTGGCCGACCGCCGGATTCACCTGGTGGACGGCGTCATCGTCGCCTAGACAGACCTCTCTTTGAGGTTGCTTTTAGACAACAAAAACAACTGGTTGGCGTCGATTGACACCCTGCGGGACGGGGGCGTAACTTATCATTTGATTTGTCAATTATGGTCCGCGACGGCGGCATCCTTCCGCGAAGGCTTTGGGTCATGTCCATCACGAGCGTCCTGTCGCGTTGCGCTTGCACCGCACTGGTCTGTCTGTGGTGGAACACGGCATGCGCCGAGCAAACCCTGGTGGTCTACACCTCGCTGAAGGAGTCGATGATCGGCCAACTGCACCGGGCGTTCATCGACAAATACCCTGAAATCCGCATGCAATACCGCTCGGCCGGCGCCGGTAGCCTGATGGCCCGCATCGCCGCCGAACGGGCCGCCGGCGGGGTTCAGGCCGACATTCTGTGGACCGCCGACATTCCCGACTTCTACCGCCTGAAGGCCCAGGGCCTGTTGCAGCCCTATGTGCCGGCCGAAATCCGCGCGGTGCTGCAGCCGCTGCCCGATTACGACGGCAGCTTTACCGCGGCACGCTTGGCCACGGTGGGCATCGCCTACAACACCCGTTCGGTCAAGGACGCCCCCACGGCGTGGAGCGATTTGAAAAAGCCGGCCTTTGCCGGCGCACTTGCCATCGCCGACCCGACGCTGTCGGGAACCAGCTTCATGAGCGTGGCGGTGCTGAGCACCCATTTCGGCTGGACGTTCTTCGAGGACTTGCGCGCCAACGGCACCAAGATGGGCCAGGGGTCGAGCCAGGTGATCGACGACACCGCCGCCGGCAATCTGGCCGCCAGCCTGACGGCGGATTACGTCGCCCTGGACAAGATCGACAACGGCGCCCCCATCGCCCTGGCCTATCCGCCCGAACTGATCCTGATCCCCAGCCCGATCGCCATCTTCAAGGGCAGTCCCAACCTGAAGGCCGCCAAAGCCTTCGTCGATTTCGTGCTGTCGCGCGAAGGCCAGACCATCATCGCCAACGAAGGCACCTTGCCGGTGCGCCCCGACGTCACGGTTCCCGCCCGCTACAACCTGCCCCCGGTGGCCGAGGCCCTCCGGCGGGCGATGAAGATCGACTATCGCCAAATGATCGCCGACAAGGACGAGACCCTGCGCCGCTTCGGCGAGATCATGCGGCGATAGGTGAGTGCGGGCATCACCGCTTGGCCAGGCACGCGTATTGGTTGATTTTCAAATTACAAGCGACGCCAGGCGGCGCATACTTCGCGGGTCATTGTTGCTGGATGCCCCGTCCCCATGCTTCGCCTCGCCGCCTCCGCGCTGATTTTGCTGTTCTACACCGCCAGTGCGCAGGCCGCCTCGCCCGGCTTCGATTGTAGTAAGGCGGTTACGGTCATGGACCGACTGATCTGCGCGGATAGCGGATTGGCGGCCATGGATCAGTCCATGACGAACGCCTTCAATGAAAAACGATCGGTACTGCCTCCGACCGAGGCTAAGGCCCTGTTACAGCAACAACGCGATTGGATCAAACGGCGGAATGCCGCCTGTCCCATGCCGCCGCTGACCGCCGACCAAGACTTTACCTTGCCGCAGAGATGGCAGTTGGCCCCCTGCGTCGCGACCCAGTACCGCCAGCGACTGGCTGCGCTGGGCGTGGTCGCGCCGCCCGTTCCGCCCGTGGCCCAGCGTACGGACTTCATCCATCCCTTCTGCCTGGGCCTGGCGGTGATGGACGACCCGCCACTGTCACCTATCCCGCTGAATGCCTGCAACAAAGGCAATGCCCATACCCCGCTGGAAGAGGGCGGTGGCTTCCTGAAAGCCGAAGGGAGCAGTTGGGGCGACACGGACACCGTCAGCGGCGGATACAAGCCCCTGGGAAAGCTGCGGGACGGTCGGAACGTTTTTCTGACCGTATTCGGGTACGGCGGCACCGGGCAGTTCGCCAATATTGCCGCCGTCACCCTCAAACCACTCGCCGATGGCGAAGTGGCGCTGTCTGCAGAAGTCATTCACGCGGGCGGCGACCGCTGCATGTTCGGCATCGACGATGCCGGACTGCGCAACGACGCATTGTGGGTGACGAAGGCCATCACTCCGGCCGACCTAATGAACGCGGACAGGGCGCGGCCCTACAACCCGATAAGCGAAGGCTTGTCAGGTTGTGCGATCTGCTGCATCGGCACGGCGACCTATGTCCACCCGTACGGACAGCAAGAGACTCTCCTGTCCGTCCGGATCGACGGGGGTGACGAACTGTCATCCCTTGAAGATGAAAGACGCCCCCCACCGGACCGTTGTGTTGCCAAGGCGGTCCGCGCCAGCACGCCGGCTTTGCCCCACGACTATACCCCTGGCGAGTTGCGGCACCTGGTCAAGGCTATCGAGACCTGCATCCGGGGCAACTGAAGCGGCCCGGCTGGATGCTTCGCATGAGTGCGGGCATCACCGCTTGGGCGCTTTTCCGGCCGCCTTGCGTTCCTTCTTTTCCACGTACATGCGGCTGTCGGCCAGCTCGATCAGTTCGTCGATGCCGCCGCCGTCCTCGGGGTAATGGGCGGCACCGACACTGGCGCGCAGTTGGAACATGCGGCCTTCGAATTCGAAGGCAGGTTCTATCTCGCGGGTCAGACGCCGAATCGCCTTCGACGCACCCTCGGGCAGGTCCACCGGCACCAGGAGGATGCCGAATTCGTCTCCACCCAGGCGGGCGACAGTGTCGGACATACGGGCGACGTTCTTGATGCGGCTGGCGAATTCGGCGATCAGCGCATCGCCGGCGCGGTGGCCGTGCTCGTCGTTGACCTGCTTCAGTCCGTCCATGTCGATCATCAGCACCGCCGCCGGACGCTGCTCGCGCTGGCCCTGGGTGACGATGGTGCGCAAGCGGTCCATGAACAGCGAACGGTTCGCCAGACCGGTCAGTCCGTCATGGGTGGCCCGGCGGAACAGCTCGTCGGTATCGTATTTGGCGGCGTGGAACATGGCGGCCCCCACCATTTCCGACAGTAGCCCCAGCAGATGCATGTCGCCGTCGGTGAACTTGGCCGGCACCGCAGACATGGCCTTGAGCGCCCCCACGGTGGCATCATTGTGCCTGAGCGGCATGACGATCATCGAGCGCAGGCCCACTTTCCGGCAGGCGTCGCGGTCGACGCGGGGATCGACTTCCGAATCGTCGCAGCGCAGCGTCTCGCCGGTGCGCACGCACAGGCCGGACAGGCTGTCGTTCACCTTCAGGCGCAGACCGATCTGGGCCGCCGCATTCCCCGAAGCCGCGCGATAGACCATGTCCTCGCCCTCGGCCAATTCGATGGCGGAACCGTCGCCCCCTACCAACGACAAGGTTTGTTCCGTCACCAGCGACATCACCGCGCCCAGATCCATACCCAGCTTGGCAATCTCTGTTTGTATGGCGATAACGCCCATCAATTGTTCAGAAGAAGGCATTAGCCCAGTCCAATATCCCCGAAATCCCGATCGGATTTTTGGCCGGGGAAACCAGAGATGTCAACGGCAGAGCATTAAGAAATACAGAGATAAGAAATAGAAGAAAATCAATATTCAACCTGAAATAATAGAAATGCAGGACGCCTCAACCTCCGCAGAGAGCTAGTTTTCATGCACTCCGCTATCCCGGCGCAGCATGCGCATGATGGTGGTGGGGTGAACACCCAAGGTCCGGGCGATGGCGGCGTAGGTGCGGCCTTCGGCCACCTCCAGACGGATGGTGCGGACCATGGCGTCGTCCAGCTTGCGCGGGCGGCCGACCGGCACGCCCAACAACTGCGCCTCGTAGCGCCCCGTCGCTTGGCGGGCGGCCAATTGGTGGCGGTCGTATTCGGCCAGGGCCACCAGGGCGTTGCGGGCGGCGGGAATGGTGGTGGTGATCTGCTCGGCCACCAGCCGCAGGGTCGCCCCCACCCGATGGACGCGATGCACCACCGCCAGCAAATCGGTGGCCGAGGCCGCCAGATGGGGAATGGACGGCGACACCAGTATATCGCCCTTGGACAGATCGGCCAGCAATCGGCCCCGCTGGTGGCTGGCACCGATGTCGTCGGATTCCACCCGCATGCAGCGTTCCGCCCGCAGCAGAGCGGACGGCGCGGTGCTTTCGTCCCCGTCGATGCGGCGGAAATACCCGACAATCATACTCAGCCTTGCTCATCTTCGATGAAGGCGGCGAGGCTTCACCATTTTCCACAGCCTGTCCACATTTTTCGCATGGATGTTTTGCACGGCCGTTGCTGTGGCAGCCCCCGGCAAACCCACCACCGCGGGCCGCTTCGCCAACGGTCGCCTGCGTTTTGCATGGTATTTTTGCACGTACTAGAGCCACTACAGGTACGAATTCCCGCCGCCGCGCGGGTGGATTCTATCAACAGCCCCTATTGGTCGAGTCCAGGCGCGCGAACGCCGCCAGTGCGGCACCTGCCACACCGGCGAATCCGGTTCAGCCAAGGGGATTTTTCAGCACAAAGACAGAGAGGCCTCAGCCCATCTTGGCGCGCGGGTCGTAGCCGTTGCGCGGACCCCACTTTTCCACCAGCTTGCGGAATTCTGCGTCGTTCTCGGGCAGCACGACCTTAAGCGTCACCAACTGGTCGCCGCGTGCGCCGGCGGCGCCGGCCAGGCCCTTGCCCTTGAGGCGCAGCACGCTGCCGGTATTGCTGCCGGGCGGAATGGTGATGACCACCTTGCCGTCGGTGGTGGGCACGGTGACCTTGGCGCCCAGCACCGCCTCCTGCACGCTGACGGGCAGGTCCAGCAGCACGTCCAGGTCGCGCTTGGTGAAGCCGGCCGGCAGGTCGACCTTGATGTCGATGAAGGCGTCACCGTCGCCGCCGATGCCGGCATGGCCCTGGCCTTTGAGGCGCAGGGTCTGGCCGTCGCTGGTGCCGGGCGGAATGCGCACGTCCAGCGACTTGCCCGACAGCAGTGTGACGCGCTTGGTGGTGCCGGCGGCGGCTTCGGCCTGGCTGATGACCAGGGTGTGGCGCACGTCGGCGCCGCGATTGCCGTCGGCCGCCCCCTGGCGGCCCCGAGCCTTGCGCCGCAACATCTCGGCCAGGATATCATCGGCCGAGGTGCCGAAGTCGAAGCCCGAGCGGGACGACCGTCCAGCGCCACCGCCATGGCCGCGCCAGGCCCGGCGGCGCTGGGCGCCGGTAGCGTCGATCTCGCCGTCGTCGTACTGGCGGCGGCGGGTGGCGTCGGACAGGAAGTCGTAGGCGGCGCTGACGTCCTTGAAGCGATCCTCGGCCCGCTTGTCGCCGGGGTGAAGGTCGGGGTGAAGCTTGCGCGCCAGTTGGCGATATGCCTTCTTGATCTCGTCGTCGGAAGCGGACTTGGCCACTCCCAGCACCTCATAAGGATCCTTCACCGCGCGCCTCGATAACCCGAACAGAAAAAAGGGCGGCCGCCGATGACGGCGCCGCCCTTTCCTTGTGCCAGATTTCCGGCCCCGACGCTACTTCACCACCTTCCAACTGCCATCGGCCTGACGGCAGGCGGTGCCATAGGCCTGTTCGCTACGGCCGTCGATGGTCACCGTGGTCTGGTATTCGCGGCAGGGCTGGCCCGAATTGGTTTCGTAGGTGCGGGTCGGCGTCACCGTGCCGGAATGACCGCTATCGGGGTTGTTCCAGGCGACGGCCTGGCCGCTCGGGGTGGTCTCGAAGGCGCGCTGGCCGGCCTGATGGGCGTATTGCTGGTCGGCCTTGTCGAGCGACTTGCCCACCTCGGACCCGACATAGGCTCCCAGCAGGGTGCCCACTGCGGTCATCGCCAGATTGCCGGTCCCCTTGCCGAACTGGGCGCCGGCGACGGCACCGCCGATGCCGCCCAGGATGGCGCCGCCGGTCTGCTTGGGACCGGTATCGTTGGAACACGCCGCCAGCAATCCGGCGGCGACGATGAGGGGGATGCTGCGTTGAAGAATCGTCGTCATGGTCTCTTGTTCCCGCGATGTCCCTGCTTATACGGGGCACATGTGCAAGACTGTCATCGATTTGGGGCTTTTTATGCCTCGCCCGCCGGGCTAGAAACACAATGGCCCTCGCGCCTAGATTAGCCCAACTGCCCTGAAACCGCCACCGGTCCAAAGCCATGCCGATTCCCCTCGCCGAGCCTTTCACGCTGTTCGCCAAATGGATGGGCGAAGCGGAAGCGTCGGAACCCAACGATCCCAACGCCATGGCGGTCGCCACCGTCGATGCCGAGGGACGACCCAGCCTGCGCATGGTGCTGCTGAAGGATTTCGACCCCGCCGGCTTCGTCTTCTACACCAACCTGGAAAGCCGCAAGGGCCAAAGCCTGCTGGCCAATCCGCAGGCGGCGCTGCTGTTCCACTGGAAAAGCCTGAAGCGCCAGGTGCGCATCGAGGGCCATGTCAGCCTGGTGACGGACGAAGAGGCCGACGCCTATTTCGCCAGCCGCGCCCGCGCCAGCCAGATCGGCGCCTGGGCGTCGAGCCAGTCGCGGCCGCTGCAGGGCCGCTTCGAACTGGAGAAGCGGGTGGCGGAATACACCACCAAATTCGGTTTTGGCACGGTGCCGCGGCCGCCCCACTGGTCGGGCTTCCGCGTCGCGGCCGAGCGCCTGGAATTCTGGCAGGACCGGCCGTTCCGCCTGCATGACCGCACCGTCTATACCCGCGACGGCGACGGCTGGGCCGTCACCCACTTGTTTCCGTAATCCCGGAGCCTTCGGATGAGCACCACCACCACAACCGATGATCCCGGTCGCCTGATGCGCCTGGCCACCTATGCCTCGGTGGCTACCGCCGGCACGCTGATTGTCATCAAGCTGGCCGCCTGGGGCATGACCGGGTCGGTGGCGCTGCTGTCGACGCTGATCGATTCCACCCTGGACGCCGCCGCTTCGGCGGTCAATCTGTGGGCCGTGCGCCATGCCTTGACCCCGGCCGACCACGATCACCGCTTCGGCCACGGCAAGGCGGAACCGCTGGCCGGGCTGGGCCAGGCCGCGTTCATCCTGGGGTCCGGCGGCGTGCTGCTGGCCCAGGCGGTCAACCGCCTGCAGCACCCGGTGGAAGTCTCGAACGCCGACATCGGCACCGCCGTCATGGTGGTGTCCATCCTAATGACCATCGCCCTGGTGCGCTTCCAGAAATACGTGCTGTCGCGGGCGCGCTCGGTCGCCATCTCGGCCGATTCGCTGCACTACACCGGCGACGTCATGATGAACGGCGCCGTCATCGTGTCCCTGCTGGCCGGCCAGTTCCTGGGTTGGACCTTCATCGACCCGCTGTTCGCCATCGGCATCGGCGGCTATCTGCTGTGGAACGCCTGGAGCATCGCCCGCAATTCCATGGACATGCTGATGGACCGCGAGCTGCCCGAGGAAGACCGCATCCGCATCCGCGACATCACCCTGTCGATCCCCGACGTGCGCGGCATGCACGACCTGCGCACCCGCCTGTCCGGCCAGCAGGGTTTCATCCAACTGCATCTGGCCATGGACGACGACCTGCCGCTGGTGCGGGCGCACGACATCGCCGACCGGGTCGAAGCGGCGATCCTGGCCGCCTATCCCTATTGCGACGTGCTGATCCACCAGGACCCGGTCAGCCTGCACGAAGAGGTGCCGGCCTTCGATCAGCCGGTGCCGTGATAAGAAAAAGCCTTCCGCCGGGTAGCGGAAGGCTTTTCGATTCATCGACACGCTCGGGCGTCAGTCTTTGGTCCCGACGCGGAGCGTCAGTCTTTCGTCAAAGACGCGCCCAGCACCGACGCCAGTTCCTGAACCTGCTTGCGCACCTCGGGATCACGGATGCGGTAATAGGCCCGCACCAGTTCCAGGGTTTCGCGCTGGACCATGCGGCCGTCATCGACCTGCGGCGGGTCCTCGGTGGCGCGCACCATGTAGCGGGGACTGGCCGCCATGGTCTCGTCGCCCATGTCCTCGAAGAAATAGCTCACCGGAACGTCAAGCACGCGCGACAGGTCGTACAGGCGCGAGGCACCGATGCGGTTGGCGCCGCGTTCGTACTTCTGCACCTGCTGGAAGGTCAGACCCAGCGCTTCACCCAGCTTTTCCTGGCTCATGCCAAGCAGGGTGCGGCGCAGGCGGACCCGTCCGCCCACATGAACGTCAATGGGATTGGGCCGCCCGGAAGGCGTGCGGCCCCGGCTGGCTCGGCGCGAGACACCGGCGGTGCTCTTGCGGATGGCCTGGGACATCAGTTATCACCTCTGTATTGCGGCGCATAAAAACGCGCCAAGATCACGGTTTGGAATCACCTCCTCCGTTCGGCAACCGCGCATCACAGTGGGTTGATTTGGAGAGAGGGGGGCATCTCGCACAATAGCTGCATCTTGCAGGCATGTGTAGAGCGAAGTGGAGTCCCGCATGGGAGCCATACAGGACCCGGTGGAGATTCTGGCCGAGGCGCTGTCCGGCATTCACGACCGCGCCTACCGGGAACAGGTCTTCCTGCGACAGGTCGAACAATTCGGCGTGACCCGTTTCGCCTATGTGAACACCGCGCAGGCGGCCAACCCGCTGCATGTGGAAACCAATTACCCGTCGGAGTGGGTGGGGCGCTACCTCGGCCAGAACTACATGACCCTGGACCCGGTGTCGCTGGAGGCGCTGCGCACCCGCCTACCCTTTCAATGGCGGGCGGCTTTGGCCCTGCCGGTGCACGACCGCCCGCTGGCGCGCCTGATCTTCGACGAGGCGGCGGAGTTCAACCTGATCGACGGCCTGGCGGTGCCCATCCATACGGCCGGCGGCGTATCGCTTCTGAGCATGGCGGCCGACGACCCGGCCTTGTTCAAACCGCCGGCGCAACGCCAGCGCCAGGCACTGCACCTGATGGCCATGCATTACCATCTGGCCTGCGAGCGCGCCCTGGCCGAGCCGGCCGCACCGTCGACGCCGCTGCCCCGCCTGACCCCGCGCGAGCGCGAGGTTCTGCTGTGGACGGCCAAGGGCAAGACCGGCTGGGAAATCGCCCAGATCCTGCGCCTGACCGAGCGGACGGTGGTCTATCACGTGGAAAACGCCAAGGCCAAACTGAACGCCTCGAGCCGCAGCCACGCCGTGGTGGTCGCGCTCGGATTAGGGCTGATCGATCCCTGACCCTGTAAAAACAGGCAGGGTGAAAAGCCTACCCGCCGGCGCAACAATGGCACAGCCTCGTTCATCCAGAGGGGGAGTGTCGAGCACCATGAACGTCATTGCTTTTCCGCGCGTCGAGCGACGCGAACACCAGTTGCGCGCCATCGAGCAGTGCCTGGATGCGCTGTGCGCCGAAGCGGATGATCTGGGGCTGGAGATGCTGGCCCACATGATCGCGGTCGCCCGCGAAGCCGCCTGCGAAGCGCTGGACGAAGAACGCTCCCGCTAGAGCGGCGTGCCTTTAATCTGAGGCGCGCCGCTCCTGCGAGCATTGAGCGAGCGGCCAAGCGGCCGGAGGGCCGCGCCCGGCGAGGGCAAAATCAACAAGCCTAGAGACTGATGCATATTTAGGGCATCAGTCTCTAGGGGCTTTGAAGACCGCAAACAGAAACGCCCCCGGAGAGCAGCCTCTCCGGGGGCGTCGTCTTTTTCGGCAGTCAGACCATGATGCCCTAATGTGCATCATGGTCTAACCTTCAGCACTTTCCCTCGCCGGGCGGGCGCATCCGCGCCCTTGGCCGCGCCCTCAATGGGCGCTGGAGCTGCGCGCCTTAAAAGGCGCCCAGCTCCAGAGGATTAGCCGACGATCTCGCACTGCGAGAAGAAGTAGGCGATTTCGATGTTCGCGTTTTCCAGCGAATCCGAACCGTGCACCGAATTGGCTTCGATCGACTCGGCGAAGTCGGCGCGGATGGTGCCGGCGGCGGCGTTGGCCGGGTTGGTGGCGCCCATGATCTCGCGGTTCTTGGCGACGGCGCCTTCACCCTCGAGGACCTGGACCACGACCGGGCCGGAGGTCATGAAGGCAACCAGTTCCGGGAAGAACGAGCGCTCGCGGTGGACGGCGTAGAAGCCCTCGGCCTGTTCCTTGGTCAGGCGGACACGCTTCTGGCCGACGATGCGCAGACCGGCTTCTTCGAAGCGGGCATTGATCTTGCCGGTAAGGCTGCGGCGGGTGGCGTCCGGCTTAATGATCGACAGGGTGCGTTCGGTAGCCATGTTGGTCGAATTCCTTTTCGGCGGTTAGCGCGCCCTCCGCCTTCCTTCCCATCGGTTCCCGAAGACGGGCGCGCATAAAAAGCCCCGGTCCGGCCGGCGGTCCAGGGGTTGGCGGGTTATACAGCCTTCGCCCGACAAGGGCAACAGCCATAGCGCACACCTGAACCTCTCTGCCATGCCGGCTATGGCATAAGCGCGCCGAGCGTGTTATTCGGACCCCGCCATGCTTCATATCAACAATCTCGTCTTCCGCATCGGTGGCCGCGTCCTGTTCGACGACGCCACCGTCCATGTGCCGGCCGGCGCCCGCGTCGGCCTGGTCGGGCGCAACGGCGCCGGCAAGTCCACGCTGTTCAAGCTGATCCTGGACGAGGCCCACGCCGATGCCGGCGACATCGTCATCCGTCCGCGCGCCCGCGTCGGCCGCGTGGCGCAGGAAGCGCCCGAGGGCGAAACCTGCCTGCTGGATTGCGTGCTGGCCGCAGACGGCGAGCGCACCGCCCTGCTGGCCGAGGCCGAGACCTGCCACGATGCCCACCGCATCGCCGAGGTGCACGAGCGCCTGAACGCCATCGACGCCCATTCAGCGCCGGCCCGCGCCGCCGCCATCCTGGCCGGCCTGGGCTTCGACGCCGAGGCGCAGGCCCGCCCGGTCGCCGGCTTCTCGGGCGGCTGGCGCATGCGCGTGGCGCTGGCGGCGGCCCTGTTCGCCCGCCCCGATCTGCTGCTGCTGGACGAGCCGACCAACCACCTGGACCTGGAAGCCACTTTGTGGCTGCAATCGTTCTTGGCCAGCTATCCCGGCACCCTGGTGGTCATCAGCCATGACCGTGAATTGCTGAACGAGGTGTGTTCGCGCATCATCCATCTGGAAGGCTGCAAGCTGGTCCAGTACGGCGGCAATTACGACGACTTCGTCCGCGTGCGGCGCGAAAAGATGGACCTGGCGGCCAAGGCCCAGGCCAAGCAAATCGAGCAGCGCAAGAAGATCCAGTCCTTCATCGACCGCTTCCGCGCCAAGGCCACCAAGGCCGCCCAGGCGCAAAGCCGCATCAAGATGCTGGAGCGCATGGAACCGCTGGTCTCGGTGGTCGAGGAACGCAGCTATACCTTCGACTTCCCCGACCCCGAGCCGCTTAGCCCGCCCATCGTCGCGGTGGAAGGCGGCATCGCCGGCTATGGCGACACCGTGGTGCTGCGCGGCATCAACATGCGCATCGACATGGACGACCGCGTCGCCCTGCTGGGTGCCAACGGCAACGGCAAGTCGACCCTGTCCAAGGTGCTGTCGGGCCGCCTGGATCTGCTGGGCGGCGAAATGCGGCGTTCGGGCAAGCTGAAGGTCGGCTATTTCGCCCAGCATCAGACCGAGGAATTGCGGCTGGACCGCACCGCCTTCGACCACATGGCCGAGCTGATGAAGGACGCCCCCGAGGCCAAGGTGCGCGCCCAGTTGGGCCGCTTCGGTTTCGAGCAGGACCGCGCCGACGTCAAGGTCGCCAACCTGTCGGGCGGCGAGAAGGCCCGCCTGCTGTTCGCGCTGATGAGCCGCGAAGCGCCCCATCTGATGATCCTGGACGAACCCACCAACCACCTGGACATCGACTCGCGCGAGGCGCTGGTGGCGGCCCTGAACGCCTATGAAGGCGCCGTGGTGCTGGTCAGCCACGATCCCCACCTGATCGAACTGGTGGCCGACCGGCTGTTGCTGGTGGCCGATGGCAGGGTCACCGCCTTCGACGGCGACCTGGCGGATTACCGCAAGCTGCTGCTGGACCGCGCCCGCGAGGCGCGTCGTGGCGGCAGCGGCGAGGCCAAGGCCGACGGTCCGTCGCGCAAGGACGAGCGCCGCGCCGCCGCCGAGAACCGCGCCCAGTTGGCGCCGCTGCGCAAAAAGGCGTTCGAGGCGGAAAAGGCGCTGGAGAAGCTGATGGCGCGCAAGGCCGCCATCGAGGAAAAACTGGCCGATCCCAAGCTTTACCAAGGTCCGGCCGACAAGGTGACCCAGTTGCAGCGCGAACGCGGCGAGGTGGAAAAGACCATCGCCGACGCCGAGGCGGCCTGGCTGGCCGCGCACGAGGAATTGGAAGCGGCGCAAGGCTGACGCCACCAGCAATGGGTCTTGCCAAATCCGCTCGACCCGCTAGGGTCGTAAGGTCACTGGCAACCATAGAGCGTTCCGTGCCCTCACGTTCGACCCCGGCTGCGCGTCCTCCCCTCAGGTTGCGGCAGATGTTGCGATTGCTGGTGGGGTTCGGTGCCGTCCTCACCATCGCGCTGACCGCGCTGCTGCTGGCGCAGACCCGTCATTCCCAGATGGACGACGCCCGCCTGCGCACCGCCGACGCCGCGCGGCTGCTCGAGGAACACATCGTCCGCACCCTGCGTGCCTCGGACTTCATCGTCAGCCGGGTCGTCCAACTGGGCCGTTCGCGCCCGATGGCGCAATTGGCCACCGACGAGTGGGCATGGCGCGAATTGCTGTCGCTGGACCAGGGCCTGCCCGAACCCGGCACCTTGTGGATCGCCGATGCCGACGGCACGATCCGCCTGGGCACCGTGCAGTTCCCCGCCTCGGCCAGCAACGTTGCCGACCGCTATTACTTCAGCCCCCACAAGACGGCACGCCGCGACCTGGTGATCGGCCCGCTGGTGCGGACCAAGATGCGCGACAAGCAGGCGTTCCACCTGAGCCGCCGCATCGAGAACGCCGAGGGCGATTTCCTGGGCGTGGCCGTGGCCGGCTTCGATGCCGATACCTTCACCGATTTCTACCGCACCCTGCCGCTGGGTCCCCAGGCCAGCATCAGCGTCATCGGCATCGACGGGCGCGTCATCCTGCGCCAGCCGGAACCGGGCCGTTGGGTCGGCTCCACGGTTCATGGCGGCGCGCTGATGGCGGCGCTGCAGCGGGGCGAAACCAACGGCATGGTGGTGGCGGCCTCGCCGCTGGACGGGATCGAGCGCTTGGTCGCCTTTCGCGTGCTGCCCGAATACGGCGTGCTGGTCGCCGCCGGCATCGCCACCGAGGACGCCTTGGCCGACTGGCACAAGACGGTGTGGATGGTCGCCGGCGTGGCCGCGCTGCTGTTGGGACTGACTTGGTCGTTGGTGAGCTTCACCTTCGCCAGCCTAGACCGCGAAGAGGCTTTGGTTCACGGGCTGGAGCGCAAGGTGCACGAGCGCACCGAGGAAGCGAACGCCCAGGCCGAAGAGGCACGCCGCGCCAACGACAGCAAGACCCGCTTCCTGGCCACCGCCAGCCACGACTTGCGCCAGCCGCTGCAAGCCGCCGGCATGTTCGTCGAGGTGCTGGCGGCCCGGCTGGACGGCACACCGCAGATGCCGGTGGTGGACAAACTGCGCCAAAGCCTCGAGGCGACCCAGTCGCTGCTCACCACCCTGCTGGACGTCTCGACCCTGGAAGCCGGCAAAATCACGCCGCAGATCACCCGTTTCCCGATCATGCCGCTGCTGGCCAACCTGTACGACCAGATCGAGCCATCCGCCACCGCCAAGGGGCTGGAAATCCGTGTCGTCCCCACCGGGGCATGGGTGGTCAGCGATCCGGTGCTGCTGGAACGGCTGTTGCGCAATCTGGTGGTCAACGCCGTGCGCTATACCGAACGCGGCCGCATCCTGCTGGGCTGCCGCCGCCAGGACGACCGCATCGCCATTTGCGTGGTCGACAGCGGCATCGGCATCCCCGCCGACCAGCACGAAAGCGTATTCGAGGATTTCGTCCGCCTGGGCGACAAGGGATCGGGCGCCCAGCGCGGCCTTGGCCTTGGCCTCAGCGTGGTGCGCCGAACGGCGCAATTGCTCGGCCACGACATCCGGTTGCGGTCGCAGCCGGGCAAAGGCTCGTGCTTCGCCGTGCTGGCCAAGACCGAATGACGGTTGTTTCCATTAGGAAACACTGATTTCATGGCTACCGCCTTTTGCGCGTGTCGGAACCGTGCCACGGTTCCGTCCAGTTCGATCGTTCCCGAGGGGAGATATTACCGATGAAGAAGCTGGTTCTGCTGGCCGTCGCCGCCGTGTCGCTGTCGGCCGCCGCCGTTACCGCCCAGGCCGAGGAAACCAACCCGGCCATCGTCCACCGCCAGGCGATCTACAAGATCGTTTCCGGCCACATGCAGGACATCAAGGCCGGGCTGTTCCTCAAGGGCGGCACCGAGAACCTGGCCTGGGACGCCGACAGCATCGTCGCCGCCTTCCAGCACATGGGCGCCGCCTATCCGGAAGGCTCGGACAAGGGCGAGACCAAGGCCAAGGCCAACATCTGGACCGAGCAGGCCAAGTTCCAGGAAGCCGGCAAGAAGGCGTTCGGCGCCGCCGTCGCCCTGGCCGAGGCCACCAAGACCGGCGACCAGGCCAAGTCGGCCGAAGCCTTCAAGGCCCTGGGTGGCGCCTGCAAGGCCTGCCACGAGGACTTCCGCAAGGACTGATCCGGCGGAGTGCTTCGCTCAAACGACAAGGCGCGGAACCTCGGTTCCGCGCCTTGTTCGTTTCGGGGTCTCAGGCCCGCGCCTTTTCTTCCCAGCCGCCGCGCTCGGTCTGTTGATAATAGACCAGGTCGTGGCCGGCGGCCTTCCAGGTTTTCCAGCGTTCGCGTGCCGCCTGGACCGCCTGGTCGTCGCGGCCGTCGAACAGGTCGAGGCAGCGGGCATAGGGAGCCACATCGGCCGGCATGACGCCGTCGCACAGCACCAGCACGGTGGCACCGTTGGGGTTTTCGTCGCTGGCGGTCAGCCAGATCGGCTGCAACGCCGCCTCGCCGTCGGCACGGGTGCCGTGAGGTAGCCAGCTTTCCTCGTTATAGGTCCACAGCAGACCGTTGAGATGCTCGACACGCTCGTCGCTGCCGGCCATCACCACCACCTTCAGCCCGGCGGCGGCAGCCTTTTCCAGCAGCCGCGGCAGGGCCTGGTCCAGCGGCAGGCGGGTCAGGTGGTAAAAGCCGATCTGGGTCATGTGATCTGCATTGTCCTTTGCCGTCATCCCCGGGCTTGACCCGGGGATCCACGTGGATGGCCGGGTCAAGCCCGGCCATGACGCCCTTGGCGGGGCGTCACTTGTCCTCGTAGCGTTCGGCCACCAGGGTGTCCAGCAGGCGCACGCCGAAGGCGGTGGCGCCCTTGGGGCAGGTGGCGGTGTCGGTCTTGGACCAGGCGGTGCCGGCGATGTCGATATGCGCCCACGGGGTGTCGCCGGCGAAGCGCTTGATGAACTGGGCGGCGGTGATGGAACCGCCCTCGCGGCCACCGACGTTCTTCATGTCGGCGATGTCGGACTTCAGCGCCTTGTCGTACGACTCGCCCATGGGCATGCGCCACACCTTCTCGCCCACCGCCTTGCCGGCGGCGGCGATGCCGTCGGCCAGGGTGTCGTCGTTGCTGAACAGGCCGGCATAGTCGCTGCCCAGCGAGATGATGATGGCACCGGTCAGGGTGGCGAGGTCGATCATGGCCGACGGCTTGACGAATTCGCGGGCGTACCAGATCGCATCGGCCAGCACCAGACGGCCCTCGGCGTCGGTGTTGATGACCTCGATGGTCTGGCCCGAGGCCGAGATGACCACGTCGCCCGGCCGCTGCGCATTGCCCGAGGGCATGTTCTCGACCAGGCCGACGATGCCGACCACGTTGGCCTTGGCCTGACGGCCGGCCAGCGCCTTCATGGCACCGATCACCGCGCCGGCGCCGGCCATGTCGAACTTCATATCCTCCATGCCGGCGGCCGGCTTGATGGAGATGCCGCCGGTGTCGAAGCACACGCCCTTGCCGATCAGCGCCAGCGGCGCCGTGTCGTGCTTGTGGGCGCCCATCCAGCGCATGACCACCAGTTGGCTTTCGCGCTCGGAGCCTTGGCCGACGCCCAGCAGCGCGCCCATGCCCAGCTTCTTCATCTGCTTTTCGCCCAGCACCTCGACCTCGATGCCCAACTCGGCCAGCTTGCGGCACTCGTCGGCCAGGCTTTCCGGGTGGATGATGTTGGCCGGCTCGCTGACTACGTTGCGGGTCAGGAAGATGCCGTCGGCGATCTTGTCCAGCGGCGCGAAGGCGGCCTTGGCGGCGCCATGGTCGGCGGACAGCACGGTCAGCTTCTTGACCGACGGCTTGTCCTCCTTCTTCTCCTTGGTGCGGTACTTGTCGAAGCGATAGCCGCGCAGGCGGGCGCCGAAGGCGATATTGGCGGCGAACTCGGCGGGGCCGACCTTGGCGCCGTCGACGGCGTCGGCGGCGATGGCCGCCGCGGCGTCGCCCGACAGGGCGACCTGGACCAACGCGCTGCCGCCGAAGGCCTGTGCCGCCAGGGCGTCAAGGGCCTCGGCCTTGCCCAGGCCCAGCAGCACCACCCGGTTCAGCTCCAGCCCGGCGGGGGCGAGCACGGTCAGGGACTGGCCGGCCTTGCCCTCGAACCGGCTGGCGGCGATGGCGCGTGACAGGGCGCCGCCGCTGGTCTCGTCCAACTGGGCGGCGGTGGCGGTCAGCACCTTGCCCTCAAGCACGCCGACGACGACGGCGCCCTCGGTGGGAAGCTGGGGCTTGGCGAAGGCGATCTTCATGGTCGGAAAGTCCTCTTGGGGGAAACGCTTGCCCCCCAATGTAGCGATCCCGGCGACGAAGGGAAGCCCGGAGCCGCGCCAAAGCCGCGCCCCACCCATTCGTATCGGCCACGGTCCTATGAAAGGTAAAGTTGAAAACGCCAACAATTCATTTGCGTTTTCGATTTTTACATTTGACCGGATGGGCAAAACCCGACACCGTTCGGACATGTTCGCAGGGAAAGGCTATCGCCTTCATCGTCTGCGCCTGCCCGTGGTGCTGCTGGCGGTTGTGATCGCGGGGATCATGGCCTCTGGTGCCGCATTCATGATCTGGCAGGCGCGTCAGTCAACGCTGGCCGAAGCCCATGCCGCGTATCGCGGCACGGCGCGCGTGCTGTCGCGCCATGTCTTCCACGTGGTGCGCTCCAGCGAGGTGCTGTTGGCGCAGATGCTGGAGGAACTGCGCCGGCAGGGGGGCATCAAGGCGGTACGCGGCGACGGCGCCGCCCTGCACGACAGCCTGCAGCAACTGATGCTGCCGCTGAACGAAGTCGTCGTGGCGGCGATCATCGACGGCGGCGGCAATCTGGTCGCGTCCAACCAGGTCCACCCGCCGATCCCGACCCTCTATACCGACCGCGCCTGGTTCCAGGCCCATCAATGGGGCCAGGATTTCGTCATCGGCGAGCCGGTGGTCAGCCGGGTCACCGGCAAGGCCATGCTGCCGATCTCGCGCGCGATGCGCGGCCCCTCGGGCAAATTGGAGGCGGTGGCGCTGGTGGGCATCGAGCTGGAATATCTCGAGAAGTTGTTCAGCGAAGTGCACACCGAGGACGGCCGGGCCGTCACCTTGTTCCGTTCCGACAGCATCCTGATCGCCCGCAATCCGCCCGGCCCGACCGGCAAGCGCTTTCCCGCCGCCGAGGCCGTGCAGCGGTCGCAGACCGAGGCCACCGGCAGCATCATCGCGCGCAACAGCGCGGTGGATGGGCTTGACCGCCTGAACGCCTGGGATCGAATTCGCGACTATCCCATGGTGGTGGTGGTCGGCCAGAGCCTGGAAACACTGCTGGCGCCCTGGCGCACCTTCGCCCTTCAGGTGATCGGCATGCTGGTGGTGATGGTCGGCGCGCTGGCGGTGGCGTGTCGTTACGTCCTGACTGCCATCCGCCGCGAGGAAACCAGCCTCGCCACCGTCGAGGAAGCCCGCACCCGTGCCGAGAGCATCGCCCGCGAACTCAGCCGGGCCAACCAAAGCCTGGCATCGGTGCTGGCGGCGGCGCCCGAGGGCATCATCGGCATGGATTCCGGCCACCGCATCATCTTCGCCAACGATGCCGCCCTGCATCTCTTGGGCCACGACCGTGCCGAAGCCATCGGCGCCGGCCTGCACGAACTGGCCCACCACCATCGCGCCGACGGCAGCGAGTATCCCGAGGACGACTGCGCCATGCGGCGGGGCCTCGAGGCCGAACCGCTGTGCACGGTGGCGGACGAGGTGTTCTGGCGTAAGGACGGCACCAGCTTCCCGGTGGAATACACCGCCGGGCGGCTGGAAATGGCCGACGGCACCCATGGCTGCGTGGTGGTGTTCCACGACATCAGCGCGCGGCGCCGCATGGAAGAGGAACTCAAGCGCTCCAACGCCGATCTGGAGCAGTTCGCCTATGCGGTGTCGCACGACCTGCAAGAGCCGCTGCGCACCATTTCGGGCTTCGTCGGCCTGCTCAAGCGCTGCTACAGCGACTCCCTGCCGGCCGAGGGCATCGAATTCATCGACATGGCGGTGGACGGCGTCAAGCGCATGACCGGCATGATCGACGACCTGCTGGCCTATTCCCGCATCGGCCGCACCGACATCTCGGCCGCGCCCGTCGATTTGACCAGTTGCGCAACGCGGGCGCGCGACAGCCTGATGGCCGCCATCGACGAGACCGGCACCACCGTCGAAATCGCGGCACTACCGGTGGTCACCGCCATCGAAAGCCAGATGGTCGGCCTGTTCCAGAACCTGCTGGGCAACGCCATCAAATACGCCGCCGAGGGCCGCGCCCCCCACGTCGCCATCACCACCCGGCGCGAGGGCGGCAACTGGGTCGTGCGCATCGCCGACAACGGCATCGGCATCGCCGTCAACGACCGCGACCGCGTGTTCCAGGTGTTCCAGCGCCTGCACCGGCGCGGCATCAGCGGCAGCGGCGTCGGCCTGGCGTTGTGCCGCCGCATCGCCGAGCGCCATCGCGGCACCATCACCATCGAAGACCGCGAGGACGGCCAGCCCGGCAGCGTGTTCGTCCTGCGCCTACCGGCGTTGCCGGCAAACTGAACCAATCGGCGTTGCCGCCGAACTGAACCAATCGGTTGCCAGCGCCCTGAAATCACTGATTTTGTTGAAACGCACAGCCCGTTGATGGCACCCTGTGGCGTAGAAGCAAGGACCGCTCCACCGGTCGGCAGAAGCCAGGGCAGTGGATCATGTACCAGAGGGTTCTTACCCCACTCGATGTGATGTACGACCGCCTTATCGTTCTCGGCAAGCTGCTGAGCGCGCTGTGCTGTCTGTGGATCGCCGTGGTGGGAACCGTGCTGGTGCGGGATTTGACCCCCAACGACCTTGAACACCACCGCGCGCCGCTGATCCAAGATCGGGTCAACCAGTGCGAGGGCGACTTCGCCCGCCGCTATGCCTGCGCCGACACCATCCTGATCGACGGCGGCCAGCACGGCGCGACCCAGTTGCTGGCGCGGCTGGGCGTCACCCTGATCCTGCCCAGCGTCGCCTGGGTGATGTGGCATGGCGTCATGGGGCGCGCCCAGCGCCTGCGCAACGCCGTCCGCCAACGCCTCGGCTGAATGGCTACTATGTCCTGACAGCACGGTTACAACCGCATCGGCGGGGAGATGGCGCCTTGTCCAATCCCGGCGGAGCTACTACCATCCCAAAGGTCGAGTTCTTCGGCGCCCCTTCACCGCGGACAGCAGAGGCTTTGTGCATGCCCATTTCCCAGCGGCTCATGGACAAATTGCAGCAACGCCGTGCCAAGCTGCAGGAAGGCGGCGGTGCCGCCAAGCAGCAGGAACGCCACGATAAGGGCCTGTTGAGCGCCCGCGAGCGCCTTGACGTCCTGTTCGATCCCGGCACCTTCCAGGAATCGGGCCAGCACATCCGCCACAGCGGCACCGCCTTCGGCATGGCCGACAAGGACCTGCCCGCCGACGGCGCCATCGCCGGCAACGGCCTGGTCAACGGCCGTCAGGTTTCCGCCTTCAGCCAGGACTTCACCGTCGCCGCCGGCACCTTGGGCCGCATGCACGCGAAGAAGCTGGTCAGCGCCATGAAATACGCCCTCAAGATGGGCGTGCCGCTGGTAGCGTGTAAGGATTCGGGCGGCGCCCGCATCCAGGAAGGCGTCGACGCGCAAAGCGGCTACGGCAAGGTGTTCTACATGAACGTCCTGCTGTCCGGCGTGGTGCCGCAAATCGCGCTGATCCTGGGGCCGTGCGCCGGTGGCGCCGCCTATTCGCCGGCGCTGATGGACTTCGTCATCATGACGCGCAAGAACGCGCACATGTTCATCACCGGCCCGGAAGTCATCAAGGCGGTCACCGGCCACAGCTATACCATGGACGAGGTCGGCAGCGCCGACATGCACGCCACCGTCAGCGGCAACGCGCACTTCGTCGCCGAGGACGACGTCCACGCCGCTGAGATCGCCAAGGCGCTGCTGAGCTATATGCCGGCCAACAATTCCGAGGACCCGCCGCACCGGCCGTGGGACGACATCCCGCTGGAAGAGGACGAGGTCCTGAACCAACTGGTGCCCGAGGACGCCAGCGAACCCATGGACGTGCGCACGGTGATCGACCGTCTGGTCGATCCCGGCAGCTTCCTGGAAGTGCATGCCGGCTGGGCGCGCAACCTGATCGTCGGCTTCTCGCGCATTGGCGGCATCGTCACCGGCATCATCGCCAACCAGCCGATGGAGATGGCCGGCGCGCTGGACATCAACGCTTCCGACAAGGGCGCCCGCTTCATCCGCTTCTGCAACGTGTTCAACATCCCGCTGGTGACCCTGGTGGACGTGCCCGGCTTCCTGCCCGGCATCGAGCAGGAGCGCGGCGGCATCATCCGCCACGGCGCCAAGCTGCTGTTCGCCTATGGCTCGGCCACGGTGCCGAAGATCACCGTGATCCTGCGCAAGGCCTATGGCGGCTCGTACCTGGCCATGTGCAGCCAGGAAATGGGCGCCGACTGGATCTATGCCTGGCCGACCGCCGAGATCGCGGTGATGGGTGCCGAAGGCGCCATCAACATCCTGTACCGCAAGGAACTGGCCGAGGCCGAGGATCGCCGCGCCAAGGCCAAGGAATTGGCCGCCGAATACCGCGACGAATTCGCCTCGCCGTATCTGTCGGCGGCGCGCGGCTACGTCACCGACGTCATCATGCCGTCGGAAACCCGTGGCACGGTGGCGCTGGCGTTGCGCAAGTCGCTGGCCAAGCGCGAAATGCGCCCGGCCAAGAAGCACGGCAACATCCCGCTGTAAGGCGGGGCCGGGGGGAAAATGACATCAACGGCCTGCCGTTACCGGCGGGACGTTAGGGGGTGGACGTGAACGAAGCGGTTTCCCTGGTTCTGTTCGTCTATGGCTTGGCCATCGCCATCGCCATGGGCGCTGCGCTGCTGATCAAGCTGATCGTCGGCGCCCTGGCGCTGAGCGAACGCCGTGCCGAGGCCCCGGCGGCCGCGCCCAAGGCCGTGCCGCTGCCAGCGGGCGCCGACGGCATCCCACCCCATCATCTGGTCGTCATCGCCGCCGCCGCCCATGCCGCCCTGGGTGCCCACCGTATCCTGCATATCGGCGCCGCCGCCTCGGGTCGCATCTGGTCGACCGAGGGCCGGATGGCCCAACACACCTCGCACCAACCGTCCCATCACTGAAGGCCCAGCCGCCAAGGACCGCGCCATGTATAAGAAGCTCCGCATCACCGTCGAGGGCAAAGTCTACGACGTGACGGTCGAGGAACTGACCGAGACCGGCCACGCCATGCCCGCCTATCCGTCGATCGCCGGCACCGGCGCCTCGACCAGCGTCGCCACCTCGGGGCCGCTGGCGGCCCCCATGCCGACGCCCGTTGCCCCGCCGAGCGCCCCAACCCCAGCCCCGGCCCCGGCCGCCCCGAGCGGCGACGCCTCCGCCGGCGCCGTGGTCTGCCCGCTGGGCGGCGTCGTCGACACGGTGGACGTGGCCGTCGGCCAGACGGTCGCCGAGGGCGACCGCGTCGCCGTGGTCGAGGCCATGAAGATGAAGACCCCCATCCACGCCCCCCATGGCGGCACCGTCGCCAGCCTGAGCATCAAGGCCGGCGATCCGGTCGAGGCCGGGGTCGTGCTGATGACCATCGCCTGAGCAGCGGAGAGCGGTTATGGAGCGCCTGCACGTCCTTGACCTGTTCCAGGGCATCGCCACGCTGGTGGCGGCCGAGCCGTCCATCCTGATCATGCGCCTGGCGCTGATCGGGCTGGGGGTTCTGCTCATCTACCTGGGCAAGAAGGGCGTGTTGGAAGCGCTGCTGATGATCCCCATGGGCCTGGGCATGGCGACCATCAACGCCGCCGTCATGTTCGTTCCCCAGGGCAGTTGGCTGCGCGCCGGCCCCAACCAGATCTTCGTCGACGCCCTGGCCAACGCCAACGACGCGGTGCAGACCACGGCGTTGATGAACATCCTGCAGATCAACTGGCTGCAGCCGATCTACACCTTCACCTTCAGCAACGGCCTGATCGCCTGCATGGTGTTCCTGGGCATCGGCGTGTTGCTGGATGTGGGCTATGTCATGGCGCGGCCGTTCCAGAGCATGGCGCTGGCGCTGTTCGGCGAATTGGGCACGGTGGCGACCTATCCCATCGCCATCGCCCTGGGCCTGACGCCCGGCCAGGCCGCCTCGGTCGCCATCATCGGCGGCGCCGACGGTCCCATGGTGCTGTTCACCTCGCTGTCGCTGGCGCGCGAGCTGTTCGTGCCCATCACCGTGGTGGCCTATCTCTATCTCGGCCTGACCTATGGCGGCTATCCCTACCTGATCCGCATGCTGATCCCGGCGCGGCTGCGCGCCCTGCCCATGCCGCCGACCAAGGCCGCCAAGCCGATCTCGTCGGCACAGAAGATGGCCTTCGCCGTGCTGCTGTGCATCCTGCTGTCGCTGCTGTTCCCGGTGGCGGCGCCGCTGATCCTCTGCCTGTTCCTGGGCGTGGTGATCCGCGAAAGCGGCCTGCTGCCCTTCATCGACCTGTTGTCGGGCGTGTTCCTGTACGGCGGCACCTTCTTCCTCGGCCTGCTGCTGGGCGTGCTGTGCGAGGCGCGGCTGATCCTTGACCCGCAGGTGCTGATCCTGCTGCTGCTGGGCATGCTGGCGCTGCTGCTGTCGGGCATCGGCGGCATCCTGGGCGGCTATGCGCTGTATTTCCTGTCGGGGCGCAAGTACAACCCGGTGATCGGCATCGCCGCGGTATCGTGCGTTCCCACCACCGCCAAGGTGGCGCAGAAGGAAGTGACCAAGGCCAATCCCGGCGTCATCGTCATGCCGCACGCACTGGGCGCCAACATCAGCGGCGTCATCACCACCGCCATCCTGGCCGCCATCTACGTCACCGTGATCCAGGCGGTCTATCCGCTGCAATAGAAGCGCGACCGCCGCCCCGTCAGGACGGGTTCCACCAGTCGTCGCCCCCCGAAACGGGACGCAGGCCGCGCACCTCGCGCTTATCCTCGCGCGGCAAGGCCAGCATGTTGATGGACATCACCCGGCCCATGACATTCTCGGGATTGCCGTGGAAGTTGTCGGGACTGAACAACGGCGCGAAATGCCACCACAGGCGATAGTCATGCTGTTCGATGGCCGAGATGAGAGCATGGGAATGCTCTTTGCGGTCATTTTCCACGAAGATCGCCGGCCGAAAGCGCGCAATTGCCGCAGCCGCACCGGCGATGACGTCGGCCTCCGCCCCTTCCACATCCACTTTAAGCAAGTCCAGGCGAGACAACTCCAGGTCGTCCACCCGCTCCACCGCCACCGCTTCGGTGGGGCGGCGTGACGGGCCGCCGACCGAAACACCGCCATAGTTCTCGCGTTCGTCATATCCCAGAACCGGCACCGCAATGCTCCCCGGAGAACATCCGGCGGCGGCACGAAGCGGCGTGACGTTGGACAGGCCGTTCAGCGCCAGGTTTCCACACAAGACGTTGAACACGGAACGCTGAGGCTCGAACGCCACCACCCGACCAGCGGGACCGACCAGCCGCGCCAACGGCACCGTCAGGGAACCGATGTTGGCGCCGACTTCCACGACCGTGCCGCCGGACGGGACGATCTGGCGGAACAGGGCGACCTCGCCTTCCGAATACTCTCCGTAGAGTTCCAGACACCGGCCAACGTAGCGGTCACCCCGCAAGTACATGAAATACCCATGCCGGCAATGACGAATGGCAACCGCGGGCGTGGCGGCGGCGCTGGCCGCACCGCCCGTCGACGGGGCTGTCGTGCTGTCAGCCCGGGTGGAAGCGCTATCCGTGCCATCGTCCGGCGCCATGTCCCGTAAACCTCCCCAGTGATCGCGATCGACGTCCCCACTGAAAGGGAGCCTTGCCGCCACAACCAATGAAAAGCACCTACCACCACACATGACGGATTAACAGCGTTATGTGCCCCACGCATCGCCAAGCCGGCGCTGGTGCCGTGGAACAGGACACCAGCGGGCAGTGTGGAGCGCCGGCAGGCGCGTAGGGACGGTAGAGTGGCGCCGATCCTTGTCGCTAAATGCGACCAATGAGGCTTCCCCATCCCCACACAAGAGTTCCAACGACAATCAACCCAAGTTCACACCATTTTGCTCTTTTTTCGGCCTCGACAGCGATGCTTTGATCAGCCTCAAGAGAGACTAAATCGCTCCACTTCTCTAGCTCGTCATTCGAGCCGGGAGTGACAGCACGCTGAGAAACGGCCTTGAAGCTCTTCCTCCAAGCAGCTTCCATCTCTGCGTCAAACAGTTTCTTACCGCCAATCGCAAACGATAGGATGCCGATCACGGTGACAAGAGAGCCGCAACGCTCAAACACTTCCCAGCTCTTGGCCGCACCCAAACCAAGCACGATCAGCGACAAACTGACGGCCACCACGGTGCGCGTTCTCACTGCCCCCATTACTCCCCCCTAGCGGTTAACCAACACGGAATATAGGACTATATTCTGGAGCCGTAATTCCCCACAAACCACCTCGCAAACTCTCATACACGCGAGGACGCGATTGCCCTCAGCGAGGCCACCAGGTGATTGATTTCATTGTAAAATTAGAGAGTGGCTGGGGGACTAGGATTCGAACCTAGACTGGCGGAGTCAGAGTCCGCTGTCCTACCGTTAGACGATCCCCCAGCAGGCGGCTTGGGCCGGCCGGGCGACGGAGTGGTTTTCGTTTTGAAGACCGGTCCGTCGCGAGAGGCGCACCTTCTAACACAAGAATTTCGCGATTGGAAAGGGAAAAATTGCGTTAGCGATGCGGTAACGGTAAACCCCTTTGACGGAACGACTTTTTTCTTGGGAGCGAAGGCGGCGGCGCGGTACATTCCGCTTGCCGCCCCGGCGTTTTGCGCCCCCGGCGACCTCCCGCGAGTGAGCAGGCTTTGAGTTTTTCATATCCGTCTTCATCCACCGAGTCCGTCTACGCCGCCCTGGACCTCGGCACCAACAATTGCCGCATGCTGGTGGCCCGGCCGCAGGCCCGGGCGTTCCGGGTGATCGACGCCTTTTCGCGCATCACCCGCCTGGGCGAAGGCGTGGCCACCACCGGCCGGCTGTCCGAGGACGCCATGGCCCGCACGGTGGCGGCGCTGAAGGCCTGCGCCGACAAGATGGCGCGCAACCGTGTCACCCACGCCCGCCTGGTCGCCACCGAGGCCTGCCGCCGCGCCGCCAACCATGCGGAATTTTCCGCCCGGGTCGCCGGCGAGACCGGGTTGGAGCTGAACATCATTTCCGCCGACGAGGAAGCCGGCCTGGCCCTGGCCGGCTGCGCGTCGTTGATGGAGCCGGATGTGCCGTGGGCGCTGGTGTTCGACATCGGCGGCGGCTCGACCGAGCTGATCTGGGTGCGCAATGACGGCGGCCGCCGCGAGGTCCAGGGGGTGCAATCCCTGCCGGTGGGCGTGGTCACCCTGGCCGAGGAAATGGGCGAACGCCTGAACACGGCGGCGGGTTATGCCCAGGCGGTCGCGGATATCGGTCTGCGGCTGTCGTCGTTCGAGGCGCGCCACGGCATCGGCGCCCGGTTGGGCGATGGCAGCGTGCAGATGCTGGGAACCTCCGGCACCGTCACCACCCTGGCCGCCCTGCACCTGGACCTGGAGCGTTATGAGCGCAGCGCCGTGGACGGCGTCGACCTGGACTTCCGCCACATCGCCGCCGTCACCGCCCGCCTGGCCGCCATGAGCGCCGGCGAACGCGCCCGTCACCCCTGCATCGGCCCCGAGCGCGCCGATCTGGTGCTGGCCGGCTGCGCCATTCTGGAAGCCATGTGCCGGCTGTGGCCGCTGACCTCGTTGCGCGTCGCCGATCGCGGCGTGCGCGAGGGCCTGTTATTGGCCATGATGGCCGCGGAATCCCGCCGCCCGGCCCTGGGAGAAGTGTGAAGATGAGCAAGCCCCCGTCCAAGTCGAGCAGCGGACGAGGCTCCGGAAGTCGCATGATGTTCGAGGCGGTCAAGACCGCCAAGAAGCGCAAGCCGTCCTCGACCCGCTGGCTGCAACGCCAGCTCAACGACCCCTATGTGCACGAAGCCCGCAAGATGGGTTTCCGCTCGCGCGCCGCCTTCAAGCTGCTGGAGCTGGACGACCGCTTCCATCTGCTCAAGAAGGGCCTGCGCGTGGTCGATCTGGGCGCCGCCCCCGGCGGCTGGACCCAGATCGCCGTCGACCGCGTCGGCCCCAAGGGCAAGGTGGTCGGCATGGACATCCTGGAATACGACCCGGTGCCCGGCGCCATCTGCATGCAGGGCGACTTCCTGGCCGACGATTCGCCCGACCGCCTGAAACAGGCGCTGGACGGCTTGGCCGACGTGGTGGTGTCCGACATGGCCGCCCCCACCACCGGCCACCCGCCGACCGATCATCTGCGTATCATCGGCCTGGTCGAGGTGGCACTGCACTTCGCCATGGAGGTGCTGGCACCCGGCGGCGCGTTCGTCGCCAAAGTGTTCCAGGGCGGCACGGAAAAGACGCTGCTGGACCTGCTGAAGAAGAACTTCGAGACCGTACGTCACGCCAAGCCGCCGGCCAGCCGCAAGGAATCGGCCGAGACCTATGTGGTCGCCACCGGCTTCAAGGGCGAACGCCCCGACGCCCACTGGCGCGACGACCGCGAGGAACCCGAGGGGGAATAAGCCCCCCCCGGCCGATCAGTGCCGCAACAGACAGCCCAGATGGGTTTCCAGTTCGCGGGGACTGCGGCCGCACAGATTGCGCTCCACCTCGCCCACCACGCGGTCGCGGGTATCGGGGGCCATCCGGTCCTCGACCTCGGCCAGCACCGCATGCGGCCCCACCAAGACCAGGGACAGGAACATGCTGCCGCGCGCCGCGCGGTCCAGTTGACTGGCCAGCCGCCCGGCGAAGGTCGCACCGCCGCGCGGCAGACCGAAGCCCATCACCGGTTCAAGCGCATAGCCGGGCGCATCGCAATGATAGAATTGCGCGCGGTCGCCATCGGCCAAACACACCCATGTCTCGGACGTTCGCATGCCACCCTCCTGTGAGCCAAGGTCACCGAGGGGCGAGCAAATCCGGGCATTTCACGATCGTCGCCGGGATGTATCTCGCTCCAGCATGCCTAGCATACCATATCCAAATTCATAACGCTGCCATGGCATGCTTGAGAGGCGAGCCATATTGTGTATGATGGCGCGCCACTACTCCCCGGAGGTGGCATGGAAATCAAGGAAGCCCTCACGTTCGACGACGTTCTGCTGGTCCCGGCGGAATCCGACGTGTTGCCGACGCAAGTCAATACCCGCACCCGCATCACCCGCTCGATCGAGCTTGGCATTCCGCTGGCGTCCGCCGCCATGGATACCGTCACCGAAGCGCGGCTGGCCATCGCCATGGCCCAGGCCGGCGGCATCGGCGTCATCCACAAGAATCTGGATATCGCCCAGCAGGCCGCCGAGGTCCGCACGGTCAAGAAGTTCGAATCCGGCATGGTGGTCAATCCGGTGACCATCCACCCCGACCAGCCGCTGGCGGAAGCGCTGCGGCTGATGGCCGACTTCAAGATCTCGGGCATTCCGGTGGTCGAGCGCGGCACGCGCCGGCTGGTCGGCATCCTGACCAACCGCGACGTGCGCTTCGCCTCGGACGTCCACCAGCCCGTCCACGAGCTGATGACCAAGGACCGCCTGGTCACCGTGCGCGAAGGCGTCGAGAAGGAAGAGGCCAAGCGCCTGCTGCACCAGCACCGCATCGAGAAGCTGCTGGTGGTCGACGGCGAATACCGCTGCACCGGGCTGATCACGGTCAAGGACATCGAGAAGGCCAAGGCCCACCCCAACGCCTGCAAGGACGCCAAGGGCCGCCTGCGCGTCGCCGCCGCCACCGGCGTCGGTGCCGACGGCATCAAGCGCGCCGAGGCGCTGCTGGAGGCCGAGGTCGACCTGATCGTGGTCGACACCGCCCACGGCCATTCCCGTGGCGTCATCGAGGCGGTGCGCACCATCAAGCGCCTGTCGGACAGCGCCCAGGTGGTCGGCGGCAACATCGCCACCCCCGACGCCGCCCGCGCGCTGGCCGATGCCGGCGCCGACGCGGTCAAGGTGGGCATCGGCCCGGGCACCATCTGCACCACCCGCATGGTGGCCGGCGTCGGCGTGCCGCAGTTGTCCGCCATCATGGAAGTGGCGGAAGTCACCCGCAAGGCCGGCATCTGCCTGATCGCCGACGGCGGCATCAAGTTCTCGGGCGATCTGGCCAAGGCGATTGCCGCCGGCGCCGATTGCGTCATGGTCGGCTCGCTGCTGGCCGGCACCGAGGAAAGCCCCGGCGAGGTGTTCCTGTATCAGGGCCGGTCGTACAAGTCGTATCGCGGCATGGGGTCGATCGGCGCCATGGCGCGCGGCTCGGCCGACCGTTACTTCCAGGCCGACGTGGCCGACAGCCTGAAGCTGGTGCCCGAGGGCGTCGAAGGCCGCGTTCCCTATAAGGGTCCGGCCGGCAACGTCATCCATCAGTTGGTGGGCGGCTTGCGCGCCGGCATGGGCTATACCGGCAACGGCACGATCGAGGACATGCAGACCCGCTGCACCTTCCGCCGCATCACCAGCGCCGGCCTGCGTGAGAGCCATGTCCACGACATCGCCATCACCAAGGAAGCGCCGAACTACAAGTCCGAGTAATCCGGCCATGTGACAGGGGCGCCCCGGGCTTCGGTTCGGGGCGCCCTTTCCTATGGAGAAGACACCGAATTTAGGTCAGTAACGCTTGCCTTTTTTCGGGCGCCGTTTTAGGGTCGTTTCGTACCGGGCGATGCCTTGGTATCAAAATTTCCCCTGGGACGCGTTTTTTGGCGCCCGCTTGGCGGCAGGCTCGATTACAATCGCCTTCCTTTGCCGGCGGGGACTTCGACGAGGATGACAGCGGTGATCGATTGGGCTGAGCGCTTTTCTCCCTTTGGCAAGCGGGCCAAGGCTTCCGAGATTCGGGAACTCCTGAAGCTGCTGGACCAGCCGGACATCATTTCCTTCGCCGGCGGCATTCCCGACCCCAAGCTGTTCCCGCGCCAGTTGATGGCCGACGTGCACGCGGAAATCTTCGCGGACGAGGCGTTGTCGAACCAGGCGCTGCAATATTCGGTCAGCGAAGGCTATGGCCCGCTGCGCGACCTGCTGGTGGCCGAGATGAAGTCCCTGGGCGTCGCCTGCACCAAGGACAACATCATCATCACCAACGGCTCGCAGCAGGGTCTGGACCTGCTGGGCCGGCTGTTCATCGGCCCCGACGACAAGGTGTTGGTGGCGCGTCCGACCTATCTGGGCCTGCTGCAGGCGTTCACCGCCAGCGCGCCGACCTATGGCGACATCGCCACCCTGACCGGCCCCCATCCGGTCAAGGCCAAGATGGCCTATGCCATGCCCGACTTCCAGAACCCGTCGGGCGAGACCATGACCCTGGCCGAGCGCGAGGCGCTGCTGGACGGCGCGCGGCGGTCGGACGTGGTGGTGATCGAAGACACCGCCTATAACAAGCTCAGCTTCGACGGCCCGCTGCTGCCGTCGCTGATGGAGTTGGACATCGCCCGCGAGGGCAGCATCGAGAACAGCCGCGTCGTCTATTGCGGCACGTTCTCGAAGTCGGTGGTGCCCGGCCTGCGCGTCGGCTGGATCGTCGCCGCCCAGCCCATCGTCCAGAAGCTGGTGCTGATGAAGCAGGCCGCCGATCTGCACACCTCGACCCTGGCCCAGGTCGCCCTGGCCAAGGTGATGGAACGGCTGCCGGCCAACCATGCCGAGTTCCTGTGCGCCACCTACCGCCCGCGCCGCGACGCCATGGTGGCGGCGCTGGAGGAATTCATGCCCGAGGGCGTGACCTTCACCCGGCCCGGCGGCGGCATGTTCATCTGGGTGCAGTTGCCGGAAGGCTTCGACGGCGCCGCCCTGCTGGCCCGCGCCATCGCCGAGGAACGGGTGGCGTTCGTCCCCGGTTCGGCCTTCTATGCGGTGCAGCCCACCGCCAACACGTTGCGCCTGTCGTTCTCGGCCACCTGTCCGGACAAGATTCGCGAGGGCATCCGCCGTCTGGGATCGCTGATCGCGCGCGAACACAACAGCATGACCACGGCCCGCACGGCCTGATATAAGCATTGTTTCCGTCTCTCCGCCCCTCTCCGGCCGCCGGGGAGGGGCGAGTCATTTTCTGGATATAGCCATGACCCCCGCCGCCCGCCTTGCCGCCGCCATCGAGTTGTTGGACGAGATCGCCGCCACCCACCGTCCCGCCGATCAGGTGGCGTCGCTCTATTTCAAGAGCCGGCGCTATATCGGCTCCAAGGACCGCCGCGCCGTGGCCGAGACCGTCTGGCGGGTGCTGCGGCGTCAGGCCCGCATCAACTGGTGGCTGGAATTCGTCGACCATCCCAAGGATGCGCGGGCGCAGGCCTTCGCCGATCTGGCCTTCGAAGGTGGCAGCCTGACCCCGGACCTGTTCGAGGGCGCCCATTCCGCCCCCAAGCCGGGCAAGGAAGAGCGCCGGATGTTCGACCAGCTCAAGGGCAAGGACATCTTCAACCGCGACATGCCGGCCTGGGTCAAGGGCGAGTTCCCCGAATGGCTGACCCCGCGCCTGGAGGCGCTGTGGGGCGCGGACGGCGCGCTGCGCGAGGTCGGCGCCATGCGTGACGAGGCGCCGCTGGATTTGCGCGTCAACACGCTGAAGGCGACGCGCGAGGAAGCGATGATCGCGCTGAAGAAGGAAGGCATCGCCGCCGAGCCATGCGCGTTGTCGCCCATCGGCCTGCGGCTGAAAAGCCGTGTCGCCCTGGTACAGGTGCAGGCGTGGCGCAACGGCCTGATCGAGGTGCAGGACGAAGGCTCGCAACTGGTCGCCCTGGTGGCCGATGCCCGCCCCGGTCAGGCGGTGGTGGATTATTGCGCCGGCGCCGGCGGCAAGACGCTGGCCTTGGCCGCCGCCATGCAGAACAAGGGGCGCCTGGTCGCCTGCGACGTCGCCGAATGGCGCGTCGACAAGGCGCAGGAGCGCCTGCGCCGCAACGGCGTCCACAACGTCACCCGCCGCGTCATCTCGGGCGAGGCCGACAAGTGGATCAAGCGCAGCGCCGCCAGCTACGACCGCGTGCTGGTCGATGCGCCGTGCACCGGCACCGGCACCTGGCGCCGCAATCCCGACGCCAAGTGGCAACTGAGCGAAACCGACCTGTTGGAACTGGTCGAGCGGCAGAAAGCGATCCTGGACAGCGCCGCGCGCCTGACCAAGCCCGGCGGCCTGCTGATCTACGCCACCTGTTCGATCCTGCCGGAAGAGAACGAGCAGCGGGTCGAGGCATTCCTGGCCGACCACCCCGACTACGAAGCCAAGCCGATCCCGGAACTGTGGGCCGACGTGGCCCCCGGCACCCCCTGCCCCGTCACCGGCCCGTGGCTGCGCCTGTCGCCGCTGTCGCACGGCACCGACGGCTTCTTCGCCGCCGTGCTGCAGAAGAAGGTGACCGAGTAGCGATCCTCACAGGCTGCGGCGAAACGCGTTTCGCCCTCCCTCTCTGCGTCACACCCGCGAAAGCGGGTGTCCATGTCGGGGCAAGATTGAAGATTTGCCATCAATTACTGAGTGGCGGATGCACGGATTCCCGCTTTCGCGGGAATGACGGGAGTTATTACGCAACCGTTTGACCGGTTGCCGCCGCCCTACAGCATGGTCGCGCGGATGTGGTCCAGCACGCCGCGTGAGCCGGCCTCGATCATGTCCAGCACCCGTTCGAAACCGTCGCTGCCGCCATAATAGGGGTCGGGGACGTCCTTGATGCCCAGGTCTGGGGCGAAATCCAGGAACAGGTGCACGCGCCCGGCCTGCGCGGGCGGGCATTGCCGGCGCAGGATGTCGGCGTGACCGCGATCCATCGCCAGCACCAGATCGAAATCGTCGAAATCGGCGGGACGCAGCTTGCGGGCGCGCAGATCGGACAACTCGATGCCACGCAGCCGCGCAGCCGCGGTCGAGCGGCCGTCCGGCGGCTCGCCCGCGTGATAGCCGTGGGTGCCGGCCGAGTCGGTGGCGATGCGGTTGTCCAGCCCCTCGGCCGCCACCAGGGCGCGGAAAACGCCCTCGGCGGTGGGGGAGCGACAGATGTTACCGGTGCAGACGAACAGAACCTTGATCATCCTCTCGGCATACCTGCTTTCGCCGGGTAGCCGCAAGAGGCTTGGCGGCCCATCTGGCACAATATGTCTGATGAAGTGGAATTTGCGCAATGTAATTACCGTATTGCAGGCGCGCGTCGGTGTAGGTTGATCCTACCCCTGCCCCCTTCCTATGCTGCGCCTGCACACACTGGCACAGGCGGATCATGACTCGTCCCATCCTTTCGCTTCAGGCCCCCATCGTCATTCTGACCGGAGCCGGCATTTCCAAGGAATCGGGGCTGGACACCTTCCGCTGCGTCGGCGGCACCTGGTCGCAATACAGCCTGGAGGACGTGGCGACGCCGGAAGGCTATGGCCGCAATCCCCAACTGGTGCAGGATTTCTATAACGCCCGCCGCCGCCAGTTGATCGAGCCGGAGATCCAGCCCAACGCCGCCCACCGCGCCCTGGCGCGGCTGGAGCGCGAATGGGCGGGCGAAGTGCTGGTGGTGACCCAGAACATCGACGACCTGCACGAGCGTGCCGGCTCGACCAACCTGATCCACATGCATGGCGAGTTGCGCAAGGTGCGCTGCGACAATTGCGGCACGGTGGCGGTTTGGCACGACGACGTGACCGTCGACACCCCGTGCCCGACCTGCCGCCACCCGTCCTTGCGCCCGCACATCGTGTGGTTCGGCGAGATGCCGCTGGAGATGGAGCGCATCTATGACGCGCTGGACCATTGCGGCCTGTTCCTGTCGATCGGCACCTCGGGCCACGTCTACCCCGCCGCCGGCTTCGTCCACGCCGTCCGCCAGCGCGGCCTGGCCCACACCATCGAGCTGAACCTGGACCCCAGCGAGGGCGCCAGCATGTTCGCCGAGACGATCTACGGCCCCGCCTCGGAAGTGGTGCCGGATTTCGTGGCCGCGCTGTTGGGAGACGGGACCTGACGCTTGATAAAAGCGGCGCAACAAGAATGACTTAGCCCGCCGCCGCCAAGGTGCCGGCCCGCCATGCGGTCGCCGGCTCTTGACTCTTTTGCGCCGCACGCGCCTATATCGCCACCGTCTGTACGGGGATATACGCATGGATATTGGCGCGGCCAAGCAATCAGAGTTCGACCCGCGCCGGCTGGCGGCGTTGTCGCTTGCGGCCATTGGTGTCGTCTATGGCGACATCGGTACGTCTCCGCTTTACACCATCAAGGAATGCTTCGGCGGCGAACACGGCCTGCCGGTGGTGCCGGCCAATATCCTGGGCATCGCGTCCCTGGTGTTCTGGGCGCTGATCATCGTCGTCACCCTAAAATACGTGCTGTTCGTCATGCGCGCCGACAACCGCGGTGAAGGCGGCATCCTGGCGCTGTTGGCGCTGGCCATGCACTCGGCCCACACCGACAAGCGCCGCATGGGGCCGGTCATGGTGCTGGGCCTGTTCGGCTGCGCCCTGTTCTTCGGCGACGGCACCATCACCCCGGCCATTTCCGTGCTGTCCGCCATCGAGGGCCTGGAGGTCGCCTCGCCGGCCTTCGCCCGCTACGTCGAGCCGGTGACGCTGGTGGTGATCTGCGTCCTGTTCTTCGTGCAAAGCCACGGCACCACCAAGATCGGCGCGGTGTTCGGCCCGGTCATGGTGGTGTGGTTCGCCGCCCTGGCCGGCTTCGGCATCCTGGAAATCGTCACCCAGCCCGCCATCCTGGCCGCACTGAACCCCCTGCACGGCGCCCGCTTCATCGCCGCCCACGGCTGGCACGCCTTTCTGGTGCTGGGATCGGTGGTGCTGGCCGTCACCGGCGCCGAGGCGCTGTATGCCGACATGGGCCATTTCGGCAAGCGCCCGATCCAGTGCGCCTGGTTCGGCGCGGTGCTGCCGGCGCTGGTGCTGAACTATTTCGGCCAGTCGGCGCTGCTGCTGAACGACCCCGAGGCGGTGCGCAACCCGTTCTATCTGCTGGTCCCCGAGCCGCTGCTCTATCCCATGATCGCGCTGGCGACCTGCGCCGCCGTCATCGCCAGCCAGGCGGTGATCTCGGGCGCGTTCTCGCTGTCGCGCCAGGCGGTGCAGCTTGGCTTCTCGCCGCGCCTGGAAATCCGCCACACCTCGGACGAGGAAGAAGGCCAGATCTACATCCCGCGCGCCAATTGGGGCCTGTTCATCGGCATCGTCGTGCTGGTACTGGGCTTCAAGTCGTCGTCCAACCTGGCCGGCGCCTACGGCATCGCCGTCACCGGCACCATGGTGTGCAGCACGGTGCTGGCCCTGGTGGTGGCGCGCAAGCTGTGGAACTGGTCGCTGGCGCTGTGCCTGGCGCTGGGCGCCGGCTTCCTGGCGCTGGACCTGACCTTCATGGGCGCCAACCTGCTGAAGATTCCCGAGGGCGGCTGGTTCCCGCTGATGCTGGGGCTGGGCATGTTCCTGCTGATGGCGACGTGGAAGCGCGGCCGCCAGATCCTGGCCAAGCGACTGGCCGAGGATTCCATGCCCATCGACCTGTTCCTGGCCCGGCAAAAGGACAACCCAACCCAGCGCGTTGCCGGCACCGCCATCTACATGACCGGCAATCCCGAGACGCTGCCGGTGGCGCTGCTGCACAACCTCAAGCACAACAAGGTTCTGCACGAGCGCGTGGTGTTCATGACCGTGCTGTTCGAGGACATCCCGCGCGTCTCGGCCAAGGACCGCCTGGAGATCCAGGGCATCGCCGACGGCTTCTATTCGATCACGGTGCGCTACGGCTTCTTCCAGGAACCGGACCTGCCCAAGGTGCTGCGCCTGTGCAAGGCGTTCGGGCTGGAGTTCGACGTAATGCAGACCTCGTTCTTCCTCGGCCGCGAGACGCTGATCCCGTCGATCCATCCGGAAATGGCCGAATGGCGCGAAAAGCTGTTCGTGGTGATGAGCCGCAATTCAGTCTCCGCCACCGACTTTTTCCGCATCCCCGCCGGCCGCGTGGTCGAGCTGGGGACCCAGGTCCAGCTCTAGTCGCGAAGGCGCGCCCATGTCCACCGCCGCCGGCAACCCCAATCTCGACGAAGAGGGCCAGCACACCCATTCGCGCAACGTCTTCGCCCTGATGTTCGGCGCCGTCGGCGTCGTCTTCGGCGATATCGGCACCAGCCCGCTTTACGCCATGAAGGAAACCTTCGCCGGCCCCCATCCGCTGGCGCTGGACCTGCCCCATGTGCTGGGCGTGCTGTCGCTGGTGTTCTGGTCGGTCACCATCGTGGTGTCCATCAAGTACGTCATCTTCATCATGCGCGCCGACAATCGCGGCGAGGGCGGCAGCCTGGCCCTGCTGGCGCTGGTCAGCACGGCATCGCAAGGGCGGCCCAAGCTGACCGCGCTGGTGGCGGCGCTGGGCATCTTCGCCGCCGCACTGTTCTATGGCGATTCCATGATTACCCCGGCGGTGTCGATCCTGTCGGCGGTCGAGGGCTTGGCGGTGGTGGCGCCGCATTTGGAACAATGGGTGGTGCCCGCCACCATCGTTATCCTGGTCGTGCTGTTCGCCATCCAGAGCCACGGCACCGCGGCGGTGGGCATGGCCTTCGGCCCGATCATGGTCGGCTGGTTCACCGTCCTGGCCATCATGGGCATCCGCAACATCGGCCTGCACCCCGAGGTGCTGAAGGCGCTGTCGCCCCATTACGCGCTGATGTTCCTGGTCAGCGACGGCAAGCTGGGCTTCCTGGCGCTGGGTTCGGTGGTGCTGGCGGTGACCGGCGCCGAAGCGCTGTACGCCGACATGGGCCATTTCGGCCGCCTACCCATCCGCTTGGCGTGGTACCTGCTGGTGCTGCCGGCGCTGGTGCTGAACTATTTCGGCCAGGGCGCCCTGTTGCTGAGCCGGCCCGAAGCCATCGAGAACCCGTTCTTCCTGATGGCGCCGGCCTGGGCCGGCATCCCGCTGCTGGTCCTGGCCACCTGCGCCACCGTGATCGCGTCGCAGGCGGTGATCTCGGGCGCCTTCTCGGTGACGCGCCAGGCCATCCAACTGGGCTATCTGCCGCGCATGACCATCATCCACACCTCGGAAAAGGAAATTGGGCAGATTTATATCCCGATCCTCAACTGGGTGCTGATGTTCTTCGTCATGGCGCTGGTGATCGGCTTCCGCACCTCGTCCAACCTGGCCTCGGCCTATGGCGTCGCGGTGACCGGCACCATGCTGATCGACGCCAGCCTGATCGGCATGGTGATGATCCTGTTGTGGGGCTGGAACCGCCGCCGCGTGCTGATGCTGCTGGGCGTGTTCGTGACGCTGGACCTGGCCTTCTTCCTGGCCAACGCCACCAAAATCCCCCATGGCGGCTGGTTCCCGCTGGCCATCGGCCTGACCATCTTCCTGTTCCTCACCACCTGGAAGCGCGGCCGCAACCTGCTGATGGACCGCCTGAGCGCCGAGAACATGCCCGAGGACGTGTTCCTGGCCTCGCTGTCCGACCGCGTCACGCGGGTGCCCGGCACCGCCATCTTCCTGACCGGCACCACCGAGGGCATCCCGCTGGCGCTACTGCATAACCTCAAGCACAACAAGGTGATCCACGAGCGCGTGGTCATCCTGACCGTGTCCATGGAGGAAATTCCGGTGGTGGCGGCCCATCGCCGCATCGAGACGCTGGAGATGGCCCCCGGCTTCCAGCGCCTGATCCTGCGCTTCGGCTTCATGGAAGACACCAACATCCCCAAGACGCTGGCGCACGCCCGCACCGACCAGTTGGGCTTCTTCTACGAACCCATGAGCATTTCCTACTTCCTGTCGCGCGAGACCATCATCCCGTCGTCGGCGCCGGGCATGGCGGAATGGCGCGAACACCTGTTCGCCTGGATGGCACGCTCGGCTACCAGCGCCATGGACTTCTTCCACCTGCCCTCGAACCGGGTCGTCGAATTGGGCAGCCAGGTAGAGATATAACTCTCGTATAGTTTTTTAGAATCCTGCCTCGAACAGCCATTGCGGGCGTTGGAGGCCGCGCATGGCGCTGCTACCATTCTGGTATTCCTCGTCCAGGTTGCAGCCAGCAGGGCCATTGCCATGAAATCGCTTTTCGCCCGCCTTTCCATCACCCATCGCATCGTTCTGATCAGTGTCCTGGGGACAGTGTGCAGCACCGTCGCCGTCGTCTCTCTGCTGCTTGGCATCGTCCAGGAAAACCTGGCCGAGCAGGCGGTGGCCCAGCAGAAAAGCAACATGGGCATCTTCCAGGAATTGCTGCGCGCCAAGGGCGGCGGCGAGGCCCATCTTGTCGACGGCAAGCTGGCCTGGGGCAATTACGTGGTGGACGACAACCACGAAGTGGTCGACAAGCTGCGCGCGGTCATGGGCATCGGCGCCACCATCTTCCGCGACGACGTACGCGTCTCCACCAACGTGGTGGACAACGAAGGCAAGCGCGGCGTCGGCACCAAGTTCAAGGACGGCCCGGTCAAGGATCAGGTTTATCGCGACGGCAAGCCCTATGACGGCGAGGCCGACGTCATCGGCACCCGCTATCTGCTGCGCTACGAGCCGCTACGCGACGGCAGCGGCAAGATCATCGGCGCCATGGTGGCCGGCATGCCCAAATCCACCTTCTTCCAGATGCTGGAGGATATCCGCCTGCCGGTGATCGGCGTGGCCGCCGCCATCGGCGCCGGCCTGTGCCTGGTGCTGTTCCTGGTCACCCGCGCCCAGATGAGCGTGCTGGGCCGTCTGGTCGGGGTGATGCAGCGACTGACCGCCCGTGACTATACGGTGGCGATCGCCGATACCGAGCGCCGTGACGAGATCGGCGCCATGTCCAAGGCGTTGGCCGGCTTCAAGCAATCCCTGGCGGAAGCGGAAGAGATGCGGCGCCAGCAGGAAGCCACCCACCAGGAACAGGCGGCCAAGCGCGCCGCCATGGACACCGCCACCCGCGCCTTCGCCGCCAGCATCGAGGGCGTCGTCGGCCAGGTCACCGCCGCCGCCGGCAACCTGCGCGGCAACGCCCAGGGGCTGTCCTCCACCGCCGACCTGACCCTGACCAAGGCGTCGTCGGTCGCCGCCGCCTCGGGCCAGGCCACCGGCAACGTCGAGGCCGTAGCTTCCGCCACCGAGGAACTGACCGCCAGCATCGGCGAGATCAGCCGCCGCGTCGCCGAGGCCGCGCAGGTCGCCGCCCAGGCGGTGGGCGAGGCCCAGGACACCAACGCCATGGTGCGCGGCCTGGCCGAAGCCGCCACCCATATCGGCGAGGTCGTCGGCCTGATCAACGACATCGCCAGCCAGACCAACCTGCTGGCCTTGAACGCCACCATCGAGGCGGCACGCGCCGGCGACGCCGGCAAGGGCTTTGCCGTGGTCGCCAACGAGGTCAAGAGCCTGGCGACCCAGACCAGCAAGGCGACCGAGGACATCCAGTCCCAGGTCGCGGCGATCCAAGCCGCCACCGACAAGGCGGTCGCCGCCATCGGCGGCATCACCCAGACCATCGACATCATTTCGGGCATCACCACCACGGTGGCGTCGGCGGTCAACCAACAGGGCGCCGCCACCGGCGAAATCGCCCGCTCGGTGCAACAGGCCTCGGCCGGCACCGCCGAGGTGTCGCGCAACATCGCCGACGTCACCGACGCGGCACGCCAGACCGAACGCAGCGCCGCCGACCTGCTGGGATCGGCCGAAGCCCTCACCCAACAATCCGACGCCCTGCGCGCCGAGGTGAACCAGTTCCTGCAGCAGGTGCGGGCGGGGTAAAGCATTTTCAGCCGGCCCGAGAAGCCGACATAGCCGGGCCTCATCCACTGCTGTCCGGTTGAGGCTTTCGCGGAACGTGCAGACCCGTCGAGGTCGTGCCCAGGGTACACGGACGGCACGGACGCCCGCTGTCGCGGGCCACGGACGAACCCGGACGGTCGCCGTGTCCAAAGTCCTAAAACCCTAAGAAATCCGCGTCACCCCGGACGCGCCCTGCGCGATCCGGGGGCCATGGGGGTGCACCACCATGGATGCCGGCTTGAAGGCTGGCATGACGAGCTTTCTTTTGTCCGTGTGATCCGTGGCCGCGAAGCGGCGTCCGTGTCGTCCGTGTACCCTGGGTACGGCGGCATCCGTCAACGCCAAGCTGGCCGTGCTCCGCGCCATCCAAGCCACGCAACGGAACCGGACATCCCTCCAGCGGCGGTCAGTCGGTGCTGCCCGAGGCACCGCCGCCATCGAAGCTGCCGCCACCGAAACTGCCGCTGTCGGACGAATCGGAGCTTGAGGACGACGACGAGGACGACGAGCGGCTAAGGGCACTGAATAGAATGTCGAAAAAGAAGCTCAGCGCCTGAATCGGGTGCCGCGCGATCACCACCATGAGGGCGCCGAATGCCGAGGCTGCCAGCGAGAAGACGACGATGTCGGACATCTGCTGGGCGAACAGCGCCATACTGCCGGCGGTCAACGCCGCCGAACCGCTGGTGACCAGCAAGAAGCTGCGCCGTAGCAGGATCGACAGCACGACGATGGCCACCACCACCGCCAGGCCGGTATAGAAACCGGTGTCGTCGGTCGGCGGCGGCGCGGCTTGTTCCTCTGCCGACGCGGGGGCGTCCGTCGCAGCCCCCGCCTCGGGCGGCGGACTGACCGGCGTCCCAGCCGGATTACCCAGGCGTTCGGAGATGGCCCTGATGCTTTCGCGATAGGCGCGGTGGGGATCGCCGGCCTTGATCCACGGCACGAAGAATTGGCGGCCGATGTCGCCGATGGCGCCATCCGGCAGGACGCCCTGCAGGCCGGGGCCGACCTCGAAGCGATAGCGATGGTCGCCGACCGCATGGACCAGCAGCAAGCCGTCGTCGATTCCGGCACGGCCCAGCTTCCAGGCACGGCCGACGGTCAGGGCATAAGTCTCGATGTCGCCGTCCGGGACGTGGTCGATCACCAGAATGGCAACAGAAGCCGGGTGCGGCGCGCCACGCAAGGCGACCAGCGCCTCCTCAAGGTCGGTGCGGGCCTCGGGGGTCAGGACGCCGGCCTGGTCGACGACCAGGCCGGGGGGCGGCACGGCGATCTCGGCGCGCACCGCGGTGACGGTCAGCACCAGCAGCGCCAGTGCGGCGAACAGGCGGCGCACGGAACGGCGCCCCGGCTAGAACTTGACGGCGGGAGGCTTGGCGGCGCCCGTATCAGCCTCGAAGAACTCGCGCGGCTGCAGGCCCAGCGACCCGGCGATCAGCACGCCCGGAAAGCTGCGCACCGAGACGTTGAACCCGCGCACCGTGTCGTTGAAATCGCGGCGGGCCACGGCGATGCGGTTCTCGGTACCGGCGATCTCGTCCTGCAGATGGCGGAAATTGGCATCGGCCTTCAAGTTGGGATAGCTCTCGCTGACCGCCATCAGGCGGGCCAGGGTCGCCGACAGCTCGCCCTGAGTGGCCTTGAACTGTTCGAGCGACTTGGGGTCGGACAACGACACGGTGACCTGGGTGGCCTTGGCACGCGCGGCCAGCACGGCCTCCAAGGTCGAACGCTCGTGGCCGGCATAGCCCTTCACCGTCTCGACCAGCGGCGGAATCAGGTCGGCCCGGCGCTGGGTCTGGATTTGAACCTGACCCCAGGCGGCCTTGACCTTTTCGTCGGCACCGATCAGCCCATTATAGGACGAGAACCCGCCCAGCGCGACGACGGCCAGCACGGCCAAGACGATGATGTTCTTAACGGACACGACGGCCCCTCCCCCCTGAGTAAACCTGCGGTGTATACCAGTCGGATAAGTTCGCTATTCTGTCAAGAGCAAGTCGAGGGACCTGGGTGGCGCGGGACACGGCCTGCTTGGCTTTGACGGATGCCGCCGTGCCCAGGTAACACGGACGGCACGGACGCCGCTTCGCGGCCACGGATCGCACGGACAATAGAACATTCGTCATGCCGGCCTTCGAGCCGGCATCCATGGTGGTGCACCGATCATGGACCCCGGCTCGCGCGGGGCGCGTCCGGGGTGACGCGGATTTCCTAGGGTTTCACCGTGTTCGTCCGTGGCCCGCGACAGCGGGCATCCGTGCCGTCCGTGTTGCCTGGGCACGGCCTCGACGGGCCAGCACGTTCCACGAAAGCGTCAACCGGACAGCCGTGGGTCAAGCCCGCGCATGACGAGAAGGAGGCTTGCTCCAACCTGAATCGAACAAACTCTAAAGCACGCCGCCGTCATCGCCATCGACCACCCCCACCACCCCGGCAATCCAGCCCCGCAGGGCGCGGCGCTGCATCAGCTTGTGCTGGGCCGGGGCCGGCAGGTCGGACAGGGCGATGACGCCCCGGCGGATCAGCACTTCGACCAGATCCTCCAGCACCCGGATGAAGGACAAATCGGAAGTGACGAAGGCGTCGTCATCGCCGCCGGCATCGGTGGCACAGACGCGGCCCAGCAACGCCAACACCTGGGGATCGTCGGGCGGTAATTCCTCGGCCTCGTCGTCCAACGGCACTTCGGCCATCCCCACCACCTGGCCGTCTTCGTCGCGGATCACATAGGGCATGCAGGGCACTCCGGAAATCATCGCCAAGATTAAACGAAAACGGCCCGCTGCGACGAAGCAGCGGGCCGAATTTCGTGTCCGACTGGAACGCGAAAGTTCTTAGTGGAACTTGCGCGACAGATCGGCGATGGCGGCGTCGGCCAGGGCGGCCTTCTGCGCATCGGTAACGGACTGGGCGAGAACCTGCTGGGCGGCGCTCATGGCGACGTCGACAGCGGTGTTCTGCACTTCCTTGAGCGCCTGGGCCTCGGCCTGGGCGATACGTTCGAGGGCCTGCGTCTCGCGACGCTTCAGCGCCTCTTCCAGGTCCTTGGCGGCCTGCTTGGACAGACGCTCGGCCTCGGACTTGGCGTGGGCGATGATTTCCTCGGCTTCCTTCATGGCGTCGCGCTGCTTGCGCTGATAGGTCGCCAGCATTTCCTGGGCGTCCTCACGCAGCTTGTGCGCTTCGTCAAGGCGAGCCTTGATCTTGGCGGCGCGGCCGTCGAGGGCGGCACCGATGGCCGCGAACACCGGCTTGAACGCCAGAGCCACCACCACCACGAAGGTGAGATAGACCCAGAAGTGCGGGTCGGCGTAGAACGCCGCGGCCTCGTGGCCGGCAGCGGCGTGCTCGGCAGCGAAAGCGGTCGAAATCATTGGCCCTGCTCCTTGAGAGCGGTGGCGACGGCGGCTTCGATCCGGCCCTGATCGGCACTGGTGCCGACAAGACGGGCGACAGCGGCACCGGCGATATCGACGGCGACGTCACGGACAGAGGCCATGGCCTTGTCCTTGGCGGCGGCGATGCGAGTTTCACCGGCCTTGATCTGCTCGGCCAGCTTGGCATTCAGGTCGCGGGTGCGATCCTCGGCCTGCTTGGCCAGACGCTCACTCGCCTCTTTGATGACGGCGTGGGCGTGAGCACGGGACTCGGCCAGCGCCTTCTCGTAGGCGGCGACGGCGGCCTCGGCCTCGGCCTTCAACTGCGCGGCCTTGTCGAGATTGTCATCGATCTTGCGCTGACGTTCGTCGAGCACGGCGCCGATCTTCGGCAGGGCCACCTTCGCCATCAGGAAATACAGCGTGATGAAGGTGATCGCCAGCCAGACGATCTGGGGCAGGAAGAACGCCGTTTGTTGGAACTGGGGCATCCCGGTGCTCCAAAGCGTGGGTAAGGCAGATATTCAGGCTTCCAAGCGGAGGAGAGGATCGCGCGAGGTTTTACCCGGCCGCGCGATCCCGAACCATCCGAAGGAGATTTTCGCGAACTTAGGCGAAAAGAACCATCAGAGCGACGACCAGCGCGAACAGCGCGATGGCCTCGGTCACGGCGAAGCCGATCCAGCCGTACAGCTCGACGTTCGCCTTGGCGGCCGGGTTGCGACCCACGGCGGCGATCAGGTTCGACCAGATGTTGCCCACACCGATACCCGAACCGATCATGCCGATGGCAGCCAGGCCAGCACCGATGAACTTAGCAGCAGTCGCGTCCATATTCTTGCTCCTTCAGGAAAAAAGTCGAAACAGACAAAACGATCCGGTCCGCATGCCTTAGTGCATGTGGATCGCGTCATGCAGGTAAATGCACGACAGGATGGTGAACACATAAGCCTGCAGCAGCGCGATACCGATCTCGAGCACCGAGATGGCGCCGAGGAAGGCAAGCGGCAGAGCGCCGAAGGCAAAGAAGACCGAACCCAGGCTGACCACGAAGCCGCCCATCACGAACAGGATGATGTGACCCACCGTCATGTTCGCGAACAGACGAATGGCCAGGCTGAACGGGCGGGAGAAGTACGAGATCAGCTCGATCGGGATCAGGATCACCGCGGTGGCGATGGGCGCACCGTGCGGGAAGAACATGCGCAGGAAGTGCAGGCCGTGGCGGGCGAAACCGATGATGGTCACGCCGATGAACACCACCGCCGCCATGGCGAAGGTCACCACGACATGGCTGGTGAAGGCGAAGCCGTAAGGCACCAGGCCCAGCACGTTGCCGAACAGCACGAACATGAACAACGTGAAGATGAAGGGGAAGTAGGGACGCCCCTCGTGGCCCACGTTGTCGCGCAGCATGCCGGCGACGAACTCATAAAGGACCTCGGCCAGCGACTGCCAGCGACCCGGAACCAGCGCGCGCGAGCGCACCGACAGGGTCAGCAAGGCAGTGATCAGCACGACCGCGATCACCATCATCAAAGCGGACTGGGTGAACGAAACGTTCAGGCCGCCGACATGGAGATCCAGACCCGGCAGGGCGTGGACCTCGAATTGCTGCATCGGAGAATGCTTTTCTGCCACCTTGGCCTCTCTCGCCTATTCTTTCGTTCGTCCAGACCGACGCCTCTGCGCTTCGCCGAGGCCGACCGACTCATCTATTCCCTTGGCCGCGCGATAGGCGTTCAACACGCCTGCCGCTCCGCCGAGGAGCAGAAACAACACCATCATGATGGGAGCAGTCCCGAGCCAGCGATCGAGGGCGTAGCCAATTCCGACACCGACGGCAACGCCGGCGACGAATTCGATGCTGATCCGGAACCCGAGACCCAATCCGGTGCTGGAGGCCGAGCGATCGGGACCAACCCGCTTCGCCTGTTCCTCTGCCCCGCGCGCGGCGCGCAACCGAGCCTCGATATCCTCAAACGGCGAGGGCTTCTCTTGCTCAGCCATGAATGATGAGCCCCTTGAAAGTCCCCACCGCCATCACAACGGTGCCAAAAGCGCGGGCACCATAAGGGGTGCGCCCACCCGTGTCAAGGCCGGAAACCGAGAACCACAAGTACTTGAGGTCATTGAGCATTTTCGAACCCTATCGGCGGTATGCGGCATGGGAATGCCGTATTGCAGGGGGCACCCCCTCCCCAAAGGGGTAGTCGCGCCTGGGTAGGTCAGGCCAACACCACGCTGTCGCGGATGGCTTCGGCCTGCGCCAAGTCGACGGAAACCAACTGCGACACGCCCCGTTCGGCCATGGTGACGCCATAGAGTCTATCCATGCGCGCCATGGTCATACGGTGGTGGGTGACGATGAGGAAGCGGGTGCCGGTGGTGCCGGCGATGCGCTCCACCAAGGTGCAGAAGCGGTCGACATTGGCATCGTCCAGCGGCGCATCGACCTCGTCCAGCACGCAAATAGGCGCCGGATTGATCAGGAAAACGGCGAAGATCAGCGCCAGGGCGGTCAGCGCCTGCTCGCCGCCCGACAGCAGCGACAATTGCTGCAGCCGCTTGCCCGGCGGCGACGCCATGATTTCCAGGCCGGCTTCCAGCGGGTCGGCGGATTCGGTCAGCGCCAGATGGGCGCGGCCGCCGCCGAACAGCCGCACGAACAAATCGCGGAAATGCTGGTCGACCTGCTCGAACGAGGCCAGCAGCCGCTCGCGCCCTTCCTTGTTCAGCTCGGCGATGGCGCCGCGCAGCTTGGCGATGGCCTGGACCAGATCGTCCTTCTCGCCGCGCATGGTTGCCATGCGTTCCTCCAACTCGATCACTTCCTGCTCGGCGCGCAGGTTGACCGGCCCCATGGCGTCGCGTTCGCGGTTCAGCCGGTCGAGCTTGCGTTGCAGGTCATCGAGATCGGGACGCTCGGCCTCGACCACGCCGGCCACTTCGCGCAACTGCTCGGGCGTCATGTCCAGGCGTTCGGAAATGCGTCCGGCCACGGCGCGGCATTGCTGGTCGGCGGCGGACAACGCCGCCTCGCGGCGGATGCGGTCCTCGCGCGATTGGGCCAGGGCGGCCTCGGCGGCACGCATGGCGCGGTCGGCTTCGGCCAGGGTGGCCTCGGCGGCGGCCAGTCCGTCGGCCGAACGCTTGCGCTCGGCCTCGGCCGCGTCGATGCGTTCCAGCAGTTCGGCGCGGCGGCGGGCAAAGGTGTCGGGCGCCTGGGCCAGGCGCTCCAGTTCCAGCATCACCGTCTCGCGCCGTTCCGCCAGTTCCTCGACCTGGGCGCGGGCGCTGTCGGCGCGGCGGCGCCACGATTCGATGTCGCCGGCAATGGAATCCAGGCGGCGCTTGCGTTCGCCCGCTTCACGGGTGATGCGATCCAGCGCCGAGCGGGCTTCGACCAAGGCGGAGCGGCGTTCGGCCAGATCGGCGCGCAGCGCGTTGACCTTGTCGCGGCCGGCATCGGCGCTTTGCGGAAAGGCGGCGACGGTATCGCGCGCCATCATCAGCTCGCCCTCGGCTTCCTCCAAATCGGCATGGGCCGCCTCGGCCTGCTCGACCAGACCGGCCAGACGGGATTCATAGGCGGCATAGCGCTGGGCCAGCTTGCCGTGCAGGTCGCGCGCCTTGGCGGTCTCGGCCTCGGCGCGCTTGACGGCGTCCTTGGCGGCACGCTCGTTCTCGGTCGCCTCCTCCACCGCCTGGGTCACGTCCTCGACCTTGGCCTGGGCCTCTTCGACGCCCAGTTCGGCGTCCTCCAGCCGCATTTCCAGTTCCCGCAGCCGGTTGCGCTGGGCCAGTCGCAGCGCCATCGGGCTGGGCGCACCGGCGCGCGCGGTATAGCCGTCCCAGCGCATCAGGTCGCCGTCGCGGGTGACCAGACGCTGGCCGGCGGCCAGTTCGGGGCGCAGCCGCTCGGCCTCGGCCGCCGAGGCGACCAGTCCGACCTGGGCCAGGCGGCGGGCCAGGGCGGCCGGCGCGGTGACGAAGCGGGCCAGCGGCTCGGCCCCCGCCGGCAACACCGGCGCGTGGTCCAGCGGCGGCAACGGCAGCCAGTGCAGCGGCGCAGCGGCATCCAGCGACGCGCTGAGATCGTCACCCAAGGCGGCGGCCAAGGCGGGTTCGTAGCCGCCGGCGGCGCTGATGGCGTCCAGCACCGGCGGGTGGTCGCCGACCTTGCCCTGGGCCAGCACGTTGGACAGGGCATCGGCTTCCGCCTTGAGGCGCGAGCGCGCGGTGGCGGCGGCCTGGAAGGCGTCGCGGGCGGATTCGCGCGCCGCCAACGTCTGCACCCGCTTCTTGTCCCACTCCTCGGCCTCGGCCCGGCTCTCCTCCAGGTATTCCAGCGCCGATTCCAGGTCCATCTCGGCGGCGGTCAGGTCGGCGCGGTCGACGCCCTCTTCCTCGGCCTGGGCCTTTTGCGCCTCGACCTGCAGCAGGCGTTCCTTGAGCCGGTCGCGGCGGTTCTCGGCCTCGGTCAGGCGGCGCAGGGCGGCGGCGCGCTCGGCATCGGCGGCGGCGACCTCTTCCATGACGCGCGAGAGGTCCTTTTCCACCGCAGCAACGCCCTGGGCGGCTTCCTCCACGGCGGAATCGGCCTCGGCACGGGCCTCGTCCTCGCCCATGGCCGCTTCCATGATGGCTTCCTGCTCGGACGCCAGCCGCTCGACCGCGCCCTCGGCATCGGCGGCACGGGCGTGCTCCTTCTGCAGGTCGCTGGCGGCCTGGGCCAGGCGGGATTCCAGGTCGCGCCGCGTCTCGGCCAGGCGGCCTTCCTCGCTTTCCAACTGCTCGTGTTCGACCAGCAGGCGTTGGAAAGCGCCCTGAACCTCGGCGTCGCGGCGGCGCAGCTCGGGCAGGCCGGCGGCGGTCTCGGCCTGCCGGGTGGCGGCGGTGGCGGCCAGCTCGGTCGCTTCCTCCACCCGCAGGTCGGCTTCCTTCATGGCGGCGCGGGCGGCGTCGATGGTGGCCAGCGCTTCCAGCCACTGCAGGTACAGCAACTGGGCCTCGATGGCCTTGATCTGTTCGGAAACGGTGCGATAGCGCACCGCCTGGCGAGCCTGCTTCTGCAGGCCCTTCAACTGGTCGTCCAGGGTGGCGAGGACGTCGTCCAGCCGTTCCAGATTGCCTTCGGCGTTCTTCAGCCGCAGTTCGGCTTCATGCCGGCGGGAATACAGGCCGGAAATGCCCGCCGCCTCTTCCAGCAGGCTGCGCCGCTCGGACGGCTTGGCGTTGATCAGCGCACCGACGCGGCCCTGGCTGACCAGACCCGACGAACGGGCGCCGGTGGCGGCGTCGGCGAACAGCAATTGCACGTCGCGGGCGCGGGTGTCCTTGCCGTTGATGCGATAGGCCGATCCCTGGCCGCGTTCGATGCGGCGGATGACCTCCAACTCGTCCATTTCATATTGCGGCGGGGCGGTGCGGCGGGAATTGTCCAGCATCACCCCGACTTCGGCCAGATTGCGCGCCGGCCGGTTCGAGGTGCCGCCGAAGATGACGTCGTCCATCTCGCCGCCGCGCATCTGGCGGGCCGAGGTTTCGCCCATCACCCAGCGCAGCGCCTCGATCAGGTTCGACTTGCCGCATCCGTTGGGGCCAACCACGCCCGTCATGCCCGGCTCGATCAGAAGCTCGGTGGCATCGACGAAGGATTTGAACCCCGACAGACGCAGTTTAGTGAACGAGATCAAGACCCGCGCCCCCTTCGCGGCACGCCGTCGGCGCTTATTTCGAAATGGACTTCAGCGTCTTCTGAATCTTCTCGGGATCGTTGCCCTCGATCTTGGTGCCGTTGATGATCAGGGTCGGGGTGGATTCCACGCCGTAAAGCGCGTTGCCGGCGCGGGCGCGCTCCTGAATGGCGGTGGCCAGGTCCTGCTTGGCGATGCAGGCATCGACGTCCTCGCCGGTCATGCCGGCCAGGCGCACCAGCTTCTTCAGGCCATCCAGCGGGTTGGCGGCGGACATCCACTTTTCCTGCTGTTCCATGATCAGCGACAGCACGCCGAAATAGCGGTCCGGTCCCGCGCACTGGGCGATCATCGAGGCGCCGATGGACAAATGCGCCGGGCTGGTGGGGAAGTCGCGGTAGATCAGCCGCGCCTTGCCGGTGTCGATCCACTCGGCCTTGAGCTTGGGCAGCGTGTTTACGTGCAGGTTGGCGCAATGGCCACAGGTGGTCGAGGCGTATTCGATGATGGTGATGGGGGCGTCGGCCTTGCCCATCACGTGGTCGATGGGAAACGAGTCGGTCTTGTCGGCGGCCAAAGCGGCGCCACCGGCGCAAAGGGACACCAAAACAGCGAACAGACGGACAGCGTTTTTCACCTTGAACCTCCCACGGAGACCTGAACGGCGCGGATATTAGGTGGGAGCGCGGCGCGAAACAAGGAGAGTCGGGGAAGCCCCCCTACCGCTTTTTCGCCGCCACGTACTTCCCCAGCCGGGCCAGCACCTCGCGCAGGCGCGGATCCTCGACCTTGTCCAGCACGGTATCGAGTTGGGCCGCGGCGCGGGCATCCGGTTCGGGCGGCGGCGGGCGCACCGGCGGACGCTGCGGCAGCGGGCCGTGGCGCAGGCGCAGGCGCGCCACCGCCTTCCAGCCGAAATAGCCGTTGATGCGTTCGACGATCAGCGGCTCCAGGTGCTGCAATTCGGTGGCGAAGGCGCTGGAGGCGACCTTGATCTCCAGCGTGCCCTCGCCGCGTTCCTTGGGCGGAAACTTGATGCGCAGCGGCAAGGTGTGCGACGCCACCGCCGAGCCGACGATGGCCGGCCAATCCACCACCAGGGCGCCGGAGATGAAGCCGTGCTTGCCGAATACCGGCTTAGTGATGCGGTCGGCCGGCACGGCGATGGACACCATGCCCTGAATCCGCCGGTCATCGTCGCGTTTCGCTTCGGTACTCTTGGTCATGGCGGGAAGGATACGATTTCCACTATCCTGATGCCATGCCCGTCTCGTCCCCCGCCACCCTCTCCTCCCGCCTGCTTGCCTGGTACGACCGCAACGCCCGTGTGCTGCCGTGGCGGGCGCGGCCGGGCGACCCCGCCGCCGATCCCTACCGCGTCTGGCTGTCCGAGGTCATGCTGCAGCAAACCACGGTGCAGGCGGTGGCGCCGTACTTCCTGCGCTTTCTGGAACGCTGGCCCACCGTCCAGGCGCTGGCCGAAGCGCCGGTCGAGGACGTCATGCATGCCTGGGCCGGACTGGGCTATTACGCCCGCGCCCGCAACCTGCACAAATGCGCCCAGGTGGTGACGGAATGGCGTGAAGGCCAGTTTCCCGACGACGAGGAGTCGTTGCGCAAGCTGCCCGGCATCGGCGACTACACCGCCGCCGCCATCGCCGCCATCGCCTTCGGCCGCAAGGCGACGGTGATGGATGGCAACGTGGAGCGGGTGATGGCGCGGCTGTTCGCCGTCACCGAGCCGCTGCCGGCGGTCAAGCCCACGCTGAAGCAATTGGCCGCCAGCCTGACGCCGGACGAGCGGGCCGGCGACTATGCCCAGGCGGTGATGGATCTGGGCGCCACCATCTGCACCCCGCGCAACCCGGCCTGCGGCCTGTGCCCGTGGATGGACGAATGCAGCGGCCGCCGCCAGGGCATCGAGGCCGGATTGCCGGCCAAGGTGGAAAAGGCGGAAAAGCCGACCCGGCACGGCCTAGCGTTCTGGACCGTGCGCAAGGACGGCCATGTGCTGCTGCGCCGTCGCCCGCCCACCGGCCTGCTGGGCGGCATGATGGAAATACCCTCGACGCCTTGGCGCGAAGGCGACGTGTGGGCGGTGGACGACGCCCGCGCCGAGGCGCCGCTGAACGCCGATTGGCGCCTGCTGCCGGGGCTGGTGCGCCACACCTTCACCCATTTCCATCTGGAATTGCGGCTGGTGGCGGGAAGGACTGGACCCAACCCACTGGCGCGCGGTATCTGGTGTCCGTTGGATCAATTGGGCGACCAGGCCTTGCCGACGGTGATGCGCAAGGTGGTCCGCCACGCTTTGGCCAAGGCTTACTAAGGGGACACCCCATGCGCCTGCCGATTCTTGCCACCGTCGCATTGCTGGCGGTGTTTCCCGTACAAGCCCAGCAAAATTACGGCGAACGCCTGCTGATGAACGCGCCCGCCGGCTGGAGCGCCGTTCCCATTCAGCGCGGCGACAAGATGGTGGTGACCCGCCTGTTTCCGCCGGGCGAGGGCGAGAAGCAGTGGACGCAGGCGATCACCGTGCAGATGTATCCCGGCTCGGACCAATCGGCGCGCAGCTTCGTCGAGGGCATTATCGCCTATAGCCGCGACAATTGCGAAGCGGCCGGCCCCGGCCCGGTAACCGAAACCCAGAACAACGGCTATCCCACCGCTTTGGTGACGGTCACCTGCACCAAGGGCCGCACCTCGGGGCTGGGCAGTTTCGCCCTGATCCAGGCCATTCGCGGCCGCGACGCCCTTTATGTCGTGCAGCGCCAGTGGCGCGGCCCCGCTTTCGGCAAGGACCAGAACCCCGCCTTTCCGCCCAATATGCTCAAGGATTGGGGCGAGTTCGCCAAGACCGTCGGCCTGTGCGACCCCCGCGACAACAAGCACGGTTGCCCGTAACGGCTACTTACACAGCGTCAGCCCGGTCGCGGCGTCGGTGTGGCAGAACAGCTTGCGGTCGCCGATCTTGCCCAGTGTGTTACCGGCGCCGTCCTTGTGCAGCATCACCTTGTCCTTGCCCATCTTGCCGACGGTGCCGGTCGCGGTGTCCTGCAGCAGGATCGGTTCGCCACCGACCTTGCCGACGGTGCGGCCCTGGGCCGGGTCGGACAGAATGACGACGTCCGGTTTCGCCGCCTTGCCGTCGCGATCAGCGGCCCCAGCGGGCGCGGCGGCGGCAAGGACAAGCATCGCGGACAGGATGACGAGACGGCGCATGGTGGCGCTCCACAACGGATGTGCCCGCATTCAAGCACCAACGCGCCGCCGCCGCCATCACCGCGTGCGACAATTGCCCCAGACCACCGGCGCCTCGATGGTCCAGTCATGGCTGCCGAAGCCGGTCACCCAGCACCAGGATTGCGGCTGGGGCTTGGTCTGCGCCCGGGCCTGGCGCGTCATCGGCGCCAGCGGCGTTGCCGCGCGCGCACCGGCGAAGGTGGGACGTAACTCGGCCAGGGACAGCCGGCCGTCGTGGTTGCGGTCCAGCGCCGCCACCAGCAGCGGATCGACGAAATTGGGAAATTCGTGACGGCTGACGAAGCCATCCTTGTTGGCGTCATAAGCGTCGAAGCGCGCCAGCAGGGCGCCATTGGCGGCCCCCAGTTCCTTGACCGAGATGCGGCCGTCGCCGTCGGCATCCAACAGGACGAACAACCGGTCCGCCCCCCGGTCGCGGCCAAGCCGGCGCAGTTCCGCCAAGGTCACGGCATGGTCGCCGTCGCGATCAAGCCGGTTGAAGGCGGCCAGGGCGGCGCAGCCGCCTTGGCTTGGCGCCAATTGCGCCCCCGCCGTCGCCGGCAGGACAAGGGCGGCCACCACCGCCGGCAGGATGACGTGCCTCATGGTCTTCTCCTTCCGCTCGTTTCCCCTCCATCTGGGGCGGCCAACGCCCCGATTGAAACGCGCGAACGGAGAAGAACGTGACATTCACCTACCGCGTGTTGGGCCCCTACCGCGTGTTGGGATCAAGCGCGTCGCGGCGCATGGCGTTTTGGGCCGAGCGCAATTCCGACGGCGACAGCTTGCCGTCGTGGTCGGTGTCCAGCGCGTCGAAGCGGGCGTTGTGGCGCGCTTCCAACTCTTCGCGGCTGATGCGGCCGTCGCCGTTGGAATCCAGCACGCGGAAGCGCTCGGCCCGTCCCTGCCCGCCACCGCCGGCCATGTATTCGTCGCGGCTGATGACACCGTCGTGGTTGCTGTCCAGCCGGTCGAACGCGCGCTCGGCGCGGGCATGGGCGGCCAGGAATTCCTGCCGGCTGACGAAGCCGTCGTGGTCGGTATCCATGTCGGCCATCATCCGCCGCACGGTCGCCGGCGGACTTGGTCCGCCCCCGGCCGGCGGAGCGCCCTGGGCCAACGCGGGAAGCGGCAGGCACAAGACCAGCACAAGCGGCAGCAGGCGCATGGCGCGATCCTTTCCGTAACGTCGACATCACCCGGATAAAGGCAGGAATACACGCTTTGTTCCCCCCGGCGTTTATGCCTATACTCCGCGCCATGTCGCCGCCGCCTTCGCCTCCCCGCTTCGTGCTGCCCCATGTCCCCGCCTTGGTTGTGGGGGTCAAGGGCGCCGTGCTGCTGGACACCGACGGCGAGTTCCACCGCCTGTCCCTGGCGCAAACGACCGCGCAATTGCGCGACGCCGCGCCGTTGGTGTGCCACGCTCCGGCGGTGGCCGGCCGGCTGGGGCTGGAGCATTTCCCCAGCCTGGACCTGCTGGAACTGTTCGCCTTCGTCCGCCCGGCGCGGTTCTGCCTGCCGACGCCCAAGGGAGTGATGGAAGCGGTCGGACTGGCCCGCCCCGCCGACGCCGAAGACGAGGCCGAGGGCATGTTCCGCGCCGCCCGCAAGCTGCTGGAGGAACTGGCCGCCACCACCGGCGCCGACACCGCCGTGCGCGCCGCCGATACCCGCTCCATCGCCTGGGCCATGGCGCGGGCGGGGTGGAGCTGGGGCACCGCCGTGCTGGCCGCCTTGGGCGTACAGGGCGACACCGGGCGCAACAACGGCTTGCGGGTATGGGAGCGCCTGCCGGAATGGTCCGAGCATGCCCCCGAGCCGCCGCCCGGCAACGTGCCGGTGGAAGCCGAGGAAGCGCGCAAGCGCCTGGCCGCCATCCTGGGACCCGAGGCCGAGCAACGCCCGACCCAGGCCGATTACGCCTCGGCCGCCGCCCATGCCTTCATTCCGCGCGACCGCGCCGGCGAACCGCGCATGGTGCTGGCCGAGGCCGGCACCGGCACCGGCAAGACCCTGGGCTATATCGCCCCCGCCAGCCTGTGGGCGGAAAAGAACGGCGCCCCGGTGTGGATCAGCACCCACACCCGCAACCTGCAGCGCCAGCTTGATTCCGAGCTGGACCGCCTGTTCCCCGACCCGCTGGAAAAGGCCCGCCGGGTGGTGGTGCGCAAGGGCCGCGAGAACTACGTCTGCCTGCTGAATTACGAAGAGCAGATGATGCGCAACCGGCCGCAGGAAGCGGTCGCCACCGGCCTGATGGCGCGCTGGCTGCTGGCGACGCGCGACGGCGACATGGTCGGCGGCGATTTCCCCGGCTGGCTGGGTGACCTGCTGGGCCGCGCCCGCACGCTGGGCCTGGCCGACCGCCGGGGCGAGTGCATCTTTTCCGGCTGTCCCCACTTCAACAAGTGCTTCATCGAAAAGGCGGTGCGCCGCGCCCGGCGCGCCGACATCGTCATCGCCAACCATGCCTTGGTCATGGTGCAGGCGGCCATGGGCGGGCTGGACGATGCCAGCCAGCCGACCCGCCTGGTATTCGACGAGGGCCACCACGTCTTCGACGCCGCCGACAGCGCCTTTTCCTCGGACCTGACCGGCTTCGAGACCACCGAGGTGCGGCGCTGGCTGCTGGGACCCGAGGGCGAGGGCAACCGCTCGCGCGCTCGCGGCCTCAAGCGCCGGGCCGACGAACTGGTGGGACTGGCCGAGGGCGCGCCGGCGGCGCTGGACGCGGCGCTGTACGCCGCCCAGGCCCTGCCCGGCCCCGGCTGGCAAAATCGCATCATGGATAACGCGCCGGGCACGCCGACCGAGACCTTCCTCAGCCTGGTGCGGCAGCAGGTCTATGCCCGCGCCCAGGGTGGCGAAAGCTCGCCCTACAGCCTGGAAACCGAGTGCCGCCCGCTGGTGGACGGCCTGGCCGAGGCAGCGCAGGAGCTGGCCGAAGCCCTGGGCAAGATCGGGGCGCCGTTGATGCAACTGGCGCGCAGCCTGGAAAAGAAGCTGGACGACGAAGCCGCCGACCTGGATACCGCCACCCGCGCCCGCATCGAGGGCCTGACCCGTTCCATCGAGCGCCGCGTATTGATGCCGGTGGCGGGCTGGAAGGCCATGTTGGAGGAGTTGGCCGAAAGCGGGGGCGCTGCCAGCGGCCAACAATATGTCGACTGGTTTTCGGTGGACCGCATCGACGGTCGCGACATCGACGTCGGCATGCACCGCCATTGGATCGACCCCACCATTCCGTTCGCCAAGGCGGTGGTCGAGCCGGCCCACGGCGTGCTGGTAACCAGCGCCACCCTGCGCGATGGCTCGGGCGGTCCCGATTGGGGCGGCGACGGCGACTGGAACGCGGCCGAGCGCCGCACCGGCGCCATCCACCTGCCCGCCCCCGCCTTGCGCGCCGCCGTGCCGTCGCCATTCGACTATGCCGCCCAGACCCGGGTGATGGTGGTAACCGACGTGCGCAAGGACGACATGGACCAGGTCGCCGCCGCCTATCGCGAGCTGTTCCTGGCCGCCGGCGGCGGTTCCCTCGGCCTGTTCACCGCCATCTCGCGGCTGAAGGCGGTGTACAAGCGCGTCAGCGGCCCGCTGGACGATGCCGGCCTGCCGCTGCTGGCCCAGCATGTGGACAATCTGGACACCAGCACCCTGGTGGACATCTTCCGCGCCGAACAGGATTCCTGCCTGCTGGGCACCGACGCGGTGCGCGACGGCGTCGACGTTCCCGGCCAATCCTTGCGCTTGATCGTCTTCGACCGCGTGCCATGGCCGCGCCCCGACATCCTGCACAAGGCGCGCAAGGCGGCGTTCGGCGGCAAGAGCTATGACGACATGATTACCCGCCTGCGCCTGAAACAGGCCTTCGGCCGTCTGGTGCGCCGCGCCGGCGACCATGGCGTGTTCGTGCTGCTGGACCCGATGATGCCGTCCCGCCTGTTCAGCGCCTTCCCCGGCGGCGTCGAGGTGCGCAAGGTGGGCTTGGCGGAAGCGGTGGCGGTGACGAAAGGGTTTCTGGCCGATCTTAACCCTCTCCCGCCTGCGGGAGAGGGAGGGACCCACGAAGTGGGAGGGTGAGGGAGCCAGGGACTCCGCCGTCTATTGCCCCCCTCACCCGGCGCTGCGCGCCACCCTCTCCCATGGGATGGGAGAGGGGATTAACCGTCAATCCAGACTGAACGGGCTTTTCTCCCGCACCAGCCGGGCGAATTCGTCGGCCGGCACCGGGCGCGAGAAATAGTAGCCCTGCGCTTCGTCGACGCCATGGGCGATGATGAAGTCCAACTGCTCGCGCGTCTCGATGCCTTCGACGTTGACCCAGGTGCCCAGCGAGTGGCCCAGGTTGACGATAGCTTTGACCACCGCCGCGTTGTCGGCGTGGTGGCCGATATCGGCGACGAACGAGCGGTCGATCTTCAGCTTGTCCACCGGGAAGCGCTTGAGATAGTTCAGGCTGGAATAGCCGGTGCCGAAATCGTCGATCGAGATGACGGCACCCATGGCGCGCAGTTGCTGCAGCACCTCGATGGTCGCCTCGATGTTCTGCATGGCGATGCCCTCGGTGATTTCCAACTGCAGTTGCTCGGCGGGAAAACCGGTCTGGGCCAGGATGTCGCCGACCATGGCGATCAAGGTCTGGTGATGCTTGAACTGGGCCGGCGACAGGTTCACCGCGATTTTCAGCGGCGGCAGGCCGGCCTTGGCCCAATCGCGGCCCTGCAAACAGGCCTGATGCAGAATCCAGCGGCCCAGCGGCGCGATCAGGTCGGTGCGCTCGGCGATGGGAATGAACTCGGCCGGGCCGACCCAGCCGCGCGTCGGATGCTTCCAGCGCAGCAGCGCCTCGCAGCCGGTGATGGCGCCGGTGGCGACCTCGACCAGCGGCTGGTAATGCAGCTCCAGTTGCTCGGTGCCCAGCGCCAGCCGCAGGTCGCGCTCGATCACCTTGCGGGCCTGGACCTCGGCATCCATCTCGGCGACGTAGAAATGGTAGTTGTTCCGGCCCTCGGCCTTGCTGCGGAACATGGCCAGATCGGCATTCTTCAACAGCGAATCGGCATCGGCGGCATCGTCGGGATAAAGCGTGATGCCGATGGAGGTCGAGGTCATCACCTCGTGCTCCTCCAACCCGAAGGTGTCGGCGATCGAGGCGATCACCGCTTCCGCCACTGCCGTGGCGCCGACCGGGCCGTCCAGATTGGTCAGGATGATGGCGAATTCATCGCCGCCCAGCCGCGCCACCGTGTCGGTCTCGCGCACGCAGCGCTGCAGCCGCTTCGCCACTGCCTTGAGCAGCAGGTCGCCGACATGGTGGCCCAGCGTGTCGTTGATGTCCTTGAACTTGTCCAGGTCCAGGAACATCAGGGCGACGCGATGGCTGGAGCGCTTGGCCTGCAGCAGCGCGCTGCGCAGCCGTTCCTGGAACAGCACGCGATTGGGCAGGTTGGTCAGGGCGTCGTGATGGGCCAGGTGATGGATGCGGGCGGCGGCCAGCTTGCGTTCGGTGACGTCGCGGCCGACCAGCACCAGGCCGCGGCGCGAGCCGTCGTCGTTGAACAGCGGGATCTTGACGACGTCGAACACCTTGTTGCCGCGTTCGAGGGTGTTGACCTCTTTCTCGTAGCTGATCGGCCGGCCCTCGCGCCAGGCACGTTCGTCGGACTCGGACGACGCCCGCAGGAAATCGCCCTGCTCGCGCGACATGCGGGCCAGTTCGAAGCCGGTGCGGCCCAGATAGTCCTGGCCCTTCAGTCCGGCGATTTCCAGATAGAATTCGTTGGCGACCAGCCAGCGCCCCTTGTCGTCCTTGAAGCAGACCAGATCGGGCATGGCGTTGATCAGGGTGGTCAGCCATTCCTTCTGATTGCGCAGTTCCTCTTCCGCCGCCTTGCGCTCGGTGATGTCGTGGGCGATGGCGACGAACAGGCGCTGGCCGCCCAACTCCATGGCGCTGACCGACAATTCCAGCGGGAAGGTGGCGCGGATCTTGCGCAGCCCCATGACTTCGCGCCGCTGGTCCAGCACGCCGTCCAGCACCAGCACGCCGTCGGCATCGGCCAGTTCGGGAATCAGCACGGCGATGGACTTGCCGACGATCTGGAACGGATCGTAGCCGAAGATGCGTTCCGCCGCCGGATTGTAGGTGCCGATGGCACCGTCCTCGCCGAAGGTGACGATGGCGTCGGCGGTATTGTCGACGATGGCGCGGTTGTGCAGTTCGGACAGGCGGTAGTTCTCGGCCAACGCCTCCATGGTGCGCGCCTGCTGGCGCAACAGCGCCTCGCGGTGCGCCATGTTGGTGACGTCGAACACCTGGATCAGGCAGGCGCGGCCGCCCGCCGCCGGCACCGGCTTGACCACCACGATCTGATGCATCGGCTCGGTACGGCCGGGCACGCGGCCTTCGTGGCTCAGCGGGAACAGCTTCTTGTTCAGCGACGACGACAGGATGGCGGACATGCCGCGCCGCAGCGCGTCTTCGGCCGCCCCGACCACGCGGGTGCCGGCCAATTGCGGGAACACGTCGGCCAGCGTGGCGCCCAGCGCCGACGGCGCGGCGATGCCGGACGCCTTGGCCATCCATTCGTTCCACAGCACGATGCGGTCGTCGCCGTCGATCAGCACTTGGCCGATTTCACTGGCGTCGGACAGCGCGCGGAACAAGTCGTCGGGGTCGATGAGAGGCATGAAGGGAACTAGCCGGCCAGACGCTCGGCCACGTAGGCCTGGACCGCGTCGACGAAATGCCGCGCCGAGACGATGTCCATGACGAAGGCCAGGTAACCGTTGACGTCCTTGTTCTTCAACGAGAAATCCACGTGCAGGAACATCACCATTTCCTCGTGTTCCGGCTCGGATTTGGCGGTGCCGAGATCGAGGATACGGGCGCCGCGGCCACGGACGTAAACGGGCAGCGAGCCTTCCACCGGCCGGCCCAACTGGTTGGCCAGGCTGCCCAGGCAGGCGTTGAGGATGATGTTGCCCACCTCCAGCAGCGCTTCCTGCTCCAGCTCGGTCAACTGCTCCAGCGGCACGTCGTCGCCCAGCATGTGGCGCACCAGGTCCAGGCTGCGCCGTTCCGGAAAGATCAGCAGGATGTCGCCGTAGAACTGGCCCTCGAAATGCTGGCGCACCGCCACCGAATCGGCGCCCTGGGTTTCATCCTCCAACCGGGCGGCGGCCTGGCTGGGGGTCAGGAAATCGACGAACGGAACCGACAGATGGACCTCGTCCTCGACCAGTTGCGACAGCGACGACGCCGCATGGCCGATGGCGATGTTCAGCAGTTCGGTGACTGCATCCCGCTCGGTTTCGCCGATGAAGTCGATCATGGCGCTTCCGCGGCGAGGAATTCCAGCAACTGGTCGTCGTGCAGCGGCTTAGACAGGAAGCCGACATGCAGCCCCTCGGCCTGATGGCGCACCGGGTCCTGGATATTGGCGGTCAGCAGGGTGATCGGCAACGTGGGCGCCAGCGCCCGCATGCGACGGGCGGTTTCGATGCCGCCCATGCCCGGCATGTTGACGTCAAGGATGACGAAATCCGGCATGGCCTGCTCCAGCGCAGCCAGCGCCTCTTCGCCGGTAGCGGCCTCGACCACCGACCAGTCGGGGCGATGAACGTGGATCACCTTGCGCGTCATCATCCGCGCCACCCGACTATCATCCACCAAAAGCACCGTCTTGACGCTCATCCGCCCTCTCCTGACGGGGCAAGTCCCTTACCCCATTTGGCCCTGTCACCCGCACCTTCGGACCCAAAGCGGAATCTATGCTTGACGCAGGCAAGCACCGCAAGCCTAAAGTCCTTGTATCCAGGCTCGGGCGGGAGGTTGCCATGCTTTCTCATCACGCGGCCCTGATCTATGTCATGGTCATGGTGTCGGCTGCCGACCGCAATATGACCGACGCCGAGTTGCACACCATCGGCGAAATCGTCAGTTTTCTTCCGATTTTCCAAGATTACGACCCCGGGTTGCTTCCGAAGACAACCATTGCCTGCGCCGAACTCTTGGATTCCGAGGACGGATTGGACCGGACGCTGGGCGTGATCAAGGCGTCGCTGCCGCAGCGCCTGCGCGAAACCGCCTATGCCCTGGCCTGCGACGTCGCCGCCTCGGACGGCGAGGCCCACCAGGAAGTGCTGCGTTTGCTGGAAATGATCCGCCATCGCCTGGACATCGACCGCCTGACCGCCGCCGCCATCGAACGCGGCGCCCGCGCCCGTTTCATCCGTCCCAACGGCAGCCATTAGCAGCCCCTTGCAATTCCGCAAGGTCGAGGTTAATTTCCCGGCCTCGCTTCGTGCGAGCCATCGGTGCGCCGGCGTAGCTCAGTTGGTAGAGCAGGGCTTTCGTAAAGCCAAGGTCGGGAGTTCGAGTCTCTCCGCCGGCACCATATAAATCAAGCACTTGTCGTGGATTTCCGGGCGGCGCCTTGCTGTGCCGGCGGGCACGGTTTCGGCCGGCGCGTCAGCTTGCCGCCAGCCGACCCTTGAGCCGACGATAGCGCACGACGAGTCCAAGACCGGCGAGGCACAGCGTTGCCCCCAGCAGGGCGCCGACGGCTCCTATTGCGGTGAAAGCCACATAAAACACTTCGATGCTGCGGTCGGTGTTAGCCGCGCCACCCGTGCCGTTTTCGATGGCAAACAATGTCCCGCCAACCAGAGCCGGCAGCCCCAGCACCACCAGGGCCACTCCCGCTACAGGCCCGACCAGTGAAGGGCGTGCTTGGTCTGGCTTGCCGACTTTTTTGTCGGCCATCTCCACTTGGCGGCGCAGCGCCAGGCGGAATTTCCAGCCCCCGGAAAAGCGGGGGAGTTCAGGGTGGCGGCGGGCGAACGCTTCAATGGCATGGACGACCAATTGGGGATCGCGGCGCAGCGTCACCAAGACTTCTGCCTCCGTCATGCCCGGTTGTTCGTTGCGTTTTTCCGCCAGCAGGCAGTCGAACGCCGCCACGGCCAAGGGGCTTTGGATGCGCTGCGCGATAAAACGCAAGGCGAGAAACACCAACCCCAGGATGAACAGCCACTGAACCACGGACAAGACTAGGGAGAAATATTCCAAAATCATTGCCTCGCCCCCAACGTCACAACGAAGCACCCTGCACAATCACTCTGAGGGAAGGCAGAATAACCCTATCGAGGGGCAACCGAAAGGCGGAAGGATATGGAATTCGCCCGCCCGGCGTCGTCGTCACATTCTCGCCACCACTTGCGGCTAAACCGGACGCACGAACCGTGTTAAGACCCTCCGTGACCCCACCCCGGGCCACACGAACTGCGCCAGGATCATGGACGTCCACCATCCCGAATTGACCGCCGCCGCCCTGGTTGCCCTTGCCGCCCTGTTGTGCGGCGTGGTGATGACCCGGTTCCGGCAACCGGCCATCGTCGGCTACATCCTGGCCGGCGTGGTGCTGGGTCCCAGCGGTTTCCGCCTGGTGTCCAACGAGGATGCCATTGGAACCCTGGCCGAGTTCGGCGTGCTGATGCTGCTGTTCGTCGTCGGCATCGAGCTGGATTTGCGCCGCTTCGTCCAAGGCTGGCGCGTGGCGCTGTTCACCACCGTGATCCAGATCGCCGGCTCGGTCGGCACCGCGCTGCTGCTGCGCCAGTTGCTGGGGTGGAGCTTCGGCCTTGCCATGGTGCTGGGCTTCGCCGTGGCGGTGTCGTCCACCGCCGTGGTCATCAAGATGTTGGAAAGTGCCGGCGATTTGGACCGGCCGGTCGGCCGCAACGTGATCGGCATCCTGATCGCCCAGGATATGGCGGTGGTGCCGATGATGCTGTTCCTGGGCGGGCTGGAGCGTAAGGGCATCATGCCGCTGGACGCCATCAAGGTGGTGTTCTCGGTGGTGTTCCTGGTGGTGCTGTTCTGGCTGCTGCTGAAGCAGAAGCTGCGCCTGCGCTTTACCGACCGCCTGGCCAAATCGCCCGAACTCGGGCCGTTGGCGGCGCTGGCGTGGTGCTTCGGCGCAGCAACGCTGTCGGGATTGCTGGACCTGTCGCCCGCCTATGGCGCCTTTCTTGCCGGCGTGGTCATCGGCAACTCGCCCCAGCGTGAAACCGTGCTGCGGCACGCCGCCCCGGTGCAGGCGGTGCTGCTGATGGTGTTCTTCCTGTCCATCGGCTTGCTGCTGGATTTCAAGTTCATCTGGAAGAACCTGGGGCAGGTGCTGACCCTGCTGCTGATGGTGACGCTGTTCAAGACCATGCTGAACGTGGCCGCCCTGCGCCTGCTGCGGCAGGACTGGCGCAGTTCGTTCTTCGCCGGTGTCGCCCTGGCCCAGATCGGCGAGTTCAGCTTCCTGCTGGCCGAGGTCGGCAAGGCCGGCCGTCTGATCACCGCGTCCGAAACCAAGCTGGTGGTGGCGGTGACCGTGCTGTCGCTGGTGCTGTCGCCGTTCTGGCTGTTCACCATGCGCCGCCTGCATCAGGTGGCGGACAGCAATTTGCGCGGCCTGTTGGCGGCGTTGTACGGCCGCGAGGCCAGCGCCGTGGCCGGCGCCCTGACCAAGGGGCGGCAAAAACTGTTGCCGGGGAAATCCAATGCCTGACCTGTCGCTGGAACAACGCCTGAGCGGTATCGTCGCCGGCATCGACGAGGTCGGGCGCGGCCCGCTGGCCGGGCCGGTGATCGCCGCCGCCGTGGTCATCGACCCCGCCACCCTGCCCGCGCGGCTGGCCGAGGAACTGAACGACTCGAAGAAGCTGTCGGCCAAGAAGCGCGACATCCTGGCGGCGCTGGTGCTGGAGCATTGCGCCCACGGCTTCGGCGAGGCCAGCGTCGCCGAGATCGACCGCATGAACATCCTGAAAGCCACCTTCCTGGCCATGAGCCGGGCGGTGGCAGCGCTGGAAGGCGTTGTCGGCAAGCCCATCGACGTCGCCCTGGTGGACGGCAATCAGGTGCCGCCACTGCCGTGCCAAGTGCAGTGCGTGGTCGGTGGCGACGGCCTGTCGCTGTCCATCGCCGCCGCCTCGGTCATCGCCAAGGTCCGGCGCGACCGCCTGATGGCGGAACTGGCGACGCAGTTCCCCGGTTATGGCTGGGAGAAAAACGCCGGCTATGGCACCGCCGCCCATATGGACGGCCTGCGCCGGCTGGGGCCGACGCCGCACCATCGCACCAGCTTCGCCCCCATCGCGCAACTAAGCCTGCTTTAGGCGATCAGCCTGTCCTCGGTGCCGTGCTGCAGGGCATCCCACAGCGCCAGCCCGCCGACCACCAGACCGACGGCCACGTGGTTCCATAGCGCGGCGGCGTTTTCACTGCTGGCGAATCCCATGACCCAGGGCGCCACCAGCAGCCACACCCCCATGATGACGTTGACCCATTCCTGCCACGGCGCGAACAGGATCAGCGCCGCCGCCGAGACGGCCGCCACCACCACGCCCATGAGCCAGGAATCCCAGGCCGCCGAGCGTAGATCGGCATAGCCCAGCACCCACGGCGACACGAACAGCCACACGCCCACGGCCAGATTCGCCCAGTCCTGCCAATAACGGCGCAGTCCATGCGGTCCGATCGGCATATCCGACTCCCTCTCTGCCCACTGGCCGGCCATGTGGCCCCGCCAAACGGGACGGGCAATCCCCCGACCGGCCAATGCGCTTACGACTCGCAATAGGAGAGTCAGGGATTCCAATAGGTTCTTGACGGAGTCTCGCGTTTGACTCAAAGTGCGTTTCATGGCCCTACCGCTCGACACCATTCTCGAGGGCGATTGCATCGCCCACCTGGAAGCCCTTCCGCCCAAGTCGGTGGATCTGGTTTTCGCCGACCCGCCCTATAACCTTCAGTTGGGCGGCGAATTGCTGCGTCCCAACAACAGCAAGGTGGACGGCGTCGACGACGCCTGGGACCACTTCGACAGTTTCAAGCATTACGACGACTTCACCCGCCGCTGGCTCGCCGCCGCGCGCCGCGTGCTGAAGGACGACGGCGCCCTGTGGGTGATCGGCAGCTACCACAACATCTTCCGGGTCGGCGCCACGCTGCAGGACCTGGGGTTCTGGATGCTGAACGACATCGTCTGGCGCAAGTCCAACCCGATGCCGAACTTCCGCGGCACCCGCTTTACCAACGCGCACGAGACGCTGATCTGGTGCGCCAAGTCGGCGGAAAGCCGCTACACCTTCAATTACGACGCCATGAAGGCGCTGAACGACGACCTGCAGATGCGCAGCGACTGGACCATCCCGCTGTGCACCGGGTCCGAGCGATTGAAGGGCAGCGAAGGCGCCAAGGTCCATCCGACCCAGAAGCCGGAAATGCTGCTGTTCCGCGTGCTGATGGCGACGACCAAGCCGGGCGACGTGGTGGTCGATCCGTTCTTCGGCACCGGCACCACCGGCGCGGTGGCGAAGAAGCTGGGCCGCCACTTCATCGGCATGGAACGCGACCCCGGCTATATCGCCGCCGCCAGGGACCGCATCGCCAAGGTGCGCCCCGTCACCGACCTGTCGCTGCTGGCGACGCCCAGCAAGCGCAGCGAGCCGCGCATCCCCTTTGGTACCGTGCTGGAACGTGGCCTGCTGGAGCCGGGCACCGTGCTGTACGGCGGCGACAAGGCGAAATGGACGGCCAAGGTCAACACCGACGGCACCCTGGTCACCACCAGCCCGACCGGCAACCATCGCGGTTCCATCCACAAGGTCGGCGCCCTGGTGCAGAACGCCCCGGCCTGCAACGGCTGGACCTTCTGGCGCATGAAGGACGGCGAGGAGTTTGTCCCCATCGACGCGCTGCGTCAGAAAATCAGGGCGGAGCTGCACTGACCGATAGTTGAATCATGTCAGCCCCGGGCTTACCTTGATTTCATGATGGGAACCGAGGCATGGCCACCCCTGAGCGGAGATGGGAGGCTGCTGGGTATCGGCAGCCGCATGGCCTTTTTCGCCCTCGACCCGTCCTCCACCCCCATGCGGGGACAGGTCCATGTCGGTTATGCCAAGGTGACCTTGGGTTTGGCCGTTGCCGGCACTCTCCTGACACTGGAGAGAGGGTGGGGCATCCCCTTGGGCCTGCTCTGCGCCGCGCTGACGCTTTGGTACTTCCTGTGCCACCGCGCCAGCGTGACCATTGTCGATGGCTTGGTCCACGTGAAGATCGGTCGTCTTAGCGGGCGCGCCCTTCGCCTGCAGGAGCAACTGACACACTACGTCACGCTGCGCCATCGCTTCGAAACCGTCCATTACCATGAGAGCGCGCAGAACTGGCACCTGCTTGAGTTGCTGCACCGCGATATCCCAGAGCGGACGGTACCGCTGTTCCGTTCCACCGATTTCGCCGATGTGGCGAAGTGGCAGGCCAGCCTTGCCCTGGCGCTTGGGGTCGAGACCACCGAGATCGCCAGCAACGGCCTGCAAGTCGTGCAACCGCACGACATCCTGCGTCCTCTGGCCGAGACATCACCGTTATCGCCGTGCCCATCCCCGCCACCCGACCTCGACGTCCGGATGACATCCCGGGGCACCGTCATCACCCTGCCCAGCCCGGCCCACGTTGATCGACGGGGTGTTCGTGTCGCAATCGCCATCCTGGCACTACCGACACTGGCGACCCTGCTGGCGCTGCCGCCGACGGGCATCCCCATCGCCCTTTTGCTTGCCGCTTGCGGCGCCCTGCTGTTCCTTCTGGTTCAGTCATCCTTCCATCTCGGGGCGGATCGGCCCGCGCAAACCACCCGGCTGGTGCTGACCGCGCACGGACTCGCCCTCGACTTCCGTCATTTCATGCCCGGCCGACATCGCGCCGTCATTCCGTGGTCCCGAGTGCATGTCGTCGTCATCACCCCCGAACAAAGCGACATCCTGACGATCCGCACATCCGATCGCTGTTTCGTCACCCCGCCCGGCCTGTCGCGCCCGGCGCTGGAGTGGATGGCGGCGGCGATCGTCGGTGCCGCGCACGGACAGTTGCCGGCATGATCGCGCGCCTCGTCTTGCTGGCGTTGACGGCCGGAGGCATGGCCTCGTTCGGCCTCGGCATCGCCGCCTTGCCGTCGTTGCTGTTTGCGTTCGACGGCGGCGACAATAATCAGATGCTTGCAAGCGTCGCCTGGATCGGCGGCGGCCCGTTATTGATCGCCGGGTTGCAGGTTGCCGCATGGAAGACTTTCATGCATGGCCACAAGTTGACATCATTGCTTTTGGCCGCAGCATCCACTTATAACCTCATCTTCCTTGCGGCCATTTTCGTCTGATGAAAGACGGGCCATTGTCATGATCGAAATCCGCGTCCCAAAATTCCCCGAATGCGCCGAACCGTGCGGCGCCTGCTTCAATGCCGACGACAGCCTGGACGTGTTCGTCGCCGAAGTGTTGGTGCGCGCGGGCGACAGCGTGGACGAAGGCGACGTGGTGGCGGTGGTGGAAACCAACAAGACCAGCATCGAGGTCACCACCCCCAGCGCCGGCACCGTGCGCGAGGTGCTGGTGAAGAACGCCGATTCGGTGACCGAGGATGCGGTGCTGATGACCGTGGACGATTGACGAAAGCGGGGGCCGGGGCTTAGGGTTCCGCTCTTTCCCTCATTGTCAGAGTACCCTGCACATGTCCGACCTTTCCGACCTCGCCCGCAACGCCACCGCCTGGCCGTTCCAGGAAGCCAAGGCCCTGCTGGACGAGCGTCTGAAAGGCAAAACCCCGGACAAGGGTTACGTGCTGTTCGAGACCGGCTACGGCCCGTCGGGCCTGCCCCATATCGGCACCTTCGGCGAAGTGGCGCGCACCACCATGGTGCGTAACGCCTTCCGCATCCTGGCGCCCGAGATCCCGACCCGCCTGTTCGCCTTTTCCGACGACATGGACGGCCTGCGCAAGGTTCCCGACAACATCCCCAACCCCGAGATCGTGCGCCCCCATCTGGGCAAGCCGCTGACCCAGGTGCCCGATCCGTTCGGCACCCATGACAGCTTCGGCGCCCACAACAACGCCCGCCTGCGCGCGTTCCTGGACACCTTCGGCTTCGAGTACGAGTTCCAGTCGGCGACCGAATGGTACAAGGCCGGCCGCTTCGACGCCGCCAAGCTGCGCATCCTGGAATGCTACGACGAGGTCATCAACGTCATCCTGCCGACGCTGGGCGACGAACGCCGCGCCACCTATTCGCCGTTCCTGCCGATCTGCCCGGAAACCGGCATCGTGCTGCAGGTGCCGGTGGTCGAGCGCAACGTCGCCGCCGGCACCATCGTCTACCAGCGCGAGGACGGCAAGCGGGTCGAGACCCCGGTCACCGGCGCCCATTGCAAGATGCAGTGGAAGGCCGATTGGGCCATGCGCTGGCTAGCGCTGGGCGTCGATTACGAGATGAGCGGCAAGGACCTGATCCCGTCGGTGGAACTGTCGGGCCGCATCTGCCGCAACATCGGCGGCACGCCGCCCATGAACCTGACCTACGAACTGTTCCTGGACGACAAGGGCCAGAAGATTTCGAAGTCCAAGGGCAACGGCCTGGCGGTGGACGACTGGCTGAAATACGCCCCCGATGCCAGCCTGGCGCTGTTCATGTACCAGAAGCCCAAGGCGGCCAAGCGGCTGTATTTCGACGTGATCCCGCGCTCGGTCGACGACTACCTGACGTACTTGGGCAAGTTCGAGAGCGAGGAGCCGGCCAAGCGTCTGGACAACCCGGCCTGGCACATCCACAACGGCAAGCCGCCGAAGGAGGAAGCCCACCTGTCGTTCAGCATCCTGCTGAACCTGGCATCCGTGTGCAATTCCGACGACAAGGCGGTGCTGTGGGGCTTCATCCAGCGCTACGCCCCCGGCGCCAGCCCGGAAACCGCCCCCATTCTGGACAAGCTGGTGGAAGGCGCCGTCGCCTATTACGCCGACTTCGTCAAGCCGACCAAGAAGTACCGCGCCGCCACCGCCGACGAGGTCCAGGCCTTCACCGACCTCAAGGCCAAGCTGGAGGCGCTGCCTGCCGACGCCTCGGCCGAGGATCTGCAATCCGCCGTGTATGAGATCGGCAAGCGCGACGCCTTCCCCGAACTGAAGGCGTGGTTCAAGGCGTGTTACGAGGTGCTGCTGGGTCAGGACCAGGGGCCGCGCATGGGCAGCTTCATCAAGCTGTACGGCGTCGCCAACACCATCGCCCTGCTGGACAAGGCGATCACGGGTCAATCGATGGCATAGCCATCAGGGGCGAGGCAATGGCCTAACCCACTCTCTTCCGACGACACATCCCCGGGACACCTTGTGCATGCAAGGTGTCCCGTTTCGTTTGCTCTCAACTTGTACTAGCATGCGTCCCATCAGCTTCGGGGAGGGGACCTCATGCAGATCGACATGCACTATTACGGCACCTATTGCATGGCCCGCGCGGCGGGGATGTCGCGCGCAAACGCGCAAGTGGCGGCCAGCGCCGCGCAATACGTGGACGACAACGTCCAGCGCAGCCCGGTGGTGATGCGCGACGGCGCCCGCCTGGCGCGCACCCCCACCGCCCACCACGTCACCGACGAGATCAGCAACATCCAACCCGACGACCAGCGCGACGTCTGGGTGCCGTTCCACTTCCTGCCCGGCAACGAGTCGTCGCCCACCGGCGACAATGATTACGGCGAGCGGTTGAAATGCCGCAAGAACAGCGAGCCGGCCCGCCAGATGGTCATCGAGGTGTTGGACCGCCTGCCCGACGACACCCAGGGGCTGGAGCGCCTTGGCGTCACCGCCCACGTCTTTGCCGACACCTATTCGCATTTCGGCTTTTCCGGCGTCAGCTCGGACCGCAACGCGGTGGTGGGCAGCAGCTTCCGCTTTCCCAAGGCCAACCCGGAACTGGTCGAGGAACTGCACGGCATCCGCAAGCGCTTTCTCACCCGCTTCGACAAGGAAGCCAAGGTGATCGCCAGCATCAAAAGCTGGTTCGCGGAAAAGGCGACGGCGGCGCTGGGCCATGGCTCGGTCGCCACCTATCCCGACTTGCCCTATCTGGCCTGGGGCTTCGACTACGAGCATCCCACCCGCCAACGGGAAGACCGCGACAACACCGCCAACTTCCTGGAAGCCTGCGAAGCGCTGTACGACCTGTTCGCACAAGCGGTGGACAAGCGCCCGGATCTCGGCGGCGCCACCGCCCGGCCGTTCGGCGATATCCGCGGCACGGTCGCCACGATCCTGGCCACCCAGGGCGATTCCGACACCCGCATCGCCGCCTGGAAACAGGCCGCCCGCACCGGCCAATTGTTCGACCAGGCCGAGGACATCCCCGCCTATCTGGGCGACGACTGGACCCGCTGGCTGGAGACCGCCAACGGCAAGGTGGATTCCGCCACCGCCCTGGACCACCCCGCCTGCCGCTTCCACCTGGCCGCCAACACCCATCGTTCATGGGTGCTGCACGAATTGCTGCCGTCACGCTTTCTTTTGGTGGCATAAATGCATTAAATCAGCAACTTAAAGTTAATATTACTTTAAGTAGTGCCGCCCTACCCTTCCCTCCCCACCAAGGAGAGAGGGTATGGGCGGAAGTTGGTCAGCCGAGGATTTCATTGCCAAGTGGGCCGGAGCCGACGGTTCGGAATTCGCCAACGCGCAATCCTTCGTCGCCGATCTGTGCCGGCTGCTGCAGGTCGACCGCCCCGAGCCGGCGGTCAAGGAAGACCACCTGAACCGCTATGTGTTCGAACGCTGGGTGACCTTTCGCTGGAGCGGCGACGGGCCGGCTCCACGCAAGCGCATGGATTGCTACAAACGCGGCTGCTTCGTGCTGGAAGCCAAGAAGCTGGCCGGCTGCGGCGGCGAGCAGGGCGAGCTGCCGCACCTTCCCGCGCCACCGGCGCGCAAGGGCGGCAAGACGTGGAATGCCGGCATGGTCCGCGCCCGCGAACAGGCCGCCGATTACGCCGACGCCATCGGCCGCGATGAAGGCTGGCCGCCCTTCCTGATCGTGGTGGATATCGGCAACGTCATCGAGCTGTTCGCCGATTTTTCGCTGACCGGCAAGCATTACAGCCACTTCCCCGACGCCCGCTCGTTCCGCATCGCCCTTGACGACCTGCGCGACGATGCCGTGCGCGATCGCCTGCGCCGCATCTGGCAAGAGCCGTTGTCGCTCGACCCGGCACGCCAGACCGCCCGCGTCACCCGCGCCATCGCCGTCCAATTGGCCGAACTGGCCAAGGCGCTAGAGGAAAACCACCCCGCCGACCGCGTCGCCATGTTCCTGATGCGCTGCCTGTTCACCATGTTCGCCGAGGATGTCGGCCTGCTGGCCCGCGACTGTTTCCGGCGCAAGCTGGAGCAATGGGTCGCCAATCCCGCCGCCTTCCGCCCCGGCATCGAGGAAATCTGGCACACCATGGACAGGGGCGGTCATTCGCTGGTGCTGGAGGCGCAACTGCGCCGCTTCAATGGCGGCCTGTTCGCCGACGCCACCGCGCTGGACCTGGACGCCTATCAGATCAAGCGTCTGCTGGAGGCGGCGAAGGCGGAATGGCAGGACGTTGACCCCGCCATCTTCGGCACCTTGCTGGAACGCGCCCTGACCCCCGGCATGCGCAAGGGCCTGGGCGCCCATTACACCCCGCGAGCCTATGTGGAACGACTGGTGCTGGCGACGGTGATCGAGCCGCTGCGCGACGATTGGCGGGCGGTCAAGGCCGCCGCCCTGCTGAGCGACCAGGACGGCGCCATCGACGAAGTGCGCGCCTTTCACCGCCGCCTGTGCGACATCCGCGTGCTCGACCCGGCCTGCGGCACCGGCAACTTCCTTTACGTCACGCTTGAAAACCTGAAGCGGCTGGAAGGCGAGGTGGTGGATTTCCTGACCCGCGAGTTGAACCAACATCAGCAGGTGCTGGAACTGGACACCCACACCGTCGACCCACGCCAATTCCTGGGCATCGAAAAGAACGAGCGCGCCGTCGCCATCGCCGAACTGGTGTTGTGGATCGGCTATCTGCAATGGCATTTCCGCACCCGTGGCCGCGTCATGCCGGCCGAGCCGGTCCTGCGCAACTTCCACACCATCGAACACCGCGACGCGGTGCTGGTGTGGGACCAACGCGTTCCCGAACGGGATGACACCGGCCAGCCGCTCAGCCGCTGGGACGGCGAAAGCATGACGGTGGATCTGGTCACCGGCCGCGAAATCCCCGCCGCCGAATGCCGCGTGCCACTGTACCGTTATACCAATCCGCGCCCCGCCGATTGGCCTGAAGCCGATTTCATCGTCGGCAATCCGCCCTTCATCGGCGGCAAGGATTTGCGCCAGCGCCTGGGCGACGGCACCGCCGCCGCCTTGCGCACGGCCTATCCCGACGTTCCCGATTCAGCCGACTTCGTCATGTACTGGTGGCATCTGGCCGCCGAACGGGTGCGCGCCGGCCGCACCCGCCGCTTCGGCTTCATCACTACCAATTCCATCACCCAAACCTTCAACCGCCGCGTCCTCGCCCATCACCTGGGGGCACGCGACCCGCTGTCGCTGGTATTCGCCATTCCCGACCACCCTTGGGTCAAAACCACGCGCGAAGCCGACCGCGAGGCGCTACGCCAGGCAGCGGCGGTCCGCATCGCCATGACGGTGGCGGAAGCGGGTGAACACGCGGGCATCCTCGCCACCTTGGCGACCGAGGAACCCGGCCCCACCGACGCCGCCGAGGTTCGCCTGAACGAGCGGTCCGGCCGCATCCAGCCCGACCTGACCATCGGCGCCGAGGTCAGCGCCGCGCGCCCGCTGGCCGCCAATGACCGGCTCTGCTCGCCAGGGGTGAAATTGCATGGCGCCGGCTTCATCGTCACCCCCGCCGACGCCGCCGAACTGGGGTTAGGTGAGGTCCCGGGCCTGGAACAGCATATCCGCCCCTATCTCAACGGCCGCGACCTGACCCAGCGCCCGCGCGGAGTGATGGTGATCGACCTGTTCGGGCTGGGCGAGAACGAGCTTCGGCAGCGTTTTCCGGCGGTTTATCAACATGTGGCAGAAACCATTAAGCCCCACCGCCAGGCCAAATCGGGAAACACCGCCGATGCCACCCAATATGCCGAGACGTGGTGGATGTTCGGCAAACCCCGGCCACGCCTGCGCCACGCCCTCGCCGGCCTGCCGCGCTACATCGCTACGGTGGAAACCGCCAAGCACCGGCTATTCACCTTTCTTGACGCCAGCATCCTGCCCGACAACATGCTGGTTGCTATCGCCAGTGCCGATGCGTTCGTCCTGGGAGTACTGTCCAGCCGTATTCACGTCGCTTGGGCATTGGCAACAGGCGGAACCCTTGAGGATCGCCCCCGCTACAACAAAACCCAATGCTTCGACACCTTCCCCTTCCCGGTGGTCACCGACTATCTCGCGGCTCCGATTCGCACCTTGGCCGAGGAATTGGATGGTTTCCGCAAGCAGCGTCTGGCCGAACATCCCGATCTGACCCTGACCGGCCTTTACAACGTGGTGGAAAAGCTGAAAGCCGACGAGCCGTTGTCGGCGGCCGAGCGAACCGTGCATGACCGCGGTCTGGCCGGCACCTTGCGCAGCATCCACGACGCCTTGGACGATGCCGTGTTCGACGCCTATGGCTGGCCGCCCAGCTTGGGCGAAGCGGCAGTGTTGGAGCGTCTGGTGGCGCTGAACCGCCAGCGCACCGAGGACGAACGTCGCGGCCATGTCGCCTGGCTGCGCCCGGAGTTCCAAGCTCCGGCGGCCGGAGAACGCGCCGCGCCGATGCTGATCCCGGACGACCTGCCATTGCCGTTGGCCGCCAAGGCCGCCGGCAAGGAGAAATGGCCCGCCGCCCTGCTGGACCAGGTCAGCGCCATTCGCCTGCGTCTCAACCGCTTGCCGGCACCGGCCGAGCCGGCGGCCATCGCCGGCACGTTCAAGGGCGCCCGCCGCGACCGCGTCGCCGAGGTGCTGGCGACCCTGGCAGCCATGGGCCAGGCCCGGCAATTGGACGGCCGCTATTGGCGGTGCTGAACGGCGTCTTCAGGTCACCACCGGAAGATCGTAGTCGTCGCGGAACACGGCGTTGCCGTTGTCGTGGATGATGGCGATGCAGGCCTGCACCACCGTCGGATCGTAATGGCTGCCCGCCTTGTCCTGAATTTCCTTCAGCGCCGCATCAAGGCCCAGCGACGGGCGGTAGGGCCGGTGGCTGCTGATGGCTTCGACCACGTCCGCCACCGCCAGGATGCGGGCCTCCAGGATGATGGCCTCGCCTTCCAGGCCGTCGGGATAGCCGCTGCCATTCAGCCGTTCATGATGCTGGCGGATCATCTGGCCGACCGGCCAGGGAAAATCGATGCCGGCCACGATCTCGGCGCCCACGTCGGGATGGGACTTGATGACGCCGAACGCGGCGGCGGACAGCTTGCCCGGCCGCGACAGGAAATCGGACGGCACGTTGATCTTGCCCAGGTCATGGATCAGCGCGCCGGTGTGCAGCCCCTCCAGCCGGTCGGCGTCGAAGCCCAGCCGCTCGCCGATGGCGGTGGCCAGTTGCGCCACCCGGCGCTGGTGGCCGGCGGTATAGGGATCGCGCATTTCCAGTGTCAGCGACACCGCCTTGACCGTCTGCAGCAGCACCCGCTTCATACGCTCGGCCGCGTGCTGGCGCTCGTGTTCGATGGCCTTGCGCTCGACCGCATAGGTCAGCGTGCGGCCGATCAACTGGCCGTCGCCCTGGCCCTTGACCAGATAGTCCTGGCAACCGCGCTTGACCGCCGCCATCCCCACCGCCTCGTCGTTGAGGCCGGTAAAGACGACCACCGCCACATCGGGGGCGACCCGGCGCATGGCGTCGATGGTGGCGACGCCCTGGGAATCCGGCAGCGACAAATCCAACAGCACGGCATCGGGCTGGTTTTCGCTCAGCCAGTGGGCGGCCTCGTGCATGTCCTGTTTCCAGGTGAGGTCGAAACCGCCGACTTCCGCCAATAGCAGTTGAACCAACCGAGCGTCGCCCGGATTGTCTTCCACCATCAGCACTTTGGTTGGAGGAGATGAGGCGTCGCGCATAATTGGTCTCCGCGCCGAGGACCTATACGAAAGGATAAGCCCGAATTGTGCGCAAAGCCAGTCCCACCCCTTGGGGGGCAGTCATGCACAAACAGGCTGATTCAGCTATCCTTGCCGGCGATGTCCTCGTCCCACAGCCGGGGATTCTCGGCGATGAAGCGGCTCATCAGGGCAATGCATTCGGGCGAGTCCAGCATCACCACCTCGACCCCGCGCGACCGCAGGAAATCGGCGTTGCCGGCAAAGTTGCGATCCTCGCCCACCACCACGCGGCGGATGCCGAACTGGACGATGGTGCCGGCGCACATCATGCACGGGCTGAGCGTGGTGTAGAGCGTCACGCGGTCGTAGCGCGGCCGGCGGCCGGCTTGGCGGATGCAGTCCATCTCGCCATGGGCGATGGGGTCGCCGTCCTGGACGCGGCGGTTATGGCCGGCGGCGATCACCGTGCCCTCCTCGACCATCACCGCGCCGATGGGCAGTCCGCCCTCGTCATAGCTTTTCAGCGCCTGCTCATAGGCCAAGTGCATGAAATGGGCGTGGTCCATGGCCGCCTCCTCCCTCGTCGACGATCCCCAGCGTAACTATTCGCTGGAAGGCAGACAACCGGGACGCCATCTTGAGAAAAAAGGTAAACCGGAGGCCCCAATGAATGTCGGCAGCGGTCGGGTGCTGGTGGGAGGCATGTTCGCCCTGGCTGTTGCGCTGGGGCTGGGCCGCTTTGCCTTTACCCCCATCCTGCCGGTGATGCAGGCGGAATACGGCTTCGACGCCCAGGGCAGCGGCTGGCTGGCCGCCGCCAACAATGTGGGTTACCTGATCGGCGCCCTGTGGGCCGGCAGCGTGCGCACCGACGCCACCCGCCACCGCCTGCTCGGCCTCGGCTTCGTCTTGCTGCCCGTCACCTTGGTGCTGATGCCGGCCACCGCGTCGCCCTGGGTGTGGAACGCCTTGCGACTGGTCGCCGGCATCGCCTCGGCGTGGATCTTCGTCCTGGCCTCGGCGCTGGTGATCCCGCTGCTGACCGCCGCCGGCCACGCCCGCTGGTCGGGACTGCATTTCGGCGGCGTCGGCCTTGGCATCATCCTGGCAGGACTGGTGGTGGGCTGGGTGGTCAATGCCTTCGGCGCCGATGCCGGCTGGCTGGTCACCGCCGCCATGGCCCTGGCTCTGACGCTGGCGGCGTGGCCGGCGCTGGCGGCGGCGCATCCCCACGTCGCCACTGCTACCCCCTGCGCCGCCCTGCCCCCGGCTTCACGTTTTCCCATGGCGCTGCTGGCCGCCGCCTATTTCTGCGAGGGATTGGGCTATATCGTCACCGGCACCTTCCTGGTGGCGGTAGTGCGCGTCACCCCCGGCCTGGGCGACTATGCCAATCTGTCCTGGGTGCTGGTCGGGCTGGCGGCGCTGCCCTCGGCGGCGGCGTGGTCGTTCCTGGCGGAACGGCACGGCCATCTGCCGGTGCTGGTAGCCGGCCACATGGTTCAGGCGGTGGGCGTGGCACTGCCGGCCGTATCGGGCCATCCCGCCGCCGTTCTGGCCGGCGCGGTGCTGTATGGCGGCACCTTCCTGGGCATCGTCGGCATGAGCCTGGCCTTCGGCCGCACGTTGAACCCGGCCGGTGCCGCCCGCATCATGGGCCTGCTGACGGCGGTGTTCGGCATCGGCCAGATCATCGGCCCGGTCCTGGCGGCATGGCTCGCCGCCCAAGGCGGCTGGAGTCCGGCCCTGCTGATGGCGTCCGGCGTCGTGCTGCTTGGGGCGCCGCTGCTGCTGGCCGGCGAGGCCATTGCGCGGCGGGGCGAAGGACGGTTGGCGACGCGGTGCCGTCCAGCTTAGAGCGGCGCGCCTTTAATCTGAGGCGCGCCGCTCCTGCGAGCATTGAGCGAGCGGCCACGCGGCCGGAGGGCCGCGCCCGGCGAGGGCAAAACCAACAAGCCTAGAGCCTGATGCCCATTTTGGGCATCAGGCTCTAGGACCCGCTGTCGTCGGAGACGAACACCTTGCCGAGCACGCCGAAGGTGTCGACGTTGCCGACATGGGCGTTGGAATAGAACAGGTGGTCGTCATAGGTCAGCGCCAGGCTGGCCAGCGAGGCCACGCCGCCGCACATTTCCTTGACCAGGCGGTTATCCAGGCAGGTGCGCTTGGCATGGTCGACCAACGCGCGGGTGTGCGCCGTTTCGCTGGGATTGCTTGCCGCCAGCACGGCCATGAAAGCCGCCAACCCGATGGGAAGCGCCAGTTTAAACATGAACTCCGTCCTCGTACCGCGTCCGCCTGACGCATAGGTAGTGTCTGGCCGCGCCCACGGCCAGTGACAAAAGGGGGAAGCCTGTCAGGCCTTTTTGCCGCCGCCGATCTTCGGTTCTTCGCCCTTCAGCAGGCGGCAGATATTGGCCTTGTGGCGAATGAAACCCAGGGCCGCCAGACCGGCGGCCATCAGCGCCGTCTCGGGGCCGGCCAGGAACCAGGCGAACACCGGCGAGGCCGCCAGCGCCACCAGCGCCGACAGCGACGAGATGCGGAACAGCGCCGCCACCACCAGCCAGGTGCCGCAGGCGGCCAGGCCCACCGGCCAGGCGGCGGCCATCAGCGTGCCGAACGTGGTGGCGACGCCCTTGCCGCCCTTGAACTTCAGCCAGACCGGAAAGTTGTGGCCGAGAACGGCGGCGAAGCCAGCGACCAGAATGGCGTTCCCGCCCAGCAGCGCCCACGCCAGCCCGACCGCGATGGCGCCCTTGCCGCCATCCAGCAGCAGGGTCGCCAGCGCCAGTCCCTTGCGACCGGTGCGCAGCACGTTGGTGGCGCCGATATTGCCCGAGCCGATCTGGCGGATGTCGCCCAACCCGGCCAAGCGGGTCAGCACCAGGCCGAAGGGGATGGAGCCGAGCAGGTAGCCGCCGATCGCGGCCGCAGCGAGTTCAAGCATTGCGTTCAAACACCGTGCGGCCGTCGATCACCGTGCGTACAACCACGCCCTGAACCGGGCGGCCGTCGAACGGCGAGTTCTTGGATTTGGAGCGGAACTGGGCGGGATCGACCACCCAGGCGCGCCCGGGGTCGAACAGCACTAGATCGGCGGCGGCACCGACCTTGAGCCGGCCGGCCTTGAGGCCCAGCACTTCGGCCGGGGCCGAGGTCACCAGCTTCAGCGCCTGCAGCAGCGACAGGTGGCCGTTGTGAACCAGCTCCAACGTCACCGGCAGCAAGGTCTCCAGACCGACGCCGCCGAATTCGGCGTGACTGAAGGTCTGGCGCTTGGAATCGGCATCCTGCGGCGCGTGGTCCGAGGCGATGGCGTCGACGATGCCGTCCTTCAGCGCCTGCACCACCGCCTGGCGGTTGGCTTCGGTGCGCAGCGGCGGCGACAGCTTGGCGAAGGTGCGGTAATCGCCCACCGCCAGTTCGTTCAGCGCGAAATACGGCGGGGCGGTGTCGCAAGTGACGGGCAGGCCGCGCGCCTTGGCCTTGGCGATCACCTCCAGGCCGGCGGCGGTGCTGACATGGGCGGCGTGATAGCGGCCGCCGGTCATCTCGACCAGGCGGATGTCGCGCTCCAGCATGATGACTTCGGCCTGTTCGGGAATGCCCGACAGGCCCATGCGGGTGGCGGTCTCGCCGCCATTCATCACGCCGGTCGCCAGCGACGGTTCCTCGGGATGCTGAACGATCAGCGCGCCGAAGGTGGCGGCATAGCTGAGCGCGCGGCGCATGACCTGGGCGTTGCTGATGGCGCGGGTGCCGTCGGTGAAGGCCAGGGCGCCGGCTTCGCGCAGGAAGCCCATCTCGGCCAGTTCCTTGCCCTCCAGCCCCTTGGTGGCGGCGGCATAGGGATAGACCTTGGCCAGGCCGTTCTTGCGAGCGCGGCGGGCGACGAATTCCACCGTGGCGACCTCGTCGATCACCGGATCGGTGTTGGGCAGGCACACCATGGAGGTGACGCCGCCGGCCACCGCCGCCTCGCCCGCCGATTTCAGCGTTTCCTTGTGTTCCTCGCCCGGTTCGCGCAGTTGCACGCGCATGTCGACCAGGCCGGGGGCCAGACACAGCCCCTGGCAGTCCACCACGGCGATGCCGTCGGGCACGCCGCCCTGGAACAGGCCGGGGCCGACATCGGCGATGGCTTCGCCGTTGGTGAGCAAGGCGCCGGTGGCGTCGAGGCCGGTGGCGGGATCGAGCAGGCGGGCGTTGATATACGCCACCAGCCCGGCTTGAGTACGGTGGGGCATCAGTCGGCGACCGTCGTGGCAAGGTTGCGGGTCAGCAGGTCCAGGCAGGCCATGCGAACGGCCACGCCCATTTCCACCTGCTCGCGGATCAGCGAACGTTCGACGTCGTCGGCGACGTCGGAATCGATCTCGACGCCACGGTTCATCGGGCCGGGATGCATGATGACGGCGTCGGGCTTGGCCCGCGACAGCTTCTCGTAATCCAGCCCGAAGAAGTGGAAATACTCGCGGATGGACGGGATGAAGTTGCCGCTCATGCGTTCGTTCTGAATACGCAGCATCATCACCACGTCGACGTCTTCCAGGCCCTTCTTCATGTCGTGGAAAACCTCTACGCCCAGGCGGGCGACGTCCGACGGCATCAGCGTGCGCGGGCCGATCAGACGCACGCGCGCGCCCATGGCGTTCAGCAGGTGGATGTTCGAACGCGCCACGCGGGAATGAAGCACGTCGCCGCAGATGGCCACGGTCAGGCCCTCGATGCGGCCCTTGCGGCGGCGGATGGTCAGCGCGTCCAGCAGCGCCTGGGTCGGATGTTCATGGCTGCCGTCGCCGCCGTTGATGACGGCGCAGTTGACCTTGGTCGACAGCAGCTTGACCGCGCCCGAATCGGGATGGCGCACCACCAGCACGTCCAGATGCATGGCGTTCAGCGTCATGGCGGTGTCGATCAGCGTCTCGCCCTTGGCGACCGAGCTGGCCGATGTCTGCATGTTGATGACGTCGGCGCCCAACCGCTTGCCCGCCAGCTCGAAACTGGTGCGGGTGCGCGTCGAGTTTTCGAAGAACAGGTTCACGACCGTGCGGCCGTGCAGCAAGTTCTTGCGCTTGTCATTGGAGCGGTTCTGGGCGACGTAGCCGTCGGCCAGATCCAGGATGGCGGTAATCTCCAGCGGACCCAGGCCCTGGATGCCGAGGAGATGTCGGTGGGGAAAGCGCGGCTCGGTCATGGTGGCCGAACTATAGGACCGCCCGGGGTCCCTCGCAAGCGGCAGCCGCATGCGTGCCACGGCAATTCCAATGATGACCTGCCGGCCGTGAAACCCTATTATGCACATCATACCTTGGTCGGAGACCACTTTCCGATTTTGGACCATGCCGAGTAACACGCGCGTCAATTGAGGGAACGACACTCCCTTGGCCCAATCGTTCGAAAATGTCCGGCTGGTGATCGCCGACCCCAATCCCCTGGTTCGCACCGGGCTGAAGGGGGCGCTGTTTTCCATCGGCTTCCGCGCGATCAGCGAAACCGCCAGCTTCCTCAAGCTGCACGACCTGATCGAACAGGATTCGATCGATCTGCTGATTACGTCCAGCACGCTGGAAGACAACGACACCGGCTTTCTGATCAGCGAGATGCGCAACCAGCGGCTGGGCACCAATCCGTTCGTGGTGGTCATCACCTTGTTGACCAGCGCCGAGCCGAACTACGTCAGGACGGTGATCGATTCCGGCGCCGACGATCTGTTGCTGATGCCGGTGCAACCGGACCAGATCATCCTGCGCATCGAAAAACTGACGCGCGAGCGCAAGCCGTTCGTCGTCACCCACGACTATACCGGCCCCGACCGCCGCACCAAGGCGCGCGCCTTCGACAACCACTCCGCACCCATGCTGCAGGTGCCCAATCCGCTAAAATTCCGCGCCGAGTCGAGCACGCTGGACGGCACGCGGCTGAGCCGGATGATCGGCGAGAGCGCCACCACCCTGAATCGCATGAAGATTCAGCGCTATGCGGTGCAGATTGATTGGCTGGTGGCCCATATCCACGCCACCATCCGCGACGGCATCGCCGCCGAGCCGGCGACGCTGGCGCCGCACACCGCCAAATTAGTCAAGGTCGCCGAGGACATGGTGCGGCGCATGCGCGGCACCGGCAGCGAACGTCACATCGACCCGGTCGTCGACGTGCTGGCCATCGCCCAGCGGCTTGACGCCGCCGCAGGGAAGTTGCCCTTCGCCGAATTGGAGCGGCTGACCTCGCTGTCGCGCACCATCATCCGCTCGCTGGTGACGCCGCCATCGCTCAAGGCCAACCCATGCGCGCCGGCGCCGGTGGCGGAATGCGCCCCGGCGCCGGTCCCACGGCGGGTCGCCGTGGTGACCTGAGGCGCCGGGAGCGACAGGCCGTCCGATGGATGGGGCGGATTACTCCGCCGCCGCTTCCTTCTTTTTCGTCGCGGTTTTCTTCGCGGCGGGCTTTTTCGCCGCAGGCTTCTTGGCCGCCGCCTTCTTGGGGGCGGCCTTTTTGGTTTCGTCGCCGCCCTCGGCCTTGGCCGCGGGCTTCTTCGCCGCCGCCTTGCGGGCCGGCTTCTTGGCCGGAGCCTTGGCGGCCTTGGCGTCGATCAGGCGGATCGCCTCGTCCAGCGTCACCGTCATCGGGTCGCTGTCCTTGGGCAGGGTGGCGTGGATGCCGTCCGACGAGACATAGGGGCCGTACTTGCCCTCGTGCACCGTCACCGGCTTGCCGGCACGCTCGCCCAGGGTCTTCAGCGGCTCGGCGCCCTTCTTGACACGGGCCTGGGCCAGCAGCTCGACGGCGCGGTTCATGCCGATGGTCAGGACGTCGTCGTCCTTGGCCAGCGACTTGAAGGCGCCGTCATGCTTGAGGTACGGCCCGAAGCGGCCGACGCCGGCCTCGATCTTCTTCTTGGTTTCCGGGTGGATGCCCACCTCGCGCGGGAGTTCCAGCAGCTTGCAGGCCATGTCGAAGGTGACATCGGCGGGGGCAAGGCCCTTGTACAGCGACACCCGCTTGGGCTTGGCGCCCTCGCCCAACTGCACGTACCAGCCATAGGGACCCTTGCGCAGGCTGACCATCTCGCCGGTGGGATGGCTGCCCAATTCCTTGGGGCCTTCGCCGCCTTCGGCGGGCGCGTCGCCATTCTCGCCGGCGATGCCGAGCGGGCGGGTGAAGCGGCATTCGGGATAGTTGGAGCAGCCGATGAAGGCGCCGAACTTGCCCAGCTTCAGCGACAGCCGACCGGCATTGCAGGTCGGGCACAGGCGCGGGTCATGGCCGGAACCGTCCTCGGGGAAGAAGTGGGCGCCCAGCTCGGCGTCCAATGCCTCGATGACGTCCGAGATGCGCAGTTCTTTGGTGCCGTCGACCGAGGCCGAGAACGCCCGCCAGAAATCCTCCAGCACCTTGCGCCAGTCGATATTGCCGCCGGAAACCTCGTCCAGTTGGTTTTCCAGATCGGCGGTGAAGTTGTATTCGACGTAGCGGCCGAAGAACTGCTCAAGAAAGGCGGTCACCAGGCGGCCGCGATCCTCGGGAATGAAGCGGCGCTGGTCCAGGCGCACGTAATTGCGCTCCTGCAACACCGACAGAATCGAGGCATAGGTCGACGGCCGGCCGATGCCCAGCTCTTCCATGCGCTTGACCAGGCTGGCTTCGGAATAACGCGGCGGCGGCTGGGTGAAGTGCTGGTCGGTGCGCACGCCCTGGCGCTTCATGTCGTCGCCCTCGGCCACGTCGGGCAGCAGCCGCTCGGACTCGTCGTCCTCGGCGCCGGGGGCGGGGGCGTCGTCGCGATCCTCGCGATAGACCTTGAGGAAGCCGTCGAACACAACCACCGAGCCGTTGGCGCGGAAGACGATGTTCTTGTCGTCGGATTGGATGTCGACGGCCACCTGATCCAGTTCGGCGGCGGCCATCTGGCTAGCGACGGTGCGCTTCCAGATCAGTTCGTACAGCTTGAGCTGCTCGCGGTCGAGATACTGCGCCACCTGATCCGGCCGGCGGAACATATCCGTCGGGCGGATACATTCGTGCGCTTCCTGGGCGTTCTTCGCCTTGGTCTTGTACAGGCGGGGGCTGTCGGGGACGTAGCCCTTGCCGAAATCCTTGCCGATCAGGTCGCGGGCGGCGGCGATCGCCTCGGCCGCCATCTGCACGCCGTCGGTACGCATATAGGTGATCAGACCGACCGTCTCGCCGCCGATATCGACGCCTTCGTACAGGCGCTGGGCGATCTGCATGGTCTGCTTGGCCGACATATACAGCTTGCGGCTGGCTTCCTGCTGCAGGGTCGAGGTGGTGAACGGTGCATAGGGATTGCGCCGCGCCTTCTTGCGCTCGACGCGGCCGACATGGAAGCGGTTGGCCTCGACGGCGGCCTTGGCGGCCAGCGCCTCGGCCTCGTTCGGCAGGGCGAACTTGTCCAGCTTCTGGCCGCCCAGATGGGTCAGGCCGGCGGTGATCATCTGCCCCCTGGGGGTCAGGAAATCGGCGGCAAGAGTCCAGTATTCCTGGGTCTTGAAGCGCTCGATCTCGGTCTCGCGCTCGCAGATCAGCCTGAGCGCCACCGACTGGACACGACCGGCCGAGCGCGCGCCCGGCAGCTTGCGCCACAGCACCGGCGACAGGGTGAAGCCGACCAGATAGTCCAGCGCGCGGCGCGCCAGATAGGCGTCGACCAGATCCTGGTGGATGTCGCGCGGATTGCGCATGGCCTCGGTCACGGCGGATTTCGTGATCTCGTTGAAGACCACCCGCTTGACCTCTTTGCCCTTCAGCGCGCCGCGTTCCTCCAGCACCTTCTTGACGTGCCAGGAGATCGCCTCGCCTTCACGATCCGGGTCGGTCGCGAGATAGAGCTTGTCGGCCTTTTTGACCGCGCTGGTGATTTCCTTGATCTGGCGTTCGGATTTGGAATCCGTCTCCCAGTCCATGGCGAAGCCGTCATCGGGCTTGACGCTGCCGTCCTTGGCCGGCAGGTCGCGGATGTGTCCATAGGACGCGATGACCTGGAAATCGCTGCCCAGGTACTTGTTGATAGTCTTTGCCTTGGCGGGAGACTCGACGACGACGACCTTCATCCGGACCCGATGGTGCGAGGAAAACGAGTGGGAGGTCCGGGCCTAGAGGAACGCCAGCAAGGAAACCTGATTGCCGGGGTGACGCTCCAGGCGACCGGCCAGCTCAAGCTCGAGCAAGACCAGGGACACCACGGAAGCAGACAATTGGCACTCACGGATCAGCAAGTCAACCGTCACAGGTGATGGACCGAGGCTTTCCAGCACGACAGCACGGGCGCGGACCAGTTCCGCTTCGTCCGGTTGCGCCGTTGCCAGCGGGGTGAAATCGGTCTTTCCACCCTCGGCCAGCGGCCGGCGCAACAGGTCGCCCAGCACCGCCAGCACGTCGTCGGCGCGCTCGGTCAGGACGGCACCATGGCGCAGCAGGTCGTTGGGGCCGGCGGCGCGCGGGTCGGCCGGATGGCCGGGCACTGCGAACACCTCGCGTCCGTGGTCGCCGGCCATGCGGGCGGTGATCAGCGAGCCGGATTTCAGGCTGGCCTCCATCACCACCACGCCTAACGACAGCCCCGAGATGATGCGGTTGCGGCGGGGGAAATGGCTGGCCTGGGGCTGGGTTCCCGGCGGCATTTCCGACACCGCACAGCCCATGGACAGGATGTGTTCGTAAAGCCGATCGTTCTCGGGCGGATAGATCACGTCGACGCCGCCGGCCAGCACCGCCACCGTGCCGGTGGTGACAGAGCCTTCATGGGCGGCGGTGTCGATGCCGCGCGCCATGCCCGACACCACCACCATGCCGGCACGGCCCAAATCGGCGGCGATGCGCCGCGCCAGATTGCGGCCGTTGATCGAGGCGTTGCGGGCGCCGACCATGGCGACCATGGATTTGGTCAGCAGCGACGGGTTGCCACGGGCATACAGGACAGGTGGCGCGTCGTCGATGGCGGCCAGGGCGCGCGGATAGCCCGCCTCGCCCCAATGCAGCACCACGGCGCCCAAGCGTTCGGCCGCCTCCAGCTCGGCCTCGGCCGCGCCCTTGGGGCACACCTTGATCGGCCGCTTGCCGCCGCCGCGCCGGGCCAGATCGGGCAGCGCCGCCAAGGCGGCGGCGGCGCTGCCGAAGCGTTCCAGCAGACGCTGAAAGGTGCGCGGCCCGACATTTTCGCTGCGGATCAGCCGCAGGCGGTCAAGTCGCTCGGCGGCTGTAAGTGTGTTGCATCGCTCGTCCATGACGGGCAGCGTCGGCGATTGCATGCAGGGCGTCAAGAAAAGCTTGGCTTATCGCAATGCCTCACGCGCCAGCGCCCGGTCGCACAGTTCCTTGGTATCCCACGACGACGTCTTGCCCAGGGCGGCGTCGATCTCGGGCCACAGCCGCTTGAACGCCCCGTGCCCCAACTCGCGCAGGTAATCAAGGAAGTCCCACGACGGCGCGTCCTTGGAATAGACGCCAAGATCGGCCATGGCGTCGTCGGCGTGGATGCGATGCAGGTTGATGCGGCGATAGCCCGATTCAGGGCGGATCTGGTCGGCGTCGATCAGGCGGTTGATGGTCTCGATGGCGTTGACCTCGTGCACCATGCTGGCCGAGAAGGTGATCTCGTTCAGGCGATCCATGATCTGGCGGGCGGTGCGCGGCACGCCGTCGCGCCGCAGCGGGTTCAACGTCACCAGCAGCAGGTCGCTGCAGTCGCTTTGGCGCAGGCAATCCACCAGCGGGGTCAGCGGCGGATTGCCCATGTAGCCGCCATCCCAATAGGTACCGCCGTCGATGGTCACCGCCTGGAAGGCGCTGGGGATGCAGGCCGAGGCCTTGAGCGCGTCGGGCGACACCGCGCCGTCGATGAACAATTGGCGCCGGCATTCCTCGACGTCGGTGGCGGCCACCATCAGCATGGGAACGCCCGGCGCCGGCACCGCCAGGATGGCCGGCAGTTCGGGGAAGACCTGGCGCAGCACGGTGTTGAGGTAATTGCTGATGCCCAGATCGGCCGGCGCCACCCCGGTGGCCGCCATGTCGGCCCAACGCGCCGCCGGCGAATCGTCGATGTTCCAGCTGGCGGACAGGCCGATGGCGGCGACGAAGGGATTGCCGCCCCAAAAGGCGGCGCGGGCGACGTTTTCCCACAATTCCCGCAGCTTGCCACGCGCGGCCTCGGCCATGCGGCGGCAGCGCGCGGTTGCGGGACCGGGCAGCGCCGCTCCCTCGTGCAGGCCATAGGCCACGGCGGTGGCGTTGAGCGCGCCGGCCGAAGCGCCGCTTAAACCCACCACCTCGATGGCGCCGCGCGCCATCTCGTCCAACAATCCTTCGAGGACGCCCCAGGTGAAGGCGCCATGCGCGCCACCGCCCTGCAAAGCGACGGCAATGCGTTTCGCTTCGGTCATGCCACCCTCCCGAGTGCCGTTATTTTTCAACAGACTACGGCAAACCCAGGGAGCAGGCAATTACGCGCCCTCGCCCATGGATGGACAAAGGAGCGCGAGGCTGCAATCTTTTGCGCGCAAACTCTTCGAAGGGGGAAGAACATGAGCGGCAACGGCAATCCCGAACGACGCACCTTTGCCAAGGGCACGGTGATCTTCCGCGAGGGGGATCGCGGCGACGAAGCCTATCTGGTGCAAAAGGGCGCCGTGCGCATCTTCAAGACCGTGCACGGCAAGCGCGTCACCCTGGGGCAGTGCAAGCCGTTCCAGGTGTTCGGCGAACTGGCGCTGCTGGATGACGGACCGCGCATGGCGGCGGCCGAAGCCAGCATGGAAACCACCGTGCTGGTGCTGAGCAAGACCAGCATCCGCGACATGATGGACAGCGCCGCCCCCGGCCTGACCACCCTGATCCAGTCGCTGATCGCCACCATGCGCACCATGGGCGACGAGTTGGCCAGCGCGCGGGCGCAGATCGTCGAGTTGGGGGGCTGACGCCCCCTTTGGATTGCTGACAAAATCTCGCACAACCTGATTGTCCGTCACCCCCGCGAAGGCGGGGGTCCATGCTGGAGCGGATGGGGGCTTATCCGTCGAGATATGCTGTTGCGGCACCATGGATTCCCGCTTTCGCGGGAATGACGGTAAACGAGAGGGGGCTGGCGCCCCCTTACTCCACCAGGAATTCCAGCCGCGGATCGGCTATACGCACTGCGACGGTGACGACCTGATAGCTGGCGACGCCGGCCTGGGCGAACGGGTCCTGGGCCAGCCTGGCGTCCAACTCGGCCCGCGTCACGCCGTGGGCGAGGATGGCACCGCCGGTGCGCGGCTGTTGCGGCCCCGAGGCCAGGAAGATGCCGTCGCCGTAACAGGTGGCCAGCCAGGCCCGATGGGCCGGGGCATGGCGGTCGATCTGTTCCAGCGGCGCGGTGTAGGTCAGCAACACGATATACATGTCCAACTCTCCTTCAGGGAACCAGCAGCAGCGAGCCGACGGTGCGTCCGGCTTCAAGGTCGCGATGGGCGTCGGCCGCCTGCGATAGCGGATATTCGGCGCCAATGGTGATGCTGAGGCCGTCGGCGAGCCGCGCGAACAGGGCGGCGGCCCCCTCCGCATAGCTGTGCGGGTCGGCGACATGGGCGAAGACGCTGGGCCGCGACAGCGACAGCGAACGGCGCGGACCGATCTCGGACAAGGCGAGCGGAGCGATGGCGCCGCCGGCCTGGCCGACGCTGGCGACCACGCCGAACGGCCGTACGCAGTCCAGGGTGCGCGGCAGGATGTCGCCGCCGATCCCGTCGAAGGCGGCGTCCACCCCGCTCCCATCGGTCAGGTCGCGCGTCGCAGCGACGAAATCCTGCTCGCGGTGAAGGATGACGTGGTCGAGGCCGTAATCGCGCGCCAGCTCGGCCTTTTCCGCCGATCCCACCGTGCCGATGGTGGTGGCGCCAAGATGCTTGGCCCATTGCGTCAGGATAAGGCCGAGGCCACCGGCGGCGGCATGGATCAGCACCACCTGCCCCGCCTGCACCCGCGCCACCCGGTTCAGCAACATATGGGCGGTCAAACCCCGCAGCATGGCGGCAGCGGCCAGCCGTTCGGGCAACGCGGCCGGCAGGCGCACCAGCCGGTCGGCGGCGATGTTGCGCGCCTCGGCATAACCACCCGCCGGCAAGCCGGCATAGGCGACGCGGTCGCCCACCGCCAGTCCCACCACGGCCTCGCCCACCGCCTCGACCCGGCCGGCGCCCTCGACGCCAAGCACTCCCGGCAGGTTGGGCAGCGGGTACAGGCCGGTGCGGTGATAGATGTCGACGAAATTGACGCCCATGGCGGTGTGACGCACCCGCACTTCGTGCGCCGCCGGCGGCGGCAGTTCTATTTGCCGCAGGTGCAGGACCTCGGCCCCGCCCACGCGATCCATCATCATTGCAGCGACCATAACGGCCTCCCCGGTTGATCCGCGAAACAGGCTAGCCGCGGTGGGCGTTCTGCACTATTCCTCGTGTTCGCGCATTGCTTGAGGAAAAACGCCCATGAACTGGGAGGACCTGCGCCACTTCGTCACCCTGGCGCGCACCGGCAGCCTGTCCGAGGCGGCGCGGCAATTGGGCGTCGATCACACCACGGTGGCTCGGCGGGTGGCGGCGCTGGAGGCCTCGCTGGCGGTGCGGCTGGTGGACCGGTTGCCCCGTGCCATCGCGCTGACCGAGGACGGCCGCCGCATCGCCGCCCTGGGCGAACGGCTGGAACACGACGCCTTCGCCGTGCTGCGCGCCGCCCGCGCCGCCGATCCCACCCCCAGCGGCTGCGTCCGGGTCAGCGCACCGCCCAGCTTTGCCAGCGCCGTGCTGGCACCGCGCCAGCTGGCGCTGCGGCAGTCCCATCCGGGAATCGTGGTGGAATTGGTCGGCGAAAGCCGCTCGGCCGATCTGGACCGGCGCGAAGCCGACATCGCCCTGCGCCTGGTTGCGCCCGAGGGTGAGGGTTTGGTGGCGCGCTCGGTGGGCGAGTTCACCTATGGCCTGTACGGCGCGCCGGTCTATGTGGCGGAACGGCCCGCCGCGCGCTACGCCTTCGTCGCCTATGACGACAGCCTGGATCAGGTGCCGCAGCAGCGCTGGCTGCATGCCATCGCCGGCGACCGACCGGTGGTGTTCCGCGCCAACGACGTCGTCAGCCTGGCGGCGGCGGCCCGCAGCGGACTGGGCGTCGCCGTGCTGCCCGACTTCCTGGCCAAGGGCGACGACCGTCTGGTGTCCATCATTCCGGCCGAGGCCCCGCCGCCGCCCCGCCGCACGCTGTGGCTGGTGGTGCATGACGACCTGCGCCGCGCACCGCGCATCCGCGCGGTGATGGATTTCCTGATCGACGCGATCGCAGACGGATTAGCCTGAGCTTTTCTTGCTGGTGGTGCCGTCGAACGGGGTTTCGCTCAGCGCCACCGCGTCGCCTTCCACCTTCAGCGTCTTGGCATATTGCTCGCGCCATTCGCGGTCGGTCTGGCCCGATTTCTTGCGCGCCTGCGCCTTCTTGACGCATTCGGCGATCATCTTGTCCATGGCGGACAGTTTCTTGGGCGGAGCGGCAGGCTTTTTCGGCTTGGCTTTGACCATGGGGCCTCCTGGAGACTGACGGCAACCACATTGCCCCCTTTCCGCCCGCGCTGTCTATGGCGCCAAGATGACGCTGACCCATCCCCCGCGCCCAGGTGTTGTTGCTGCTGTGTCGTTCAACAGCAAGGAGCCTTATCCATGCGTACCCCCGCCCCCATCCTGGCGCTTACCCTGGCGCTGGCCGCCTTTCCCGCCGCCGCCCAGCAGGCCAGCAAAGCGGAACTGAGCCGCCAGGACCGCAACTTCGCCGAACACGCCATGGCCGGCGGCATGATGGAGGTGCAATTGGGCAAGTTGGCCGACCAGCGCGCCCACAGCGACGCGGTCAAGCGCTTCGGCCAGCGCATGGTCACCGACCATTCCGCGGTCAACGAGAAGATGACCGAACTGGGCAGCCGCCTGGGCGTGACGGCGCCGGCCCAATTGCCGGGCGAGCAGCGCCGCACGGTGGACAAACTGGCCGGCCTGAGCGGCGCCGAATTCGACCACGCCTATATGTCGGCCATGATCGACGACCACAAAAAGGACATCGGCGAATTCCGCAAGCAGGCGGACAAGGGCGACAACGCCGAGCTGAAAACGCTGGCGCAACAGACCCTGCCGACGCTGGAGCAGCACCTGAAGCTGGCCGAGGACACCCAGTCCCGCCTGGGCGCCCAGCAATCGCAGGTGCCGCGCTAAAATTTGTCCGGTCAAAAGCGGCAGGAGTACCCCGCCGCCCTGACTGTCGCGGCTTGTTCCGTGCCAAGAGACACGGATGACACGGACGCCGCTTCGCGGCCACGGATAACCGCGGATGGGCGCAGTGACGGCGGACGGCATTCCTTGTTTTTACTGGAGAATCGTCATCCCGGCCGTAGCGTAGCGAAGAGCCGGGATCCATGGTGCCGCCCACCTGCATGGATGCCGGCTCGAAGGCCGGCATGACGAATTTTCTTTTGTCCGTGTGATCCGCGGCGGCGAAGCCGCATCCGTGAAATCCGTGTCTCTTGGCACGGCGGCATCCGTCAAGATCTAAACCCTGACCACGGTCACCAGCGGCAGGCGGATGAAGGGGTCGAGTTGGGCGTCGGTGGCCGAGGAATCGGTAATCAGCGTCCACCGCCGTTGCAGCGGCGCCCAGAAATTCTGGGTGCCGCGCCCCAGCTTGGAGGAATCCGCCAGCACGAACACCTCGGCCGCCTGCGCCGCCATCAGTTCCTTGAGCGAAATCTGCTCGGCCGTCGCCTCGCACAAGCCACGGCCGGCGACGACGCCGTCGGCGCCCAGGAACACCTTGTCGAACGACAGCCGCCGCAACACCATCTCGGCCAGCGGCCCGACCACACCCATGCTGATGGGGCGCACGGTGCCGGCCAGCACGGTCAGGATGGTGTCGGGGGCGTTGGCCAGCAGCGGCACCACCGCCAGGTTGCTGGTCGTCACCCGCAAGCGCCGGCCCGGCAACAATTGCGCCAGCGCCCCGGTGGTCGAGCCGGAATCCAGCAACACGCTGTCGCCATCGGCGATGCGGGCGGCAGCGGCGGCGGCGATGGCAGCCTTGCCGGCGCGGTTCAGGTTCTCGCGCGCCGGCAGGGTCTGTTCCGGCAGCGCGGGGGCCAGCACGGCGCCGCCATAGGTCCGGGTAATCACGCCCTGTTCCGACATCACCGCCAGATCACGGCGGATGGTCGAGGCCGACACGCCCAAGGCCCCGGCCAGCAGGTCGACGTCGTCGTCGCCGGTGCCGATCAGGTCAAGGATGCGTTGGCGGCGTTGGCTGGTCCGGCTCATGATGTCTCGTTACTCAGGGCGGGCGGGAGCCAGCTCGACCGCCTGGCGCAGGGCTTCCAGCAGGCTGCGTTCGTCGGCCACGCCCGTCCCGGCGATGTCGAAGGCGGTGCCATGATCCACCGAAGTGCGCACCACGGGCAAGCCCACGGTGATGTTCACCCCGGCTTCGATGCCCATGACCTTGATCGGGCCGTGGCCCTGGTCGTGGTACATGGCGACCACCAGGTCGAAATCACCGCGCCCGGCGCGGAAGAACAGCGTGTCGGCCGGCAACGGCCCTTCCACCGCCCACCCCTTGGCCTGGCAGGCGCGCACGGCGGGGGCGATCTTGCTTTCTTCCTCGCCATGGCCGAACAGGCCGTTCTCGCCGGCATGGGGATTGATGGCGCACACGCCGATGCGCGGATTGCGCAACCCGGCCTTGACCAGGGTGGCGTGGCCACGGCCGATGGTGCGCTCGACCAGCCCGGCATCGATGCGGGCGATGGCGTCAAGCAGGCCGATATGGGTGGTGACGTGAATGACGCGCAGCTTGGGCGCGGTCAGCATCATCGACACTTCCGGCGTCTTGGTCAGATGCGCCAACAATTCGGTGTGACCGGGATAGCGATGGCCGGCGGCGTGCAGCGCTTCCTTGCTGATGGGGGCGGTGCAGATGGCGTCGGCCTCGCCGGCGACCACCATCTGGCAGGCCCGCTCGATGAAGCGATAGGCCGCCTCGCCGGCGACCGCCGACACCTGGCCGAACGGAAGGTCGGCCGGCACCACGTCAAGGTCCACCACATCGACCGTCCCGGGAAGGAAGCGCGCCTGTTTGGGGCTGGAAACGGCACGCAGGTCAAGGGTGGAACCGACGATGGCGCCGGCCTGACGCAGCCGCCCGACATTGCCGACCACCAGGGGGCGGCATTGGGCGAACACGTCGCCATGGGCCAGGCTGCGCATGATGATTTCCGGACCGATCCCGGCGGGGTCGCCCATGGTGATGGCGATGATGGGACGGGACATGATGTTCTCCTTCAACTCTTCAGGCGCTCGAGGCAGCGGCGCAGCGTTCCCGCGTCGCCGAAAGCGCCGGCCTTGGTCACCACCGGCACGACCTGGGCGCCCTGGGTCAGGCCCAGCGGCACGCCCGGCTCCACCTCGTCGATCAGGCGAATGCCCTTCACGCCAAGCTGGGACAGCAGGGCGCAGGCGGTGTCGCCGCCGGTCGCCACCAGCCCGCCGAGATTGGGCGCCACCGGTTCGACCAGCGCCGCCAGCCGGCCGGCCAGCGCCGGACCGCGCGACAGATCGGGGTCGGGGGCCAGGGCGATTTCCAGCAGCATGTCGACGCCGTCGACCACGCCGCCGGCCAAAGCGAGCTGCGCTTCTTTCCACGCCGGATCGACCGGCCCGGCTTCCAGTGTCGCCGGCGCGACCAGGATGTGACGCACCAGCCCGGCATCGGCCAGCACCCGGGCCTGCAGGCGCGATGCCTCGGCCAGGCTGCCGACCACGGTCAGCACCGGGCCGCGAGGCGGCGTCAGGCGGCGGTGGCCGCGCGTCTCGGGCGCCACTTGTTCGGCCAGGGCGGTGGCCAGACCGGCCGAGCCGACCCACACCACCTGATCCAGCCGCAACGATGCCTCGGCAACGATGGCGAGATCGGCGGCGGCGGTGCAATCGCACACCACCGCGTCGACGCGATCGACCAGGACAGAGAGCAGACGGGCATGCACCGCCTCGACACCGCGCCGGATGACGTCAAGGTCGATGACGACCGAGGTCAACCCGGCCGAGGCCAGCGCCTCGCCCAGATGGGCGCTGGAATAGGTGTGGTCGCGCGCCCACAGCGGCGTCTGCTCCAGCGGCAGGTCGCCCACCAGGATGCGGCCGCCCAAGGTGACGCGGCCGGTGGCGGGGAAAGCCGGCGCCACCACCGCCAGCGGCGCCCTGCGCCCGTCGACTTCAAGGGCGCGCAACTGGACCGCCAGCTCGGCCATGGGTTGGCCGCGCAGGGTGGAGTCGATCTTCTTGTACAGCCGCATGCCCGGCTGCCAGTGGGTAGTCAGCGCCACGATCTGACGGGCCGCCGCCTCCTTGGCCGGGAAGCGGCGGCTGTCGGCGTCCACCGACAGCACTTGGGTGGTCGCCGGTGCGGCGGCGCCCCAGGACACCACCGCGTCCATGCCGTGCTTGGCGAAGGCGATGGCGCAATCGGCGGCCCCGGTGAGGTCGTCGGCCAGAATGAGCCAACGGCGTTTCATGATCATGCCTCCTTGGGCGAATGCTCGGGTGTGGTGGTGTCGGCCGGCTCGACGTGCGAGCCGAAGCGGGCGGCCGTCCACGCGGTCAGCAGCGGCACCAGCACGGCGGTCACCACCACGCAGGCGGCAACCAGCATGGTCGCGCTCTTGGCCGCCTCGGCATAAGCCGGGTTGGCGGCGGCGACGATGGCCGGCACGGCGGCGGCGTTGCCCGCGGTCGAGGCGGCGGCCACGCCGGCGACGCCGGTGCCGCCGGTGGCGCGATCGGCGAAGAATAGGGCGAAGCCGGTCACGATCACCACGGTCACGCCCATGCCAAGCCCGAGCAGGCCGGCCATCCACACCTTGTGCAGGTCAAGGCCGGCACCCAGGGCGAAGGCGAAGAACGGAATCATCACCGGCACGGCGCGGCCCAGGAAGTCGCGCATGTTCTTGTCCAGATTGCCCAGCAGCATGCCAAAGGCGAGCGGCAGGATCGATCCCACCAGGGTCTGCCACGGAAACGCCGACAAGCCGGCGACGCCCAGGGTGACCATGGTCAGGAACGGACCGGATTCCAGCGACATGATGGTGTAGGCGCCGACGTCCTGCGGCTTGCCGTACTGCCCCATCAGTGCCATGTACAGGCCGCCGTTGGTGTCGTTCATGGCGGCGACCACCGCCAGGGTGGACAGGCCGGCGAACAGGCCGGCGCTGACCGGCGTCTCGCCCAGGAATTGGCCGAGGACGAAGCCGCACAGGATGCCGATGCCGATCTTGGTGGCGAACAGCGCGCCGCCCTTCTTGACGATATAGGGCGTCGCCTTGATGTCGATGCTGGCGCCCATGCACACGTAGAACACCGCCAGGATGGGCAGCGCGCCGGTGAACAGGGCGCCGGTGAACGAACCGAAGAACTTGGGCGTCTCCGGGAAGAAAGTGGTTATCAGCGACCCCAACAGCAGCGGCACGATCATCATGCCGCCGGGGACACGCTCGATGGATTGCTTGATGGCGAATTGTCGCATGGTCATTCCTCCCCTGAGATTCGCCCGAAATGCGCAATATGCGCACTCGGCTCAGGCTGCGCTGCCGATCATGGTAAACTTGTTGCGCAGTTTGCGCAATGCAAAGGCATACGTGCGCACAAATTGCGCAATTGCAAACCTGCAGTGCGCAGATTCACCACCCTTGTGGCGCCCCGCCCCTGGGGATACCCTTCCATCATGACCCAGCCCAAGCGCCCCAAGATCGTCCCCATGCCCTCCAAACAGGAGGTGCTGGACTTCATCCGCTCCCAGCCCGGCCGCGTCGGCAAGCGCGAACTGGCCCGCGCCTTCAACCTGAAGGGCGCCGCCAAGATCGGCCTCAAGGCCATCCTGAAGGAGCTGGAAGGGTCGGGCAGCGTCCAGCGCGGCGCCCATCGCCGCTTTGCCCGCCCTGGCTCGCTGCCCGAAGTGGGCGTCGTCGAAATCATCGGCACCGACACCGACGGCGAGTTGCTGGCCCGCCCGGTGGCGTGGGAAGACGAAGGCCGCCCGCCGCGCATCTTCATGGCGCCGTGGCGCAAGGGCGACGTGGTGGTCGGCGTGGGCGACCGCGTGTTGGCCAAGCTGCGCCGCATCAAGGACGACGCCTACGAAGGCCGCGCCATCCGCATCGTCGGCGAGGCCAAGGCCCGCGTGCTGGGCGTGTTCGAGCCGATGCCCGACGGGTCCGGCCGCATCAAGCCGACGTCGCGCAAGGAAAAGGCCGATTATAATGTGCCGCGCGGCGAGACCGGCAATGCCGAAGCCGGCGAACTGGTCATGTGCGACCTGCTGCCCGGCCGTTTCTACGGCCTGCGCCAGGTGGCGGTGAAGGAACGCCTGGGCAAGATGGGGGCGCCCAAGTCGGTGTCGCTGGTCGCCATCCACGCCAACGACATTCCCTTCGTCTTCCCCGACGACGTGGTCGCCCAGGCCGAGGCCGCCGGCGCCGCCACCATGGACCACCGCCTGGACCTGCGCCCGATCCCGCTGGTCACCATCGACGGCGAGGACGCCCGCGACTTCGACGACGCCGTGTTTGCCGAACAGGACGAGGACGGCGGCTGGCATTGCATCGTCGCCATCGCCGACGTGTCGTGGTACGTGCGCCCCGGCGACGCGCTGGACAAGGAAGCGTTCAAGCGCGGCAACTCGGTCTATTTCCCCGACCGCGTCGTCCCCATGTTGCCCGAGCAATTGTCCAACGGCTGGTGCTCGCTGCGCCCCAACGAGGATCGCGGCTGCCTGGCGGTGCATTTCTGGCTCGACAAGGACGGCAACAAGAAGAAGCACAAGTTCGTCCGCGCCATGATGCGCTCGGCGGCGCGCCTGACCTATACCCAGGTGCAGGAGGCCAAGGACGGCCGCCCCGACGATTTGACCGGACCGCTGCTGGAGCCGGTCATCAAGCCGCTGTACGGCGCCTGGGCCGCCCTGTTCGCCGCCCGCTCCCGGCGCGGCGTGCTGGAGCTGGACATCCCCGAGCGCAAGGTCGACATCAGCGCCGACGGCCATGTCCTGGGCATCAAGCCGCGCCCGCGCTTCGACAGCCACAAGCTGATCGAGGATTTCATGATCCAGGCCAACGTCTGCGCCGCCGAGGAACTGGAGCGGGTGCACAAGCCGTGCATGTACCGCGTCCACGACCAGCCCAGCGTCGAGAAGCTGGATAGCTTGCGCGAGTTCCTGTCGTCCATGGACCTCAGCCTGCCCAAGGGCCAGGTGCTCAAGCCCAGCCAGTTCAACCAGATCCTGGCCAAGGTCAAGGACACCCCCAACGAGGTGCTGGTCAACGAGGTGGTGCTGCGCAGCCAGGCCCAGGCCGCCTATAGCCCCGAGAACCTGGGCCATTTCGGCCTTGGGCTGGCGCGCTATGCCCACTTCACCTCGCCCATCCGCCGTTATGCCGACCTGCTGGTGCACCGCGCCCTGGTGTCGGGACTGAAGCTGGGCGACGGCGGCCTGCCACCCGACTGCCTGCCGGAATTCCAGGAATGGGGCGAACACATCTCGGCGACCGAGCGCCGCGCCGCCACCGCCGAGCGCGAGGCGGTCGACCGCTACGTCACCGCCTTCCTGTCCGACCGCGTCGGCGCCAGCTTCACCGCCAAGGTGTCGGGCGTCACCCGCTTCGGCCTGTTCGTCACCCTGCTGGAAACCGGCGCCGACGGCCTGGTGCCGGTCAGCACCCTGCCCGAGGATTTCTACGAGCATGACGAGGTGCACCACGCCCTGATCGGCCGGCGCACGCGACGCACCTTCCAACTGGGCCAGATGATCGACGTCACCTTGCACGAAGCCAACCAGTTGACCGGCTCGATGCTGTTCCGCCTGAACGAAGGCGACGCCCCCGCCGGCAACCGCCCGCGCGCGCGTCTGGCCAAGCCGGAGCGGAAGGGCGGGTTCAAGGGGCGCGGCCGGCGGTGATCCCCCCACCCCGACCCTCCCCCGCAAAGGGGGGAGGGAGTAACGGTTTTCCTCCCCCTTGATGGGGTAGGCCAGGTGGGGGTGAATGCCGGCCGCGCGACACGGCGCCCGCCGCCCTCCCGCAAAGTTAACACCCCCTTAACAGCCCCATATTCCGGGCGTTAGCACCCCTTCCGCGTGCCCATTTCTAAACCCCCGGTCTGTGCGTTTCCCGGGTGACTTTCCATTTACTTTCCACCCCCAAAGAGGTAAGTGAAAAGACTGGTCCAAAGCGGCGCGGCTCAGGCATGATCTCTTCGCGTACTGCTTAGGACATACCTCGGGTGACAGATTTGAAGCGCACTGCCGTAGCACGTTGGACTATCGCTGCCTCGCTGTTCATCGCAGGCTCCTGCGCCCCGGTCAGCCAGGGGCTGCTTGCCAACCCGCAAAGCCCCTATGACACCGGCGAGGCCGAGAAGACCTTCGTCTTCGGCTACACCTCGATCGTCGAGCGTCATCTCGACCGGGTGAACGCCGCCGCCGTCGCCATGGAGGGTATGCGCGGCCTGGGTGCCATCGACCCGGAAATCAACGTTTCCCGCATGGACGGCAAGGTGCTGCTGACCGCGTCCGACCATGTGGCCGCCGAATACCCGGCGCCGAGCGACGACGACGTGCGCGGCTGGGCGCGGCTGACCGTGACCACGGCGCTGGAAGCGCGCGGCCTGTCGGCCAAGATGCAAGAGGCCGACCTGGAGAAGATTTACGAGGTGGTGTTCGACGCCACCCTGGCCAAGCTGGACCTGTTCTCGCGCTATGCCGGGGCCAAGGAAGCGCGCGAACATCGCGCCAGCCGCAACGGCTTCGGCGGCGTCGGCATCAAGTTCGACCTGACCGAGGGCGAATCCCGCATCACCGAGGTGATGGAGGAAACCCCCGCCGCCACCGCCGGACTGATGGTCGGCGACATCATCACCCACATCGAGGGTGAATCGATCGCAGCCATGTCCAAGGAGGACATTTCCAAGCGCCTGCGCGGCCCGGTGTCCAGCAGTCTGGCGCTGACCGTGCGGCGCGGCTTCAAGCCGCTGGAGATCAGCCTGCACCGTGGCCTGATCGTGCCGCCCACCGTCACCGCCCAGCTCAAGAACGGCATCGGCGAATTCAAGATCACCAGCTTCAACCAGCGCACCGGCCAAAGCCTGCGCCAGTCGCTGGAACACGTCATCGCCCAGAACGGCGGCACCCTCAAGGGCGTGGTGCTGGACATGCGCGGCAATCCCGGCGGCCTGCTCGACCAGGCGGTGACGGTGTCCGACCTGTTCATGAAGGACGGCCCCATCGTCTCGACCAAGGGGCGTTCGCCGCTGGCCAGCCAGGCCTATGAAGCGCGCGAGGGCGATATCGGCGAGAACCTGCCGGTGGTGGTGCTGGTGGACGGCAAGTCGGCCTCGGCCGCCGAGATCGTCACCGCCGCGCTGCAGGATTCCGGCCGCGCCGTGGTCATCGGCACCAATTCCTATGGCAAGGGCACGGTGCAGACCGTGATCCAGTTGCCCAACGACGGCGAGATGACGCTGACCTGGTCGCGCTTCCACACCCCGTCCGGTTATGCCCTGCATGGCCTGGGCGTACTGCCGACGCTGTGCACCGCCGACGAGGCCGCCAGCCCGACCACGCTGATGGACGGCGTCGTCCACGCCTCGCTGCCGGCGCCGGTCACCGCCAATCTCAGCCTGTGGCGCCACGCCCGGCTGGACGAAACCGACCTGCGCAAGCAATTGCGCGCCACCTGTCCGTCGGCCAAGCACGGCGACGCCAAGCAGGATATGGAACTGGCGGAGTCTCTGCTGCAGGACCAGGCGGCGTACCACACCGCCCTGTCGCTGTCGGCGCCCGGGGTCATGCCCGCCGCCGCCGAGGTCACGGACCCCAGCGACCAGACCGCCCGCCAAATCTCGCACTGACCGCCGGACCTACTTGCAGTTGACGGCTTCTACCACATAGGGCAGAGTCCGCGCCGCCCGGAGCCGGCGCCCCGGGCGGCGCACCTCCAGGTAGTCATGACGAACAATGCCATCACACTCGAAGGCGTGTTGCAGTCGGTGGTCCGGATCACCGAGCAGCGCAGCCGCGAGAGTCTGGAGCAATGCCTGGTTTCGACCCTGATCGAGCTGGGCGGCATCGCCTTCGTCACCATCGCCCGCCCGGTGCCGCGCAACAACGGCTTCGTCATCGACATCCTGGCCCATGGCGGCCGCGACAGCGGCCTGTTGCCGATGTCGCAGTGCCGTCCGCTCGATGAATACCCGTTGATGGTCCGCTGCATGGCGGAAGGCCACGAACTGGCCGAGGCGCTGCCCGGCGGCGCCGAGTGCCGCTGCCTGCCCGTGCTGGACGGCTCAGAGACGGTGGCGTTCCTGGTGGTGGAAAGCGCGGACGCGCTCGCCAGCTCGGAACCGGTGGTGCGCGCCTTTCTCGCGGTCTACCGCAACTACCTCGCCATCCTGAAGGATTCCGAGCGCGACACCCTGACCGGGCTGAAGAACCGCAAGACCTTCGACGACAACATCAGCCGCGCCATCGCGCAATCCCGTTCAGCCCGCCCCGAAAGCGACGGCCGCCGGCGCCACGAGGACGACGACCACCACTGGCTGGGCATCGTCGACATCGACCATTTCAAGCGCATCAACGATACCTACGGCCACGCCTTCGGCGACGAGGTGCTGCTGCTGTTCGCCGCGCTGATGCGCAAGGTGTTCCGCGCCGAGGACCTGCTGTTCCGCTTTGGCGGCGAGGAATTCGTGGTGGTGCTGGCCCCCACCGCCGCCGACAACGCCCGTCAGGCGTTCGAACGCCTGCGCGAGGCGGTGGCCGGCTTCCCGTTCCCCCAGGTCGGCCGCGTCACCACCAGCGTCGGTTTCGTCCGCATCGACCCCAGCGACATCCCCGCCACCGTGGTCGGACAGGCCGATGAAGCGCTGTACTGGGCCAAGCGCCATGGCCGCAACCGGGTGTGCCGCTACGAGGATCTGCTGGCCACCGGCGAGCTGCAAGCTCACGAAACCGAGGGCGCGGTCGAGCTGTTCTAGTTTTTTTCATCCGCCCCTCAGGCGGCGGGCGGGCCACCTCCGTGGCCCTTGCCTCCCGCGGCATAGGCCGCGCGGCCGCACTTGCGACCGACCAAGCCCCGCGAGAGACGGGGCTTGGCTAAAGAACCGCTTGACTCCTCCAGCCAAGTCAGTATTTTTCGCCCCCTACGTTTCTAACAAGCACCAACGAATTCGGGATTTTCGTCATGGCCAAGCCTGCCACCATCCTCATCAAGCTGCTTAGCTCCGCGGGTACGGGCTACTTCTACGTGGCGAAGAAGAACCCCCGCAAGACCACCGAGAAGCTGAAGTTCCGCAAGTACGATCCCGTCGTGCGCAAGCACGTCGAGTTCAACGAAGCCAAGATCAAGTAAGGCTTCCTTCGGATCTTCCGAACGCTTCGGCGCCCGCCTGGGGACACCCTGGCGGGCGTTGTGCGTTTGTGACGTGGGGAGAACCCCAGGCAACAAAAAAGGACCCCACAGGGGTCCTTTGCCATTGCAGCCCTGTTGACGGCGGTCAGGCCAGGAACTTGCCCACGGTCTGCAGGAAGGTCGCCACCGAGATCGGCTTGGCGATATAGCCCTCGCAGCCGCCCTCGCGAATCTTTTCCTCGTCGCCCTTCATGGCGAAGGCGGTGACCGCGATCACCGGGATCGCCTTCAGCTCGTCGTCGTCCTTGAGCATCTTGGTGATTTCCAGCCCCGAGATTTCGGGCAACTGGATGTCCATCAGGATCAGATCGGGCCGATGTTCGCGCGCCATGGACAGGGCCTCGCGGCCGTCCTTGGTCTGCAGGGTGCCATAGCCGTTGGCCTGCAACAGATCGTTGAACAACTTCATATTCAGATCGTTGTCTTCGACGATCAACACGGTCTTCGACATGATTTCCCCTGGCACGTTGGATGAGCAAGCGCGGAACACCCAGCGCGTCATCATGGTCAATTTGGGTAGATGAGTCAAACCAAGGAGGCAGCCGTCGCCATCACCGGCGGCGGCTGATTCCGGCCAAGCCCAGCACCAGCCAGCCGGCCATCAGCGCCATGCCGCCGGCGGGCGTGACCATGGGAATCGGCAGGGGGGCGCCGATCAGTGCGCGCAGGTACAATGACCCCGAGAACAACACAACCCCAGCAAGAAAAAGCGCGGCGGCGCCATGGCCAAGACGACGGCCGTCGGCGGCCAGGCGATCGGCAGCCAGCAGGGCCAGGGCGTGCAGCAACTGGTAGTTCGAGGCGCGTTCGGCCCAACCCTGCAGCACGGCGTCGCCGGCCAGCCCGTGGGCGGCATAGGCGCCGAACCCGATCGCCATCAGGCCGTTAAGCCCGGCCAGCAGCACCCAGGGCCGCATCAGTTGCCGACCGGCTTGGCGGCGGACAAACCGTAATTGTCGGCGGAACCGCCCAGCTTGATCGCCTGGTCCATGGTGGCGGTGGCGGCGATGCGGCTGCCCGGCACCTCGGGCGCGGGGGCAGGCGCGGCGACCGGCGCCGGAGCGGCGGCGGCGACCGGCACCACCGGCTTCGGCCGGGGCGTCGGGACGGGCACGGGCGCAGACGCCGGAGCGGCGGCCACGACCGGCTTGGCGGCAGGCCGAGGCGGCGCCGGCATGGCCGAACGCGGCGCCACCGGCGCTACCGGCACGGGGGCGGCAACCACCGGCGGCGCGGCATCGGTCTCGGCGGCCGGCGGCGGTGCAGGCAGCGCCACCTTGGGCGCGGGCGCCGCTTCGGGGATCGCCGTCGCGGCCTCGCGCGCCTCGCGGGCGCGTTCCTCTTCGCGGCGGATATCGTCCAGGGTGCGGGCCGGCCCCAGGCCGGCGCTCACGAATTCGCCCACGGCCCCCAGCCAATCGGAACCTTGTTCCTCGGCGGCGGCGGGCGAGGCCAGCGCGGCTGCAGTCAGCAGCGCCAACGCAAAATGGGGAGTGATGCGAACCATGACTTTAGTTTAGCAGAGCGCCCTATTTGAAAACCACGGTTTTCGAGCCGTTCAAAAGAACGCGGTGCTCCACATGCCAGCGCACCGCGCGCCCCAGCACCAGGTTCTCGATGTCGCGGCCGATGGCGACCAGATCGTCCGGCGTGTGGGTGTGGTCGACGCGCTCGACCGACTGCTCGATGATCGGGCCTTCGTCCAGGTCGGGGGTGACGTAATGGGCGGTGGCGCCGATGATCTTGACGCCGCGCGCATGGGCCTGGTGGTACGGCTTGGCGCCCTTGAAGCTGGGCAGGAACGAGTGGTGGATGTTGATGGCGCGGCCCTGCAGGCGGGTGCACATGTCATGCGACAGGATCTGCATGTAGCGCGCCAGCACGGTCAGATCGGCGCCGACATGGTCGATCACATCCATCACCCGGGCTTCCTGCCCCGCCTTGTCGTGCTTGTCGACGGCCAGGTAGTGATAGGGGATGCCGTGCCATTCGACGATGGAGCGCATGTCGGGGTGGTTGGAGATCACCGCCGGAATCTCGATGTTGAGCTGGCCGGTGTGATAGCGGTGCAGCAGGTCGACCAGGCAATGGCCGAACTTGGACACCAGGATCACCACGCGCGGCTTTTGCGCCAGATCGGCCAGGGTCCAGATCATCTGGAACCGCTCGGCGACCATGGCGAACAGCTTTTCGAATTCGGCGCGCGGCGGCGTCAGCGCCCCGGCGGCATAGACGATGCGGCAGAAGAAGCGGCGGCTGAGCGGGTCGCCGTACTGCGCTGCCTCGGTGATGAAACAGTCATGCTGGGTCAGAAACCCGGAAACCGCGGCGACGATGCCGACGGTGTCGGGGCAGGTGATGGTCAGCACAAAGGTGTTCTTGTCAGCCATGCCGTGTGATCCTCCTGATCCCCCGTTTGATAGCCGAGCCGCACGCCGCCGCCAAGGCGGCAAACGCCTTCTTGCCTTTTTTCCGATAATCGCCCATGGTCCGCGGGTCGCGCCCGGCCCCGACCATCCCGATATTGAGCAGCAGGCCCCGTCCGTTGCCGATGGCCGTGGCTCTCCCGTGTCCTGCCCGAGGTATTTCGATGATCACCGTTTATTACAAGTCCGGCGCCGCCCAGTGGAAGTACGAACTGGACGAGACCGAGCACGAGTACATCATCAAGAACCTGCTCGAGGACAATCCGGACATCGACGAGATGTTCGACGACTCGCTGGAAATCCTGCGCGACGTCGCCGCGCTGGATGAAGACGAGATGGACGAGGACGACCAGATCGACCAGACCATCGCCGTCGCCTTCCTGTGGCACTACTTCAACCACCTGTCCAAGGCGGAAGAGCGCATCCAGGGCGATATCGCGGTGATCGAAGAGGACGATGGCATTGGTGTCACCGTCCTGCCCGCGACCGACGTCGTCGAAGAATAATCACTTCACCGTCTGGCGGTAGATTTCTGCCAGACGGGCGTCTGCTTCCGGGTCCAGAAGCGCGGAGATGGCTGCCAGCAGGCCCATCTCTTCCTTCTGTATGTGGAAAATCTCGCGCTCCACCAGTTCGCCGCCGCAATCGGCGAAATCGCGCCACGCCTGTTCTTCGAACGCTCCGGCGGTGGCGGCGGCGGCGGCCAGCTCGGCCACCTGCACGGCCAGCGGCAGGATGGTGCGGTGTTCCATGGTCAGCATCATGACGATGCCGGTTTCACCGCGCTGGGTGAATTCCGGGAACAGGTGGCCTTCCTCGAAACCGAAATGGCTTTCCACTTCGCTGCGCAAGGTCTTGGCCAGATCGCGCAGGAAGGCCGACGCCGCGTCGTCCAACGCCGGCGGCTTGCGGTTGCGGCCAAGGAATTCCTCGAGCCGCTGCAGGCTCTCGATGGTCGCCATGTGGTCTTCGTGCAGCAAGGCGCCGGTCTGGGTCTGCGTCAACATCGCGTGCGATCCTTAACGTTGAGGGCTTGAGAGAGAGTGTTCGTGGGCGCGGGCGCGCACCAGCACGAGTATGGTGAAAACGGCGAAGGCCAGCGCGCCGGCCAAACCGGACGCGGCGGCGGCACGCAGCAGCAGCGGACTGCCGCCCAGCAGGCCGGCGACGCCCAGCACCAGCGCCAGGACATGCAGGCCGGCATGAAGCGCCAACGGACGTTCCGCCACCAGCCGCGACATCAGCACCGGCTTGCCGCCGTTGCCGCCGGAATGCATCGAGGCAAGGAACGGCATGATGCGTTGCAAGATGCCGGTGACGAAGGTCAGCAGCCAGCCGAACACCAGCAGCCAGCCCCATAGCGGCGCGGTGACCTCGGGCGCGCCGCCCAGCGCCACCGCCAAACCGGCGACGACGCTGACCGGCAGCAGCACCCAGGCCACGTGCACAAGGCGGAAGAACGGCTCCAGCCGCTTGCGCATGCGGGTTTCCAGCGAGGCGAGCAAGGCGCGCAGATGCAGGCCGATGGCGATCAGGCCGATCAGGCCGCCCACCGCCGCCACCACGCCCCAGCCCAGCAACGCACCGCCGGCCGCCAGCGCCAGCGCCACGGCGGCCAGGCGCGCGGTCAGCTTGCCGCGCGCGTCGGGAATGCCCTGGGACAGGGCGAACATGGGCACCAGCACGTACGAGAAGCCCAGCGCCAGACTGCCCATGAAGCCATAGCCGGCCAGCACCGCATGGGCGGCGGCAACGGTGCCGCGACGGGCCAGGAAGCCACCGTCCACATCGGCCACCAGCACCAGTCCCAGTACCGCCAGACCGGCCAGGGCGGCCAAGGCGGTCCAGGCATGGCCGGTGACGCCGGGCAGATCGGACACCTGGCGCAGGTTGCGCCCCACCAGCACGGCGAACAGCGCCAGCCCGGCCACCGTCAGGCAGCCGCCGGCATGCATGGTCAAAGCGGATTGAAGCGCCATGCCCAAGCACAGCAGCGCCACGCCGGGAGCATACAGCCACCAGGTCAGCCGGCAGGCCCACACCGGCCCCAACTGGCGCCGGGCCGCCACCGGCAACATCTGGAACGAGGCGCCCATGGCGGTCATCGCCAGCACGCCCAGGGTGATCAGGTGCAGCCCGGCCAATCCCGGCCCCAGCCCGCCCTGGAAACCGACCATGGTGTCGGCGCCGACCAGCAGCGCGGCCCAGCCGGCCACATGCATGAGCGCGGCGGTGGCGAAAAAGCGGAACGGCACGCCGGGCGGCAACAGCCGGTCCTTGGCCCCCATCATCAATGCGCCGGGAAACATCGGACTAGCCCCCGTGCCGCAGCCACAAGCGCACGTTGGCGGGTTCCTCGACCATGCGGTCGACCTGCCAACCGCGTTCGGCCAGTTCCGGCAACAGGAATTGCGGCACCCGTTCGTGGTGAACCACCACCACGGTCGCCGGGTCGGCCTGCTCCAGCAGACGCAGCACCGCCAGCATGGGCTGCGGTGGCTTCAGTTTGCGCACGTCGATATGCAGGCCGTCATCCTCGTGCCAGCTCATGGCGCCTTCGGGACCAACAGCCACTTCGGCGTCGCGTTCCCAGTCATGGCCGCCGTTAAGGACGAAGAACACCCGCCAATGCCCCGGCCCGAGAATGCGGCCATAGGACGAGAACCCGCGCGCCGCCAGGATGCGGCGCAGCGGCGACGGGTTGAACGGGGCGTCGACGACCAGCGCGCCGCCGAAGTCGATGCCGTCGGCGGCTTCCAAGATGATCCGCAACGGATCCTCGCCGGCGGCCAGCGCCGGCCGCACGTCCAGCGGCGCCACGTCCAAGGCCAGTGCCAACCATTCCGGCGGCCCCGCCGGCATCTTGGTTGCCGCGTCCGTTGTCCGGTCGTTCATGGCAATCTCCCTGCTTTGTCGCCAACCCTACACGCGGGAGGGCTAAATCCCTTGACGTTAGACAAGGGACGCAAGCAGCGTGCCGAAGAACGTGTGTCGTGTTATTCGCCGTCTTCGCGGACTAGGCGGCGCAGGGCGTCGAGGTCGGTCAGCACCACCTCGCGGCCATGGCTTTCCACCCCCACCGCCTTGAGGCGGCCGAGCGCGCGCGACAGCGATTCGGGGGCGATGCCGATGCGGCTGGCCAGCACCGCCTTGGTGATCGGCAGGCGCACCTGGGCGGTGCCTTCCTGATCCTTCGCCAGGGCCAGTAGGAACGAGGCCAGGCGCTGGCCGGGCGACTTGCTTTTCAGTTCGGTGATCTCGTGGATCAGCCGCGTCTGCCAGCGCGCCAGACCCGACATCAGGTGAAAGGCCAACTGGCGGTTTTCGCTCAGGCGCTTGAGGAACGGCCCGGCCGGCACGTGCACCAGCCGCGAACCGGCGACCACCTCGCAATTGAGCGGGAACTTGGCCGACGAGAAGATGGCCGCCTCGGCGAAGGTGGCGATGGCGTCGAACACTTCGATGATGGACTGGTCGCCGGTCTCGGTCAGGGCGAACAGGTTGACGCGCCCTTCCAGCACCACGAAAAAGCGGTCAGCGTCGTCGCCCTGGCTGAACAACAGGCCGGTTTCGCCATAGGTGGCGGGCTGCGCCTGCTCCAGCAGCAGCGACAAATCCTTGGCGTTCAGCGCCGCGAACAGCGGCGCCCGCGCGCACAGTTCAAGATCGGTGGCGGATAATCCGGCCATGGCCCCTACCCCAACTCGTCTTCGACACAGAATTCACGCAGCCGTTCCACGTCGGCGATGACCACGCTGTTGTCGATGCGCGATTCCACCCCCAGCTTGGCCAGCTTGGCCAAGGCGCGTGACAGGCTTTCCGGCTTCATCCCCAACTCGTCGGCCACCAGCCGCTTGTCATAGGGGAAGCGCAGGGTGACGCGGCCTTCCTCGGCCTCCACCTGCGACAGCAGAAAGCTGCCCAGCCGCTGGGCCGTGGTCTTCAGCTTCAGTTCGGCGATCTGGCGCACCAGCATGCGCAGGCGGAATGACATGGTCGACAGCATGTGGGTGATGATGTCGAAGCGCTGTTCCAGCTTGGCCAGGAACGACCGCGCCGGCACCGCCAGCACCACCGCCGAGGTCAGCACCCGCGCGCTCATCAGGAAGCAACCGTCGCCGAACAGGGCGGCATCGCCCAGCACCACGCCCTTGCGCGCCACCTCGACCACGGACCGGCGGTTGCCGGCTTCGATGGACAGCTCCACATGGCCGTCCATGACCACGTAGAACTGCTCGACCGTGTCGCCCTGGTTATAGAGCGCGTGTTCATGTCCAAGGGTGACCAGCCGCGCCCCGGCGATCAGGTCGCGGATGTCGGCCTCCATCAGTCCCGAGAACAGCGGGGTGAATTGCAATTGCAGCAGGACGCTCTTGTCCAGCGGGGGCGGCGCGGCTTCAGACATATACTGGTTCCCTAAATGCCACTTAGAACCTAGACGAATGTCCGAAGCGCGCCAAGATTTATACTGGAACCCGTTGATCGGTTCCGATCAACGGCGCACTCAAGCGCCGTGCGGGTTTCTCCGAAACCCTTGGCTCCCGCTGCATAAGCCGCGCGGCGCGTTGCGCCTAACCAAACGGGGTTTGGTCTTACTGCGAGCCGAAATTCCACATCGGCGTGGTGGGGGCGGTGACCGAAGGCAGCGTCGGCGCCGTGGGCGGCGTCGGCCACCACGAGTTCTGCGGTGGCGGTGGTGGAGAGGACGGCGGCGGTGGCGGCACGGACGGTGCCACCGGCTGGCCCCACACCGTCGGCGCATTGAACGAGGCCGGCAGGTCTTCACGCACCGTCGGCACCGTGACTCCCGCTATCGGGGCCACCGGGCGGGCCGGAGTCGTGGCGGCCAGCGGATCGGGTGTGGCGGCCTTGTGTCCGCTCTTGTCGCCATGGGCCGACAGCTCACCACCATCCAACGCCGACAGCGGGTCGTCGCCGCCGACGCGGGCGACGCACATGTCGAAGGCGGCGGTGCCGGCACGATAGCCGGCGTTGACGCAAGTTTCCGCCACCGGCCGCCCGGCGGCCATCGCAACAGCCGGAACCAACATCACCAGCGCCACCAAGCTTGTGCGCAGCATGGCAACCTCCCATCCGGAACGGTCCATGCCTCATTATCGCGCCAAGGCGAACCGCCCGAACGGGAGCAAACGGCCATATCCGTCAGCGTCGGCGATCTTCGGACCTCGTGTCTCGTCCCCGCCCCACCGTGTCGGCCATGCGGGCGCCGCGCTCGCCCAGGGGCCGTTCGGGACCGCTGGTGGTGTCGCGCACGGTCTGGTGTTCCATCTCGGCATCCAGCAGGGCGCCCAGCAAGACGACGAAGCTGGTAAGCTGGAACCACAACAGGGTCACCGCCACCGCCGCCATCGAGCCGTAGGTCTTGTTGAAGTCGCCGAAGCGGGCGGCATAGAGCGAGAACAGCCCCGACCCGGCCAGCCACAGCACCGTCGCCGCCACCGCGCCCCAGGTGACCCAGCGCCAGCGTGGACGGTCGCGGGACGGCGCCAGGCGATAGATGATCGCCAGCCCGACCAGCACGAACACCGCCAGCAACGGCCAGCGCAAGGCCGACAGCAGCGATTGCAGCCCCTCGCCCACCGGCAGCAGCTTGAGCAGCGGCGGCACCAACGCCACCATGGTCAACGCCAGCAATCCGAACACGATGGCGCCCAGCGTCAACGCCAAGGCGATGCCGTTGAGCGCGACGAAGCCGCGTTTTTCCTCTTCGCCATAAACGATGTTGAGGCCGCTGATCAGTCCCTTGACCCCGCGCGTCGCCCCCCACAGCGCCACCGCCAGCGACAGCAGCAGCGACAGCCCCAGCGTCCCGCTAGAGGCGCTGGTCAGGCCGTGCAGTTGCTCCGACACCAGCTTGGAGACGTCGGCGGGCAGGAAGCCGGACATGGTTCCCAGCAGGCTTTCCACCTGGGCCGGGTCGGCGATCAGGCCATACAGCGAGATGCCGGCGGCCAAGGCGGGGAACAAGGCGAAGAATTCGTTGAAGGCGATGCCGGCGGAAATGACCGACACCTCGTAACGGCTGAGGTTGTCCCAAATCCGCCGGCCGATATCGATCCACCCCGCCTTGGGGATGTCCCGTGGCCGGTCGGCCTCGCGGCCATGGGTGCCTGCCCGCGCCATGGCGTCAATGCGTCATGCCGGAGGGTGAACCGGGTTCCGTGCGGAAGGCCCGTTCGGCCTCCTTGCCGCCCTCCTCCTTGGCGCCCTGCACCGCCCGCTCGGCGACGCGGCGCGCCTTTTCCGCCAACTCGGCGCCGGTCTGGCGCGCCTGCCGGGCCAGTTCGCCGCCCATCTCGCCCAGCGATTCCGACTCGGCGCGGCTGCGTGGAATCAACGCCCCCACCGCCGCACCCATGGCCAGGGCGATGGCGCCCATGGTCAACGGGTGATCGTCGAAGGCGTCGCGGGTGCGGTCGACCGCCTGGCTGGCCGAACTGCGCGCCTGCCGGCTCCACTGGTTGACCTTGCCGCGCGTGCGCTCGGCGGCCTGGCGCATGGCATCGGTGGTAGTGCCGCCCTGGGCGCTGCCGGCTGCGGTATATTCGGCACTGCCGGCGGTACCGTAGGTCGGGCTTTCCACCCCGGGGGCATAGCCGCCGCCGGTTTCGTCACCGCTCCAGCCGGGCGACACGCCCTCCATGCTTTCATAGGACCCGGTCGCCGCCCGCGCCCGGCGGGTGCCGCTGGACGACGTCGTCGCCGATACCGCCAGCCAACCGAGGCCCAGGCCGATCAGCGCCAACGGGATGGGGTTGTCGCGCACCATTTCGGCCACGCGGGAGCGGTCGCTGAGGAATTCACGCATGGTGTCCACCGCCTGATCCATGATCTGTTGGGGGGAAAGTCGGCGTTCGATGGCGGTCAGGGTGTCCGACATCTCGCCACGAGTTCGCGCAATCTCATCCTCGATGTCCTCGGTCGTCATCGCAGCTGCTCCTTGGCCCACCGGGTGTTGTCGCGCAGGGAATCCATCGTGCGGCGCGGCGCCAGATTGCCGGTCCGGACGTTGGACAGCCCGTTGGCGACGACGATGCCGCCGATCACCAGAAGCACGCCGGCCACGATCAGCGCCGCCAGCCACGGCTGCACCACCTGGGCCAGACCAAGGATGGCCGCCGCCGCCAACGCCCCCACCGCCACCAGCAGCAGTACGGCGCCCACGGCAACCTCGGCGGCGCCGCGCCCGGCTTGGCGGGCCTTGTCGGTCAGCTCCGAGCGCGCAAGCTGAATTTCCTTGCGGAACAGGCTCATGGTTTCCTGGGTCAGCTCGCTGAACAGGGTGGTCAGCGGGCGATCGGGAGTGATGTCCGCCATGTCAAAGCTCTCCTGCGCCGGGGGCCGACGAAATGGGATTGGTGGTGGCCGGACCGGCCGGATACACCCCCGCCTCGGTGCTGGTGCCGTAGCCCACCGCCGAGGTTGACGGCAACCGGCGCCCGACGCGGCCGGCATAGTCGCGCCGGCGCGGTTCGGCGGTATTCTTGATCAGCCGCGCCGCCAGGAATCCGGCGGCCATGGCGCCGCCGATGAACCAGAGCGGCTGGCGCCGCGCCAGATCCTCGGCCTCCTGCACCACCTCGGACCAATTGGCCCCGCGCAGATAGCCGGCGAACTGGTCCAGCCGCTCGGCCGCCATATCGGTATAGCGCCCCATGGTTTCGTTCTCCGGCTTGAGGTCGCCGGCCGCCCGGTGCAGGGCGCCGGCCATGCCGCGCACCGCCTCGGCGGCCCGGCTGCGCTGGCTATCGGCGGCGTTCAGCACCTTGGCCTTGGCGTCGGACAGGATGCGATCGCCGCTGGCGCGCAACGAATCCGCCGTCGCCGTGGCGTCGCCGCTGACCGTTGCTCCGGCATTGGGGCCGGTGGTGGCCCCGGAAGTGGACGGAATGATCGTCTCGGCCATGGACTTCCTCCTTCAAGCGGCGTGGCGTTGCCAGGACAACAGACGAAAAACCCCTGCGGTTCCCCGCACTTCCGGCCCGTCGCTCAGGTATGCCGGCTGGCGGGGCCGGGCCGTTCCACCGCGGCCACCGACACGAAGCCGAAATAGGCCGAGGCGGCGGCGATCACCGCATGCAGCCAGATATCGTGGCCATGCAGCGGCACCAGCCCGAACAGGGTATTGGCGGCGGGAATCAGCCCCAGCACCGCCAGCACGGCATAGATCACCGCGACCGAGCGGGCATAAACGCGCGAGGCGGCGAAGTCGCGCCACACCACGACGCCCCAGATGCCGAAGGCGAGATGGACCAGATTGTGGATGGCGTTGACCGGGAACAGGCCGAACAGCAGGCCGTGGGCCATCTCCACCCTCAGCCCCGGCTGATCGGGCGGCATCACCACCAGACGCGGAACGAAGCCGAGAATGCCGACGGCCAGAAAGGCGAGGCCCAAGACCAGAGCGAACGTACGGGTCTTCATGGCGGCTCTCCGCAAGCTATTTTTGCTGACTGAGATAGGCGATGACGTTGGCGCGATCCTCGGGCTTCTTCAGGCCGGCAAAGGCCATCTTGTTGCCCGGCACCAGCGCCTTGGGATCGGTCAGGTACTTGTCCAGGTTCTCGGGCGTCCAGGTCAGGCCCGAGCCTTTCATCGCCGGTGAATAGGCGAAGCCCTCGACGCTGCCGGCCGGGCGGCCGACCACCCCGTGCAGCGAGGGTCCCACGCGGTTCTTGCCGGCTTCGATCGTGTGGCAGGCCTTGCACTGGTTGAACACCTTCTCGCCGGCCGCCGGATCGCCGGCTGTCTGGGCAAAGGCCCCGTGGACGAAAGCGGGCGCCGAAACCAGCAGCAGGGTCGCCAGGGTTGCACGCAGCATCATGGAACGTCCTCCGCAAGGATCATCATGCCCAGCCCTAACAGGCCCGGCGGCGTCTGGTTCCGTCTCCCTTGCTTTTCGCCGCGCCAAGGCGTTGGATGCCGCCGTCCGAGCCGAGGAGCCTTATCCGTGACCGTCAAGACCCGCGCCCTTCCCATCGGTGTATTCGACTCGGGAGTGGGCGGACTGACCGTTTTGAGCGCCCTGCGCGAACGCCTGCCGCGCGAATCGCTGGTTTACCTGGGCGACACCGCGCGGTTGCCCTATGGCACCAAGAGCGCCGCCGCGGTCAGCCACTATGCCGTCCAGGCCGCCCGCGCCCTGGTCGCCACCGGCATCAAGGCATTGGTGGTCGCCGACAACACCTCGTCCGCCCATGCGCTGGAAACCCTGCGCGCCCAATTCCCCGGCCTGCCGGTGATCGGCGTGGTCGAGCCGGGCGCCACCGCCGCCGGCCATGCCAGCGCCGGCGGCCGCATCGCCGTCATCGCCACCGAAAGCACGGTGCAGGCCGGCATCTATCCGCGCGCCATCCTGCATTCGCGTCCGGGGGCGCAGGTGACGTCACTGGCCTGTCCGCTGTTCGTGTCCATGGTCGAGGAAGGCATGGTCGACGGCCCCATCGCCGAACAGATCGCCCGCCACTACCTGGCGCCGCTGTTCCTCGACCCGCCGCCGGCCGAACGCTGCGACAGCCTGCTACTGGGCTGCACCCATTTCCCGGCGCTGCTGCCGCTGCTGCGCCGCCTGCTGGGGCCGGACGTCGCCATCATCGATTCGGCCACCACCACCGCCAGCGCGGTCGAGGACCTGCTGACCCACCGCCGGCTGGCGACGCCGGCCACCGCAGGCCAGGTGCGCTATCTCGCCACCGACGCGCCCGACCGCTTCGCCCGCGTCGCCGGAGTCTTCGTCACCTGGCCGCTGGCGGCGGACGAGGTCGAACTGATCGATATCGGTTGAGGAACCGCCGCCGCCGCAATCCGTTCACCCTTCGCAAGGCAAGCGGAGGGAAATCCCATGGCATTCATCGGCGCGATCATCATCGGACTGCTGGCGGGCATCGTCGCCAAGCTGCTGATGCCCGGACGCGATCCCGGCGGCTTCATCGTCACCATCCTGCTCGGCATCGCCGGCGCCCTGGTCGCCACCTGGCTGGGGCGGGCGGTGGGATGGTACGGCACCGACCAATCGGCCGGCTTCATCGGCGCGGTGGTCGGCGCCGTCGTCATCCTCGGCATCTACCGGGTGGCGGTGGGACGACGCCGGATCGATTAAGGGCTAAACTTGGTCCTTCGCCGAATTCCTGGGATGATGTTTTCAAAGTGCGTCACCCCGGCCAAGCGGAGCGCGAGCCGGGGTCCATGGTGCCGTTTCCCAGCATGGATCCCGGCTCTCCGCTACGCTACGGCCGGGATGACGGCATTTGGTCGGCAATCTTCCTGCAATTCGGCGATGAAGATTAACCTTAACCCTGGGCTGCCTTGAGCCGGGCGCGTGCCTCGGTCAGCTTGGCGTGCAGGTCGTAGCACTTCTGCGCCACCGCCGGGATGTTCTCCCAGTTGACCGGCAGTTCCTCGGACAGGTCATGCAGGTCCATCTTGGCCTGCGTGGCCTGGGTGGACAGCTTCTTGATCTCGGCTTTCAGGGTGTCGACGTCGGTCATGCTTGAACTCTCGGGCTGTGTGGCTCTCGTGTCCTGCCCCCAAATTCGCATCGCGAATTGTGGGGATAAGCAGGCCACGGATTTGTAGATCACGGGGCGGAAGCTCACAGCCCGAGTTTAGACCAATTCTTAGGCAATCGTCACCACAGCATATTTAATGGGCGATCCACCTTCTGGGCGACCGGCGGCTTGTGCTGCTCCGGCGGCTTTTCCGCCCGTTTGGCTGATTTGCTGGCGGGACAGCCCTTGGTGCGGCGCAGCTTGCTGAGCGCCAGTTCCGCCTGCGCCTTGGAATTATACTCGCCCAACACCACCCAATGGTCGCCCCACAACGGCAACTGGGTGACGATCTCGCATTGGCCGGTCTTCTTCCACCGCACCAGGGTGTGTTCCACCGCCACCGCCGGGGCGCTCCACAGCACCACCACCGCCAGCACCATGCCCCATCCGCCATAGCGCCCCCAGCCAAAGGCGGCATTGGCCGGGAGGACAGGTTCCGGCACACGGCGAAGCGGGCCAGACTTCGCCCTCCACGCAGCCCCTCGGGAAGGAGCCTCGCCATGCGCGGGTGGTTCGCCGCTTTCGTCGTCCTTGTGCTGCCGCTGCACTGCGCCGTGGCGGAGACCCAGGGCCTGCCGCCCGACCACCGGTCGAACCAGCGGCTGGCGGCGCCCCAGCGCCAGATGCTGGCAACCATCGCCCGTAACGGCGCCACCGCCACCCAATTGGGCAACCTGGCCGGCGCCCATGCCGAAAGCGGCCGGCTGAGCGAGTTGGCCCGGGCCATGGCGCAGACCAATGGCGGTCTGCTGCGCGACCTGGGACAGGTGGCCGGCCCCGAGAACCTGCCGCTGCGGGAACGCCTGGATGAAGGCGAACTGAACCGCCTGCGCGCCCTGGCCGGCACCGACCGCGCCAGCTTCGGCCGCGAATTGGTCGGCTGGATCACCCGCACCTATCCCGACACCATCAATGGCATCGACACGCTGGGCCGCAGCGATCCGCGCTACGCCGCCCTGGCCGAGGCGGCGCTGCCGCAATTGCGCGAACAACTGGCCGCCGCCCAGCAACTGGCCCAGGCGGCGATGGAGAGCGGCACGCGCGACTCTCATTGAACCACGAGCGGCGGGCGCGATTTTCATTGAGCCTCCTCGGCCCGGTCCTGGGCATCCGCCGCCTCGGGACCAAGCCCGTCGTTGAGTGGCGAAGTCATCACCGCGTAGGTCGGCAACGCCGGCTCGGCGTTTTCGCTCATGCTGACCGCCACCGCCGGTGCGGAGGTCTTGACCGGGCACAGGCCGGTATCCTGGCCGCAGGCTGTCTGCGCCGTCATCTTGGCCGACGCCAACGCGGCCGCCACAGCGGCTTTGCCCGGAGTGGGATCGCCGCCGGGATCGGTGCCGCCGCCCCCGCCGCCGCCGGCCTGGCCGCCCGAGGAACCGCCGCTGCTGTCGCCGCCACGGGCGCCGCCCAAGCCGGCGAAGCCACCGGTCGAGCCGCCCGCCGTCTTGCCGCCGATCGCCTGCGCCTTGCCGGCCAAGCCACCGGTGCTGCCGCCGGTATCGCCACCGCCCGCGCCGTCGGGACCGACCGACGCGCCGCCGGCGCCGTTGGCGGCCACCCCTGACGTCACCGACCAGCCCGAGGACAGCGCCGCCTGTTCGATCGACGGCGCCAGCGTCGGGCCACGCAGACCGAAACGCTCGCCCGACATCACGGTGCCGAGGCCGAGCGCACCGGCACGGCCGCCGCCGTCGCCCGTGGCACTGCGCCCGCCCAGGGCGCCGCCGTTGTTGCCGCCGCTGCCGGCCTGGGCGCCCTTGCCGCCGAAGCCACCGCCATGGCTGCCGCCGGCACCGCCGGCCGAACCACCGCCACCACCACCCGATCCACCGATGCCGCCGCCATGGGCGCCGCCGGGACCACCGGCGCTGCCGCCGCTGCCATGGCTGCCGCCGCCGACGCTGCCGGCCGAACCGCCCGAGGGACCGCCGGCTCCGGTACTGCCGCCCGACACACCGCCGGCCGAACCGCCGGGCGCCGCCTGCGCTCCGTCAATCGCCCATGCCGCCACCATCAGGCCGACGCTTGCGGCCAACCCGAAACCCTTGACCCATGACCCCGCCATTGCGGCCTCCTCGCTCTCCGTTTGATGGCCATGACCGCTGATATGGCATTGCCGCCGGGGGTAGGGGGTGGCGCAGGCGAGAGTTCTTTCGCGCCTGCCGCTTCGCCCTATGGGCCTAGGCCGCACGCAGGCGGAATGGCGCAAGCTGGCGTTCATTCGTCCTGCGAAGAGGCTGCGCCATGGTTCGTGCCCGCTGCTCGATTGTGCTTGCCGTGATTGCCTTGACCGCCTGCACCGCCCCGCCCGAGATGGCCGGCGGCCCGGTGCTGCCGCCGGCACCGCTGCCGCAATGGCGGGTCGGCGACACCGTCAGTTGGAGCAACGGCCAGACCGAGACGGTGGTGGCGGTGGCCGGCGAGGTGGTGCGCTGGCGCGACCAGGACGGCAACAGCTTTGGCGGTTATCGCAATTTCCTGTTGCCGTCGCTGGAATGGGACGCGCCCGAGACGCGCGCCACCACCACCATGGAGGTGCCGCCGAACCTGCTGTGGCCGCTGAAGACCGGCAACAGCGCCCACTTCACCGTGGCCCAGCGGGTGGTGGTGAAGCTGCACGGCTCGGAAGAGTCCTATCACGACGAGTGGATGTGCGGCGTGATGGGTACCGAGCGGGTGAGCATCCGCCTGGGCGCCTTCGACACCTGGCGGCTGCGCTGCCAACGCTATTGGCGCGGCAGCAATATCGGCGAGATCGTATGGAACTACGCCCCCAGCCTGGGCCAGGTGGTGCGGCGGACCTGGACCGGCGCCAAGGAACCCGACGAACTGGTCGCCATCGGCCATGGCCGGCTGGATGCCCGGGCGGAAACCGTCGCCGCCAAGGTGCGCCAACGCGGCCTGGACGCCCTGCCCTCGGGTCGCAGCGCATTGGGCCGGGCCGGCGGCGTCGAGGCATCGGTGCGGCCGCTGGCGACCTATCGTACCGCCGACGGCAGTTGGTGCCGCGACTTCCTGCAAACCGTCAGCACCGGCGCGGCCCAGGCCCGCACCGCCGGCAGCGCCTGCCGCGAAACCAACGGCCGCTGGGCCGTGGTCGACAAGCTGAAGATGGCAGAGGATTAAGCCTGTCCGCCCCGCATACATGAAGTTGTAACCGAAAGGATCGCCAAAAGACCGCACCCAACTCTGAGCTAAACGTTCCCCCACTTTCCATACGTGCGATTGATCGAAAATCCATCTATGATGCCGATCGTCTTGGGGGGACCGACGCTGGTCCTGTGTCCGGAGGCCAGGGGAAACGTCGACGGCATGCATATCCTTCGTCTGCTGAGCACTGGCGCACCCACCGGGTTCCGGCATCTGCTGGTGGTCACCTGCCTGGCCGGCATCGCCAACGCCATCCTGCTGGGCATGATCAACCAGACGGCGGAGCAGGCGGCGTTGGCGCGCCCGTTCGACGGCGAATCCCTGCTGCTTTACTTGTGCCTGTTCGCGTTCTTCTTCCTGGCCGACCGCGCCTCGCTGCGCGAAGCCAACAAGCTGGTCCAGCATCGGCTCGAGGCTTTGCGCCTGCGCGTGGTCGGCAAGTTGCGCCGGGTCGACCTGCGCACGCTGGAACGCCTGGGTCATGGCGAAATTTTCGCCACCGTGGCGCAAGAGATCAACCACCTGTCGCAAAGCCTGCCGCTGCTGGTCAGCGCGGCGCAAAGCGCGTTCCTGCTGGTGTTCTGCCTACTCTACATCGGCACGCTGTCGCCCATCGCCTTCATCGTGGTGACCGGCTTCACCGCGCTGGGGCTGGTGCTGTTCTGGCTGCGCCGCCGCCAGTTGGACATCGCGCTGGCGCGGGTTCACCAGCGCGAAGCGGAAATGCTCGACACCCTGGCCCACTTCACCAAGGGCTTTCAGGAAATCCGCCTGAACGGCGACAAGAACGACGCGCTGTACGCCCGCTTCACCGCCGTGGTGGACGACCTGCAGGTCCAGGTCGTCGGCATCGGCGGCAAATGGGTGACGCTGCTGCAGTTCGGCAACGCCTTTCTTTATACCCTGGTCGGCGCCGTCATCTTCATCCTGCCGCTGTTCTTCCAGGGCTATACCGACGTCATCTACAAGATCACCGCCGCCGCCATCTTCTGCGTCGGCCCGGTCACCGCCATCACCGCCGCCGTGCCGCTGTACACCAAGGCCGATCTTGGCCTGGGCCACGTCGCCCGGCTGGAGCAGCGGCTGAACCTGAAGCGCGGGCCGGCGCCGGTGCTGGCGCAATCGCGCTTCGCCGGCTTCGGCAGCATCGCCTGCCGCGATCTCGGCTTCAGCTATCGCGACGAGGCGGACGAGGTCACCTTCACCTCGGGGCCGCTGACCCTGACGCTGACGCGCGGCGAAACCGTGTTCGTGGTCGGCGGCAACGGCAGCGGCAAGTCCACCGCCATGAAGCTGCTATGCGGCCTGTACGCCCCGGACAGCGGCACCATCGAAGTGGACGGCACCGCCATCGCCGAGGCCGACCGCCAGGATTACCGCGAACTGTTTTCCGCCGTCTTCGCCGACTTCCACCTGTTCGACCGGCTGTACGGCCTGGGCGACATCGAACAGGAACGGGTCGACGCCCTGATCGCTCGCATGGAACTAAGCGACAAGGTCCGCTTCGTGGACGGCCGTTTTTCCACCACCAGCCTGTCCACCGGCCAGCGCAAGCGCCTGGCCATGATCGTGGCGCTGCTGGAGGACCGCGACATCTATCTGTTCGACGAATGGGCCGCCGATCAGGACGCCCATTTCCGCGAGGTGTTCTATACCGAGCTGCTGCCCGAGCTGAAGCGGCGCGGCAAGACCGTGCTGGCGGTCACCCATGACGACCGCTATTGGGGCTGCTGCGACCGCCGCCTGTCCATGGATCTGGGCCGGCTGACCGCCGAGACGGAGGGCGCGGCATGAGCATCGCCGCCTTCCTGGGCGGGGCCGACCGCCGACAATTGTGGACCATGGCCGGCCTGACCTCGACCGCCGGCCTGGCCAATGCCGGCCTGGTGGTGATGATCAACGACATCGCCGGCTGGGCCGCCCGTGGCGAACGCCCGGGCATGGCGCTGTGGCTGGTGTTCGGCGGCATCTTCCTGGCCTATTACCTGTGCAACATGACCGCCCTGCTGCGCGCCAACGGCCTGATCGAGCACCTGCTCAACCGCCTGCGGCTGGACGTGGTCGACAAGCTGCGGCAATCCGAGCTGCTGGTCGCCGACACGGTGGGGCGCGGCAGCCTCTATTCCATGGTGTCGCAGGAAACCAACCACCTGTCGGTCACCTTCCCGCTGCTGGTGGACGCCTTCCAGCAGGCCATCCTGCTGTTCTTCTCGCTGCTGTATCTGGCGTGGCTGTCGCCCATGGCCTTCGTCGTGTTCTGCGGCGCGGTGGCGGCGGGCATCGCCGGCTATCTTGCCATCAACCGCCGTTTCCGCGTCACCCTGGGGTCGCTGGGCCAGCGTCAGACCCGCATGCTGGATGCCATCGACGGCATCATCCTGGGCGCCAAGGAACTGCGGCTGAATTCCGCGCGCGGCGACGGCGTCGAGCGCGCCTACCGCAAGCTGTCGCGCGGCGGCGAGGCGCTGCTGGTGGAATCGGGCGAGCATTGGGCCGAGATCATCCTGCTGTCCAGCTTCGTCACCTATCTGGTGCTGGGCGTGGTCGGCTTCGCCTTTCCCGCCTTCGTCCAGGGCCACAGCCTGATCGTCTTCCAACTGATCCCGGTGCTGCTGTTCTGCATGGGACCGCTGGCCAAGATCGTCGCGCTGTCGCCCATGTTCCTGCGCGCCCAGGTCGGACTGGACGGCATCCTGCATGTCCAGGCCCAACTGGCCGCCGCCGGTTCGGTGTCACCCGCCGAGGCGCGCGAGCAGGCCAAGGCGTTCGCCGATTTCCACACCCTGTCCTATGACGGGCTGTGCTTCACCCACCACGACGACAATGGCGAGGCCACCTTCACCGCCGGCCCGCTGGACCTGACGTTGACGCGGGGCGAGGTGGTGTTCGTGGTCGGCGGCAACGGCAGCGGCAAGTCCACCGCGCTGCGGCTGCTGTGCGGCCTGTATCCGGCCGCCCAAGGCGTGATCCGGGTCGACGGCGACGTGGTGGCGGGGCGCGCGGTCGCCGGCCTGCGCGAGCTGTTTTCCGCCATCTTCGTCGATTTCCACCTGTTCGACCGCCTGTACGGCCTGGAACAGGCCGACCCGCTGGAGGTCAACCGGCTGATCGACCAGATGGGGCTGGCCGGCAAGGTCCGTTTCGAGGATGGCCGCTTCACCCGCCTGCACCTGTCCACCGGCCAACGCAAGCGCCTGGCGCTGATCGCGGCGCTGCTGGAGGACCGTCCGATCTATCTGTTCGACGAATGGTCGGCCGAGCAGGACGTGCATTTCCGCCGCTATTTCTATGAAAGCGTCATCCCGGCGTTGAAAGCCAAGGGCAAGCTGGTGGTCGCCGTCACCCATGACGAGCGTTACTGGCACATGGCCGACCGGGTGGTGAAGCTGGATTTGGGCCGCATCGTCTGGGAGCGCCCCGGCACCGAGGAGAAGACCGCATGAAGGCGTTCATCTATCCCGGCCAGGGCGCGCAACGCATCGGCATGGGGGCCGGCCTGTTCGAGGCTTTCCCCGATCTGGTCGCCCAGGCCGACGCCATCCTGGGCTATTCCATCGCCGAACTGTGCCTGAACGGCCCGATGGAGCGGCTGACCCGCACCAATTTCACCCAGCCGGCACTCTACGTCGTCTCGGCCTTGAAGACATTGCAGCAGACGGCCGAGGGCGGTCTCCCCGATCTGGTGCTGGGTCACAGCGTCGGCGAATACGTCGCCCTGTTCGCCGCCGGGGTGGTGGATTTCGCCAGCGGCCTGCGGCTGGTGCACAAACGCGGCGAGTTGATGGACCGCGCCCAAGGCGGCGGCATGGCGGCGGTCATCGGCCTGGACGCGACGCAGATCGAGGACACCATCCGCCGCGCCGGCCTGACCGACGTGTTCGCCGCCAACTTCAACACGCCGCGCCAGATCGTGCTGTCGGGCAAGCGCGACGCCATCGTCGCCGCCGAGCCGTTGTTCCGCGAGGCCGGCGCCAGCCATTACGTCGTGCTGCAGGTGGGCGGCGCCTTCCACACCCCGTTCATGGAAGAGGCGCGGCGCGACTTCGCCGCCTTCGTCGCCGACATTCCCTTTGCCGCGCCGCGCATCCCGGTGATTTCCAACGTCACCGCGCGACCGCACGACCCCGCCACCATCCGCGAGCGCATGGTCGAGCAGATCACCGCGCCGGTGCGCTGGAGCGAGTCGATCCGCTGGCTGCTGGCCAAGGGCCTGAGCTTCGCCGACTTCACCGAGATCGGCGACGGCCCGCCGGTGGTCAAGCCCATGGTCAAGCGCACCGAGGCCGAAGCCGGGCCGCTGGACCAGGCGGTGCTGGCTGCCGAGGAAGCGTCCGCCGCCGCCCCGCCGCCGCCGGCTCCGGTCGCCGTGCCCGCCCGCATCCCGGTCGGCTCGGCGGCATTCTGCGACGATTTCGGGCTGTCGCAGGCCTGCGTCGCCGGCGCCATGTACCAGGGCATTTCCTCGGTCGAGATGGTGGCGCGGCTGGCCCGGGCCGGCATGCTGGGCTTTTTCGGCGCTGGCGGCCTGTCCATGCCCGACGTGGCGGTGGCCATCGCCGCCATCCGCGCCCAGATCCCTGACGGCGCCCCGTTCGGCGTCAACTTCATCGCCCACGTCAACCATCCTTATCTGGAAGACCGCCTGACTGACCTGCTGCTGGAACAGCGCGTGCGCGTGGTCGAGGCCTCGGCCTTCATGGAGGTGACGCCGGCATTGGTGCGCTATCGCGCCGCCGGCCTGAGCGAGGACGGCGCCCGCATCCGCGCCGCCAACCGCGTCATGGCCAAGGTGTCGCGCCCCGACGTGGCCGAACAGTTCCTGTCGCCGGCGCCCGAGCGCATCGTCGCCAAGCTGCTGGAAGCCGGCACGCTGACCGCCGCCCAGGCCGAGCTGCTGCGCCAAGTGCCCATGGCCGACGCCATCACCGTCGAGTCCGATTCCGGCGGCCACACCGACCAGGGCATGCCGTTCACCCTGATCCCGGCGGTGATCCGCGTCCGCGACGCCGCCGATGGCCGCTTCCCCCGCTTCGGCCGCATCCATGTGGGTGCCGGCGGCGGCATCGGCACGCCCGAGGCGGCGGCGGCGGTGCTGGTGCTGGGGGCGGAATACATCGTCACCGGCTCGATCAACCAATGCACCGTCGAGGCGCGCACCAGCGACGTGGTCAAGGACATGCTGGAAGGCTGCGCCGTGCACGACACCGCCTATGCGCCATCGGGCGAGATGTTCGAACTGGGGTCGAAGGTGCAGGTGCTGAAGAAGGGCCTGTTCTTTCCGGCGCGGGCGGAAAAGCTGGTCGGGCTGTACCGCCAGTGCGACTCGCTGGACGCCATCGACGCCGCCACCCGCCGCCAGATCGAGGAACGCACCTTCCACCGCCCGCTGGCCGCCGTGTGGGACGAGGTCCGCGCCCGCCTGTCGCCCGAGGAGATTGAGCGCACCGAACGCATGCCCAAGCACAAGATGGCGCTGGTGTTCCGGCGCTATTTCAAGGATGCCAGCCGCTGGGCGCTGGCCGGCGACCTGGACCACAAGGTCGACTTCCAGATTCATTGCGGCCCGGCCATGGGCGCCTTCAACCAATGGGTCGCCGGCACCGAGCTGGCGCCGTGGCGCGCCCGCCATGTGGACGAGATCGCGCTGAAGCTGCTGACGGAAACCGCCGCTCTGCTGAAGCGCCGCTTTGCCGTCTTGGCCGGAGACGCCGCATGAGCCGCCCCGCCGCCATCGCCATCATCGGCATCGGTCTGCGCCTGCCCGGCGCCGACACGCTGGATGGCTTTTGGCGGCATCTGGCCGAGGCGCGTTCGCTGATCGGCGAAGTGCCGCGCCAGCGCTGGGACAAGGATGAATGGCGCGGCAATCCGGCGCGCGACAACAAGACCAATTGCATCTGGGGCGGCTTCGTCGACGACGCCGATTGCTTCGACGCCGACTTCTTCGGCATCTCCCCGCGTGAGGCGGCGTGGATGGACCCGCAGCAGCGCTTTGCCCTGGAAATGGCCTGGCACGCCATCGAGGATGCCGGATATGCCGCCAGCGCCCTGGCCGGCAGCCGCACCGGCGTGTTCATGGGCGTCTGCCACTGGGATTACGCCGAGCTGCTGGAAAAGCATCTGGCCCAGGTGGACGCCTACACCCCGACCGGCATCGCCTTTTCCATCATCGCCAACCGGGTGTCGCACTTCTTCGACCTGCACGGCCCCAGCGTCACCAACGACACCGCCTGCGCCGCCTCGGCCACCGCCGTGCATGACGCGGTGCGGGCGATCCAGTCGGGCGCCTGCGACATGGCGCTGGCCGGCGGCGTCAACCTGATCTGGTCACCCAACCACTTCGTCGCCTTCGCCAAGGCCGGCATGCTGTCCAAGAACGGCCGCGCCAAGGCGTTCGACGCCGCCGCCGACGGCTATGTGCGCGGCGAGGGCGGCGCCGTGCTGCTGCTGAAACCGCTGGAGCGCGCGCTGGCCGACGGCGACCCCATCCACGGGGTGATCCAGGGCGTCGGCGTCAATCACGGCGGCCGCACCAACTCGCTGACGGTGACCAATCCGCGCGCCCAGGCGGCGCTGATCGCCCAGACCCACCAGGCCGCCGGCATCGCCCCCGACACCGTGTCCTACATCGAGGCACACGGCCCCGGCACGCCGCTGGGCGACCCCATCGAGATCGCCGGGCTGAAACAGGCCTTCGCCCAACTGCACGAACAGGCCGGCACCACCCCGCGCGCCGGATCCTGCGGCATCGGTTCGGTCAAGACCAATATCGGCCATCTGGAAGGCGCCGCCGGTGTCGCCGGCATGGTCAAGGTTCTGGCGGCGCTGCGCCACGGCGTGCTGCCCGCCAATGTGGGGTTCGAGCGCCTGAACGACCTGATCGACCTGGGCGGCACGCCGTTCCGCATCCAGGCCGAGGTGACGCCGTGGCCGCGCGACCCGGCACGGCCGCGCCGGGCGGCGGTCAGCTCGTTCGGCTTCGGCGGCTCCAACGCCCATGTGGTGATCGAGGAAGCCCCCGCCCCCGCCCCCACCGCGTCCCTGCCCGGCCCCCATGTGCTGCCGCTGTCGGCGCGCGACGAAGCCGGCCTGACGGCGCTGGTGGAGGCCGTGCGCGCCTTCGTCGCCGAGCGCCCGGCCGACATCGGCCTCGACCAGTTGGCCTATACCCTGCAAACCGGGCGCGAGGCGCAGGAGCACCGCGCCGCCTTCGAGGCGTCCGACTGGGACGACCTGGCCGCCGCCCTGGCGGAAAACCGCATCCTGCGTCCCGGCGCCGAGGGCGACGACCTGGCCACCGCCTGGGTCAATGGCGGCGCCGTCGATTGGAGCGTGCTGTGGCCGACCCGGCCGCGCCGCATCCACGCGCCGCTGACCCGCTTCAACCGCATCCGTCACTGGATGGATGAATCGGTGGCGGCCAAGGACGACCACGCGGTGCCCCATCCGCTGTTGCACCGCAATCTGTCGGGCTTCGGCGGCGTCCGCTATCGCACCCGCCTGAAGGGGCCGGAATTCTTTTGGGCCGACCATCATGTCGGCGGCGCCCAGGTGTTGCCCGGCGTCGTCGCCCTGGAAATGGCCCGCGCCGCGGCCGAACATGCCGGTGGCGCCGTGCCGCCGCTGGCGCTGGACAACGTGGTATGGGCGCGGCCGATCCGTGCCGGCGACGGCCCGACCACCATCGAGGTTCGGCTGGACCGCCGCGCCGACGGTGCCGTCGCCTTCACCATCGCCGAGACGAACACCAGCGGCCCCGCCCATTGCCAGGGCACGGTGCAGCCGCTGGACGCGGCGCCGCGCCAGCTTGACCTGACCGCGCCGGGCGAGGCGATGGCGGTGGCCGAGTGCTATGCCCGCCTGCGCGCAAGCGGCGTCGACCATGGCCCCGCCTTCCAGGCGTTGAGCAAGGTTCACGGCGGCGGCGGCGAAGTGCTGGCCCAGCTCAAGCTGCCGCGCCGGCTGCTTCCCAGCCTGTCGGCCCTGGCGCTGCACCCGGTGTTGCTGGACGCCGCCATCCAGGCATGGGTCGGCTTGGATGGCGACGGTATGGCCGGCGCCGCCGTGCCGTTCGCCTGCCGCCGAGTCGAGGTGTTCGGCCCGTGCGAGCCGGTGATGTGGGCGCGCGTCCGCCCGGCCGAAGCGCCAGCCACCGCCGGGCTGATGCGCCTGGATATCGACTTGGCCGACAAGACCGGTGCCGTGCGCGTCGCCTTCCGCGATTTGTCGCTGCGGGTGATGACCGCCACCGCCACGCCCGAAGTGGAAGCCGAGGCCGAGCCGCCGCTGCTGACCATGGGGACTTGGCGCCCCGCCGCCTTGGATGCTCCGCGCCGCGAGCCGGCCGACGGGCTGGTGGTGCTGGCCGGGCTGAAGGCCAGGATGAACGGCGCCGTGCTGCGCCTGCCGTCACCGGGAACCGATCTGGCCGCCACGGTTCAGTCGTGGTTCGCCGCCCTGCACGGCCGCTTGGCCCAGGTGATGCGCGAGGCCCCGCGCGCCCAGGTGCTGGTGCTGGCCGACGATGCCTTGCCGCCCGCCTTGATCCAGCCGCTGGCGGCGCTGCTGAAGACCGCCACCATCGAACAGCCCAAGCTGGACGCCGCAATCATCCGCGTCGCCGGCCCGGCGGATTCCCGTCGCCTGGCCGCCATCGTCGCCGCCGAACGTAGCCGCGCCGATAGCTGGCCCGAGTTGCGTTACGACGAAAGCGACCGGCGCCACGCCTGGATGCCCGAGGAGACCGCCTTGCCGGCGGCGGCACCGTTGCTTGATCCCGACGCCACCTATTGGGTCACCGGCGGCCTGGGCGGGTTGGGCCGCATCTTCGCCGGCTGGCTGGTGGAACGCGGCGCCCGCCATGTAGTGCTGAGCGGCCGCAGCGCCGTCGCTGCCGACGATCCCCGCCTGACTGCCCTGGGGCCGCATGTGCGCTATGCCACCTGCGACATGGCCGACGGGGTGGCGGTGGCGCAACTGGCCGCCAGCCTTGCCCCGCTCAAGGGCGTCATCCATGCCGCCGGCGTGCTGGACGACGGCTACATCCTGACCCGCGACGCCGCCCGCGACGCGGCGGTGCTGGCACCCAAGGTCGCCGGCACCATCGCGCTGGACGCCGCCACCCGCGACGCGCCGTTGGATTTCATGGTGCTGTGCTCGTCGGTCGCGGCGGTGTTCGGCAATGCCGGCCAGGGCGGCTATGGCGCCGCCAACGCCTTCCTTGACGGCTTCGCCGAGCAGCGCAATGCCTTGGTCGCCCAGGGCCTGCGCCACGGTGCCACCAGCGCCATCGCCTGGCCACTGTGGGCCGAGGGCGGCATGCGGGTGGACGACGCGACCCGGGCCGCGCTGACCCGCCGTTTCGGCACCGAACCGATGCCGACAGCCGCCGGCCTGGCGGCGCTGGACCGCATCGTCGCCGCCGGGGCGTCCCGCGTCACCGTACTGCATGGCGACCGCGACCGCCTGCACCGCATGCTGGCCCATATCGGCCACGCCGCCGCGCCCGAGGCACCCGTGGCGGCCACCGACGACGCGCCGCAAGTGGCCCAGGTGCAGGACTTCGTGCGCGACATCCTGGCCGACGTGCTGCGGCTGGAGCCGGGACAAATTCGCGCCAACCGCAAGCTGGACGAATACGGCCTGGATTCCATCGCCATCGTCGAAGCGACCAACCGGCTGGAAGAGGCGCTGGGGCCGCTGTCCAAGACGCTGTTCTTCGAATATGTCGACCTGGCCGGCATTGCCGCCCATCTAGCGGCCGAGCATGGCGCCGCCTTGGCCCGCGCCCTTGGCCCCACGGCCCCTGCCGCCGCCGCCACGGCCCAGCCGGCGCGCGTCGCCGCCGAAATCAAGCGCGCAGACCCCGCCGACGACCGCGACAGCCACGATGTCGCCATCGTCGGCCTGTCGCTGCGGGTGTCCAAGGCCGCCGACCAGGATGCGTTCTGGCGCATGCTGTCCCAGGGCCTGCACGGCTTCGAACCCTATCCCGCCGAGCGCTGGGACCACGCCGCCATCCTGCACCCGGAACGGGACGTGCTGGGCAAGACGGTGGTCAAGACCGGCGCCTTCCTGGACGACATCGCCGCCTTCGACCCGCGCTATTTCCGCATCTCGCAATACGAGGCGGAACTGATGTCACCCGAGGTCCGGCTGTTCCTGCAAGCCTCGGTCGAGGCGTTCGAGGATGCCGGCTATTCGCGGGAAACGTTGCAGACCCGGTACGATGGCGACGTCGCCGTCATCATGGGGTCGATGACCAACGAATACGACCTGTACGGCTTCCAGAACATGCTGATGCGCGGCAGCCTTGCCAGCGGCAGCTATACCGGCACCGTGCCCAACATGGTGTCGTATTTCTATGGCTTCACCGGGCCGTCCTATTTCCTCGACACCATGTGTTCCGCCTCGTCCACCTGCGTGCACGAGGCGGTGCACATGCTGCGCGCCGGCCGCTGCGCCATGGCGCTGGCGGGCGGCGTCAGCCTGCTACTGCATCCGCAGAAGCTGATCGCTACGAGTCAGGAACATTTCACCACCAAAACGGCCGAGGTGATTCGCGGCTACGGCCTGGGGGCCGACGGCACCATCCTGGGCGAGGGCGTCGGCGCCCTGGTGCTGAAGCGGCTGGGCGACGCCCGGCGCGACGGCGACCACATCTACGGCGTCATTCGCGGCACCGCCATCAGCAATGCCGGCATCCGCAACGGCTTCACCGTGCCCAACCCGCACCAGCAAGCCGCCGCCATCGAGCAGGCGCTGGACGATGCGGGCGTGTCCGCCGGCACCATCACCTATGTGGAAGGCCATGGCTCGGGCACCGCGCTGGGCGACCCGATCGAGGTGCGCGCCCTGACCCAAGCGTGGCGCAAGCACACCGATGCGGTGCAGGTCTGCCCGCTTGGCACGGTCAAAAGCAACGTCGCCCATTTGCTGGCGGCGTCTGGTCTGGCCGGCATCGCCAAGGTACTGATGCAGATGAAGCACGGCCAGTTGGCGCCATCGCTGCACGCCGAGACGCTGAACCCCAACATCGCCTTCGAGAAGACGCCGTTCTTCGTCCAACGCGAGCTGGCGCCATGGCGCCGCCTGATCGACGAAAGCGGCGCCGAGATTCCCCGCCGCGCCGGCATCACCTCGATCGGGGCCGGCGGCATGAACTCGCACATCATCGTCGAGGAATACCAGGCACCGCCGGCCGCGCCGGCCCCGGCCGGGCCGCAATTGCTGGTGTTCTCGGCCTTGAGCGAAACCAGCCTGACCAAGGTGGTCGAACGCTTCATCGCCCATCTGGAACACCATCCGGAACAGGCGCTGGCCGACCTTGCCTATACGCTGCAGGTGGGCCGCAACCAGTTGCCCTGTCGTCTGGCGCTGATCGCCGCCGACCGCGCCGATGCGGCCGAACGCCTGCGCGCCTTCGTCGCCGCCCCCGGTGCGGGCGCCGGGCTGTGGTACTGCCGCTCGATCCTGGACCGCGACCCGGAGCCGGTGACGAATTCCCACGATTCGGCGGCGGTGGCGGTGGCCTGGATCAGCGGCGCCCCGGTCGAGTGGGACGACCTGCACGGCGATTACCAACCGCGCCGGCTGTCGCTGCCGGCCTATCCGTTCGAGCGCGTGCACTGCTGGTATCCCAATCAGCCCGACGCGCCGTCGGTGGTGCATCCGCTGGGATCAAAGCTCAAGCTGCACCCGTTCGTCGGCCGCAATTGCTCGGACCTGGCGGGCTTGCGCTATGCCACCGACCTGCACCTGGGCGAATTGCTGGACTATGTGTTCAAGCGCGACCGGGTGGCGACCGTGCTGCCGCCGGTGGTGGCCGAGATCGCCGCCGCCGTTGGCCGCATCGCCGGTTTGGACGGGCCGCTGTGCGTCGGCGGCCTGAGCGTGACCAACGCGGTGGACTGGCCGCAGGCAACCGAGCTGACCGCCAGCCTGGACCCGTCGTTGCACCTGCATCTGGCGGTGGACGGCAAGACCTGGGCCGAAGCGACACTGACCCAAGGCGGGACGCTATCGCCACCGCCGGCTTTCGCCAACGGCGAGCGGTTGGAGGCGGCGGCGCTGTATGGCGCGTTGCGCCAGCGCGGCTATGACTTCACCCCCTATCTGGACGTGGTGGAACACGCCGAACGCCTGCCCGGCGGCGCCGTGCGCTGCGTTCTGCGCGCCGAGCCGCCGCAACAGGACCGTTTCAAGAGCCGCATGCAAATCCCGGCCCCCGCCTTGGCCGCCGCCTTCCAGGCGCTGTTGCTGGCAGCGCCGGGCGAGGACGGCGCCGGGCTGTCGTCGCTGGACCGCATGGTGGTGGGCACCGCCGGCGCCATTGCCCAGGTCGTGGCCCAGCCCAGGGGCGACGGCGGCTATGCGCTGTGGTTCCTGGGCGCCGACGGCCAGACGCTGGCCCACATGGACGGCCTGCGACTCGCCCCTGCCGAGACGGTGGCGGGGCCAGCCAGCATTGCCGAAACTAGCGCCGACGATCCGCAGACCCGTTTGGCGCACGATCTGCGCGCCATCGCCGCCGAGCTGTTGAAGTTCAGCCCCGAGCAGGTCGGGCTGCGCGACGCCTTCCACGATCTGGGCTTCGATTCCATCTCGCTGGCCCGGCTGGCCGACGCCATTTCCACCGCCTACGGCATCACCCTGTCGCCGGCCGTGTTCTTCGAGGTCGAGCATCTGCAGGCGCTGAGCGCCCATCTGATCGCCCGCCACGCCGTCGCCCCGGCCACGCCGCGCGCCCCCCAGGCGGCACAGCCCGCCCGCATCGCCCAGTCGATAGTGCGCGCGGCAGCGCCCCGCCCGACTTCCGACGCCATCGCCATCATCGGCATGGCCGGCCGTTTCCCCGGTGCTGGCGACGTCGACACGCTGTTCGACCGCCTGCTGGCCGGCGACGATCTGACCGGCCCAGGGCGTGAGGGGACGTGGCGCGGTGGCTTCCTGGCCGAGGTCGACCGCTTCGACGCCGCGCTGTTCCGCATCTCGCCGGTGGAAGCCGAGCGCATGGACCCGCAACAGCGGCTGATGCTGGAAACCGCATGGCGCGCGCTGGAACACGCCGGTTATGGCGCCGACGAGTTGCCACCCGACACCGCCGTCATGGTCGGCGCCAGCGCGTTGGACTATGCCGCCCTGCTGCGCCGCGCCGGCATCGCCGCCGACGGCTATGGCGCCACCGGCAACTCGCTGGCGATGATCGCCAACCGCGTCTCGTATTTCTTCAACCTGCACGGCCCCAGCGAGACGGTGGACACCGCCTGCTCGTCGTCGCTGGTGGCGCTTTTGCGCGCGGCCGAGGCGTTGAAGCGCGGCGTCTGCTCGGCGGCGCTGGTCGGCGGCGTCAATCTGATGCTGGCGCCCGAGGGCTTCGAAGGCCCGGCCCAGGCCGGCATGCTGAGCGCCGACGGCCGCTGCAAGAGCTTCGGCGCCGCCGCCGACGGTTACGGCCGGGGCGAAGGCGTCGTCATGGTGCTGCTGAAGCGGCTGGCCGATGCCGAGCGCGACGGCGACCGCATCCTGGGCACCCTGATCGGCGGCGCCGAGAACCATGGCGGCCGCGCCGGCTCGCTGACCGCGCCCAGCGTGGCGGCCCAGGCCGAGTTGATCCAGGCGGCCATGGCCGGCATCGACCCGCGCAGCATCTCGCACATCGAAGCCCACGGCACCGGCACCGCGCTGGGCGACCCGGTCGAACTGAACGGCCTGCGCCGCGCCTATGGCGCGCTGATGGGTACCGAAAACGTGGCCGCGCCGTTCATCGCCCTGGGGTCGGTCAAAGCCAGCATCGGCCATCTAGAAGCGGCGGCCGGGCTGGCCGGGCTGGTCAAGGTGCTGCAGTCCATGGCGCGCGGCGTGCTGCCGGCCAGCCTGCATTGCACCCCGCCCAATCCCCATCTCGACCTGGCCGGCAGTCCGTTCCGCCTGTTGACCAACGCGCAGCCGTGGCCGGCGGGCGAAACCCCGCGCCGCGCCGGCATCAGCAGCTTCGGCTTCGGCGGCACCAACGCCCATGTGGTGGTCGAGGATTACCGCCCGGCCACCGCGCCACGCCGCCAGCCACTGCCGCCGCGCGCCTTTGCCGATACCCGCTTCTGGCTGCCGGGCGCCGACGCCACAATCGTCGTCACCCCCACCTGGGTCGAGGCCGCCGCCGTTGCCGGCCGCAAGGTCGCCCGCCGGGTGGTGGTGGCCGCCGAGACCCTGCCGCCGGCCTATGAAGACGCGGCGCAGGCGCTGCTGGACGTGTTGCGCGGCCAACGCGGCGACGTTCTGGTGCAATTGGCGCTGCCGGTGGGCGACCTGCGGGCGGGCTTGGGCGGCATGCTCGACAGCGCCGCGCTGGAACGGCCCGGTCTTGAGGGGCAGGTGGTCGAGGTCGAACCCGGCCTGTCCGCCGATGCTCTGGCCGCCGATGCCGCCGATCCGGCCAGCCGCATCCGCTACCAAAGTGGCCGCAGGTTCGTGCGCGGCTGGAGCGACTTGCCCGACGGCGAGGCCCTGCCGTGGCGGCCGCGCGGTGTGTTCCTGATCACTGGCGGCACCGGTGGACTGGGGCGCCTGCTGGCCCGCGACATCGCCCGCAACGCCCCCGGCGCCGTACTGGTGCTGACCGGAACCCGGCCCGAAGATGCCGAACGCGCCGCCTTTGTCGCGGAATTGCGCGGCCTGGGCGCGGTGGCGGCCTATCGCCAGGTCGACTGCGCCGACGCCCCGGCGGTCGCCGCCCTGGTGCGCGGCATCGTCGAGGTTCATGGCGCCCTGACCATGGTGCTGCATTGCGCCGGCACCCTGCGCGACGGCCTGATGCGGGGCAAAAGTGCCACCGACCTTGCCGCCGTGCTGGCGCCCAAGGTGGCCGGCAGCCGGGCGCTGGTGGCGGCCTGCGCCGGGCTGGAGCTGGACGCGCTGGTACTGTTCTCGTCGCTGGCCGGCGCCGTCGGCAATGTGGGGCAAAGCGATTATGCCGCCGCCAACGGCTTCATGGACGCCCTGGCCGAAAGCTCGGGCCTGCCACTGGTGGCGATCGACTGGCCGCTATGGGCCGAGGGCGGCATGCGGGCCAACGCCATCGTCCGCGACGCCCTGTTCGCCCGCATGGGCCAGCGCCCGCTGTCCACCGCCGACGGTCTGGCGGCACTGCGCCGCATCCTGTCCGCCAAGGTCTCGCGTGCCGCCGTGGTCGCCGGCGATGCCGCCCGCATCCGCGCGTTTTTTACCAGCCCGGAAGCGACACCTGTCGCGACCGTCGCCGACGACGACCGGCTGGCGGCGGCGGTGACCGCGCGGCTGCGCAATCTGTTCGCCGAGGCCGGCGGCTTTGCCGTCTCGGCCATTCACACCACCACGCCGTTGGAAGAGTACGGCATCGATTCGCTGATGATCACCCGCCTGAACGCCGCCTTGGGCGACGGGCTGGGCGCGCTGCCCAAGACGCTGTTCTTCCAGTACCGCACTCTGGCCGAGGTGGCCGGCGCCCTGACCCGCGACCATGCCGAGGCATGCCGGCGCTGGACCGATCTGGCCGCCGCCCCTGCCGCCGTTCCGGCGGCACCGATGGTTGCCACGCGGACGCCGCCGACCACCGCCGCCGACCCCATCGCCATCATCGGCATCGCCGGGCGCTATCCCGGTGCCGACGATCTGGACGGCTTTTGGGACAATCTGGCCGCCGGCCGCGACGCCGTGGGCGAGGTGCCGGCCGAGCGCTGGAGCCTGGACGGCTTTTTCCACCCCGACCGCGACGAGGCGATCGAGCGCGGGCTGTCCTATGCCAAGTGGGGCGCCTTCCTGGACGGCTTCGCCGATTTCGACCCGCTGTTCTTCAAGATTTCGCCGCGCGACGCGGCGGCCATGGACCCGCAGGAACGGTTGTTCCTGATGTGCGCCTGGGCGGCGGCCGAGGATGCCGGCTACAGCCCGGCGCGGCTGGGTGCCGCCAATCCGGTCGGCGTCTTCGTCGGCGTCACCAAGACCGGCTTTGCCCTGCACGGCCCGTTCGCCGCCGAGGGCGGAGCGGTAGTGCGCCCCAACACCTGCTTCGCCAGCATCGCCAACCGGGTGTCGCACGCGCTGAACCTGACCGGCCCCAGCCTGCCGCTGGACACCATGTGCTCCAGCTCGGCCACCGCCCTGCACGAGGCATGCGAGCATCTGCGTTCGGGCGCCGCCGGCATGGCCCTGGCCGGTGGCGTCAATCTGTACCTGCACCCCAGCACCTTCGTCGACCTGAGCGCCGCGCGCATGCTGAGTCCGGACGGGGTGTGCCGCAGCTTCGGCAAGGGCGCCAACGGCTTCGTCCCCGGCGAGGGCGTCGGCTGCGTCGTGCTGAAACCGCTCAGCCGCGCCTTGGCCGATGGCGACCGCATCCATGCGGTGATCCGCGCCAGCGCCATCAATCATGGCGGCCACACCAATGGCTATACCGTGCCCAACCCGGCGGCCCAGCGCGATCTGGTGCGCCTGGCGCTCGACCATGCCGGCCTGAGCGCCGAGTCCGTCACCTGCATCGAGGCGCACGGCACCGGCACCGAGTTGGGCGATCCCATCGAGGTCGAGGGACTGACCCAGGCCTTCGCCGCCGACACCTCGGCGCGCGGCTTCTGCGCGCTGGGGTCGATCAAATCCAATATCGGCCATCTGGAGGCGGCGGCCGGCATCGCCGGGCTGACCAAGGTGGTGCTGGCGCTGCGCCATCGCGCGCTGCCACCGACGCTGCACGCGGACGAGGTCAACCCCAACCTGGATTTGGCGCGCACCCCGTTCACCCTGCCGCGCCGCCTGTCGCCGTGGACCCCATCGGGCAAACGCATCGCCGGCATTTCGTCGTTCGGCGCCGGTGGCGCCAACGCCCATGTGATCGTCGAGGAAGCGCCGCCCGCCGCCGCCACCACCATTCCCGGACCGCAGGCCATCGTGCTGTCGGCACGCGATGCCGACGGCCTGCGCCGTCAGGCCGAGCGGTTGCTGCGGGTGGTTGCCGCCCCCGCCGCGCCGATTGGACTGGGCGGCGATCTGCGCGCCGAACTGGCCCGCCTGCTCGACGTTGCCGCCACCGAGCTGGACGGCGCCGAGCCGTTCGATTCCCTGGGCCTGGACCCCGCCCAACGGCTGGCCCTGCGCGGCTGGGTCGAACAACGCCTGGGCCGCGCCGTCGATGCCGTCGCCTTCGCCCACCTGACCTGCCTGGACCAGATCGTCGCCCATGTGGGCGGCGCGGCGGATGCCGCACCAAGCCTGGCCGACCTCGCCTTTACCCTGCAGGTCGGGCGCGAGGCCATGGAATATCGGCTAGCGCTGGTGGCCGACGACCTGCCCGCTGTGGCCGAGGGCTTGCGCCGCTGGCTGGCCGGTGACGATGGCGTCGTGTTGTGCGGTCAATCCGGCCAGCACCACGACATTTTGGACGATACCGCCGCGCTGGCCGACCTTGCCGCCCGCTGGTGGGAGCAGGGCGAGTTGACCAAGCTGCTGTCGCTGTGGGCCAAGGGGCTGGCGGTGGATTGGGCATCGTTGCCGCGCCGCCAGCGTCCGGCCATCGTCTCGCTGCCGACCTATCCGTTCGCCTGCCGCCGCTTCTGGCTACCCACGGCCGCGCAGCCGAGCGCGCCGATCACCGCGCCCCAGGGCGATGCCGGCTTGCAGGCCGAGGCCGAGCGGCTGGACCGCGCCATCGCCGCCATCCTGGCCGCCACCCTGCGCGACACCCCCGTCCCCATCCCGGCACTCACTCGCTGGCGTACGGCGGCGCAGGATCTGCTGGCCGCCACGGACGTCGCGCCCGGCGATCCGTGGGCGGCGTGGGAGAACTTGCGCCGCAGCGGCGGCCCGGCGGCGCAGATGGCGTTGGCCGAAGCGACGTTGCGCGCGCTGCCCGACATCCTGGCCGGCAAGCGGCCGGCGACTTCGGTGATGTTCCCCGACGGCGCGCTGGGATTGGTCGAGGCCACCTACAAGGACAACCCGGTCGCCGCCCGCTTCAGCCGCACCCTGGCCCAGGCGGCGGCGGCCTTCGTCGCCGCCTCGCCGCTGCCGGCCCTGCGCATCCTGGAAATCGGCGCCGGCACCGGCGGCACCAGCGAACGGGTATTCGAAGCACTGGCGCCCCAGTCCGGCCGCGTCGCCGAATACCGTTACACCGACCTGTCGCGCGCCTTCCTGATCCATGCCGAGCGCACCTATGGCCCGCGCTGGCCGCAACTGACCACCGCGCTGTTCGACGTGGAAAAGCCGCCCGCCGGCCAGGACGTGGTTGCCGGCGGTTATGACATCGTCATCGCCGCCAACGTGCTGCACGCCACCGCCGACATGGCCCGCACGCTGGACCATGTGCGTGCGCTGCTGGCGCCCGGCGGCGTGCTGCTGATCAACGAAACCAGCCGGGCGACGCTGTTCACCCACGTCACCTTCGGCCTGCTCGAGGGCTGGTGGCGCTTCACCGATCCGGCCCGCCGCATTCCCGGCACGCCGTCGTTGACGCCGCAATCGTGGCAGACGCTGCTGGCCGAGGCCGGACTGGAGTGGCTGGCGGGGTCCTTGGCGGCGGAATGCGCCCTGGGCCAGCAGATCATCGCCGCCCGCGCCCCCGGAGTGGCGACCGCGCACGCGCCTGCGCCGGCCCGAATTGCCCCCGCCGCACCGGTTCCCGCCGCCCCCACCGGCGAATCCCTGCGCGACCGCCTGCTGGCGGTGCTGGGCGAGACGTTGAACGTGGCGCCCACCACCATCCTGCCCGACCGCTCCTTCGCCGATTACGGCCTGGATTCGATCCTGGGCGCCGAATTGGTGCACAAGCTGCGCCGCGCCTTGGGCGTCGAGTTGGACCACACCGCCCTGTTCGACCACACCAACGTCGTGCAGTTGGAAGCCTTCCTGGCGCGGCAGGTCCCGGCACCCGTGGTGGCCGCGCCCGCCATCGTTCACGCCCCGGCCGAGCGCCAGCCCATTGCCATCATCGGCTATAGCGGCCGCTTCGCCAAATCGCCCGACGCCGAGGCGTTGTGGACGCATTTGATGGCCGGCGACGATCTGGTCGAGCCGGTCAGCCGCTTCGACTTGGCGCCGTTGTACCGCGACGCCGCCCCCGGCACCTATGGCCGCCACGGCAGCTTCATCGACGGCATCGAGAATTTCGACCCGGTGTTCTTCGGCATTTCCGGCCTGGAAGCCACCTACATGGACCCGCAGCAGCGGCTGTTCCTGGAAGAGGCGTGGAAGACGCTGGACCATGCCGGCCATGCCGGCGACGCCATCCATGGCCGCCGCATCGGCGTGTTCGCCGGCTGCAGTTCGGGCGATTACCACGACCTGTTCCACGGCCAAAAGGCGCCGGGCCAGGCGTTCTGGGGCAACACCAGTTCGCTGATCCCGGGGCGCATCGCCTATTTCCTCGACCTCAAGGGGCCGGCGGTAGCGGTGGATACCGCCTGCTCCAGCTCGCTGGTGGCGGTGCATCTGGCCTGCCAGAGCCTGTGGAGCGGCGAGTCCGAAATGGCGCTGGCCGGCGGCGTCTTCGTCCAATGCACGCCGCGTTTCTATCGCTCGGCCAACCAGGCCAACATGCTGTCGCCCAGCGGCCGCTGCGCCGCCTTCGGCGCCGGTGCCGACGGCATCGTTCCCGGCGAGGCGGTGGGCGCGGTCCTATTGCGGCCGCTGGCCGAAGCCCTGGCCGACGGCGACACCATCCACGGCATCATCGTCGCCAGCGGCCTGAACCAGGACGGCACCACCAACGGCATCACCGCCCCCAGCGCGGCGTCGCAGGAACGGCTGATCCGTAGCGTCTATGCCCAGTTCGACATCGACCCCGCCAGCATCGGCCTGGTCGAGGCGCACGGCACCGGCACACCCCTGGGCGATCCCATCGAGCATGCCGCCCTGGCCCGCGCCTTCGGCCCCGGCGCACCGGGCAGCGTGGCGCTGGGATCGGTCAAATCCAATATCGGCCACGCCACCACCGCCGCCGGTATCGCCGGCCTGATCAAAGTGCTGCTGAGCCTGCGCCACGGCGCCATTCCGCCGACGCTGCATTTCAACGGCGGCAATCCGGCCATCCGCTTCGCCGACGGCCCGTTCGCCGTCAACACCGCGCCGCTGCCATGGACCGAGCATCGCCGCGCCGCCATCAGTTCGTTCGGCTTTTCCGGCACCAACGCCCTGGTGGTGGTGGATGCGCCGCCGGCCCAACCCGCCACGCCGCCCAGCCCCGGCCCGCACCTGTTCGTGCTCAGCGCCCGCACGCCCGAGCTGTTGCGCGCCCAGGCCGAGGATTTGGCCGCCCATCTGGAACACCAGCCGGACCTAAGCGCCGCCGACGTCGCCTATACCCTGGCCACCGGCCGCCGCCACCTGCGCCACCGCCTGGCGCTGGAGGCCGAGTCGCTGGCCGATGTGGTCGGGCGCCTGCGCCGGTGGCTGATCGGCGATGCCGCTTGCGGCGTGTTGAGCGGCGAAGCCGCCGACAACGCCCCCGACACCACCGGCGACGCCGCGGCGTTCGTTGCCGGCGCCCGCCCCACCGCGCCGGCCCAGGCGCGCCGGGTGCCGCTGCCGGTCACCCGTTTCGCCGCCATCCGCTGCTGGGTCCAGGCGGCACCACCGTCACCGCCACCACAGGCGCAGCCCGTGGTAAAGGCGCTGCCGCTGCGTCTGGCCGATCCCGCCACCCTGGCCGGGCCGTTCCCCGCCGCCGTGCCCACCCGCGTCACCCTGGCGCCGCTTTCGCCCGCGCCGGCGACAGGCAATGTCGAGCGTCTGGCCGATGCCGACGGCGTGCGCCGTCTGCGCGTTAGCGGCGACGGCGCCGGTCTGGCCGGTGAACTGGCCGCCGCCGCAAACGATGAGACGGTGCGGGTGGTGCTGCTTGAGGGCGAAATTCGGCTGACCGACGAATTGCTGGATTGCCCGCTGCCGGTGGTGGCGGCGACCGCCGCCGCCGATTTCCAGGCGCAGGGGCCGGAAGCCGCCGCCTTGGCCCGTCAAGTCGCCGAGGCACCGCACCTTGCCCTGGTGGAACTGAAACACGCCATGCGCCGCGCCGCCATCCCCGAGGCGGCGACCGTCTGGCCGCTGGCCGAGGCGGTTGCCCCCGGCCCGGCCACCGTGGTGCCGCTGACCACCGCGTGCATGAGCCTGGAGGCGTTCGCCGACGGCGTCGTGCTGTTGCGCATGAGCGAGCGCCAGCACAAGAACAGCTTCACCGACATCTTCATGGACGGGCTGGCCGAAGCCTTCGCCGCCATCGCCCGGCTGGACGGCGCCAAGGTGGTGGTACTGACCGGTTTCGACGGCTATTTCGCCTGCGGCGGCACCCGCGACGGGCTGGAGCAGTTGCAGCAGGGCGCCACCCGCTTCACCGACCGCACCATCTACAGCCTTCCGCTGGAATGCCCGCTGCCGGTGATCGCCGCCATGCAGGGCCACGCCATCGGCGCCGGCTGGTCGCTGGGCATGTTCTGCGATTTGCAGGTATTCGCCGCCGAGGCGGTCTATCACAGCAATTACCTGTGGTACGGCTTCACCCCCGGCGCCGGCGCCACCCTAGTGTTCCCCCATCGGCTGGGTGACCGCCTGGGCCGCGAGGTGCTGTTCACCGCGCACGAATATCGGGGCCGCGAGCTGGCGGCACGCCGTCCGGATTTGCGCGTCACCGCCGCCGCGCAAGTGCTGCCGAGCGCGCTGGCCCTGGCCCACGGGTTGGCACGACAGTCGCGCGAATACCTGCTGGCGCTGAAGGCCGAGGCCGCACGGCCGTTGCGGGAACGCCTGCCCGCCACCTTCGCCCGCGAATTGGCCATGCACGAAAAGACCTTCATCGGCAATCCCCGGGTGCAGGAAAGGATCGAACGCATGTTCCCCGCCGCCGCCCAGCCCGCCGCCCCGGCACCCGCGTCCGCCAGCAGCCGCGACGCCGTGCGGTCCCAGGTGGTGGCGACCCTGGCCGAGGATTTGATGATCCCCGCCGCCGACATCCGCGACGGCGCCGGCTTCCTGGAATTGGGGCTGGATTCCATCCTGGCGGTGACGTGGATCAGGCGGCTGAATGCCCTGCTGGGCGCCGAGCTGCCGGCCACCGCCGTCTATGCCCATCCCACCGTCGGCGCGCTGGTCGACCATCTGGCCGCCAAGGTGCCCGAACCCACGGCCGCACCCGTCGCCGCACCGGCGCCCGCAGCCCCCTCGGGCCGCGACGCCGTGCGCACCCAGGTGGTGGCGACCCTGGCCGAGGATTTGATGATCCCCGCCGCCGATATCCGCGACGGCGCCGGCTTCCTGGAATTGGGGCTGGATTCCATCCTGGCGGTGACGTGGATCAGGCGGTTGAACACCCTGCTGGGCGTCGAGCTGCCGGCCACCGCCGTCTATGCCCATCCCACCGTCGGCGCCCTGATCGACCATCTGACCACCAAGGTCCCGGCGCCCCCGGCCAAGGCGGAACCCGCCCCCGTTCCGGCCCCCGTTGCCCCCCCGGCGGTGCGCCGCAAGCGCACCGACCGCAGTGCCGCCGATGCCGTCGCCATCATCGGCGCCTCGGGCCGCTTCCCCAAGGCACCCGACCTGGACGCGTTCTGGGACAACATCCGCACCGGCCGCGACTGCATCGAGGAAGTGCCGCCCGACCGCTGGGACATCGCCCGCTTCTACCACCCCGATCCCATGCATCCCGGCACCTCGTCGTGCAAGTGGATGGGGGCGATCGACGACGTCGATCGCTTCGACGCCGCCTTCTTCAACATCACCCCGCGCGAAGCCGAGCTGATGGACCCGCAGCAGCGGCTGTTCCTGCAGCATGCCTGGCAGGCGTTCGAGGATGCCGGCCTCGACCCCTCGGCCCTGGGCGGCACAAGCTGCGGCGTGTTCGTCGGCGCCGGCCCCAGCGGCTATGGCAACCTGATCGACGAGCACAACGCCTATAGCCTGCTGGGTTGCTCGGGGTCGATCCTGGCCGCGCGCATCGCCCACCTGCTCGACCTGCGCGGGCCGTGCATCTCGCTGGATACCGCCTGCTCCAGTTCGCTGGTCGCCATCGCCGAGGCGTGCAATTCGCTGCTGGTGGGCGACAGCGACCTGGCGCTGGCCGGCGGCGTCCAGGTGATGATCGGCCCCGAGATGTTCATCGACACCTCGAAGGTCAACATGCTGTCGGTGGACGGCCGCTGCTTCACCTTCGATTCCCGCGCCAACGGCTTCGTGCCGGGCGAAGGCGCCGGCGTCCTGCTGCTCAAGCGGCTTGAGGACGCCGAACGCGATGGCGACCCCATCCATGCGGTGATCCGGGGCTGGGGCCTGAACCAGGACGGCCGCACCAACGGCATCACCGCGCCCAATCCGCAGGCGCAGACCCGCCTGATCCGCGACGTGCAACAGCGCTTCGGCATCGCCCCCGCCAGCATCGGCATGATCGAATGCCACGGCACCGGCACGCCGCTGGGCGATCCCATCGAGATCGAGGGCCTGACCGACGCCTTTGCCGGCTCGGGCGGCCACCCCGGCAGTTGCGCGCTGGGGTCGGTGAAAAGCAATGTCGGCCATCTGTTGGCGGCGGCAGGCGTGGCCGGCGCCATCAAGGCCATGCAAGCGGTCGAACGGGCCGAACTGCCGCCCACCATCAATTTCGAGCGCATGAACGAGCATATCAGCCTGACCGGCACGCCGTTCATGGTGAACACCGCGCTACGGCCGTGGCCGGCAACCAATGGTCCGCGCCGCGCCGCCATCAGCGCCTTCGGCTTTTCCGGCACCAACGCCCATGTGGTGATGGACTCCGCCCCCGCCGCCGCCGCTGGCGGTGTGCCGGGACCGTGGGTGTTCACCCTGTCGGCACGCAACCGCGACCGTCTGGCGCACAACGCCGCCGCGCTGGAACGCTTTGTCGCCGGCCATCCCGGCCTTGATCTGGGCGACGTCGCCCACACCCTGCATGTGGGCCGCAAGACCCTGGGCGCACGGGCGGCCTTCGTCTGCACCGACCGCGACGGCCTGTTGCGGGTGCTGGCGTCGCTGGCGGCAGGCCAACCGCTGGAGGGTGTCCATCTGTCCACCGCCGAGCCGCAAGCCGGCGCGCCGCTGTCGCCGCGCGCGCAGACCCCGGCGCAACTGGCCGAGGCCTGGGCCAACGGCGCCCACATCGATTGGGCCGCCGGCCCGGTTGGCCGCCGCCTGCATTTGCCCGGCACGGTGTTCGCCCGCGACCGCCATTGGGTCGAGGTCAAGCCGGCCACCCCCGAGCCGGCGTCGGCGCCCGACATCCTGCCGGCGCTGATGCTGCCCGAACTGGCCCGCAGCGCGGCGGAACGCGATGCCGGCCTGCCGGTGCGGGCACTGCGCCATCTGGTGTGGGGCCGGCCGCCGGCCGATGGCGCGCAGCACCTGGACACGGTGATCGATGCCGACGACCAGGGCCGCCTGTTCCGCATCGTCGCCGATGGCGCCGAATGGGCGCCCTGCGCCGTGGGCGAGATCGCCGATTCGGTGCCGCCCGCCCCCGCGACCGTGACCGCGCCGGCCCAGCCCGGCGACATCGACGTCACCGAGTCGTTCCGCCGTGCCGCCCCGGCCTGCGGCGCCGTGCGCGCCGTGTGGCGGCGCGGCGACGAGGTGCTGGCGCGGGTGGTGCTGCCGGCGGCGCCCACCGGCTTCGACCCGGCGGCGCTGGACCTGGCCTGGCGGCTGGCCGCCTTCCGCACCGGCGCCGAACCGCTGCACCCGCAGGCGGCCGAAAGCATGGCGCTGTATGGCGCGATGCCCGCCGAATTCCTTGTCCGGGTGTGGCTGCGCCCCGGCGCCGCCCACCCCTCCATCGCCCTGCTGGACCAGCAGGGTGTCCCGCGCCTGTGCCTCGACGGCCTGAGGACGGCGCCATACCCTGCTTTGGCCGACATCCTTTTGGGGGAGCACACGGCATCATGAGCAAAAGCCTGAAAGTAGCGATCATCGGCGGCGGCCCGACCGGCATCGGCGTGGGGCGCGAGCTGATCGAGGGGGGAGTTGATTTCGACCTGTACGAGGCCGCCTCGGAATTCGGCGGCGTGTGGAACAGCGAGGCGCCGTGCGGGCGCACCTATGACTCGCTGCACCTGATCTCGCCCAAGTTCAACACCCAGGTCCCCGACTTCCCCATGCCGGACGACTATCCGGTCTATCCCAATCACAAGCTGATGTGGCGCTACATCCTGGCCTATGCCGACCATTTCGGTCTGCGCAAGCATGCCCGCTTCAACGCGCCGATCACCAAGCTGACCCGCCAGGCCGAGGGCTGGCGGCTGCAAAGCGGCGCCGGCCATGACGAGCATTACGATCTGGTGGTGGTGTGCACCGGCCTGCACCGCGAGCCGCTGTTCCCCGATCCCATGCCGGCCGGCAACTTCACCGGCGAGGTGCTGCACGCCCGCGACTACAAGAGCCTGGACCAGTTGCGCGGCAAACGGGTGCTGGTGGTGGGCGGCGGCAATTCCGGCTGCGACTTCGCCGCCGACGCCGTGCATTCAGCGGCCGAGGTCTATCACAGCACCCGGCGCGGCTATTACTACCAGCCGAAATTCATCGCCGGCAAACCGACGCCGCAATGGATGATGGAACTGGGGGCCAAGTTCAAGACCCGCCAGGAAACCATGGCCTATATCGAGCAGGTGTTCAAACTGGCCGGCTGCGACGGCACCGATTACGGCCTGCCCAAGCCCGATTATCCGCTGGACGGCGCCCATCCGGTGATGAACTCGCTGCTGCTGTATCACGTCGGCCACGGCGACATCACGCCCAAGCCCGATTTGGAAAGCTTTGCCGGCAAGACCGTCACCTTCAAGGACGGCAGCACCGCCGAGATCGACCTGATCCTGTACGCCACCGGCTACCGCCGCGACTTCCCCTATCTGGACCGCGACTTGCTGGAGTGGAAGAACGGCATCCCCGACCTGTTCCTGCATTCCACCCCGCGCAACCATGACGACATTCTGTTCATGGGCTTCATCAACTCGGCCGCCGGTTTGGGCGACGGCCTCAAGACCCAGGGCCTGTTCGTGCTGAACTACGCCCGCGCCCTGGCCGGCCGCACGCCGGGGCTGCAGAAGTTCCTGGCCGCCAAGCAGGCGGACAAGCCCGATCTGGGCCAGGAATACTTCGTCAAATCCTACCGCCACCTGTGGGAGGCGGATCTGTGGAAGCTATTGGCCCACATGCGCCATTACCGCGACATGCTGGCCGGGAGCTGAAGGGAAACCATCCCATGACCGACAAGACCGCCCCCGACCTTGCCGATTCCATGCGCGCCCTGCTCGAACAAGAGCTGATGGCCGCTGTCGGCATCACCGCACCCGCCGCCACCCCCGTGGCCGGGCCGGAACCGGGGGCGGCTTGCGGCCGTCTGGAAGGCGACGTGATCGCCATCACCGCCACCGCCCTGCGCATGGCGGCCGATCAATTGGACCCCAGCGAGAACCTGGCCAATTTCGGCGTCGATTCCATCGCCATCACCGAGATCATGGTCAACATCTCGCGCGCGTTCGGCATCTCGGTCGCGCCCACCACCTTTTTCGAGGCGCGCAACCTTACCGACCTGACCCGCATCCTGCGCGAACGCTACGGCAAGGCCATCGACGCCCACTACGCCAAGAGCGCGCCGCCGCCGGCCCCGGCCCCGGTCCAGGCCGCCGAAGACGACGTCTCGGGCTGGCTGAGCCGCCACCGTGCCGTGCGCCGCACCGCCAAACCCGCCGCCAGCCACACCGTCAACCATGCTGGCGCCCCCATCGCCGTCATCGCCATGGAGGGACGCTTTCCGCAAAGCCCCGACGTGCAGGCACTAGAGGCGCATCTGCGCAACGGCGACGACTGCATCACCGAGGTTCCGGCAGATCGCTGGGACTGGCGCGCGGTGTGGGGCGACCCGCGCAAGGGTCCCTTCACCGACGTGAAGTACGGCGGCTTCGTCGATGGTGTCGACCAGTTCGACGCGGCTTTCTTCAACATCGCGCCGCACGAAGCCGAGCTGATGGACCCGCAGCACCGGCTGTTCATGGAATGCGTGTGGTCGCTGATCGAACGCGCCGGCCATGCCCCCGGCAGCCTGAGCGGCAAGCAGGTCGGCCTGTTCCTTGGCATCAACCTGCTCGACTACACCACCATGGTCAACCGCGCCCGAGTGATGGACGCCCAGCAGATGACCGGGCTGGGCCACGCCTTCTGCGCCAACCGGCTGTCGTTCCTGCTGGACATTCACGGCCCCAGCCAGGTGGTCGACACCGCGTGCTCCAGTTCGGCGGTGGCGTTGCACCGCGCGGTCATGAGCATTCGCCACGAAGGCTGCGAGATGGCCATCGCCGGCGGCGCCAATCTGATGCTGTCGCCCGACCAGCACGTGCTATTCTCGCAGGTGGGCATGCTGTCGCCCGGCGGCCGCTGCAAAAGCTTTTCCCGCCACGCCGATGGCTATGCCCGGTCCGACGGCATCGGCGCCGTGCTGCTGAAGCGGCTGGATTTGGCCGAACGCGACGGCGACCCCATCCTGGGCGTCATCCGCGCCAGCGTCGAAAGCCATGGCGGCGGCGCCACCTCGCTGACCGCGCCCAATCCCAAGGCCCAGGCCCGGCTGGTGGCCGAGGCGCACCGCCAGGCCGGCATCGACCCGCGCAGCGTCACCCTGATCGAATGCCACGGCACCGGCACCGTGCTGGGCGACCCCGTCGAGATCGAGGGACTGAAGGCCGCCTTTGCCGAACTGTACCGCGAGCGCGGGCTGGACGCACCGGCCACGCCCCATTGTGGCCTGGGGTCGATCAAATCCAATATCGGCCACGCCGAAACCGCCGCCGGCATCGCCGGTCTGATCAAGCTGCTGCTGGCGATGCAAAGCGGCATCCAGTACCGCAGCCTGCATTGCGACGAGGTCAACCCGCAGATCCAACTGGCCGGCAGCCCGTTCCACCTGTTGCAGCAGGCGCGGGAATGGACCCGGCCGGTGATCGACGGCGTCGAGTCGCCGCGCCGCGCCGGCCTGTCATCGTTCGGTGCCGGCGGCACCAACGTGCATGTGGTGGTCGAGGAATATCGCCCGGCGTCCGTCGCCGCTGCGCCGCCCGGCCCGCGCCCGCTGGTGGTGCCCCCACTCGTGGTGCCAGTCTCGGCGCGCGGCGAGGAAACCCTGCGCCGCGCCGTCGCCGCCCTGCGCCCGCTGGTGGCCAGCGCCGACCTTGACGACCTGGCCTATACCCTGCAGGTGGGCCGCGACGCCCTGCGCACCCGCGTTGCCTTCGTCGTGCGCGACAATGCCGATCTGGCGCGCCAGATGGACGCCTTCCTGGCCGGCGACAAAGCCGCCATCGCCTATGGCACGGCAGCGCGCAAGCGCGGCGGCACCACCATCGACGACAGCGATGCCGGCCGTATCGCCGCCCGCTGGGTGGCGGGCGACCTGATGGACTGGCAGCGGCTCTATGACGGCGCCCAGCGGCGCCGCCTGAGCCTGCCACCGACCCCGTTCGAGCATAAGCGCTTTTGGCTGGAAACGACCCCGGCGCCGGCGGGTTTTGACCTGCGCGAGGCCGGCGGCGACCGCTGGCGGGTCACCTTGACCGGCACCGAGTTCTTCCTGGCCGACCATCGCCTGAACAACACCCCGGTGCTGCCCGGCGTCGCCTATCTGGAGTTGGCCCGCGCCGTCGCCGCCCGCGCCGGCTTGCCGGCCACGTCCTTCCGCAACGTGGTGTGGGTGCAGCCGCTGATGGTGACCGCACCGACCACGGTCGAGATCAGCCTGGACCGCGCCGGCAAGCGCCTGGAAATCGCCAGCCTGCCCGGCGGCGATGCCCGCGTCCTGCATGCCCAGATCCGCCTGGGCGACAGCACGACGACGGCGCCCAGCCTGGACCTTGCCGCCCTGCGCCAACGCCACGACCGCGCCTTCAGCGCCGCCCAGGTCTATGATGCCTTCGACCGCCTGGGACTGAATTACGGCCCGACCCACCGCGCCATCGCCGAGCTGTCCACCGGCCCCGGCCCCCAGGTGCTGGCGCGGCTGACGCTGCCGGCGCATGCGTCCACGCTGGATGCCTATCCGCTGCATCCCAGCCTGATGGACGGCGCCTTTCAGGCCGCCTTGGGCATGGCGCTGGCGGAAGATGCCGCCGCCCCCGGCGCCGCGTTGCCCTTCGCCATCGATTCCGTCGACATCCTGGGGCCGTGCGCGCCGGTCATGTGGGTGCATATCCGCGCGGCGGCCCAGGCCGAGGCGGCGCCGCGCGTGCGCACCCTCGACCTTGATCTTGCCGACGAAACCGGTGCGGTGCGGGTGCGCCTGCGCGGCTTTGCCACCCGTCTGCCCGCCGCCCGCAACGACGTCCACCTGTTCGCCCCGCACTGGCGTCCGCTGGTGGCCGGCACCGCGCCGGTCCAGCAGCCGGTGGTGCTGCATGCCGACAGCGTGACCGACCCGGCGCTGCCGCTGGAACGGCGCTTCGTCGCGCTGGCCGGTTTCCTGTTGCGTCAGGCCCAGACCGCCGCGGCGCCGATCCAGTTGGTGCTGCGCGACGGCCCCGACGCCGGCATGCTAGCCGGCACCATCAGCTTGCTGCGCAGCGCCGGACAGGAAGCGGGAGCCGGCGGCGGCCAGGTGCTGATCGTGCCGCCGGCCCTGCCCGCGCCCGAAGTGCAGGCCCGCCTTGCCGAGGCCGCTGCCGCCCCCGCCGGAGCCAAGCTGCGACTGGAGGACGGTCGCTGGTGGCAGGAAGCGTGGGAACCGGTCGCCCCCATCGCCGCGCCGGCGCCGTGGCGCGACGGCCAGGTCATTCTGGTGACCGGCGGTTTGGGCGGATTGGGCCGGTTGCTGACCGCCGCCATCCGCGCCGCCGCGCCGAACGCCATCATCGTGCTGGCCGGCCGCAGCCAAAGCGCCGAGGCGCGCGACTGGCTGGCGGTCCAGGGGCCACGGGTGGAATTCGTCGCCGCCGATCTGGCCGATGCCGCGTCCGTCGCCGCGCTGGTGGACGGCATCCGCCACCGCCATGGCCGGCTGGATGGCATCATCCACGCCGCCGGTGTATTGCGCGATGCCCCATTGGCGCGCAAGACACCCGAGCAACTGGCCGAGGTGCTGGCGCCCAAGGTGGCCGGCACGCTCAACCTCGACCGCGCCATCGGCGACGCCCCGCTGGATTTCTTCGTGCTGTTCTCGTCCATTTCTGCGGTGCTGGGGAATGCCGGGCAGGCCGATTATGCCGCCGCCAACGGCTTCATGGACGGCTTTGCCGCCGCCCGCGAGGTGCGCCGCCGGGCCGGGCTGGCCCATGGCCGCACCGTCGCCATCGCCTGGCCGCTGTGGGCCGAGGGCGGCATGACCATCGACGAGGCCAGTCGCACCCTGATGACGCGCACCACCGGCTTGGTGCCGCTGGCCGGCGCCGATGGCCTTGCCGCCTTGGCCACCGCCTTGGCCGGGGACGCGCCCCGCCTGTTGGTGGCGGCCGGCGACGGCGAGCGGCTGCGCCGGCGGCTTGACGGCGAAGCGGCCCCGGCCAAGCCCGCCGCAGCCGTTGCCAGAATTCCGCTGGCCGGGTTGCGGGACAAGCTGCTGGCGAGCCTGATCACCGCCGCCGCCCGCCAGCTCAAGGTGGCGCCGGGCGATCTGGCCGCCGACGAGGAGCTGACCGAATACGGCTTCGATTCCATCGGCTTTACCCAATTCACCAACGCACTCAACGACCTGTTCGACCTGGAACTGACGCCGACGGTGTTCTTCGAACACCCGACCTTGGCGGCATTGTCCAACCACCTTGGCACCGCCCACGGCGCCGCCTTGGCCGAGCGGCTGGGGGTGCAGGCGGCGCCCGAACCGCCGCCGCCCACGCCCGCCTACGTTCCCGTCGCAATTCCGGCGCTCCGGCCGCAAATCCTGTCCGATGATCCGGTCGCCATCATCGGCATGAGCGGCATTTTCCCCGGCGCGGCGGACGTGGACGCCTTTTGGGCCAATCTGGAACAGGGCCGCGACTGCATCAGCGAGGTCCCGCCCGAGCGTTGGGACTGGCGCGCCGCCGGCACCATCCGCCACGGTGGCTTCATCGACGGCATCGACGGCTTCGACGGTGGGTTCTTCGGTCTGTCGGCGCCGGAAGCGCGCATGATGGACCCGCAGCAGCGCTTGTTGCTGACCCAGGCGTTCCGCCTGTTCGAGGATGCCGGCATTGCCCCGCGCCGGCTGGCCGGGTCCGATACCGGCGTCTTCATCGGCATCGCCGACACCGGCTATGGTCGCCTGCTGTCGCAAAGCGGCGCCGGCATCGAAGGCTATGCCATGACCGGGTTGGCGCCGTCGCTTGGCCCCAATCGCATCAGCTATCACTTTAACCTGCACGGCCCCAGCGTGGCGGTGGAAACCGCCTGCTCCAGCGCCCTGGTCGCCGTCCATCGCGCGGTCGAGGCCATCCGCGCCGGCTCGTGCGAGGCCGCCATCGCCGGCGGCATCAACACCCTGTTGCTGCCCGATCCCTATATCGGCTTCGCCAAGGCGGGCATGCTGTCGCCCGACGGCCGCTGCAAGACCTTCGCCGACACCGCCGACGGCTATGTCCGCGGCGAGGGCGTCGGCCTGGTGCTGCTGAAACGCCTGAGCGCCGCGCGCCGTGACGGCGACCGCATCGTCGCCGTGATCCGCGCCAGCGGCGAGAACCATGGCGGCCGCGCCGGCTCGTTGACCGCGCCCAATCCCAAGGCGCAGGCCGATCTGCTGCGCGCCACCTATGCCCGCGCCGGCTTCGATCCGCGCAGCCTGGGCTATATCGAGGCACACGGCACCGGCACCAAGCTGGGCGACCCCATCGAGGTGGAAGCGCTGCGCGCCGCCTTCGCCGATTTGACTCGCGACGCCGAGGATCGCTTCGGCCCCGCCCCGGCCATGGCCTGCGGCCTGGGATCGGTCAAATCCAACATCGGCCATCTGGAACTGGCCTCGGGCATCGCCGGCCTCATCAAGGTGCTGCTGCAGATGCGGCACGGCACCCTGGTGCGCACGCTGCATTGCGATCGCCTGAATCCCTATCTCAAGCTGGACGGCAGCCCGTTCCAGGTGATGCGCGAAAGCCGTCCGTGGACGCGCGCGCTGGACCGCGACGGCACGCCGTTGCCGCGCCGCGCCGGTGTCAGCAGCTTCGGCTTCGGCGGCGCCAACGCCCATGTGGTGGTCGAGGAAGTCCCGGCCGAGGCCCGCGCGCCATCGCCTGCCGCCACCGGTCCCGCTTTGCTGGTGCTGTCGGCCCATTCGGCCGAAGCGCTGGCGCAAAGTGCGCGCGACCTGCGCGACAGCCTGGCCCGCCACGATCTGGCCGACATCGCCTTTACCCTGCAGACCACCCGTGACGCGCTGGAACATCGCCTGGCCTTTACCGCAACCTCGGCGGCCGAGGCGGTGCTGCGGCTGGATGCCTTCCTGGCCGGCAGCGACGACCCCGCTTTGCACCAGGGCCGGGTCAAGAGCAGCCGGGGCGCCGTCTCGGTGCTGGAAAGCGACCCCGAGGTGGCGCGCGCCATCGCCGGTCTGGCAGCACGCGGCCGCGCCGACGGCTTGCTGGAAATCTGGGTCAAGGGTTTCGCCGTGGACTGGACCGCGCTGTACGGCGCCGCCCGCCCGCAGCGGGTGACGCTGCCCGGCTATCCCCTGGCCGCCACCCGCTATTGGGTCCGACGCAGCGAGACGCCGACGCCCGTCCCCGCACCCGTGCCGCAGCCGGTGACCGTGGCGTTGCCGATCCCGGAACCGGATGTCGAACCCGAAGCGGACGACGACAAGGACGCCGCCGCCCTGGCGGCGCTGAGCGCCATTGCCGCGCGCGTGCTGGAAGTGGATGCCTCGGTGCTGGACCCCGATGCCGAGCTGGGCGAATTCGGCTTCGATTCCATCACCATGACCGGCTTTGCCACCAAGGTGAACGCCGAGCTGAACCTGGCGCTGACCCCGGCCGATTTCTTCGAGTTCGCCACGCTGAACCGGCTGGCCCGCCACATTGCCGGCAACGTCAAACTGCCCCACCGCCGCCAGGCGCAACCCGCCGCCGTGGCCCTACCGGTGCAAGTGGTCTCCCAGCCGATCGCGGATGACGATCCCATCGCCATCGTCGGCTTTTCCTGCCGCTTCCCCCAGGCGCTGGACGGCGACGCCTTTTGGGACAATCTGCTGCAGGGACGCGACTGCATCAGCCGCATCCCGGCCGAGCGCTGGGACTGGCGCGCCTATGACGGCGATCCCAAGCTGGAACAGGGCAAGACCAACGTCCATTGGGGCGGCTTTATCGACGGCGTGTTCGAGTTCGATCCGCTGTTCTTCGGCATCAGTCCGCGCGAAGCCAAGCTGATGGACCCGCAGCAGCGCCTGCTGATGATGCATGTGTGGAAGGCCATCGAGGATGCCGGCCATGCACCGCGTTCCCTGGCCGGGCGCCGGGTCGGGCTGTTCGTCGGCACCTCGTCCAGCGGCTATCGCGAGATCATCGGCGACGACACCGGCGCCGAGGGTTATGTCGCCACCGGCGCGGTGCCCTCGGTCGGCCCCAACCGCATCAGCTATTTTCTCGACTGGCACGGCCCCAGCGAACCGGTCGAGACCGCCTGCTCCAGTTCGCTGGTGGCGTTGCACCGGGCGGTGCAGGGCATGCGCGCGGGCGATTGCGACATGGCGGTGGTCGGCGGCGTCAACACCATCGTCACCCCCGAGGCCCACATCAACTTCGCCAAGGCCGGCATGCTGTCGCTGGACGGCCGCTGCAAGACCTTTTCCGCCCAGGCCAACGGCTATGTCCGGGGCGAGGGCATCGGCGTCGTCGTGCTGAAACGGCTGTCCGAGGCGGAGCGCGACGGCGATCCCATCCTGGCATTGGTGCGTGCCACCGCCGTCAACCATGGCGGCCGCGCCAACTCGCTGACCGCGCCTAACACGGCAGCCCAGGCCGAACTGCTGCGCGAAGCGCAGGCACGCGCCGGCATCGACCCGGCCACCATCGGCTATATCGAGGCGCACGGCACCGGCACCGCCCTGGGCGATCCGGTCGAAATCAACGCGCTGAAATCGGCCTTTGCCACCGCCAAGGGCGCCGCCATCGGCATCGGCGCGGTCAAAAGCAATATCGGTCACCTGGAGCTGGCCGCCGGCATCGCCGGCATCATCAAGGTGCTGCAGCAGATGCGGCACCGCACCCTGGCCCCCAGCCTGCATTGCGCCGAGATCAACCCCTATGTCGACCTGTCGGGCAGCCCGTTCCACATCGTGCGCGACGTCGAGGACTGGCGGCCGGTGCTGGACGAACAGGGCCGCGCCCTGCCGCTGCGCGCCGGCATCAGCAGCTTCGGCTTCGGCGGCGTCAACGCCCATGTGATCCTGGAGGAATACCGCGCCCCCCCCACCGCCCCCGCGCCCCATGCCGGGCCGCTGGTGGTGGTGCTGTCGGCGCGCGACGGCGAGCGGCTGAAGGATCAGGTCCGCGCCCTGCTGGCGACCATCGAGGCCGGCACGGTGGCCGAGGTCGATTTGCCCGATTTGGCCTATACCCTGGCGGTGGGCCGCGACGCCATGAAGCACCGCCTGGCGCTGGTGGTCGATTCACTGGCGCAACTGCGTCAGCGCTTGGCCGCCTTCCTGGCCGGCGACACCACCGGCATGGCGGTGGGCAAGCTGGAATCCGGAGCCAAATCCGCAGTACCGGTGGACATGCATGCCGGCGCCGATGCCATCGCCGCCGCCTGGGCGACCGGAGGCACCACCGATTGGGCGGCGCTGTATCCCGAAACGCGGCGGCGGTTGCGCCTGCCCAGCTATCCGTTCGCCCGCGACGTCTATCACATCAATGCCACCTTTAGCGGCTCGGCCGCTTTAGTTTCCGCGCAAACGCCGACCGATTACACCCGGGTGCTGAACGCCGACGACTTCGTTCTGCGCGACCACCGTGTCAACGGCGCCCGCATCCTGCCCGGCGCCATGGGATTGGAACTGGCCCGCGCCGCCTTCGCCGGCGCCCGCCCCTTCGCCCCGATAGCGATCCGCCGGGTGGTGTGGCAGCACCCGCTGCGGCTGGATAGCGGCAGCGTCATAGTGCGCGTGCCGCTCGACCCGGCCGAGGATGGCGCCAGCGCCTTCCGCCTGATCAGCGGCGGCCCCGACTCCACCCCGCACATGCTGGGCCGGGTGGCGCCGCTGGCCGATGCCGCGCCGACGCGGCTGGAGCGCGAGGCGGTGCGGGCGCGCTGCGGCACCGTGCTGACCGCCGAGCGTCTTTATGCCCGCTATGCCGCCCTGGGCCTGGATTACGGCCCCGCCTTCCAGGCGGTGGCGGAAGCCTTTATCGGCGAGGACGAAGTGCTGGCGCGGCTGGTGTTGCCGGCAGCGGCGGCGCAACAGGCGTTCGGCCTGCATCCGTCCTTGGTGGACGCGGCGTTCCAGGCCGCGCTGGGCCTGTTCCCCGACGATGGCACGGGCAGCATGGCGCTGCCCTTCGGCCTGGACGTGGCCGAGGTGTTGGCCCCCACCACCGCCACCATGTGGGCGCATGTGCGGCGCGGCACCGCCGGCAACGGCATCCACCGGCTGGACATCGACCTTGCCGACGATGACGGCGCCGTGCGGCTGCGGCTGCGCGGCTTCACCTTGCGGATTTTGAAAGCAGCGGCGCCCACCGGCGACCTGCGCGCCGCCACCCTGCGCCATCTGTCGATGCTGGTGGCGCAAGAGGCGGCGGTGCCGCTGGACGAGATCGAGGCCGAGGCGGCGCTGGAGGCCTATGGCATCGATTCGGTGATGATCGTCCGCCTGACCGAGGCGCTGGAGCGTGATTTCGGGCCGCTGCCGAAAACCCTGTTCTTCGAGTACCGCACCCTGGCGGCGCTGACCGGCTATTTCGTCGCCAGCCATGGCGCCACCTTGGCCCGCCTGCTGGGCAACGCCCCGCCCGAGCCGCCCGCGCCCCAGGGCGGCGGCGCGCCCCGGCCGCAGGTGGTCTCGCTCCCCGCCGACGGCGCCATCGCCATCATCGGCATGGCCGGGCGCTATCCCGGCGCCGACGATTTGGCCCAGTTCTGGCGCAATCTGGACCAGGGCCGCGACTGCATCACCGAGGTCCCGGCGGCGCGCTGGGACCATTCCCGCTTCTACGACCCCAAGCCGGGCACACCGGGCAAGACCAACAGCAAGTGGGGCGGCTTCGTCGACGGCTTCGACCGCTTCGACCCGCTGTTCTTCAACATCGCCCCGCGCGAGGCTGAATACATGGACCCGCAGGAACGCCTGTTCCTGCAATGCGCCTGGGAAACGCTGGAGAACGCCGGCTATACCCGCGCCACCCTGCCGGCCGCGCCGCCGCCGCTGGACGGGGCCGAGGTCGGCGTGTTCGTCGGCGTCATGTACGAGGAATACCAGCTTTACGGCGCCGAGCGCACCCAGGCCGGCCAACCGCTGGCGCTGTCGTCCAGCGCCGCCTCGATCGCCAACCGGGTGTCGTCGTTCTGCGGCTTCCACGGCCCCAGCCTGGCGGTGGACAGCATGTGTTCGTCCTCGCTGTCGGCCATCCACCTGGCCTGCGAATCGCTGCGCGCCGGCTCGTGCCGGGTCGCCCTGGCCGGCGGCGTCAACCTGACGCTGCATCCCAACAAGTACCTTGCCCTGGCCCAGGGCCGTTTCATGTCGTCGTCGGGCCGCTGCGAGAGTTTCGGCAAGGGCGGCGACGGCTATGTCCCCGGCGAGGGCGTCGGCGCCGTGCTGCTGAAGCCGCTGGCGAACGCCGAGGCCGATGGCGACCGCATCCTGGGCGTCATCCGCGCTTCGGCCCTGAACCACGGCGGCCACACCAACGGCTATACCGTGCCCAACCCGGCGGCCCAGGCGGCGGTGATCGGCAAGGCGCTGGACGCCGCCGGCATCGACCCGCGCCGCATCAGCTATGTGGAAGCCCACGGCACCGGCACCTCTCTGGGCGATCCCATCGAGATCGCCGCCCTGACCAAGGCCTATGCCGCCCACACCGCCGATACCGGCTTTTGCGCCATCGGCTCGGTGAAGTCCAATATCGGCCATTGCGAAAGCGCCTCGGGCGTCGCCGGCTTGGCCAAGGTGCTGCTGCAGTTCCAGCACCGGCGGCTGGTGCCGTCGCTGCATTCGGCGGTGCTGAACCCCGGCATCGACTTCGCCCGCACCCCGTTCGTGGTGCAGCAAAGGTCTGCCGAGTGGCGCCGCCCGGTGATCGACGGGCACGAGGTGCCGCGTCTGGCCGGGTTGTCGTCGTTCGGCGCCGGCGGCGCCAACGCCCATCTGATCCTCGAGGAATACCAGGCGCCACCGTCACCGGCCCAGCCCGCCCGCCGCCAGGTCTTTCCGCTGTCGGCGCGCGACCCCGAACGGCTGGCCGAGGCCGCGCGCCGCCTGCGGGCGGCGTTGGACGAGATGGGCGACGAGCACATGGCCGCCATCGCCTGGACCCTGCAGAGCGGGCGCGAGGCGTTCGAGGAACGCCGCGCCATCGTCGCCGCCAGCCGGGACGAACTGATCGCCGCGCTGGACACCGACCAGGGCCATCGCGGCCGTGCCAGCCGGGGCAAGGGACCTGCACCCCAGGGCGACGCCGACACGCTGGCGGCGGCCTGGGTCACCGGTTTCGCCGTCGATTGGGCGGCGTTGTGGGGCGCCCGCCATCCCACCGCCATCGCCCTGCCCGGCTATCCCTTCGCCCGCGAGCGCTATTGGGTGCCGGGCAGTCCCGCCCCGGCGCCCACCGTCACCCTGCCGCTGCTGTTCGCGCCGCGTTGGCAGGAAGCCGCCGCGCAAGGCAACGCCGTCGCCGACACTCGGCTGGTGGTGCTGTGCGACCCGCCGCCCGAGGCGGTGGCGCGGCTGTCCGCCGCCTTGGCCCCGGCCGAGGTGGTGACGCTGCCCGCCGCCCCCTTCGCCGACATTGCCGCCCGCCTGCTGGACCTGTTGCAGCACCTGTTCCGCCAACGGCCCGAACGGGCGCTGGTGCAGGTGGCGGTGGCGCCCGATTCGCCGCTGGAGGGATTGGCCGGCATGCTGCGCAGCGCGCGGCAGGAACGGAAGGGATTGCGCTGCCAGTTGGTGACGCTGGACCTTGCCGCGCCCGACGCCGCCGCCCGGCTGAATGCCGACCAGGGCAGCGACGAGTCCCATATCCGCCACGAGTCCGGCTGCCGGCTGGTACGGCGCTGGCAGGAACTGAAACCCGCATCAGCGCCCGCGCCCTGGCGCGCCGCCGGCGTTTATCTGATTACCGGCGGCGCCGGCGGCGTCGGCCGCCACGTCTGCGACCACATCCTCAGCACCGCCCCGCAGGCACAGGTATGGCTGGTCGGGCGCTCGGCACTGCCCGCCGATCTGCCGCCGCGCGTCCACTATCACCGCGCCGACGTCACCGATGGCACCGCCATGGCGGCGCTGGTGGGCGAGATCACCGCGCGGCACGGCCGCCTGAACGGCGTCATCCATGCCGCCGGCCTGACCCGCGACATGCTGCTGGTACGCAAAAGCGAGGCCGATTTGCGCGCCGTGCTGGCGCCCAAGGTCGCCGGCACGCTGGCGCTGGACGCCGCCACCGCCGGCTGCGACCTCGATGTCATGCTGTTGTTCGCCTCGGTGTCGGGGGCGCTGGGCAATGCCGGCCAATGCGATTATGCCGCCGCCAACGCCTTCCTTGACCACTTTGCCGAACAGCGCAACCGCATGGTGGCGGCGGGCAAGCGGCGGGGCCGCACCCTGTCCATCGACTGGCCCTATTGGCGCGACGGCGGCATGCGGCTGGGCGACGAGGTCATCGCCGGCATGGAGCGCGCCGTTGGCGCCCGCCCGCTGGACACCGCCGCTGCGCTGGCCGCGCTGGCCGCCGCCGTGGCGATGCCGGCCGAGGATCAGGTGCTGGTGCTGGACGGCGACCACGACCGCCTGCGCACGCTGGTCACGCCGGCCGCGCCGGCAACGCCGACGCCCGCCACCAAGGCACCCTCGCGCTCCATGGCGGCGCTGGTGACCGCCTGTTTCTCCGAGGTGCTGAAGGTTCCCGCCGACAAGCTGGCGCCCGACGCGCCGCTGGACCGCTTCGGCATGGATTCGGTGTCGGCGCTGGAGATCGTCGCCACCCTGGAGCGCCAGCTTGGGCCGCTGCCGCCCACTATCCTGTTCGAGCATCCCACCATCGCCCAACTGAGCGCGGCGCTGGCCGAGGCGGCACCGGAACCCGCCGCCGCGCCGGTCGTTCCCGCCGCTTCCGGCGATATCGCCATCATTGCCGTCGCCGGCCGCTATCCTGGTGCCGACAGCCCCGAGGATTTGTGGACGGCGCTGGTGCAAGGCCGCGATCTGGTGACCGAGGTGCCGGCCGACCGCTTCGATCCCGCCTATGCGGCGGCCAAGGGCAAGCCGGGCGCCAGCTATTGCAAGTGGGGCGGCTTCCTGGCCGATGTCGACCGCTTCGATGCCGGCTTCTTCGGCTATTCCCCGCGTGCCGCCGATCTGGCCGATCCGCAGGAACGCCTGTTCCTGGAAACCACCTGGCATCTGCTGGAGCGCGCCGGCCACACCCGCGCCCGCCTGCGCGACGCCTATGGCGCCCGTGTCGGCGTCTTCGTCGGCGCCATGTACCAGCATTACGCCGCCTTGGATGCCAATGCCGACGACAGGGCATTGCTGCGGCTGAATTCCTATGCCGGCATCGCCAACCGAGTGTCGTTCTTCTTCGACCTGCAAGGCCCCAGCGTGGCGGTGGACAGCATGTGCTCGTCCGGCCTGCAGGCGGTCCATCAGGCATGCCAGAGCCTGCGCACCGGCGAATGCCGCCTGGCCATCGCCGGCGGCGTCAACCTGTCCCTGGTGGCGGACAAGTATGTCGGCCTTAGCCGCGCCGGACTGGTCGGCAGCAGCGCCGCCAGCCGCAGCTTCGCCGATGGCGACGGCTATCTGCCGGCGGAAGGCGTCGGCGCCGTGCTGCTGAAGCCGCTGGCCGACGCCTTGCGCGACGGCGACAATGTCGTCGCGGTGATCAAATCCAGCGCCGCCAATCACGGTGGCCATTCCGCCGGTTTCGGCGTGCCCAGCGCCGAGGCCCAGGCGCGGCTGATCGAGGACAACATCCGCGCCAGCGGCGTCGACCCGCGCACCATCGGCTATGTGGAAGCCGCCGCCAATGGCGCCGCCCTGGGCGATGCCATCGAGCTGCGTGCGTTGTCCCGCGCCTTCCGCGCCGTGGGAATCGAGGGCGGCACCGTCGCCATCGGCACAGTGAAATCCAACATGGGCCACGCCGAGGCAGCCTCGGGCATGGCCCAACTGACCAAGGTGCTGCTGCAATTGCAGCACCGCCAACTGGCGCCGACGTTGATGCCGGCCACGCCCAACCGCGCGCTGGATTTCGCCGCCACGCCGTTCCGCCCGCAATGGCAGGCGGCGGAATGGCCGGCACCGGTAGTCGATGGCGTGACTGCACCGCGCCGCGCCGCCATCAGCTCGTTCGGCGCCGGCGGCTCGAATGTCCATCTGGTGATCGAGGAAGCGCCGCCCGTGCCGGTGGCCGCCGAATTCGCCCGGCCGCGCCGTTTCCCGGTGTCCGCCCGCACGCCCGAGCAACTGGCCGAACGGCTGCGCGATCTGGCCGCCTTTGTCCGCGCCACACCCGATCTGTCGCTGGCCCGGCTGTCGCACACCCTGCGCCATGGCCGCGAGGCATTCGAGCATGCGGTGGTCATCGTCGCCAGCGACCGTGACGAACTGGCCGCCCGGCTGGCCGCCGCCCGCCCCGGCGATGCGCCGCAAGGCTGCGCTGAAGCGGACGAGGATATGGCCGGACCGCCGCTGGTGCTGCCGCCCTATCCCTTTGCCCGCGAGCGCCACTGGCTGCATCCGGCGGCGACGCCCACCGATACGTCCGCCGATCTGCGCACCCTGATCCTGGACGTCCTGGCGGCCGAGTTGGGGGCAAAGATCGAGGCCGACGCTCCCTTCGCCACGCTGGGCCTTGATTCCATGGCCGTGCTGCGGCTGGGCTACGCCATCGAGGAAGCCACAGGCATCCGCCTGGACCGCCGCGACGTCGAGAACCATCCCAGCCCCGCCCGTCTGGCCGCCCATCTGACAAGCCTGAGCGCCGCTCCCCTCGTCACGGCGGAACCCGCCCCCACCGCCGGGCCGTGGCGCATGGCGATGACCGAGGGGCAGAAGGGGCTGTGGGTGCTGCACGCCCTGCACCCCGAATCCGACGTCTACAACGTACCGGTAGCGTTTCGCGCCAGCGGCCTGGACCATGTCGCCCTGGGCCGTGCCTGCCGCTGGCTGCTGGATCGCTATCCCATCCTGACCGCGCGAGTGGAGGATGACAGCCGCGAGCCGATGCTGGTCGCCATCCCCGAGGCACAGCCGCTGCGGCGGGTCGAGGTGCCCAAGGGCATGGACCCGCTGGACTTCGCCCGCCGCCGCGCCATGCGGCCGTTCGATCTAGCCGGCGAGTCGCCCTGCCGCATGGAGTTGCTGCACGGCGGCGCCCTGGGCGACGACCATGAGATCGTGTTGCTGGTCGTCCATCACATGGTGTTCGACGGCGCCTCGGCCGCCGTGGTGGCGGCGGCGCTGTGGGACGCCTATGGCCGCTTCGCCAGCGGCACCGCCGCCCCGCCCGCCCCCGATACCGCCGACTTCGCCGCCTTCGGCCACTGGGAACAGGCGCTGCTGACCTCGCCGCGCGGCGACGAACAGCGGCAATGGTGGCGCGAACAACTGGCCGGCGACCTGCCGGTGATCGCGCTGCCCGCCGACCGCTCGCCCCAGCCCGGCGCCGCCATCGACGGCCGTACGCTGGAACAGGTGCTGGACCCCGCCTTGGCCCAAGCCGCCAAGCACACCGCCGCCCGCCTGGGCGTCACCCCGGCCTCGTTGTTGCTGGCGGTGTTGGCGGTGCTGGTCTATCGCCACGCCGGCCAGGGCGACATGGTGATCGGCGTGCCCAGCCTGCGCCGCCCCGGCCGCCGCTTCGAACGCTCGGTCGGCTATTTCGTCAACATGCTGGCGGTACGCGCCGCCGTCGCCGGCGACATGACCGCCGCCGCCCTGGTGCGCGACGTCCATCGCCGCCTGATCGAGGCGCTGGACCACGGCGACATTCCCTTTGCCGCCATCGCCCGCGAGGTCGGCCGCTCGCTGCATGGCGAGCCGCCCTACCAGATCGGCTTCGCCTATCAGAATTTCCCGCTGGCCGGGGCGCCCGAGTTGCCGGCGCGAGCGGGCCACGCCGCCTTCCTGGCGCAGATTCGCCAGCCCGGCGACGGCCCGTTCGGGCTGGAAGTGCACGAAGAGAGCGACACCCTGCGGCTGGTCGCCGGATATGACGGCGCCCGCTTCGACGCCGCCACCGTCAGCCACCTGCTGGACCGCTTCGTCCGCCTGACCGCCGCCTTGTGCGACAGCCCCGACGCCCCGGTGCGGCAACTCGAGATGATGGCGCCGGCCGAGCGCAAACGGCTGAGCGGACGCCGCGCCAACCCGCCGGCCCTGCCGCGCCGGCCGGGCCTGGTGGCCGAGTGGATCGCCGCCCAGGCCAAGGCCCATCCCGACGCCATCGCCGTGGTGGCGGGGGCCGAGACGCTGAGCTATCGCCGTCTGGTCCGCCGCGCCAATCGCCTGGCCCGTTATCTGCGCCAGCGCGGCGTGCGGCCGGGCGACGCGGTGGCGGTGCTGCTGAACCGCAACGGCGACAGCATCGCCGCCCTGCTGGCCTGCCTGACCTTGGGCGCGGTGTGGGTGCCGCTGGACACCGAGGCGCCGCCGCGCCGGCTGGCCGCCATGGTGGCGGATTGCGCCGCCCGCGCGGTGCTGAGCCACGGCGCGTTGCCGCCCGGACTGGCGCCCGCCGACGCCGCCCTGATCGACCTTGACGCCGACAAGGCCGCCATCGCCGCCCTGCCCGGCCGCGCCCTCAAGGGCGGGCCGAAACCGGGCGATGCCGCCTACATGATCTATACCTCCGGCTCGACCGGCGCGCCCAAGGGCGTGGTGGTGTCGCAGCGCGCCCTGGCCGACCACGTCCGGGCCATCTCTGCCGCCTTCGGCCTGGGCCGCGACGATGTCGTGCTGCATTTCGCGCCCCAGGTGGTGGACACCGCGCTGGAGCAGATATTACCGACGCTGGCGGCCGGCGCCCGGCTGCTGGTGCGCACCGGCGCCACCTGGTCGCCCGACGATCTGCGCCGGGTGCTGGCCGAACAGCGCGTCAGCGTCGCCGACCTGCCGCCGGCCTATTTGCGCGAGGTGCTGCTGGCGTGGGACGGCGGCGCCCCGCCCGACCTGCGCCTGCTGATCGTCGGCGGCGAGGCGCTGGCGGCCGACACCGTGCGGCTGTGGCAAGGCGGACCACTGGCCGGCGTGCGGCTGCTCAACGCCTATGGCCCGACCGAGGCCACCGTCACCTGCCTGGTGCACGACGTGGACGCGGCCACCGCTCCCGGCGCCGCGGTGCCCATCGGCCGGCCGCTGCCCGGCACCCGCATCGCCATCCTGGACCGCGACGGCAATGCGGTGCCCGAGGGCGTGATCGGCGAGTTGCATGTGGGCGGCAGCCGGCTGGCGCAGGGCTATCACAACCGCCCCGATTTGACCGCCCAATGCTTCGTCCGGCTGGCTTCCGGCAAGCGGATGTACCGCACCGGCGACCTCGCCTCGTTCCTTCCCGGCGGCAAGGGCGCCGTCGCCTTCCATGGCCGCGTCGACCATCAGGTCAAGATTCGCGGCTTCCGCGTCGAGCTGAGCGAGGTCGAGGCGGCACTGGGCGATTTCGGCCTGCGCGAGGCGGTGGTGGTGCCGCGCCAGGATGCGGCCGGCAATCCGGTGCTGGTCGCCTATGTGGTGCCGGCGGCCGAGCCGTTCGACGAGGATGCCCTGCGCGCCCACATGGCCGCCCGCCTGCCCGCCCCCATGCTGCCGACCGCCTATGTGCCGCTGGCGGCGCTGCCGGCCACCGCCGGCGGCAAGCTGGACCGCGCGGCCCTGCCCGAGCCGCATGGCCGCGCACTCAGCGGCGACACCCCGCGCGACGGCCTAGAGGAAACGTTGCGCCAGTTGTGGGCAAAGGTGCTGGGGTGCGAGGCCGCCGCCATCGGCATCCACGACGACTTCCTGCTGTGCGGCGGTCATTCGCTGGCCTGGGTCCGCCTGTTGGCCGAGATCGGCCGCACTTTCGCCTGCCGGCCGTCGGCCGCCGACTTCCTGGCCGCCCAGACCATCGCCGAGCAGGCGCGAGTGCTGCGGCCCTGGCGCCAGGGAACCGGCGTTGCCATCCCCGATGGCGTGGTGCCGCTGCGCCCCGCCTCTGGCCCGGCGGCGGCGCCGCTGTTCCTGGTGCATGGTGCCGCCGGCACGGTATCGGCCTATGTCGACCTTGCCCGCCGGCTCGACCCGGCGGTGCCGGTCTACGGTCTGCAGGCGCCGGGCGCCGACGATCCAGCGGCGGCGGTGACCGCCCTGCCCCTGCCCGAGATGGCGGCGCGCCACATCGCGGCGCTGCGCCGGGTGCAGAAACGCGGCCCCTATGCCCTGGCCGGCTGGTCGCTGGGCGGCGTGCTGGCCTTCGAGATGGCGCGGCAATTGCGGCAGGCAGGCGAAAAGGTCGCGCTGCTGTGCCTGATCGACAGCTACACCCCGGCGCAATTGGCCGACCTGGACGCCCATCTGGCGGAACGCGAGAGCGGCGACCCGGTGGCGCGGACCTTCCTGCGCGACGTCTTCGGTGTCGATCAGACAGTGGCGCTGCCGGACGACGGCGACGTCGCCGCCGCGCTGATGGCCGCCCCGGCCCTGGCCGGCCGCTTCGTGCCCGCCGATGCCGACCGCCTGCGCCACCTTTATGCGCTCTATCGCGCCCATAACGCCGCGCTGATGGCCTATGTCCCCGCCGCCATCGACATCCCCGTCACCCTGTTGCGCGCCGAAGAGGGCGAGTGGGCCGAACAAGACGGCTGGGAAGCGCTGGTGCCGGCCGGGCTGACCGTGCAGCCGGTACCGGGCGACCATGCCTCGGTGTTGCAGCCGCCCAACTTGGACGTTTGTGCCGCCCGCCTGGGCGCGGCGCTGGCGCGGCGGGCAAATCCACGGCGAAACAAGGCGTTGCCGCACAACGGCGCTGGTGTCGCCTTGCGCGATCCCGCATAATGCTGACACCCAAGGGGAACGTTCCGATTTCGGGGGAAATCCAGCCTCATGGCTGACATCGACGATTACGACGACGATGCCGCGCTGCCGGCACCCAGCCGGCGCATCCTGCACTACACCTCGGCCGCGCTGCTGTCGCTGGCGCTGCTGATGGCCGCCATCCTGCTGTGGAACCGCATGGTCATCTCGATCAAGTCGGGCGAAGCGGGGGTGCTGTACAGCTTCTTCACCGGCACCGACCAGGGCAACATCTACGGCGAAGGCGTCCACGTGATCTGGCCGTGGAACACGCTGCACATCTACGACATCCGCCTGCAAACGCGCGAGCAGACCTATTCGCTGCTGACCAATGGCGGCCTGCCGGTCAATTTGAAGGTGGCGATCCGCTATCAGCCCGACATCCGCATGCTGCCGCTGCTGCACGTGGCGGTCGGACCGGATTATCTGGAAAAGGTGGTGTTCCCCGAGACCGAGGCGGCATTGCGCCGCGCCGTCGGCCAATACGGCCCGGAAGAGGTCTACACCAGCCATCGCGGCTTTCTGGAATCGGTGGTGGTCAGCAGCCTGTCCAAGATGGAGAACCGTTACATCATCATCGACGACGTGCTGGTGAAGTCGGTCGACCTGCCCGGCACCGTGCGTGACGCCATCGAGCGCAAGCTGGCCCTGCACGAAGAGGAAAAGGCGTTCCAGTACCGCCTGTCCATCGAACAGAAAGAGGCCGAGCGTAAGCGCATCGAGGCCCAGGGCATCCAGACCTATCAACAGATCATCGCCAAAAGCCTGAACGCCGACCTGCTGCGCTGGCAGGGCGTGCAGGCGACCCGCGATCTGGCAAGCTCGCCCAACGCCAAGACCGTGGTGATCGGCGCCGGCAAGGACGGCCTGCCGCTGATCCTGGGCGGCGATCGCTGACCGCCATGACGCGCGCCGGCAAAACCCAGACGGAAAATCCACGCCTGCGCCGGTTCCGGCTTGCCGCCGCCGCGCTGCTGACGGTGGCGGCCATGGTCGCCGGCCTGCTGTTCCTGGCCGATTACTACCGGAACCAGAACGGGGACACCGTCGACATCGCCGTGGTGTTCTCGCCCGACGAGGACGCCGCCGACTTCCTGGCCGGCACCCGCATCGCCATCGAGCAGGTCAATGCCGATGGCGGCCTGCTGGGCCGCAAGGTCGAGGCGCGGGTCTATCAGGAAGAAAGCTACACCGACAAACTGCGGCTGGAAAAAGTGGTGGCGGGCGCCCTGCGCCTGGCCAGCGAGATCGGGCGGCAAAAGTCGATCCTGGCCGTCATCGGCCACGGCTCGTCGGCCACCGCCGTGCCGGCCAGCGCCGTCTACGAACGTTACAACAAGCTGTTCCTGGCCACCCACGCCACCGCCAGCTCGCTCAGCAACCACCGCCTGGACCTGACCTTCGCGCTGCAGCCGAACAACGCCGACAACGCCGCCTTTTTGGCCCGCTATGCCCGCGACCAGGGCATTCGCCGCGTGGTCGTGCTGTCCGACAATTCCGGCTATGGCATCGAAACCACCGATCAGTTCCGCAGCCAGTTGACCCAGGACGGCGGCACCGTGCTGTATCGCGGCCGCCTGACCAGCGTGAACAAGTCCGTCGAGGACCTGCTGCTGTTCCTGATGGACAACGACCTGTTCAAGCCGGCCGATATCGACGGCGTCTTCATCACCTCGTCGGCGGCGACGGAAACCGCCCAATTCATCGTCCGCGCCCGCCAGTTGGGGCTGCGTATGCCGATCCTGGGGCCGGAATTCCTGTACTCCCGCCAGATCGAGGACACCGTCGGGCCGGACGCCATGCGCGACGTGGTGGCGGTGTCGGTCTATGACGGCGACCAGATGACCCCCGAGGCCATCCGCCTGACCGAACCCTTCGTCAAGGCCACCGGCCATCCGCCGGGCCTGATGGCGGTCATGGGCTTCGATGCCGTCAAGGTGCTGGCCTACGCGGTCCGGCGGACCGGAAACGACGATCCCGCCGCCATCGCCGACACGTTGCGCATCATCCGCTACGACGCCCCGTTCGTCGGTGCCAGCGGCCCGTTGGTGTTCAATTCCCACGGACTGACCACCGACACCGCCGCCTACGTGGTGCGCCATGACGGCACCCGTTTCCGCACCGTCGCCACCTACCATAAACCCCTGCCGGCAGCGCCCGCCCCAGGCGACGAAACCGCCGCTCCCGCAGCCCCAGAAAGGACCATGGCGAAATGATCTACTTCGTGAACCCCGGTGTGGTCTTCCTGTGGATCGCCTTCAGTTGGCTGATCGGCCTGCTGGGCAAGAACAAGCGCTTCGGCTTTTTCGGCAACTTCCTGATCTCGTTCCTGTTCAGCCCGGTGGTCGGCGTGATCGTCCTGCTGGCCTCGGACGAACGCCCGACCGCGCTACGCCGGCATTAAGACATCGGGGATCGACCTGATGTCTCCGCTTTCCCGTCATGGCCGGGCTTAACCCATAGCTGTCCGGTCAAAAGCGGCAGGAGTGCCCCGCCACCCTGACTATCGCGGCTGGCTCCATGCCAAGAGACACGGATGACACGGACGCCGCTTCGCGGCCACGGATAAGCGCGGATGGGCGTTGTGACGGCGCGATCGACATCCCGGCCGTAGCGTAGCGAACAACCGGCATGACGAAATTTCTTTTGTCCGTGCGATCCGTGGCGGCGAAGCCGCATCCGTGAAATCCGTGTCTCGTGGCACGGCGGCATCCGTCGAAACAAAGCCGGCCGTGCTCCGCGCCGCTCAGGTCCGACGATTGAACCGGACACCAGTGGATCAGGCCCGCACGTGACGTTGGTGTGGGGAAAACGCTTTCCCGCAATTGGGCACAAAAAAACCGCCGCCCCCGGCATCGGGAGCGGCGGTGTTTTCGTGGTGCGGACGATCAGGCGGCGGGGGCGGCCGCGTCGTCGCTGCCGGCTTCCTTGCGGGCCTTGATCTTGGCGGCCAGGGTCTTGCCCTTTTCGAACTGCTGCTTGTAGTAGTCGCGCATGGCTTCGGTGCTGAGATCGAAGATGTCACCGCCGTTTTCGTAATGCTTCACGAACACGCGGCCGACGGCGAAGGTCGAGGCACCGGCCAGGACCGGCAACGACACCATGCCCAGCATCCAGCCGACGCCGGGGATCAGCTTGGTCAGGCTGACCGCCACGGCCACGCCGGCGCCATAGCCGACGACGCCGCCGGCCAGCGAGGCGATGATGCTGCGGCCCAGGCCTTCCGAGAACGGCTTGCCGTACAGTTCCGACAGCTTCTGGATCATGCGCAGTTCGATGGCGACCACGGCGGCGATGTCGAACAGCGGCACCGGCACGATGCTGGCCGCCACGGCGCCCAGGACGTAGTCCTTGATCAGGTTCTCGGCCACCAGGCTGCGGCCGATGGCGTCCGATGCCGGGGCGGCCTCGGCGGCGGGAGCGGGAGCGGGAGCAGGAGCGGGGACGGGGACGGGAGTTTCGGAAGCAGCAGTCTGCGCGGCCATGGTGTTCCTCCGGTTGCGCCCCACGTCCGATTTGAGGCGCGAGGACGAGACGCAGCGTGAATGAGATCGGGCCGTGGCCCGCCAAGACGGTACTATTTCGCCCCCTGGAAGAAAAGAGACGATTTACACCACAGGGATATTTCGCCCCGACCCTGCTCGCGCGGGCATTGCCAGAACCGGCCCGGCAAGGGTAGCGTCTCGGCCGGGTCTTCTGTCTATGGATTACCGCGTGCAGCCCCTTCCCATGATTTTCTGTTTTGCCGGCCAAGGCTCGCAATATTTCGGCATGGCTGCCGAGTTGCTGGCTGAAGACGCGGTCTTCCGCCACTGGATGCAGGCGGGCGATGCCGTCATCGCCGCCCGCCACGGTTTTTCCGTCCTGGACGAAATCCATGGCGGTGGCCGCCGCGTGGCGGTGCCGTTCGACCGGCTGGAAGCTAGCCACCCCGCCCTGTTCCTGGTGCAATACGCCCTGGCCAAGGTGTTGCAGCATCACGGCCTGCGTCCCGACCTGCTGCTGGGCGTCAGCCTGGGCGAGATCGTCGCCCAGGCGGTGGCCGGCATGATCGGCTTCGAGACGGCGCTGAACGCGGTGGCCGACCAGCCCGCCCAGTTTCGCCGCGCCTGCCCGCCCGGCGGCATGGTGGCGGTGCTGGCGCCAGCCGCCCTGCATGCCGACATTCCGGCGCTGGCGGCACGCAGCGAGGTGGCGGGCATCACCTCGCCCAAGCATTTCATCCTGTCGGCGCTGGCCGACGACCTGGACGAGATTGAGGCCGAGCTGCGTCGCCGCGACGTGGTGTTCCAGCGCCTGCCGGTGCCGTTTGCCTTCCATTCCCGTTTCATCGACGCCGCCGAGGCCGACTGCCGCGCCGCCACCGCCCCATTGCGCAGGGAAAGCCCGTTCTGGCCGGTGTGGTCGTGCTGTACCGCATCGGTGACCGGCACGGCGGCGCCCGATCTGATCTGGCGCATCGTCCGCCAGCCCATGCAGGTGCAGCGAACCATCGCCACGCTGGAGGCCCAGGGCGGCGCCCTCTATGTCGACCTCAGCCCGTCGGGCACGCTGGCGACGGTGTTCCGCCATTGCCTGGACAAGGACTCGCCGTCGCGGCTGCTGAGCGTGCTGTCGCCGTTCGGTGGCGACCGCGACCGCCTGACCAAGACCATCGACATACTGCGCCGTCTGGCCCCACCCATCGCTTTGGGGTAGAGTTCTGGCGATTTCAGGAGCGGGGTGGGTGATGACACTGGGGGGCAGGACGACAAGACGCCGCGCCATGGCTGCGATCGGCCTGATTTCCCTGTTGCCGCTGTTGCCCACGGGCGCCGTCGCCGGCCAAGCGGCGGTCGATCCCGCCATCGCCCCCGACATTGCCCGCATCATCGCCCGCGGCACCCTGGTGGTGGCCGCCTACAAGACCGACATGCCGCCGTTCTTTTATGTGGACGCGGCGGGCAAGCCGGGCGGCATCGACGTTGAAGTCGCCACCGACATCGCCCAGCGCCTGGGGGTGGCGCTGGATTATGCCCGCCTGGGCGACAGCTTCGACGACTTGCCCAAGCTGGTCGCCAACCGCAAGGCCGACGTCGCCATCAGCTATCTGAGCCGCACCTTGCGCCGCGCCGCCGTGGTGCGCTTCACCCAGCCCTATGTCCGCCTGCGCCAGACCCTGATGATCAACCGCAGCCTGACGGCGCCGCTGTTCCGCGGCGGCGAGCGTGTCGAGGCGCTGAACACCGCCGGCGTCCAGGTCGGCGTCGAGGACGGCAGCTCGTACGTGGACTTTGCCGGCGAACGCTTTCCCAAGGCCACGGTGCGCCGCTATCCCGACAACGAGAAAGCCATGGACGACCTGCTGGCCGGGCGTCTGCATGCGGTGATGGTGGACGAAGGCTTTTCCTATTCGCTGACCCGGGTCCTGGCCGGCGTGCCACGCTATCGCGTGCGCGACGACTGGGCGCTGGACGTGAAGATCATTCCGCTGGCCGGCGCCCGCGATCCCATCGCCATGGTGGTGCATCGCGACGACGGCAACTGGCTGGCGTGGCTGGACACCTATATCGCCGACCGCCAGGAGGACGGCACGCTGCAGCGCATCCTGGACCGCTATCTGGGGGGGCCGCGCAAATGAACCGGCTGTCCGCCCGCCTGTCCAGCCCGTGGGCCACCGTGGCCGGCCTGCTGGCCGGCGGCATCCTGGGAGCGTGGCTGCCGTCGGCGGGTGAGGCGTTGGCGCCGTTCGGCCAGCTTTACCTGCAACTGATGCAGATGTGCGTGCTGCCGCTGATCATCACCGCCGTCACCGCCAGCATCGCCCGGCTGATCCTGGGCGATTCCGGTGCCGCGCTGCCGCGTCTGGCACTGGTCTTCCTGCTTGGGTTGGCCGCCACCGCCGCCATCGCCATGGCCGCCGGGCTGGCGTTCCAGCCGGGCGCCGGACTGGATGAGAATCAGCGCGTCTTCCTGGCCCATGAAATGCTGGCCCACGACGCCGCCGCCGACGGCCAACCGGCCCCCAACCTGTGGAGCCTGGCCCACATGGTGGTGCCGGCCAACGTCATCCACGCCGCCGCCGAAGGCCAGATGCTGGCGCTGCTGCTGTTCTCGCTGCTGCTGGGCATGGGGCTAGGCAAACTGGGCGGCGAGCAGAGCCTGTACGCCATCGGCGTGCTGGACGCTTTCTACAACGCCCTGGTCAAGGTGATGGGCTGGATTCTGCTGGGCCTGCCCTGCGGCCTGTTCGCGCTGATGGCCGCCCACGCCGCCCAAGGCGGCATCCAGTTGTTCCTGATGCTGGGCAAGCTGGTCGCCACCCTGTACGGCGTGGCGCTGGCGCTGATGGCCGGCCTGACCCTACTGATCGCCAACCGCACCGGGCTGAAGCCGCTGGCCGTACTGGCGCTGGTGCGCCAACCGCTGTTCACCGCCTTCGGCACCAGTTCCAGCATCGCCACCCTGCCCATCGCCTTGCGGGCGGTGGAAAACGGGCTAGGCCTGCACCGCCAGACCGCGCAGATGGTGCTGCCGCTGGGCGCCAGCCTGTACCCGCTGGGCAACGTCCTGCATGTGGTGGTCAGCAGCCTGTTCGTGCTGCAGCTTTACGACCTGCCGCTGGGGCCGCAGGCCGGCGCGGTGGTGGTGATCGGCGGCATCCTGGTGGCCTGCGCCATGTCGGGGGCGCCGGGCGTCGCCTCGATGGCGCTGCTGGGCATGCTGCTGGCGCCGTTCGGCGTGCCGGTCGAGGTCGCCATCGTCCTGCTGGTGGCGCTGGACCCGGTGCTGGACCCGATCCTGACCGTGCTGAACGTCTATGGCAACATGGGCGCCGCTACGCTGATGGAGCCACGCAGACAGATCCCGCAAACAGCGTTATGCTGCCGGTTGAATTCGCCGCCGCAAAAGTGAGCGCCCATGGATAAGATCCGCGCCTTCATCGAAGAGCAGTTCCTGGTGGAATTCGACGACGACTTCCCCGAAGACACCAACCTGTTCAAGGAAGGCGTCATGGATTCGTTTGGCTACGTCCAGCTTTGCCGCTTCCTTGAACGGGAGTTCGCCATCGCCTTCACCGAGGCCGAGATGACCGGCAACGTGCTGGTCAGCCTGACCCAGATCCGCGCTACGGTGGCGGCCAAGCTGGCACGCAACGGCTAAGCCCATGTGCGGGATCGCCGGCCTGATCGACAGCTCCCTGCCGCCCCAGGACTTGCCCGGCACCATCGCCAGCATGCTGGACCGCATCGGCCATCGCGGCCCCGACGGCATCGGCACGGTGGTGGGGGACGATTGGGCGCTGGGCACGGCGCGGCTGGCGATCATCGATCCCGCCGCCGGCATCCAGCCCATGGCCGACGACAGCGGCCGCTATTGGCTGGCCTATAACGGCGAAATCTACAATTACCGCGAATTGCGCACCGAGCTTGAGGCACGCGGCGCCGTCTTCCACACCCATTGCGACACCGAAGTGTTGTTGGCGGCGTGGTTGGCCTGGGGCGCCGATTGCCTGCCCCGCTTGAATGGCGGCTTCGCCTTCGCCCTGTACGACCGCCGCGACCGTCGGCTGGTGCTGGCGCGCGACCGCTTCGGCAAGCGGCCGCTATTTTACGCCCGACATGGCGGCGCACTGCTGTTCGCCTCGGAAATGAAGGCGTTCCTGGCGATGCCGGGTTTCGTCTTCGAGCAGGACCCGGCGCAATTGGCCTCGATCCTGGGCGTATGGACGCCGCTACCCGACCAGAGCGGCTTTCGCGGCATCGCGCAATTGCCCATGGGCGCGTGGATGGAGGTCGTGGACGGCCGCATCGAGCGCCACGTCTATGCCCCATTGCGCTTTGCCGACAGCCCCGTTCCCGCCAGCGAGGCCGAGGCCAAGGCGCTGATCCGCCAGCGGCTGGAGGACTCGGTGCGGCTGCGCCTGCGTAGCGATGTCGAAGTCGGCGTCTATCTGAGCGGCGGCATCGATTCCGCCATCGTCGCCCGCCTGACCACGGATGTTTCCGGCCGGCCGCCGGCGACCTTTTCCGTCACCTTCGACGATGCCGCGCTGGACGAATCGGCCGAGCAGCAGGCGGTGGCGGCGGCGCTGGGCACTCGCCACCAGGCGTTGCGCATCGGTCTGAGCGACATCGCCGCCGCCTGTCCGCAGGCGGTCTATCATGCCGAGATGCCGGCGTTCCGCAGTGCCTTCGTCCCCATGTTCCTGCTGTCACGGCTGACCCGCGACGCCGGCATCAAGGTGATCCTGAGTGGTGAAGGCGCCGACGAGGCGTTCCTGGGCTACGACCTGTTCAAGGAGACGCTGCTGCGCGGTGCCTGGGACGGCATGGACGAGGACAGCCGGCGCAACCGCATCGCCCGGCTGTACCCCCATCTCGACCATTACGGCCCGCAGGAAGTGGCGGCGCTGACCGGGCTGTACCAGCAATTCTCGCACGAGCAGATGCCCGGCCTGTTCTCGCACGAGCTACGGTTCCAGAACGGCCGCTTCTCGGCCCGCCTGCTCAAGGGCGGCACCGATCCGTTCACCGCCATCGCCACCCTGGTCGCCGAACATGACGGGCTGGCCGGCTTCACCCCGGTGCAGCGGGCGCAGTGGCTGGAATACAAGACGCTGTTGCCCGGCTATCTGCTGTCGACCCAGGGCGACCGCCCGGCCTTGGCCCATGGCGTCGAGAACCGCTGCCCGTTCCTGGACCCGGCGGTGCTTGACGCGGCCTCGACCATCAATCTGCGTTTCGACGACGGCTATGACGAAAAGCGCCTGCTGCGCCAGGCTTTCGCCGACGGCCTGCCGGCCGCGGTGGTCAACAAGCGCAAATTCCCCTATCGCGCCCCCGACGCCGCCGCCTTCGCCGCCGCCCGCCCGGATTACCTGGAACTGGTGCAGTCCGAAGCCGAACTGGCCAAGCTGCCGTTCCTTGACGCCGGCTTCGCCCGCCGCCTGACCACCAAGGTGCTGAACCGCCCGGCGGCCGAGATCAGCACCAAGGAAAACCAGACCTTCCTGTTCCTGCTGTCGATCACCCTGCTGCACCGCTTCTTCGTCAGCCGCGACGGCATCCCCGGCCACGACATCACCCGCCCCCGCCCACCGGTGATGCGGGCGGTGGATTTGCGCGGCGAGGGTTAACTTTCTTTTGCCGTCATCACGGGGCTTGACCCACGGCTGTCCGGTTGAGTCGAGGGGCGCAGAGCACCGCCGGCTTGACCTTGACGGATGCCGCCGTGCCAAGAGACACGGATTTCACGGATGCGGCTTCGCCGCCACGGATCACACGGACAAAAGAAATTGCTTCACGCCGGCCTTCGAGCCGGCATCCATGCAAGTGGGCGGCATCATGGATTCCGGGTCTACGCTTCGCTGTGGCCGGGATGACGGTTCTCCAGTAAAAACAAGGAATGCCATTTTCGCCGACACTGCGCCCATCCGCGTTCATCCGTGGCCCGCGCAGCGGGCGTCCGTGACATCCGTGTCTCTTGGCACCGGACAAGCCACGGAAGTCAGGATGGCGGGGCACTCCAGTCGCATATGTCCGCACTCAACCGGACAGCCGTGCGTCAGGCGCGGGCAGACGGCAGAGGTGGTGATCCCACTCAAACTTTACCATTCCCAGGGGAACTTCTGCTCGGTCACGTAGCGGCGGATGCCGGCGCGGGTGGCTGGGTCGGCGAACATGGCGCGGTTGGCGTCCAGCGCGGCGGGGCGCGCGGCGTCGACCAGTCCCGATAGTTCGGCACGATATTGCTTGTAGCGCGCCACGGCCGGCTTGTTGAGACGGCGCAGGCGCAGCAGGTGTTTGCGCAGCAGGCCGTCCACCGGGTCCTCGACCGCGTCCACCAGCCCCCAGGCCAGCGCCTGGGCGGCGGCGATGGGTTGGGTTGACAGCGTCAGGTAATGGGCGCGCTGCTCGCCGACACGGCGGATCAGGAAGGGCAGCACACAGGCGGGGAACAAGCCGAACAACAATTCCGACAGGGCGAAGCTGGCGCTGTTGTCGGCCAGCACCATGTCGCAGGCGGCGGCCAGTCCGACGCCGCCGGCACTGACCCGGCCGCGCGTCACCGCCACCGAGACGAACGGCCCTTGGGCCAGCCGGCGCCACAGATCGTAAAGCGGCGCCGGGTCAAGGGCGGCATCGCTGTCGGCCACCGCCTGGAAATCGCCGCCGGCGCAGAACACCTGGGCGCCGCCGGTCAGCACCAGCACGGCGGGACCGTCCGCCGCCTCGCAGCGAGCAACCACTTCGCCCAGTTCGGCCAGCAATTGCGCGTTGATGGCGTTGCCGGCCTCGGGGCGGGTCAGGGTGACGGTGCAGATGCCCTCGGCCTCGTCCACCGCCAGCGTGGCATAGGTCATGCGTTCCCCCGAATCACCAAGGCGGTATCGACGCCACCGAAACCGAACGCCAGCTTCAGCGCATGGCGAACCACATGCGGCTGTGGCTGGCCGCGCACATGGCGCAGCGCCGGCTCGTGCGGATTGTCCAGATTGCGGGTGGCATGCAGACGGCCGGCCCGCATCTGCAACAGCAGCGCGGCGATCTCGATCGCTCCGGCCGCGCTGAGGCCATGGCCCAGCACCGACTTGGCCGCCGTCACCCAGGCATGGTCCAGCCCCAGCGCGCGCAGGGTGGCGGCCTCGACCTCGTCGCCCTTGGGAGTGCTGGTGGCGTGGGCGCTGATGGTGTCGATGTCGGCAGCGTCCAGCCCGGCCTGCCGCAAGGCCAGCAGGATGGCGCGGCGCTGGCCGTCGCCATCGGGTTCGGGACCACGCTGGCCGTCGGCGATATGGGCGGCGCCGATCAGACTGCCATAGCCCAACCCGCCCTGATCGGCGCGGCGCAGCACCAAAGCGGCGCAGCCCTCGCCATACAAAAAGCCGTCATGGTCGGAGTCGAACGGGCGGCAGGCGCGGCCCGGCTGGTCGGCGAAGCGGGCCGATCCCATGGCGCCCATCGCCCGCATGCCGAGCAGGTCCAAATACGAGACATCCTGCAGCGCCCCCAGCGCGATACAGGCATCGACCCGGCCCGAGCGAATGGCCTCGGCGGCCTGGATCACGGCGACCGACCCGCTGGCCGAGGCCGCCCCCACCGTATGGGCGAAGCCGCGAATGGCGAAGGTGCTGGCGGCCAGGCCACAGGTTTCAGTGTCGAGCAGGACATGACCGGCGCGCGGCGGCACGAAGGCCAGCCGACCGGCATAGTCCTGCGCCATCAGCAATTGCTCGCGCGAGAACAGGTTGGAGCCGCCCACCACCAGTCCGATGCGGTCCGGCGCCACCGCGTCCAGACCGGCCTCGCGCCAGGCTTCGTCCAGCACGGCGATGGCGACGCGGGCGCCGAAACCGGCGGTGCGCGCCACCCGCTTGGGCAGCAATTCAGGCGACGCTTCGGGCGGTTCCGGCATTTCGACGCCGATGAAGGCGGTCGAGCCGTCGGGCGCCTGCCGTCCCGGACGCGCCAGCACGGAAAACACGTCGCGCCCGGCCAACAGGCCGTCGATCAGGCTGGCCTTGCCATAGCCCAGCCCGCTGGCGACGCCGATGCCGGCGAAGACGATGTCAGGCGCCGCTACGCTTGGCATTCAGCAGATCGGCCAGTTCGCCCAGATTGCGCGGCCCGTGCAGCCGCACCATGGGCACATCCATGCCCAAGGCTTCCAGCGCATTCATCAGAATTTCGCTGCGTTCCATCGAATCGATGCCCAAGGCGGCCATGGAATCGGCGGCGACGATGGTGCGGTCCTCCAACTCGGGAACCACCTCGCGGATTTGTCCGATCAGGACGGACAGAATGTGATCGCGGTCCAAGCCAAGTCCCCCTTAGACGAAACGATATTCGCGGTGGTACCCCACCATGGCCTCAAGCACAAGCCGGCCGGAGCCTTGGGTTGCCGCCCAGGCGGCCGGAATGGTGTCGGGGGCGATGGTGGCGTCCGTTTGGCCGAAGCGGATCACCTGGTCGCCGCGCAGCAGGTCTTCGTATTCCGCCAGGGTCAACGGGTGGCGCCGATCCAGCGCAGCGCCGATGTTCATGGCGCGCAGGCGGCGCTGGCCGTCGGGCGTCACCACGCCGCTGAAGAATTCCGAACAGCAGCCCGAGCCATACGAGAACAGACCAACCCGGCACGGCGCGGCAAGCTCGACACTTTGCAGCAGCCCGGCCAGACCCAGGAAGACCGAACCGCCGGCGGTGTTGCCGACGCGCTGGCCGAAGGTCAGGCTGGGGCCAAGGCGACGGAAGAAATCGGCCTCGATCTCGTCGGGCTTGGCCTTGTACAGCTTGCGCATCAGGGCGCGGTGCGCCCCCTTGACCATGCCGCCGAACGGGGTGTGGAAACTGAGGTAATCGAAGGTCGTGCGGAAATCGGCGCCTTCGACCCGGCGCGCGTAGTCGCGCCAGCAGCGTTCGCTGCAATCCAAATAGGCCATCAGCGACAGATCGGCGTCGCCTGCCTCGGTATCGGGACCGGGACGGCAGGTGTCCATCACCTCGAAGCCGTGATTGCCATAGGCGCCGGGATCGATGCGCAGGATGTGCGGCACGTCGCTGACCACCATGGCCACCGCGCCAGCGCCCGAGGTCGGCTCGGAATAGGCCCATTCCTGGATGGCGGCGGCATCAGCCAGGGCGAAGCGCGAGATATCGGTGCACACCACCAGCGCCTTGCCCCCGGGCGAGGTGCCCGACAGCACGAAGTTGATCGCCATCTGCAACCCGGCGGTGCCCGAGTAACAGGCTTGCTTGACCTCGAACAGCCGGCAATTACCGGCCAGCCCCAGATGGTGGTGGATATAGGTGCTGACGGACTTGCCGAAATCGATGCCCGATTCGGTGCAGGCCACCACCATCTCGATGCGCGCCTTGTCCTCGGCGCTCATGGCGTCCACCAGCGGCTTGGCGGCATTGACGGCGAAGGTGATCGGGTCCTCGAACGGCAACGCCACCGTCTTTTCGCGAATCAGCAGGTTGTCGAAACGCGGCATGTCGAGACCGCGATGGACACACAACTGGCGCACGTCAAGACAAGCGGCGCCGCCATAAACGTTCAGCGCCTCGATCCCGGCAACCATCCCCATCAGCCGCGCCCCACCCGCACCGGCAGACAGGACAGGCCACGGGCATTGAGACGGTCGACCCGCCATTCCGCCTTGCCCGCCGGGGTGATCGACGGCCAGCGGTCCAGCAGCGCGTTGAAGGCGACCTGTCCCTCCAGCCGGGCCAGCGGCGCGCCCAGGCAGACATGGGGACCGCCGCCGAAGGTGTAATGGGGGTTGGCCTGCCTGCCCACGTCGACGCTGTCGGGATCGGCGAAGCGGGCGGGATCGCGGTTGACGGCGCCGATCATGCCCAGCAAGGGCGAGCCGGCGGGAATCAAGGTGCCGCCGATCTCCACGTCCTCGCGCGCCACCCGCAGGATCATGTTGCCGCCCGGCTCGCAGCGCAGGAATTCCTCGACCGCGCTGCGCACCAGCGAACGGTCGGCGCGCAGCCGCGCCATCTGCGCCGGATTGTCCAGCAGCAGCTTGAGGCCGTTGCCGATGAGCGTCACCGTGGTTTCATGGCCGGCGATCAGCAGCGACACCATGTTGACCAGGGTTTCTTCCTCGGTCAGCACGCCGTCATCCTGGGCGCGGATGATGATGCTGGTCAGGCTGGTGTCGCCGGCGGCCCGGCGTTCGGCCAGGAACCTGCGCAGATAGTCCTTGCACGCCTCCAGCGCCTCCAGCGCCAGCTTCTTTTCCTCGTCCGACACCATCACGTCGGCGACGCGGATCAGCGCCTCGCTCCAACGGCGGATGGTGTCGTCCATGCTGTCCGGCAGGGCAAGCAGGTTGCGCAGCACCCGCAACGGCATGGGACCGGCGAAGTCGCGAATGATGTCGATCTCGCCCTCGTCCGGCAACCGGCTCAGCAGCTTGTCGGCCTCGGCCTGGATCATCGGCGTCAGGTCCTTGATGGCCTGGGCCTTGAACGCCGCCTCCCACATGCCGCGCATGCGGTGGTGATCGGCACCGTCCACATTGATCATCTGCGGCTGGATGCCGCTGTACAGCGCAAAGCCCACCGGGTCGCGCTGGCGGTATTCGTCGTTGTTCCAGCCGGGTTTCCAATAGTGGGTGTCGCGGCCGATCCTGGGCGACTTGACCACGTTGGCGAACGCCTCGTGGCCCAGCACGAAATAGATGCCCGATTGCTGGTCCAGATGGACCGGCCCCTGATCCTGCAGGCGCCGCAATTGGGGATAGGGATTTTCCAGATAGGCCCGGTCGGTCAGCATGGCCCACCAGTCATGGCCCGTCACCGGCCCACTTACCGTCTCAACCATTTTCCCCTCCCCTGCGCTCACGGCCGCGCCGCGTAGATATGGAAGACCGCCGCGCCGCCTTGCGACAGCGGATGACTGCCGATCGAGGTGCGAAAGCCGCGGTCGCACAATTGCGCCGCCATGGTTTCCGTCACCTCGGCCCCCAAATGAACCTCGACCAGCATCTGGCGGATCTTCGGCCAATCGGCCTCGGCCAGCCCGGCCAGCACCTCACGCTCGGCCCCCTCGGTGTCGATCTTGAGCAGATCGACGGCGTCGACCCCCAAGGCCGCCATCTGCGCCGACAGGGTGTCGATTTGCGCCCGCACCGTCGTCGGCCGCAGCAGATCGTCAAGAAAGGCGTTGTCGCCGGCGACCTGTGACGCGCCGGTGCGCTCCATCACATCCTGCACATCATCGGTGGCCGCGCCGCCGCCCAACAATTGACGCAACCCGGCGGCCATGGTCTGGCCCACCGCATGGTTCTGCGTCGACAGCGCCGCGACGCCGGGAAAATAGTCGAATTCGGCCCAGCCGGCCCGGTCGCCCAGCGCCAGTTGCACCGCCTGGGCCGGCGGCGACAGCGCGGCCAGATTGGCCGCCAGCGGAGCGAACACCGCCGGCATCGGCTCGAACGCAATGATGCGGGCGGTGGGGCAATGGTCGCGCAAGTACAGGGAAAACAAGCCGATATTGGCGCCGACATCCAGATAGGTGCCGTCGGCGGGCAGGCTCAGGCCATGGGCCGCCAGATCCTCGGAAAAGATCTCGTGGGCGCCGAAATCTACCTCGTAGGCATTGACGCAGAACACGCTGCGGCCATCTGGCAAGGTCGCGGATTGCATCGGCAGCTTCCCCCACACAGCATGGCCGCCCGCGAAGCAGGGGCGAATTTCCGCCGAGAGTTTCGCGCAACGCGTTGATCCCGTCAAGGCAACCGCTTGGCACCGCCGGGGCCGCTCTGCTAAGCATGACGCATGAGGCTTGTGGCGATCAGCGACCTGCATCTGGCCAGCGCCGTCAACCGCGACGCCCTGGACGCGCTGCCGGATTTTCCCGACGACTGGCTGATCGTGGCCGGCGACGTGGCCGAGCGTTTCGACCATCTCGCCCAGGCCTTCGATGCCCTTACCCGCCGCTTCGCCCGCGTCATCTGGGTGCCGGGCAACCATGAATTATGGTGCGTGCCGGAACCGAACGGCTCGCCGTCGCCACGGGGCGAAGCCCGTTATCGCGCCCAGGTCGAGTTGGCGCGTTCGTTCGGCGTGCTGACGCCGGAAGATCCCTATGCGCGGTGGGACGGTCCCGGCGGCCCCGCCATCATCGCGCCGCTGTTCCTGCTGTACGATTACAGCTTCCGCCCGCCGACGGTGACACGCGACGGCGTGGTGGCGTGGGCGGCGGAACTGCGCAATGTCTGCGCCGATGAAATGCTGCTGGACGCCGCGCCGTTCGCCAGCCGCGAGGCTTGGTGCGCCAGCCGGCTGGAACACACCGAACGGCGCCTGCAGGCGTTGGACCCGGCGCTGCCCACCGTGCTGATCAACCATTTCCCGCTGCGCGACGATCTCATCCACATTCCCCGGGCGCCGCGCTTCACGCCGTGGTGCGGCACCACCGCCACCGCCGACTGGCATCGGCGCTTCCGCGCCCAGGTGGTAGTCAGCGGCCATCTGCACGTGCGGCGCACCGACTGGCGCGACGGCTGCCGGTTCGAGGAAGTGTCGCTGGGCCATCCGCGCCAGTGGCAGCACGCCCACGGCATGGCGGGCTATCTGCGTCAGATCCTGCCGGCGCCCGGCTGACCCCGCATGGCCATGCCCGCCCCCACGGCCAGCCCGGCCACGCCCCGCGCGCCGAAGCCGGCAAAGCCGCGCCCCAAACCACGGCGGCGGCGCAAGAAGCCCCTGACCTGGAAGCAGCGGACGATCGGACTGTGGCGCCTGCTTGCCGGATTGCCGCGCGTGGTGGTGGTCGCCATGCTGTTGGCGGTGCTGGCGGTCGGCGCGCTGGGGGTGAACATCGCCCATTGGGTGATCCGCAAGCCAAGCGTGCTGTTGGCCCCGCTCAGCGGCGCCCTGGCCAAGACGCCGGCGCAGACCTGGGACAGCTATGGCGATTTGTTCCAACGCTATGCCACGGCGGCAGTGCCGGCCGAATTGCTGGCGGCGCTGGCGCAGATGGAAAGCTCGGGCGATCCGGCGGCCAACACCTATTGGCGCTGGAATACGGAATCGCCCGATTTCTTCGGCATCTTCCGTCCCGCCTCCAGTTCGGTCGGCCTGTATCAGATGACCGACCCAGCCTTTGCCGAGGCCCGCCGCTTCTGCATCCGCGACCACAAGGTGATCGACGCCAAGGTTGATGCCGATTCCTGCGGCCCGGACGCGCTTTATGTCCGCCTGTTGCCGGCCCACGCCATCGAACTGACCGCCGCCTGGCTGGACCGCAGCACCGTCAAGGTGGTGGAGAAGCGGCCGGCGACGGCACAGCAACGACAGGACGTCGCCGCCATCATCCACCTGTGCGGCGGCGCCCCCGCCCGCGCCTTCGTCGCGCGCGGCTTTCGGCTGGCCCGTGGAGAACGCTGCGGCGACCACGATCCCGCCGCCTATCTGTCCCAGGTCCACACGATGGAACGCCTGTTCCGGCGGCTGGCCGCCCAGTAAAGCCTGACGATCATCGTTCCCTAGGGGCAGTCCCCGTCCTCTACCAGTCGGGGGAGCGGCAAGTTGACCAGGCGTGCGATCTCGGCCTCGTCCACGCCCAGGATACGCAGGACCATGGCGGCAATGCGTGCCGGCGCTTCCGCGGGAGGCAGGTCGCCTTCCTGCAGCGCGACGACCAGAAACAGCATGGCCCCGCCCACCGCGTGGGTCACCAGTTCCGGATCGACCAGGCACAGCCTTCCGGCTTCACGCGCCGCGTGGATGTCACGGTACAGCCTGGCGAACAGGCCGACCTTGGTGAAGCCGGGCATGGTGCTGACCCGCAGCACGAACCCCGCCCATTCCGGCTTGGCGATGATAAGGCCGACGAAGATGCGCAGGGCGGAACTCAGGGCCTGCAGCGGATCGGCGATCGATCCGGCGACGTTGTCGATCTTGGCGCCGATCCGATCGAACAGCGCGTCGAGCGCCACCCAGACGATCTCTTCTTTCGAGGCGAAATAGTTGTAGAACGAGCCAAACCCCACGTCGGCCGCTTCGGTGATATCGTTGATGGTCGCGGCATCGGCCCCCTTGCGGGCCATTACCGACAAAGCCGCATCGATCAGACGCTCGCGGGTTTTCTGCCTTTGCCGGCTCATCCTGTTGGGGCGGGCATCTTCAGCGGACGACTCCGCCATCATCGTTTCTCCATTTTGCGGCGCGCAAGGGTGACCGACGTTGCCCGAATCCCCCCCTCAATTCAATCGGGCAAGCAGGACGCGCCGCCAGCGGAAATGGCCGGCCCTGCGGCCGGCCATCGCCATCACTCAGCCTGGATGATGCGGAATGCGAACGGATAGCGCCCGAGGACGTCCCGGATCATTCCCTCTTGCATGGGATCGGCAGGCGTTACCTCGATGATGGTGCCGTGGGCGGGGTCGTCCTTGACGGTCACATCCGCGACCGATAGGCCCGCCTCGGCCAGCGACGCCATCAGGGCATCGCGAATTTCCTGACGTCTCAGCTCCGGCTTGAATATCTTTCCAACCGCAGTCAGCGGGACGTGGTCGATGATCCGGATGTATTTGGGGATCGCCGCCCGCTCGCTGATCCGGGAGCGGGCGAAGCTGTTCAACTCCTCCTCGGAAACAGCGTGACCGGGCCGCAACTGGACGTAGGCCACCGGCAGCTCGCCGGCATAGACGTCCGGCCGGCCGACGGCGGCGGCGATCTGCACCGCCGGGTGCTGGTGCAAGGGTTCTTCGATCGCCGCCGGGTCGATATTGTGGCCACCGCGAATGATCAGCTCTTTCTTGCGCCCGGTCAGCCAGAAATAGCCGTCCGCATCCTGCCGTCCCAGATCGCCGGTATTGAGCCAGCGCCGGCCGTCGCCGCAATCCAGCCAGATCCCCGCGTTGTGACTTTCCGCGCAGTATCCGGAAAACACGTTGGGGCCGCTGATGACCAGCACGCCCACCTCGTCGGCGGCACAGTCGCGTTCGTACTCGCCGCCGTCGTTCAACATCACCGCCTTCATGTCCTGCCCCGGCAGGCGCAGCCCGATGGAACCGATCCGTCGTTCGCCCAGCAGGGGGTTGACGCTGCTGACGCAGGTTCCTTCGGTCAGTCCATAGCCTTCCAGTATCTTCAGCCCGGTGCGCTCCTGGAAACTGCGGAAGACTTCGACCGGCATGGGCGCCGCCCCGCAGATGCCGTATTCCAGCGACCCGATGTCGAACCCGTCGATGGGAACCTGCATCAGCGCCGTGTACAGGGTCGGCACGCCGCTGAAAAAATTGACCTTGTAGGTCTCGACGATCTCCCAGAACCGCGCCACCACGCCATCGCCGCGATAGCCCTGCGGAGTCCCCAAGACGACGTGCGCCCCTTTGGCAAAGGGCATCAGGCCGGTGACCAGGACGCCGTTCACGTGAAAGAGCGGCAATCCGCAGAACACGGTCTTGCCCGCCGTGATGGCGTCGCCGACGAAGCCGCCCAGACTGCAGGCATTGGCCACCTCGTTGCGGTGCAGGCGCTTGGCGATCTTCGGCAGGCCGGTGGTGCCGCCGGTGCAGAAGAACGAGGAATGGTCGTCCGGGGAAATCGACCGGCCGCTGACCAGATGGTCATCCGGCTGCCGCTCGATCAGCGTCCAGAAATCATGCACCTGGACATGGCTCGGAACCTGCCCTTGCACGCCTTGCGGCCCACACACCCGCTCGACCTCGCGGGCCTGCATGTCGCGGACCGCCGCTTGCCCCGGTCCCGGCACCCGCTCGGCCAAATTGACCAGGACCACGTGCTCAAGACTTTCCACCTCCGCCAGCACCGGCTGAAGCCGTGACCACAGATCGACACCGGGAAACGGCGCCAACGTCACCAGCACCTTGGCGCCGGCCGCGTTCAGCAAGGTCGCGAGGGCTGACGGCTCCAGCAGCGGATTGAAGGCGGCGACGATGCCGGCCGCCTGCCCTCCCCATACGGTGAAGTGGGTCTCGGGCAGGTTGGGCAGCACGGTGGCGACCACGTCATCCTTGCCGACGCCCAGGGAATGCAGGGCATTGGCGGTTTGCGTGATTCGCCCCAGCAACTCGCCATAGCTCCACACCTCGGCCTCGCGCAGCTTTTCCGCACTGAGGAAGAAGGACAACGCCGGGGCTTCCGGATTGATGGCGGCACCCTGCCGGATCAGGTCGTAGGTGCTGGGGGGAAGATTGTCGAGGTCGGCTTGCGCCTCGATGGCGCAAACATCGGCCAGGGTGGCGACCGGCTTCATGACGCCACCTCGGCCACCACCGCATTGCGCTGCCGGCCCAGGTCGATGTCGCCGGACGGGCTGACGATGCGCGCCTCGACCACGTCGCCGTGCTGAAGGTACTGCTTGCGCTTGGCCTGCACCTTCATGAACAGCTTCCATTTGGCCGCCTCGGGCAGCAGGGCGAAAATGCGCTGCTTGGCCGGCGAGGGCACGCTGAGCGCACAGCCGGCAGGGGTGCCGGTGGCGATCAGGTCGCCGGCATACAGGTTTTGCACCCCGGAAAGCTCGGTCAGGGTCTCGGCCGGCCCAAACACCAGATTCGCGGTCGAATCCGATTGTCTGATCGCACCGTTGACGGTCAGGCAAAGGGTTAGAGCGCCGATCTTGGCGTGGTCGCCCGGCTCGAGCAGGCACAGATACGGCCCCACCGGGCCGAAGGTGCGATAGCTTTTGCCCTTGTAGAACTGCATTTGCGGAATCTGGATATCGCGCGCCGAGTAGTCGTTGACGATGACCAGGCCGGCCACGAATTCATGCAGGTTGGCATCGGTGATCTTGGTCTGCGCCGTGATGTCGCGCCCGATGATCAGGCCCAATTCGATTTCATAATCGAGAAAGCGGACGTGTTGCGGCTTGATCAGCGGCGAGTCGGCCGCAACGATGCAGCTAGAGGCCTTGCGGAAGATCATGTTGAACTTCTTGGCATCCGGATTCATGCCGGACTCGATCATGTGCTGGCGATAATTCGCCCCCTGGCAGATGAACTGCTGATCCGCCGTCACCGGCGACAAGACGTTCACCTCGGCACTGTCGAGGCCGTCGCCCGTAAGGTCGCGCAGGGCGGCGGTCGGGTTGGCGGCGATGAAGGCGCCGGTGGTGGGGAAGTCGCCGGGAACGGGAACGATCCGTGCGCCGCGCAGAACGCCCCACCGGATGTGCCCTTGATGTTCGAAGCGAAGGACATTGATGGCCATGATGGAGCTTCCTATGCGACGAGCTTGATGAGGGTGACCAATTTGCGCAGCGTGAGGTCTTCGGTGCCGTAGAGGTTACGGACCAGTTCGACCACGCTTCTCAGGCCCAGTTTCGGCCGGGTGAAGCTTTTGGGGATCTCGGGTCCCCACTGCGCCATGGCCTCGCGGCTGACCAGGTGGATGTCGGCTGGGGCGGACGCGGTGAAGACGTCGCCGTCGCAATAATGCTCGTGCTTGTCGCCCCACGGGTCCTGCCAGTAGTCGAAAATCTGACTGCCCAGGATGTGCCGGCCGATTCCCCAGGAATGGCGCCAGCCCCCGCGCTGCATGACTCTCTGCCCCATGCCGACCGCGTCGGCGTCCACCACTTCGAAAGAACTGTGGCCATGCGCCGCCATGAAGCTCTGGGTCAGCGCCAGCGTGTGGTGGTCGGCAGGGGTTTCTCCCAGGTCGAGGCGGAAGAAGGTGGCGACCGGCGTACCGTCGGGCAGCACGCAGATATCGCTGGGAATCAGGCCGAAATGCTGAGTGTACCAAGCGCATTGGGCCTGGTAGTTGGCGACCTCGAGCAGCACGTGCCCCAGCTTGACCACCTCGGGCGGCGCGACCGGGGGGCGTTGCGTCCCGTTCACGCGAACCGTGTTGTCCGGGCTGTTGAACGCGATGGGGCGGCGATGGCCGATCGCCACGGCGGGCGCTTGCCCGAAGATCGCATCCACGCGAAAGCCGGCCGGATCAACCAGCCGGACCCGGGCGCCACCGCCAGGCCACGGGACGTCCTCTACCGGCGAGGCGCCGGCAAGCCGCGACAGTTTGTCCAGGTCATCCCTTGCCGCGACGGTGAAGGCGAGACCGACGAACCGAGCCTTCTTGGCGCGTTCGACCACGTAGCAGTACGGCGCCGGATCGGTGCCGCGCAGCAGCAGCCGCTCGTCGTCGCGGGACGCCACGCACAGCCCGTAATCCGTCAGGAACTTCTCGGCCAGATCCAGGTCGGGGCGCTCGAAAATCAGATAGGCGAGCGACGTGGCCTTGGTTGTGGGCGCGAGGTGACGCGCCGGATGGGCCGTCCGCAGCTTTAACGACTTTGCGCTCAACGACACGACGCCGCGTGTGTGCCCGGTCCTGACGGAGGCGGGTTCTTCCTCCAACTGTGCCATCTGGGTGTCTCCTCGGTCCCTTGGTTTTGTTTCAGCGCCCCCGCCACGGCATGGGTGAGAGGGCGTCCATGCGAATTAGACATACCCGATATGCATCAGTGTTGACAATATCATCAATTCTGATGAATCTATCACCAGCGCCATGAACCGGTGCTGATGCGGAAGCGGGTGATGGCGGGGATTTCATCCCAGCCCCGCCATCACCCCACCGCATGAAAAAATATCGCGCGCGGCAACGACCGTGCCGAAACCGGGGAGGTTTCAATGCTGATCGAGGACATCGAGTACGTCATTTTCCGCCATCCGGACCTGGATGCCGCCCGTGACTTCATGATCGATTACGGACTTCTGCCGCTGCAGGAGACCGCTGAGAGCCTTTACCTGCGCAGTCACGGTGACGCCCCGTTCTCTTACATGTCGACGAAGGGCGAAGCGGCGTTCATCGGGTTCGGCTTCCGCGCGACCTCGCGGCAGGCGCTGGATCGGCTGGCCGATCTGTTCGGCACGACCGTCGAGGAGTGTCCCCACCCGGGTGGCGGTCTGTATGTGGTCGGAGCGGACCCCGACAACCGCCGGCTCGAATTCGTCTTCGGCAGCCAGCGCCTTGCCCCGGTGACGGTCGGCGGCGCCCCCATCGCGTGGAACGACTTCCATGGGAAGAACCGTCTGGGCACGTTCCAGCGGCCCGGCCATGGCCCCTCCCACATCCTGCGCCTGGGCCATGCCGCCATCTTCTCGCCCACCCCGCAGGAAATGATCGCGTGGTATGGCAAGACCCTGGGCATGAAGCCGGCGGAACTGATCTACCAGGGCGAAGAGGCGAACGTCGTGGCCGCGTTCATGCACCTGGACAAGGGGCCGCAATGGACCGACCACCACACCCTGGCCATCGTCGGCGCCCCGGCTCCCGGCCTGGACCATGCGTCCTTCGAATGCCGCGACTTCGATGACCTGGGCGTGGGCTATCAGGTCATGGCCGACAAGGGCCACAAGCACCGCTGGGGGATCGGCCGCCATTTCCATGGCAGCCAGGTGTTCGACTATTGGACCGATCCCGCCGGCTTCCACATGGAGCACTATGTGGACGGCGACATGGTCAACGCCGAATCCCCGACCCTAAGCTACCCGTTCGGACGAGACACCCTGCTGCAATGGGGGCCGGCCTTCCCCGGCCTTTAGCCCGCGCAGCTCTGCTGAGCTGAACTCCCCCGCACCCTGCGCCGGTGTGGGGGAAACGGGCGGGTGCGCCCAAAACGCCCGCCTTCTCAGCGACACTCCGGTCTCGGATGGAATGATGAAGCGACAGGTTCTCAGGACCATTCTGTTCGCGCTGCCCAAGGTGCTGGGGCTGACCGCGCGCCGTTTTCCGGCCTATGCCGAACGCCTTCGGCAACGCAACCTCGTGGCCTGGATCGGCCTTATGGACGGAAGCATCGGGCGCACCCTGGAAATCAGGAACGGCCGCATCCGCTCGCATGCCCGCAACCATCCGCGCCCCGACGTCCGCATGTCGTTCAAGGACGTGGCGACCGCGCTGAAGTTCCTGGTCCCCAAGCCGGACCAGGGCGAGATCATCCACGCCGCCAAGAACTTCAAGGTGGTGACCGAAGGGGACGACGAACTGGTGGTTTGGCTTGCCCAGACCTTGAACATGATGAACACCGTCGGCCTTCCCATGGGAACGCCCGGGCGTGACGGCACCCGTCGCTACACCACCTGCACCAATGGCGGACCGTTGTTCGTTTACGTCAAGGATGGGCGGGTCGTCCGCGTCACCCCGATCGAGTTGGACGACCGCGATGCCGGCAGTTGGGAAATCGAGGCACGCGGCCGTCGTTTCAGTCCGCCCCGGCGCACGCTGGTGGCGCCGCACGCGCTGACCATCAAATCGCTGGTCTATTCGGACAAGCGCATCCTTCACCCGCTGAAGCGGGTCGATTTCGATCCCGAGGGCGAGCGCAATCCGCAAAATCGCGGCAAATCCGGCTATGTCCGGATCAGTTGGGACGAGGCCTTCGCCATCGTCGCCAAGGAAATCAATCGCCAGAAGCGCCTGCACGGCCCCGGCTCTATCACCTTTCCCATGTCGTCCCATCACCAGTGGGGCAATGTCGGGTACTACCTCAGCGCGCTGATGCGCTTCGCCAACCTGATCGGCTTCACCCGCGTCGCCGCCAACCCGGACAGTTGGGAGGGCTGGTACTGGGGGGCCATGCACCATTTCGGCAATTCCATGCGTGTCGGCGTCCCGGCCGGATATGGCGGGATCGAGGACTGCCTGAAGGAAGCCGACATGGTCGTCTTCTGGTCGTGCGACCCCGAAAGCACCAACGGCGCCTATGCCGGCTTCGAGGGAACGCCCCGCCGCCTGTGGGCCAAGGAACTCGGCATCGAGTTTGTCCACATCGACCCGCATTGCAATCCGACGGTTCAACTGCTGGGCGGGCGCTGGATTCCCATCCGGCCGCAAACCGACGCGGCCCTGGCCATCGCCATCATGAACGTCTGGGTGACGGAAGACCTGTACGACAAGGAATACGTCGCCGCCCGTACCACCGGCTTTGACGAGTGGAAGGCCTATCTTCTCGGCGATACCGACGGCGTTGCCAAGACACCCGAATGGCAGGAAGCGGAAACCGGCGTTCCCGCCAAGGACGTCCGCGCGCTGGCCCGCCTGTGGGGCAAGCGCAAGACCTATCTGGCCGTGGGCATGACGGGCGCCGGCTTCGGCGGCGCCGGTCGCGGCGCCACCGGCCAGCAATGGGCGCGCAACATGATCATGATGATGGCCATGCAGGGATGGGGCAAGCCGGGCGTCAACTTCGGCAGCCTTCAGATCGGCGCCCCGCATGACCTGTACTTCTATTTCCCCGGCTACGCGGATGGCGGCATCTCGGGCGAGCTGACGTGGACCGGCAACGCGGTGAACAACTATCAGCGCATGCCGCACATCCTGACCATGAATCCGGTGAAGCAACTGGTGCCACGGCAACAGCTTCCGGATGCCATCGTCAACGGCCATGCCAGCGGCTACGTTTGGGACGGCCTGTCGCAGGAAGCCCAGTTCGCCCCCTTCACCTATCCGATGCCCGGCTATTCGCCGATCCACATGATCTATCGTTACGGCGGTTCCTCGTTCAGCACCGTCACGAAGTCGGGACGCTGGGTGGATGCCTACCGGCACGACAGCATCGAATTCGTGGTCAACCAGTCCATCTGGATGGAGGGCGAGGCCCCCTTCGCCGACATCATCCTGCCCGCCTGCACGCAGTTGGAGCGCTGGGATATCGGCGAGTGGGCCAATTCCGGCGGCTATGCCCATCATGGCTATGGTCTGGTCAACCACCGGATCATGACGCTGCAGCACAAGTGCATCGAACCCTTGGGCGAGTCGCGGTCCGATTACGACATCTTTACCGGCATCCTGACGCGGCTGGGCCTGGGCGCGGTGTTCACCGAAGGCTGTGGCGAGTTGGACTGGGTCAAGCGGGTCTTCGATTCGTCCGACCTGCCCGACCACGTGTCCTGGCGCGAGTTCTGCCGCAAGGGCTATTTCGTCGTGCCGCCCGAGAAGTCCCAGGCCAACCCGGTCGTGGACATGCGGTGGTTTGCCGAAGGCCGGCGCAAGGATATTCCCGAGCCGATGCCGCTGCCGTCCCAATACGCCGAGACCTTCGGCGAAGGACTGCAGACGCCCAGCGGCAAGCTGGAATTCGTTCCCGAGTTGCTGCGGCGCCATACCTCGGACAATCCCGACCGCCCCCCCGTCAACCACTACATCCCGTCGTGGGAAGGACTGCGCGCAGAGCTGGCCCAACGCTACCCGTTGCAGATGATCGCCACCCACAGCCGGTTCAGCTTCCACACCAACAGCGACGGCAAGAACTCAGCCCTGAACAAGGTCGAAGATCACCGTGTCCTGATCGCCGGCCACCATTTCTGGCTGCTGCGCCTCAACCCCGCCGACGCAAGCGCCCGAGGCATCCGGCAGCGCGATCTGGTCAAGATTTTCAACGACCGCGGCGCGGTCATCTGCGCCGCCGACATCTCGCCGCTGATAACGCCGGGCGTGGTCAAGTCCTACGAAGCCAGCGCCGAGTTCAAGCTGACCGAGGTGGACGGCGAGATCGTCGAAATCGGCGGCTGCCTGAACATCCTGACGCCGGACCGCCCGCAAACCCGCGGCACCAGCAGCATGAGTCCGAACTCCTGTCTGGTCCAGGTTGAGAAATGGCAAGGAGCCGAGGCTTTCAAGCTCGGCCGCGCAGCGTGAGGCCCCCCCGATGAAAAAAAAATGGAACCTGATCGTCACCGTCGGCCGCTGCGAGAACTGCAACAACTGCGTCATCGCGGCCCGCGACGAACACGTCGGCAATGCCTTTCCCGGTTACACGGCACCGGCCTCGGTCGAGTCGGACAGCCCCATCCGCATCCTGCGCCGCGTCCAGGGCGAGGGACACATGGTCGAAACCACCTATCTGCCGGTCATGTGCAACCACTGCGATGCCGCGCCCTGCATGCGGGTGGGGGGAGACGCCATCCGCAAGCGCGCGGACGGCATCGTCATCATCGACCCGGTGAAGGCCAAGGGCCGCAAGGATATCGCCGCATCCTGCCCCTACAAGGCGATCGTCTGGAACGAAGAACAGCAGGTGCCGCAAACCTGGATCTTCGACGCCCATCTGCTGGACCACAACTGGCCGCATCCGCGCTGCCAGCAATCCTGCCCGACGGACGTATTCGAGACCGTACGTCTTGCCGATCAGGACATGAAACGCAAGGCCCGGAACGAAGGACTGCAGCCGCTGCGGCCGGAATTGGGAACGGCGCCGCGCATCTGGTACCGCAATCTGGACCGCTGGCAGACCTGTTTCATCGGCGGCAGCGTCAGCGCCGACGTCGATGGCCGGAACGAATGCGTCGAGGGGGCGGAACTCGTCCTGCTCAAGGACGGCGCACTGGTCGCCGCCACGCAAAGCGACGCCTTCGGCGATTTCCGCTTCGACAAGCTTCGCGGCAACAGCGGCACCTACAAGGTCGCCGCCCATCATGCGCTCGGCAGCGCGTGGCGCGAGTGCACGCTGGGGGAAAGCGTGCACATGGGGAACATCGTTCTGCTTTGACCGGAATACGTAAGCAAGGAAGTAGTGCCATGGCTTCTGCGACCATCGCGACAAAACTGTACTGCCTGGAACCGGCCGACCCGCCGCGTCTTGCCCTGCGGGAAACCGCCGTGCCGGCACCTGGGTCCGGGCAAGTGTTGGTGCGGGTCGCGGCGGCGGCGGTGAACCCCATCGACGTCAAACGCGCCACCGGCTATGGGCAGCGCCTGCTGACGCTCAAGGGGGCCGGGCGTTTCCCCCTGGTGTTGGGGAATGATTTCGCCGGTGTCGTAGAGGCGGTCGGGCCTGGCGTGCGGCGCTTGCAGCCGGGCGATCCCGTCTTCGGACTGCTTCCCACCGGCAAGGGCGGTGGAACTCATGGAACCCACGCGCTGGCCGATGCCCGCTGGGTGCGGCACGCGCCGTCCCGCTGCCCGGCCGAGATGCTGGCCGTGCTGCCCTACACGTTCACCACGTTGTGGCAGGCGCTGCGCGCGGCCGGCCTCACCCAGGACAACGCCAGGGACCGGAAGATCCTCGTTCACGGCGCGTCCGGGGGACTGGGGCTGCTGGCGCTGCAAGTGCTGAACCGATGGGGAGCCTCGGCTACCGCCGTCTGCGGCACCGACAACATCGACCTTTGCCGGTCCTTCGGCGCCGCGGAACTGTGGGACCGGAAACGTCGGGACCTCGCCGCCCTGCCCGCCCATTTCGACGCCGGCCTGAATTTCGGCGCCTGGCAGGACGAGGAAACGCTGATTGGCCGCCTCAAGAGGGGCGCGCTCGGACACGCCACCACGGTGCATCCCCTGCTCGCCAATTTCGACCGCTACGGCTGGATCGGCGGCGCCCTGAGCAGCCGCCGCGACTTCCGCCGGGTCCGGGCCTTGGCCACGGCCAAGGGCGCCTTGTACGGCTGGACGGTCTTCCGGCCCGAGGAGCCGGCGCTTGACGCCCTGCACGAACTGCTGAGCGACAACGCGCTGCGGCTTCCCATCGGCATTCAGGCGCCTCTGCCCGAGGCCCGCCTCGCATTCGACCATGTCGCAAGGGGGGCGACGGGACGCGCCGTCCTAACCGTCCATTCCCAGGAACAGACATGGACCGGCCACCGGCAGTGAAAGGGAGAGAACCGCGAATAAAGACAGGCAATAGAGGTTGTTAACCATAAAGTTGGGCCTACCGAGATGCCGAAAACGGCGCGACGCAACAAGTCGAATCGGTAACACCTAGTGATCGTCCAAGGAAGAAGTCGGACTCCACAGGAGTGAGACGAGAAAGTAACGGTCTACCCCCAGGGGACAGCGCCCGTGAAATACCGAGCCGATCACTTGCCACCGCCTGACGAAACCTAGCGTCACGACAGGGAGTGAAACGTATGCGACAGCGGTATGAAAATTGGGGCATCCCCCGGAGAACGGCCTGCGCAACCGCAGCGCTGATCGCCATGGCAGCAAGCGCACCGGCCGATGCCATGCCGATCGATCTGGGAAACGACTGGGACATGAATTGGAACACCACCGTGTCGGTGGGGTCCATGTGGCGCGCCCAGAACCCGGACAGCAAATTGTACACGGCCAACAACGGCGCGACGGCGGGCCTGGGCGGCGGCAGCGGCGGCAGTCCCTCGGACGCCAATAACCTGAATTACCGCGAGGGAGACCGGGTTTCCACCCTTTACAAGGTGCTGTCCGAGGTCAACGTCAAGCATGACGAGATGGGCGGGATGCTGCGCGTCAAGGCGTGGCACGACCAGGCGCTCGACAACGAATCGGCGCGCTACGGCAACGAGGCCAACGGCTATACCAGCCACTCCGGCCTGTCCGATGCCACCTTCCCCAATTTGCAGCGCTTCGAGGGCGTCCAGCTTCTCGACGCCTACGTCTACAACAGTTTCGACGTCGCGAACCGGCCGCTGCAGATTCGCCTGGGCCGACAGGTCATCAACTGGGGCGAGAGCCTGTTCGTCCAGGGCGTCAACCAGATCAACCCCATCGACGTCTCGGCACTGCGCAAACCCGGCACCGAAATCAAGGAAGCCTTCCTGCCGGTATGGGCGGCCTACGGCAACCTGGGACTGGGCGGCGGCGCGTCGGTCGAGGCGTTCTATCAACTCGCCTGGGAGCCGACCAACGTCGACGGTTGCGGCACCTATTGGTCGTCGGTGGACACCGGCGTCGGCGTCCATCCCGGCGGCTGCGACAAGATCACGCTTGGCTCCAGAAGCTCGGCGGCGGACATCGCGAACGGGGCCTACGCCCCGGTGATCGACGGTCGCGGCGGCCGCAACAGCGGCCAGTTCGGCGCCGCAATCAAGCTGCCGGTGGAGTCCATCGACACCGAATTCGGCCTGTACGCCATGAACGTCAGCGCCCGCACCCCCATCATCTCCACCCGCACCGGCGATTGGGGCGGCGCCAACGCCGCCCAGAAACTCGCGTTGAGCGGCGGTGCGTTCACCCTGCTCAACCCGATCATGGCGAGCCAGATCAATGGCGCCCCCCTTGGCGTCAAGACGGCCTCGGCCTATTGGGAATATCCCAACGACGTGCAGTATTACGGCGTCAGCGCCGCCACCAACCTGGACGGCTGGTCGGTGGGCGCCGAACTCAGCTACACCCCCAACCTGCCGGTCCAACGCAACGGCAACGACCTGTTGAACGGCATGCTGACCGGCACCGGCCCGCTTGGTAGCAAGTTCGCCGGCGCCGGTTCGCTCTCGGATGTCCAGGGCTACGACAAGCTGCAAAAGGGCCAGTTGCAGCTTAACGGCATCAAGCAGTTCGGCGGCATCCTCGGTTCGTCCAAGAGCACGTTCATGGGTGAAGTCGCCCTGCAGGTGAACGACGCCCCGGACTACAAGGACGGCACCTCGGTGCGCTACGGCCGCGCCTTCATCTTCGGAACGGCGTCGAGCGCGGGCAACAACACCTGCAACACGACCAATCCCCAGTCCGACGGCTGCAAGAACGATGGCTTCGTCACCCCCTTCGCCTGGGGCTATCGCATGCGCGGCGAGCTGGAATATCCGCAGTTCATGGGGTCCCCCCTCACCTTCACCCCCAGCCTGTCGCTCGCCCACGACGTCTCGGGCATCTCGGCCGACAACCAGATGATCGAGGACCGCTTCCAGACCGGCGTGAACGCGCGCTTCTCGTACGACAACCGCTACAGCTTGGACATGGGCTACGTGCACTTCGCCGACTGGGCCAAGTATGACCCGCTGCGCGACCACGACTTCTATTCGCTCAGCGTCAGCGCGACCTTCTGATCGGAGACCTCATATGAAACTCTCTCAGTTCTCCCTGACCGTGGCCGTGCTGAGCTGGTCGGTGCTGTCCGGCGAAGCCCAGGCCAAACTCAACCCGGCGGAACTGGCCCGCTTGGGCGCCGACCTGACCGTGGTCGGCGCCGAGAAGGCCGGCAACGCCGACGGCACCATCCCCGCGTACGAGGGTGGCCTTGCCAAGACGGCGGCGGGCGACCCGTTCGCCGGCGAAAAGCCGCTGTTCACCATAACCGCCGCCAATGCCGAACAGTACAAGGACAAGCTGTCGGCCGGCGACCTGGCGCTGTTGAAGCGCTATGCCACCTTCGCCATGCCGGTCTATCCCAGCCACCGCACCGCGACCTTCCCGGCGGCCATGCTGGATCAGGTGAAAGCCCAGGCGGCAAACACCGAACTCGACGGCAGCGGCATCAAAGGCTTCCTGCCCGGCCCCTATTACCCGTTCCCCATCCCCAGGAACGGACTCGAGGCCATCTGGAATCACCTCCTGCGCTATACCGGCGGCAGCGTCGAGGATCGCATCGACACCTTCGTCGTCCGTCCCAACGGCGACTACTCGACCTTCGGGGCGCGTATCCGCCGCTACAATTATTCGCATCTGGACGAGCCGCGGCCCAGCGAGCACCTGCGCAACATGGTGTTCTACACCAACCCGGCGTCGCTGGAGGGCACCGTCTATCTGGTGCAGGACCCGGTGGACACGGTAGGCAACTCGCGCGCCGCCTGGATTTACAACGCCGGCCAGCGCCGCGTGCGCCGGGCGCCGGATCTGAACTACGACATGATTACCGATGGCGGCGAAGGCGTGTACTTCGTCGACCAGATCGACGCCTACAACGGCGCGCCCGACCGCTTCGACTGGAAGCTGGTGGGAAAGCGGGAAATGTACGTGCCGTACAACACGTACAAGATGGCAAGCAAGAGCCTGAAATACGCCGACATCATCCGCCCCAACACGGTGAACCCTGACAACATGCGGTACGAACTGCACCGCGTCTGGGTGGTGGAGGGAACGCTCAAGGACGGCGCCAAGCACCAGTTCGGCAAGCGCACGTTCTACATCGACGAAGACACCTGGCACATCCTGGGCGAGGACGCCTACGACACTCGCGGCGGCTTGTGGCGTGTGGCCCTTCACGGTGTCGAGCAGGTGCCGGGCGCCGATACGGCCTACTACACCTTCAACCTCTACCATGACCTCAACAGTGGCGCTTACGCCATCTGGGGCCTCAGCAACGAATCGTCGGTCCCCCGCACCTTCGGCAAGAAGGGCAAGACCATCGACTTCGAACCGGACGCCTTGCGCCGTCAGGGACTGAAATAGCAGCGCGCGGGCGTTGCCGGATGTCACCCCCGGCAACGCCACGCCTTCATCTTGGGGAACAAAAATGAAAAACACCCTCCAGGCACTGTGGGCGGGAGGCGTCGCGTTTTTCCTGCTCGGAGGCGGACAATCCGCCGCCGGCGCGGTCGCCATTCGTCCCGATTCCGTCATCGTGCAAGACATTGCCCGCGCCGAAAAAGCCCTGGTCGCGGTGGGAGAGAGGGGCACCGTCCTGCGCTCCGAGGACGAGGGCAAGACCTGGAGTGTCGCCCCCACCGACGTCACCCGCACCCTGACCGCCGTTGCCTTCGCGACCCCCGACCTGGGAATCGCGGTCGGCCACGGCGGCACCCTGATCCATAGTCAGGATGGCGGACGAAGCTGGCGCCACGTGGCCCTGCCCGGCCTGGAGAAGGAGTCGTTTCTGGGCGTCCAAGCGACCGGCCCACGGCAATTTGCCGCCTTTGGCACCTTCGGCCTGTTGCTGACGTCCGAAGACGGCGGCACCACCTGGACCCGGCGCCAAGTCGTCAGTCCCGATTTCGACCGCCATCTCTACGGCATGGTCGCGCTGTCGCCCGACCGCTGGCTGGTGGTTGGCGAAACCGGAACGCTAGCGCTGACCGCCGACCGGGGCGGCACCTGGCGCCTATTGTCCTCGCCATACCAAGGATCGTTCTTCGGCGCCGTGAAGACCCCCGGCGACGCCGTGGTGGTGTTCGGCATGCGCGGCAACGCCTTCCGCTCCGACGGCGATCTGACCGACTGGACCAAGGTCGAGACGGCGACCGCCGCCGCCCTCAACGGCGGCCGCGTGCTGCCCGACGGCCGCGTCCTTCTGCTCGGCAACAACGGCGTGCTGGCGGTAAGCGCGGACGCGGGCAGGACCTTTCGCAAGATGCCGGTTGAACGGCCGGCGGATCTGGCTGCCGCCGTCGATGGCGGCCCCGACGCCCTCGTCCTCGTCGGCGAGAACGGCATCTCCCATGTTCCGATGTCGGCGCGCGCAGAGGAGAAGTCCCGTGAATAGACCCTCACACGACCTGCACAGCACCGGCGAACCCAACTGGTCCTGCCACGGCGACGACGCCCCCCCGCTCACGCGCGAGGATTTCTCTCGCAGTTGGGTTGGCCGCGTCTCCTATCTCATCTTCCACTACCGCAAACTGCTGCTGGCCATTGGCATCGCCATCACCCTGGCGCTGGGCTGGTCGGCGTCCCGCCTGAAGGCGGATGCCAGCTTTGAAAAGACGATTCCCCTGCACCACGAGTACATGGGCACCTTCCTCAAATATGAATCCGTGTTTGGCGGCGCCAACAAGATCGTCATCGCGCTGCACAACCGCGACGGCGATATCTTCACCAAGGATTTCATGACCGTCCTGCGCAACGTGTCAGAGGATGTCTTCTTCACCAAGGGTGTCGACCGCACGTCGCTGCGGTCCCTTTTCAGTTCCGACGTCCGCTATAACGAGGTTGTCGAAGACGGCTTCCGCGGCGGCTCCATCGTCGACAGCAACTTCTCGGGCACCCCCGAGCAATTGCAGCAGGTCCGCACCAACCTGCTGAAGTCCGACTGGGTCGGCCGCATCGTCTCCACCGACATGCGTTCGGCGCTGGTGGTGGCCAGCCTGCTCGAAAAGGACGTCGATCTGCAGCAGGTCGCGCAAGACCTTGAAGCCATCCGCACCAAATACGGCTCCGACAAGGTCGACATTCACATCATCGGCTTCGCCAAGGTCGTCGGCGACGTCCTGGAGGGCGCCACCGGCGTCGTCGAGTTCTTCGGCATCGCCTTCGTCATCACCGCCGTCCTGCTCTATTGGTATTGCCGCTCCGCCATGCTCACGGCGACGGCGCTGGTCTGCGCCCTGGTGCCCGTCGTCTGGCTGCTCGGGCTGCTGCCGGTGCTGGGCATGGGCCTTGATCCCATGTCGATCCTGGTGCCGTTCCTGATCTTCTCCATCGGCGTTTCCCACGCCGTCCAGATGACCAATGCCTGGAAGCTGGAGCGGCTGCGCGGCGCCGACGGCGTCACCGCCTCGCGCAACAGCTTCCAGAAGCTGTTCATCCCGGGCGCGATGGCGCTGCTGGCCAACGCCCTGGGCTTCCTGGTGATCGCGCTGGTCGACATCGGCATCGTCAGGGAACTGACGCTGACCGCGACCCTGGGCGTTACCATCATGATCCTCACCAACAAGCTGTTGCTGCCGATCATGCTGTCGTTCCTATGGCATCCGGGCGGCACCGAGTGCACTACAGGCAAGACGCGGGTTGCCGCCCGGCTGTGGGAACGGATTGGGCCGCTGGCATCGCGGCGACACGGCAAGTACGCGATCGCGGTGGCGGCCGGCCTGCTCGTCCTTGGAGTTTGGAAGGCGCACGACCTCAAGATCGGCGACCTCGGCAAGGGCGTGCCGGAACTGCGCGCGGAATCGCGCTACAACCGCGACGTCGAGATGATCACCTCGAACTTCGCCATCGGCGTCGACCAGTTGCAGATCATCGCCGAGGCGTCGGGTGAGGACTCCCCCTGCGTCGATCGCAATGTCATGGACAAGGTCGAAGCGTTCGAATTCTCCCTGCGTCAGTTGGACGAAGTGGTGTCGGTCCGTGGCATCGTCGGCTTCGTCAAGGCGGTGACCCAGGGCTACGGCGAGTCCAACCTCAAATGGCGCATCCTGCCCGAGGAAACGGCGCAGATTGCCCAAGGCGTGGGATATGCCCGGGGCCTGGGGGCCGAGATGACCAACGCGAAATGCTCGGCCTTTCCCATCACGATCTACACCCGCGATCACCAGGCCACCACCATCGACCGCATCGTCCAGGCGGTGAAAACCTTCAAGGCCGGGCAGGACGACGACAAGGTCCGCTTCCTTCTCGCCGCCGGCAATGTGGGCGTGATGGCGGCCACCAACGAAGCGGTGGCGGCTGCGGACAAATGGGTGAACTCGGCCCTGTTCGCCTCGGTGGTGCTGCTGTGCCTGGCGACCTTCCGCTCGCTGCGGGTGACGCTGTGCATCGTCATCCCGCTGGCTATTGTCACCGTGCTGTGCAACGCGCTGATGGTCATGCTCGGCATCGGCGTCAAGGTCAATACCTTGCCGGTGGTGGCGCTGGGCGCCGGCGTCGGCGTCGATTACGGCATTTACCTGTTCGAACGCATGAAGCACGAGATGCGCGAGCGCAACCACACACTCCAGCAGGCATTCCTGGTCGCCCTGCATGAACGTGGCACCGCCTCGGTCTTCACTGCGGTGACGATGACCGTGTCCGTTGTCACCTGGGCCTTTTCGGCGCTCAAGTTCCAGGCGGACATGGGCATTCTTCTGGCCTTCATGTTCATGGTCAACCTGCTGGGCGCCATCCTCCTGCTCCCCGCCCTTGCCGCCTTCCTTCTCGGCGACCGGTGGAGCAAGGGAAAGTAGGACGCTTCAGCCCCGCCGCCGTTCGGCCAACCCCTCGTCGGAGCGCCCCAAGCCATTCGGCGAGGGAAAACCGTTCGTGACGGGCGCCCCGGAGACGGCCCCAAATAGAATTAGGGCCGCCCAAAGGGCGGCCCTAATACTTTAACAATAATGGTCGGAGTGAGAGGATTCGAACCTCCGGCCCCTGCCTCCCGAAGACAGTGCTCTACCAGGCTGAGCTACACTCCGGTCGCCTGCGAGGCGCTTCTTATAGCGCCAACCTCGGGCCGGTGCAAAGGGATTTTGCAACCTTTTTGCCGGTATCTTTCATTCCTGGGGAGGCTGCGGAATTTTCGTGGAAAATCAATAACTCAGGTCGCATCAGCGCGTGGCGCAGCCGCTCCCATGGCAGAAATTCGTGCGTTTGCGGCGCCGTTTCCACCATCAAACCGTCGTCGCCGATGGTCAGGACGGTCATTCGGCGGGTGGGGAAGCGGCCGATTCCGGTCAGCGTCACCGCCTGTCCGGGGTGAAACAACGCCGTCAGCCGGACCACCTTGGCCGGGTCGATGCTGTGTGGGGTGAAGATGTCGCGCATGGGCACCGGGCTGAGCGTGCCCTCGGCACAATCCAGCCGCACCAATCCGGCCGAGCCGAAATCGTCGGGTCCATAGCCGTAGCGTCGCACCAGAATGTCCTTGAGTGTCGCCATGCCCTCGCCTCTCGCCACGATGCCTGGGGGTCATGTGGGGACCACGGCGGCGCGGCGCGAGGCGCGGAAATTTATTGCCCGCCCGCCCCTCCTGTCGCAGCATCGCCGTCATGCGCATCTGCTTTATCGGCGACAGCTTCATCAACGGCACCAACGACCCCGATTGCCTGGGCTGGGTCGGTCGCGCCTGCGCCCGGGCGCGGCGGCGCGGCATCGAGTTGACCGTCTACAACCTGGGCATCCGCCGCGACACCAGCGCCGACGTGGCGGCACGCTGGCAGGCCGAAACACTGGCGCGGCAACCGGCCGACCAGTCCGGCCTGCTGGTGTTCTCGTTCGGGGTCAACGACGGCACGACGGACGAGAGCGGGCGACCGCGCGCCGCCTTGGCCGACACTCTGGCGAATGCCGGCGCCACGCTGGCCGAGGCCCGCCGCCGGCACCCGACCCTGATGGTGGGGCCGCCGCCCATCGACGACGATGCCGTCAACGCGCGCAGCCGGGTTCTGTCAGAGGCATTGGCGAGGTTGTGCCATGACCTGGGAGTGCCGTTCCTCGACATCTTCACGCCGCTGGAACGCCACCCGCTATGGCGGCGGGAAGTGGCCGCCAATGACGGCGCCCATCCCGGTGCCGCCGGCTATGGCGTGCTGGCCGATCTGGTGACGGCGTGGCCGGAATGGTGGGCGGCACTGACCGGTCAGCGGATTTCGCTGCGATAGCGGAATACCGCCGCCGCCGCGCGGACGCGGCGCCATTCCAGCGGCTGCCGGTCATAGCCACGGGTCAGGCGGTCGATCACCACCACCGGCTGGCCGACTTCGAGACCGACCAGCCGAGCATGTTCCGGCCCCACCGCTTCGGCGCTCAGGGTTTCCTCGGCGGTGGCGACCAACTGGCCGCACAGCCGTTCGAAGGCGGGATAGAGGTCATCGCCGATCGAGGACAGCTCGACCGCCAGCAGCGGCGCGAAGCGCGGCCGCGACAGCCAGATTTCCTCGCAGCGCAGGATGCGGCGATCCACCCATTTCTGCCGCACCAGACGGATGCAATCCGCCCCGGGCTTCAGCCCCAGTTTGTCGGCCGCCTCGGGCGGCGCCGGCAGGGCGGCGCGTTCGAGGATACGGCTGATCAGCTCGGGCTTCTGCCCCGGCTCCAGCCCCGGGATCTGCAGGCAGCGCAGCAGCGACCCGTCGAAGCACGGCCGCCGCACGAAGGTGCCACGCCCCTGCGCCCGCTCCACCAGCCCCTCGGCCACCAGCACGTCGATGGCATGCCGCACGGTGCCCACCGCCACGTCATGCATGGTCGCCAACTCGGACTCGGACGGGATCGCTTCGCCCGGCCGCCACCGCTGCGCGGCGATCTCGGCGGCGATCTGGTCGCGCAGCCGCTGATAGCGCGGCAAACGATTGTCGATGTTGGCCATCCCCCACCCCCATCAGTCCTCTAGAGGAGTAGATGGAACGCCCGGCGACGCCCGTTGTCAAGCGGCGACCACTCGCAATACGCGCATCCGCACACCAAAGTCCGCATCCCACCAAAGGTCGTTCCGAACGAAAGCACGGCGCCTTGAAGGACGAGGTCAGAAGATTCCGGGCACCAACCGATAAGGGGTGCGCGCCATCAACTCACGATAGGACGGATCGGTCGACAACACCCGCTCCTCGGCCAGCAGGCGGAACACGTACAGCCCCATGGCCGCGCAGATGACAGCCGCGTTCCAGACACCAGGCGCCGCCAGCAAAAAGCCGACCTCGCGCAGCATGTAGCCGGCATACATGGGATGCCGGATCAGCCGATAGGCGCCGGCCGACATGACACCGCGATTGGCGGCGACCACACCAAAGCTGCGCCGCAAGGACAGTTTCGCAGAAAAATGCAGCGTGATCCCGGCCAGCATCAAAGCGCCGTAGACGGCAGGCGATGCCAGCGCATAGGAACCGGCCGGCGTGACAAACATGGGCAGCCCGGTGGCAACGAACGCAACTCCCCAATCACGCGCTCGGTGACTGATGTCCTGTGTCGGCCGCCGGAACAAAATGAAGGAAAGAATTATCCCGTGGTCGGCGAGATACCAGATATTGACGACGCGAAAATCCACCATTGTCGACTGGACAACCTGAGACGCCAGATAGCCATACAAAACAATGAGCAATACCTTCTCGACCAAATCAATGTTCTTCAAAAACCTGGATGCCACAGACATCTGCGCCGCCGAAACAATAAGAGCACGACATTCTGCGTTCTTGCCTTCCTAAAAAGCAACCCGCGTGAATCCGAGGGGAAGTCATGGGGAATTGGCCGGTCGAAAAACTCAGCCTCTTTCGCTGCGGTGACACCGATGCCGCCCTTCGGCGAATTCCCTCAATCTGCGCAGGCTGTGGGCGCCCCACACGATTGAGCAATAGCGATGGCTTGCGGGGCTTTCGTCACCAAAGCACGCACGGGCTTGATCCGTGCATCCGCACGGGGCCACCCACAGGTCCGGCTGACGGGCCGAAAAGAAAAACCCCCGCCGGTTTCCCGGCGGGGGCATTCCCAGATCGTGGCAACCGCCGCGATCGAAACTCCAGAGAACTCGGATTAGACCGAGTAGTACATCTGGAATTCGACCGGATGCGGGGTGTGCTCGAACTTGTAGACTTCTTCGAACTTGAGGTCGACATAGGCCTCGATGAAGTCCTTCGAGAACACGTCGCCCTTGAGCAGGAAGTCGTGGTCGGCCTTCAGGCTCTCCAGGGCTTCACGCAACGAACCGCACACGGTCGGAACCTGCTTCAGCTCCTCGGGGGGCAGATCGTACAGGTTCTTGTCCATGGCTTCGCCGGGATGGATCTTGTTGGCGATACCGTCCAGGCCGGCCATCAGCATGGCGGCGAAGGCCAGGTAGGGGTTGGCACCCGGATCGGGGAAGCGGATCTCGACGCGCTTGGCCTTCGGGCTGGTCGCGTACGGGATACGGCAGGAGGCCGAGCGGTTGCGGGCCGAGTAGGCCAGCAGCACCGGAGCCTCGAAGCCCGGGATCAGGCGCTTGTACGAGTTGGTCAGCGGGTTGGTGAAGGCGTTCAGCGCCTTGGCATGCTTGATGATGCCGCCGATGTAGTACAGCGCGGTGTCCGACAGGTCGGCATAGCCCGAACCGGCGAACAGCGGCTTGCCGGCCTTCCAGATCGACTGGTGGACATGCATGCCCGAACCGTTGTCGCCATAGATCGGCTTCGGCATGAAGGTGGCCGACTTGCCGTACGAGGCGGCCACGTTGTGGACCACGTACTTGTAGATCTGCATGGAGTCGGCGGCGTTCACCATGGTGAGGAACTTGCAGCCCAGCTCATGCTGCGAGGACGCCACTTCGTGGTGGTGCTTCTCGATGGGCAGGCCCATCTCGCCCATCACGGTCAGCATCTCGGCGCGCATGTCGACGGAGCCGTCCACCGGCGGAACCGGGAAGTAGCCGCCCTTGACGCCCGGACGATGGCCCAGGTTGCCTTCCGAGAAGTCCTTGGCCGACGACTCGGCGCCGTCTTCCGACGACAGCTCGTAGTAGCCCTTGTTCATGCCGACGGCGAACTTGACGTCGTCGAACACGAAGAACTCGGCCTCGGGGCCGAAGAAGGCGGTGTCGCCGATACCGGACTCGACCACGTACTTCTCGGCGCGCTTGGCGATCGAGCGGGGGTCGCGGTCATAGAGCTGGCCGGTGGCCGGCTCGATGATGTCGCAGGTGATGATCAACTGCGCCTGGGCGGCGAAGGGATCCATCACGGCGGTGGAGCAGTCCGGCATCAGGATCATGTCGGACTGGTCGATGGACTTCCAGCCGGCGATCGACGAGCCGTCGAACATGAGGCCCTCGGTCAGCATGCCCTCGTCCACGGTGGAGACGTGCTGAGCGGTGTGCTGCCACTTGCCCTTGGGATCGGTGAAGCGGAAATCGACGTACTTAACGTCGTGCTCCTTGATCAAATCGAGGACTTTCTTGACGTCGTCGGCCATGGTCACAATTCCTGAACAGTTGGGATGTGGAAAATGGGTGTTGCCGCCGTTTCCGGCAGGCATCAGATGGCGTCGCTACCGCGCTCGCCGGTACGGATACGGATGGCTTCCTCGACCGAGGAAATGAAGATCTTGCCGTCGCCGATGCGACCGGTGTGGGCGGCCTGCTGGATGGCTTCGACCGCGCGCTCCACGAGGGCGTCCTCGATGACCAGCTCGATCTTCACCTTGGGCAGGAAGTCCACCACGTATTCGGCGCCGCGATAAAGTTCCGTATGGCCCTTCTGCCGACCGAAGCCCTTGGCCTCGGTGACGGTCAGCCCCTGCAGACCAACTTCGTGCAGGGCTTCCTTCACCTCGTCGAGCTTGAAGGGCTTGATGATCGCTTCGATCTTCTTCATGAAACCGCGTCTCTCGGAAAAGCGTGGAACCAGCGTCAAGCGCGGGACACCATTTAGCACGGGACGTGCCAGTTGGGCCATGGGGAAAACAGCGGTCTTGGCGCGGGAAACCCTATATTTTTGCACGTTTTTCAGGCATCCGCGCCCAAGGAATGGGCAACCGCACTCGGACTTCGGCCCATGGCGCTTTCGTGGTAGAAACGATGCCCTTCGCAACAGCGCTTTATGCCGGTCATGGTCCACGCCAACTCCCTGTTCGCCGCCTGCGGCACCACCATTTTCGAAACCATGTCGCGGCTGGCCAACCAGCATGGCGCGGTCAATCTGGGCCAAGGCTTCCCCGAGGGGTTGGAGCCGGCGGCACTGGTGGAAAAGCTGGCCGAGGCCGACCGCGCGGGGCCGCACCAATACCCGTCCATGATGGGCACGCCATCCCTGCGCGCGGCGGTGGCGGCGCACGAGCGGCACTATTGGGGCATCCCCGCCGATCCGTCCGAGGTGATGGTGACCTCGGGAGCGACCGAGGCGCTGGCCGCCTGCCTCTTCGGCCTGATCGAGCCGGGCGACGAGGTGGTGCTGATCGAGCCGCTGTACGATTCGTATCTGCCCATCATCCGCCGCGCCGGCGGCATCCCCAAGCTGGTGCGGGTAGAGCCGCCGCACTGGACGCTGCCGCGCGAGGAATTGGCCGCCGCCTTCGGCCCCGCTACCCGGTTGCTGGTGCTGAACAGCCCGACCAATCCGTGCGGCAAGGTCTATGACGCCGACGAACTGGCGTTCATCGCCGGCCTGCTGGAAGCCCACGACGCGGTGGCGGTGTGCGACGAGGTCTACGAGCACCTGACCTTCGACGGCCGCCGCCACATGCCGCTGGCGGCGCGGCCGGGACTGCGCGGCCGCACGGTCAAGATCGGCTCGGCCGGCAAGATTTTTTCGCTGACCGGCTGGAAGGTCGGCTGGGTGGTGGCCGAGGCTGACCTGCTGGCCCCCATCGCCAAGGCGCACCAGTTCCTCACCTTCACCACCGCCCCCGCCTTGCAGGAAACGGTGGCGTGGGGGCTGGAGCATCAGCGCGGCTATGTGGATGGCCTGGCCGGGGTGCTGCAGGGCCGGCGCGACCGCTTGGCCGATGGCCTGAGCGCCGCCGGCTTCGCCGTCCTGCCCACCGGCGGCAGCTATTTCCTGACCGCCGATTTCCGTCCGCTCGGCTTTGACGGCGACGACGCGGCGTTTTGCCGCCACGTCACCGAGCATGCCGGCGTCGCCGCCATCCCCGTCAGCGCCTTTTACCAGGGCGCCTACCCCAGCCACTTCGCCCGCTTCTGCTTCGCCAAAACCGACGCCGCCATCGACCAGGCGGTGGAGCGGCTGGGGAAATTCTTCGCTTAGACCAGCCCTTCATCCGCCAGCGCCCGCTGCACCGCCGGGCGGGCGCCGATCCGGGCTTGATAGGCGCGCAGGTTGGGATACGGCGTCATGTCGAGCTTGTGATAGCCGGTCCAGGCCAGCACCACGAAGGCATAGCAATCGGCGACGGTGAAGGTTTCGCCCATCAGATAGGCGCGGTCGGCCAGTTGGGCGTCGAGCCAGGCAAACCGCTTAGCCAGCATGGCGCGCGCCGCGTCCTTGGCCGCCTCTGCCGCGGCCGGATTCCACAGCGGCCCGAAATTCTTGTGCAGTTCGGTGCCGATGAAGCCCAGCCATTCCTGCACGCGATAGCGTTCCAGCCCGCCCGCCGCCGGCATCAGGCCGGATTGCGGCGCCTGATCGGCCAGATAGGGCAACACCGCCTGGTTCTCGGTCAACACCGCGCCGTCCGCCAATCGCAGCGCCGGCACGTAGCCCTTGGAATTGATCGCGAAGAAATCCTCGCCGGTCTCGGTTTTGTGGCTGGAGAGGTCGACCTTGACCAGATCGAGCGCCAAACCGGCTTCGTAAGCGACCATATGGGCGGCCAGCGAACAGGCGCCCGGGGAATAAAAGAGCTTCATGACCTCACCCTTTCCTAAGCCCGCACACAGCCCGCAACTCTAGCCGAGCCATCCGATGGCGGCCAGAAGGTGAAAAGCATAAAAAGAGTTGCTTGACGGCAGGGGGGCGCTTTGGGTACACATTCGGCCTCCCGGTGGCGGGTGTAGCTCAGTTGGTTAGAGCGCCAGGTTGTGGTCCTGGATGTCGTCGGTTCGAATCCGATCACTCGCCCCATCCCCCCCCTTGCTTTCGAGACTGCCCGCACATTCCCCTTTCGGGGCGAATGTCCTGTCCCTGTGCGCAGAACACACAGCGTTGATATTCCTGGGTTTTTGCCAAGTTGCACGGGAGCCTTACTCGAATTCGGTAGGGTCTTGCGCGCGCATTCGGGTAATCCCTACCGATTATGAACGCGCCGCTACCTCGTCCAGATGGTGGGAGCGGAGGCGCCCCGTCGGATAAAAATCGCGTCAGAAGATTGAATTCGCGGAGTGGCCGTCGCCTTTGGCAACGTCCCTTCGGATTCAAGCTGCCCGCAGGCCGTCTTCCAACGCACGGGGACTGAGATGCAGAACGTGGAAATGCTTCTGATTGACGCCAACAAGCTGTTCCGGGAGGGCCTCAAGAGGCTGCTGGACGGTTCGTCCTTCGTGATCGCCGACGAAGCCGACAGCATGGCGGAGGGCCTGCAGCGGCTGGAAAGCGGATTCAAGCCCAAGGTCGCCATGGTCGAGTTCGACGCCGGTTCGGACGATATTTCGGTGTTGCAGCAGATGCGCGAGAAATATCCCGACCTCAAGCTGGTGGTGCTGGCGGCCAGCACCCGCAACATCCATAACCTGGCCCGCTGCTTCGAGGCCGGCGCCGACGCCTACCTGCTCAAGAACATCTCGCCCGATGCGCTGAAGCAGTCGTTGAAGCTGGTGTTGCTGGGCGAAAAGGTTTTCCCCACCCGGCTGGCGGCCATGCTGATTTCCGGCCAGGTCGACACCCAGCGCCCGGCCACCGCGTCGCCCGACCTCGAGGGGCTGTCCGAGCGCGAAATCCAGATCCTGCGCTGCCTGCTCAACGGCCACCCCAACAAGGTGATCGCCAAGAAGCTGAGCATCACCGAGGCGACGGTGAAGGTGCACCTGAAGGGCGTGTTGAAGAAGATCAACGCCGCCAATCGCACCCAGGCCGCCATCTGGGCGCTGAACAACGGCCTGTCGGCGGAAAACGCCGCCCTGCCGCCGCCGCGCCGCGCCGGTGCCGTACCGCCGCCGGCGGTGGAGGCCAATTCCGGCCTCTAGGAGGACAAGGGCGGCGGCACGGCAGCGGCCCCGCCCCTGGCCTTGTTGTCATTCCCGCTCTGGGTTATTCCCGCTCTGGCCGCAGTCCATCCAACTGGGCGACCCAGGCGTCGATCGGCGCCCGGCCGCTCCCCGGTGGCACCACCGCGACGCCGTTGCCGGTCCAGCCGTCCCCCGCCGACCAGAAGCCGACGCCGGCACGCTGGAGCACGTAGGTGGAGGGCCGCGTCGTCACCACCGCCTGACCATTGCGTTCCTGCACCGTCAGCAGCGAGCCATCGGCGCCCCGCAGCAGATTGCGCGGTCGCGCGCCCGTGATCTCACGATCCATCATCGCCTGACGATAGGCGTCGCTCATCCCCACCCCGCCGCCCGAGCGGTAGGAATAGGGTTCATTGTTCAACTGCGCCCAAGCCGGCGCTCCGGTGAACACGGCGATCACCGCGACCATGCCGGCGACATAAGCAATCGAAGCCATGACGTCACTCCTTGCCCAGGGATGCGAACCCGATCACGCGAGTCCGCACTCCAAGGTGAGACGCCGGCGTCGCCCCGCTTAGTGGGGCAACCCCTTATCCTCGGCCTCCACCCCCTTATCCCTGCCGCGACGGGCGAGGACCTGCCGGATCAGCTCGTTCTGGCGGGCGGCGAACACCGCCGCCTCGGTGCGGTTCTGGAACTTCAGCGCCTTGAGGATGGCGCGCACCTTGGTCTTGACGTTGGCCTCGGTCAGGCCGAGGGAACGGGCGATGGCGCGGTTGGTCTTGGCCAGCCGCACCTGATCGAGAATGGACAGCTCGATGAACGACAACCGTGCCAGGGTGTCGCAGCGCAGCCGGTCGGTGACAATGTCCATCACCGCCGCCGACGGCAGGATGGAATAGCCCGACTTGGACAATTGCAGGATGTCGCGCACCCGCTCCATGGTGGCATCGGCGAAGATGACGCCGTCGACGAATTCGAGAAAGCCGATGGAATCGAGGAATTCCGGCGAGCGAATCAGCAGCACCGCCTTGTTGTTGCGGCAAAACTCGGCCAATTCGTCCAGGTGGTATTTGGCCAGTTGGCGCATCACCGGATAGGAAATGATGGTCACCTCGCCCGGCGCCGTATCGGGATGCTCGATCAGCAGCCGGGGATCGTCGAGGATTCGCACATCCTGGCGTTCGGCCGGCTCGAAGCGGCCGACGATTTCGCTGACCATGTGCGTGTCTTCGACGGCGAGCGCCACCGGGACCTGTGCCGCCGGCGTTTCGTTCAAGGTCGCGTCGATCATGAAGCACCCCGTCTGAAGGTGGGCCGTCTGAAGGTGAGAACGGCGAGGATGAACTCTGCCATCGGCCGCCTCCGCCTTAGTTGATGGTGAAGCGGCGGGTATAGAGGCGTTCGAAGCTGTCGAACTCCTCGTCGCTGATGCGGGCGAGGGCATCGCTGAGCTGGCGCCGATAGGCGGGATCCAGAAGGAAACAGCCGAGGTCGAGACTATCGATCATCTCGACCAGCACCTCGATCCGCAGATCGCCGTCGGGCGTGACCGCAGGCCATGACCAGCCACCGGTCACAGGGCCATCCGTCGCGGCCGTGGACCACGGCGGCGGCATCAGGGAGTGCTGTTTGTTGCGCAGCATGTCGCTGTCTCCTAGCCGTTTCCAAAGGGTTCGACCGGCGGATTTCGGCAATGCGATCCGTCTGCATGCGCCGCATGCAATGCCATCCGTCTGCTTGCTTGGCCGTCTGCTAGCTCGGCCATGTCATAATGTGGACAAAATCTATAGAGCCAAGCGTACCAATGTAAGCCACCATTCAAGGGGTATTACCAATGCCACACGACTAGACACGTGTGGATTATTACAATAGCGCCCATAGCCGCTCATTCGGACAATATACAAATCCCGGATGGATCTTATCTATCGCTCAAACACTACATTCCGACATATTGCCGGCCACCTCGCATTCGCCCGACACTGGCGGCAGATACTGGTTAAAATCGCCACACCGAATTCGAGCGAAGCCCAGGCATGCACGCCCATTTCCTTTTGCCGGAGACTAGCCTGCGGGCGCTGGAGGAGGCTCCGGCCGGCATTGTGCTGGCCGACGCCAGCCGGCCCGACCATCCGGTGGTGTTCGCCAACGGGGAATGCGCCCGTGTCGCCGGCACCGAGGCCGATCGACTGGTGGGACGCCCGTTGCGATCCACGGCGGACCCGACGCTGGTCGAGTTGACGGCGGCCGAGGGCGCGACGGCGATGCTGGTCCGCATCCGCCCCTTCAGCACCCAGGCCGGCCTGCCGCTGTGGGTCGGCGTGGTGACGCCGCGGGATGCGGACGGTCAGGCCCCTGCCCGACTGCGCGCCCTGACCGAGGCCATCCCGCTGCCCATGCTGACCCTGCGCGCGGACGGAACCATTCTGCGGGCCAACGCGGCGGCGGAACAGGCGCTGGGAATGCCGCCCGACGGCTTGCCCGGCCGCCAGATCGAGGAATTCGCTACCGAACCGCACGTCGCCGCCGACTCGTTCTGCCAGCGCATGCGCGCCGAGGACTCGGTACAGCGCGTTGAAATCCAGGCCCGCCGTCCCGACGGCGACATCCGCTGGCTGTTGGCCTCCAGCCGGCGCTACGAGGTCGAGGGCGACCACCGCATCGTGCTGGTGTTCGAGGACGTCACCGCGCTGAAGCAGAAAGAGCGCCGCCTGACCGAGGCCAACGAGGAAGCCGAGCGCAACATCCGCGCCCGCATGCGTTTTCTGGCCGCCGCCAGCCACGACCTGCGCCAGCCGCTGCAGGCCATGGCGCTGTTCGCCTCGGCCCTGGATCACCACGTGACGACGACGCAGGGACGCAACATCGTCCAGTCGCTGAAAACCAGCTTGCGCGGCATGGAGGAAATGTTCGACGCCCTGCTGGACATGTCCAAGCTGGATGCCGGCGTGATGAAGTCGGACCCCCAGGTCTTTCTGGTCAGCGATATGCTGGAGCAGTTGGAGATGACCTACGGCCCCCAGGCCGAGGCGCAGGGACTGGAGCTGCGGGTGGTGCCCAGCAGCGCGGCGTTGCGTAGCGACCCGCGCCTGCTGGCCCGCATCGTCGGCAACTTCCTGTCCAACGCCATCCGCTATACCCGCCACGGCCGGGTGCTGGTCGGCGTGCGGCGGCGCGGCAGCCGCCTGCGCATCTGCGTCTCGGACACCGGTCCCGGCATCCCGGAAAGTCAGCGCCTGGACATCTTTCGCGAATTCCGTCAAGGCAACGCGCCCGGCACGCGTGGACACAGCGACGGCACCGGGCTGGGGTTGGCCATCGTGCAGCGGCTGGCCCGTCTGCTCGGGCATGCGCTGGACGTGCGCTCGACGGTGGGGCGCGGTTCGGCCTTCGCCATCGAGGTGCCGTTGGCCGAGGAGTTCCTGCCCTCACCGGCCGAGGAGAGCGAGGACGAGGACGCTCCCGATCTGACCGGAGCCACCGTGGTGGTGGTGGACGACGATCCCGACATCCAGGACGCGCTGACCATGCTGCTGTACGAATGGGGCTGCGACGCGGTGGTGGCGCCGACGGCCGAGGCGGCGCTGGCGCACCTGGCGCGGTTGAGCCGCCGCCCCGACGTCATCCTGGCCGACCTGCATCTGCGCCAGCATCAATCGGGCATCGACGCGGTCGCCGCCATCCGCGCCGGCTTCACCACGCCCATCCCGGCGCTGCTGTTCACCGGCGACACCGGCGCCGCGGGCACCCCGTCCAGCGACCCCAACGACCTGCCCATCCTGCGCAAGCCGCTGGACCCCATGCGGCTGCGCACACTGCTGGGCGAGGCGTTAAACGGCGCCTGACAACACCCCCGGCAATTCCGCCATGGCGGCGATGGTGTGGAAGCGCGGCTGGTCCACCGGAGCCGCCGCCATCTCGTGCGTCCATGTGCTGGGATAGGGCACGTGCACCGCATGGCCGCCGGCCGCCAGCATGGGCAGGATGTCCGAGCGCATGGAATTGCCGACCATCACCGCCCGCTCGGCCCCGTCGCCGTGGCGGGCCAGCAGGCGGGTATACATGTCCGCGTCCTTGTCGCTGACGATCTCGACCGCGTCGAACAGTTCGGCCAGGCCCGAGCGGGCCAGCTTGCCTTCCTGGTCGAACAGGTCGCCCTTGGTGATGAGCATCAGGCGGTAGCCCTGCGCCCGCAATTGCGCCAGCGTCTCGGCGACGCCGTCCAGCAGGTGGACCGGGTGGGCCAGCATGTCCTTGCCGCGCTCGATGAACTCGGCGATGACGGCGGCGGGCACCTGGCCGTCCGACACCTGGATGGCGGTCTCGATCATCGACAGCACGAAGCCTTTGATGCCATAGCCGAACAGCGCCAGATTGGCGATCTGCGCCGCCTCTAGCTGGTGCGCCAGCGCCTGCGGCTCGGAATAGGGCGCCAGCGCTTCCTGGAACCGCCGGGTCGTCGCCCAGAACAGCGGCTCGTTGTGCCACAGGGTGTCATCGCCGTCGAAGGCGATGGTGGTGACACGCTTCATCCCAGCGCTCCTGCCAGCCGCGCAAGCCCGGCGGCATCGGGCGGCAAGCCGAACCGCAGGCAGTCCGGCCGGCCGGCGAAGGCGCGCACCAGAATGCCGGCGGCGCCCAAGGCGTCGTAAATCTGGGTCGCGGCGTCATGGCGGGCAAAGCGAAACAAAGTCGTACCCCCGGCGACCGTCAGGCCGGCGGCATTCAGCACACCGTCCAACTCGGCCGCCGCCCGCCGCAGCCGGTCCATGGTGGCGACGGCCCACGGGTCGTCGGCCAGCGCCGCCGCCCCTACCGCCAGCGCCGGGCCGGAGACCGGCCACGGCCCCAACTGTGCCGCCACCGGCGCCAACAGGTCGGGCAGGCCGAGAAGGAACCCCAGCCGCAGCCCGGCCAACCCATAGAACTTGCCGAACGAGCGCAGCACCGCCAGCCCCGACCCCAGGCGCGGCGCCACCGACAGTTCGGGCGTCATGTCGCCGAACGCTTCGTCGACCACCAGCAAGCCGCCGCCGGCCGCCAGCAGCGCCGCGCGCTGCAGCAGTGCCTCGGGCGGAACGATGCGGCCATCGGGATTGTTGGGATTGACCACCACCACCACCGGGGCGTCGGCATCGTCGAAGCACACCACCTCGCGCACGGCGTGGCCGGCGGCGGCCCAGGCGCGGGCATGTTCGCCATAGGTCGGTCCCACCACGTCGACCCGCCCGGGCCGCCGGCTGCGTGGCAACGCCTGGATCAGCGCGCTGGTGCCGGGGCCGGCCAGGACGTGATCGGCGGCGGCGACACCGAAACGCGCCGCGGCAGCGGCGCACAAGGCGATTTCCGCGGCCCGGCCGGGCAACCGGTGCCAGGCATCGGACGCCAGGGCGGGAATGGCATAGGGCCAGGGATTGATGCCGGTGGACAGGTCAAGCCACCCCGCCGCCGGCCGCCCCCACCGCGCCTCGGCAGCGGCCAGGTCGCCGCCGTGGATGGGAAGGTGGGGAATGGGAAGAGCCACCATTATCGCCACCCCGCCAGCACCCCCTCGGCGCTGTCGGTCTTGAACGGGCGGCGGTGCAGCGGGCGGGCGCCGTTCAGGAACACCGGCAACAGCACCTCGACCAGGCGGTCGGAATCGTCGTCGGTGCGCACCACCTCGCGCTCTTTCCACTGCGGATGGGCGGCCACTTCGTGCGGTTCCAGCACCGGCTCGAAGCAGCAATCGGCCGGCGCCAGCAGCGCCACCCAATCGTCGCGGTCGCGGGTGCGGAACAGCGCCTCCAATTCGGCGATCAGCTCGTTCTGCGGCAGCGGTTCGTTCTGGCGGTGAATCCATTCCTCGCGGCCGACCGTCTGGCAGAACTTGGCCCAGAACTTGTCTTCCAGCGCCGCCAGGGCGACGAAGCGGCCGTCCTTGCAGCGATAGACGCGATAGCAGCCGGCACCGCCGTTGATCAACCCGGACTCGCGGCGGTCGTCGCCCCAGCGATGGGCGGCGGTCAGGATACCGGGCATCCACGCCAGCGCCGCCTCGCTCAGGCTGACGTCGAGATGGCAGCCCTTGCCGGTGACGCCGCGGCGCACCAGCGCCGCCAGCACGGCGGTCACTGCCAGCGAGGCGCCGGCATGATCGGCCAGCGGCGGATAGGTCATCACCGGGCGCTCGGCGGTGCCGGACGCCGACAACCCGCCGGTCAGCGCCACATAGGTCAAATCGTGGCCGGCGGTCTGGCGCAGCGGCCCGGTCTGGCCGTACCCCGACAGCGAGCAATGGATCAGCCGGGGGCTGAGCCGTTCCAGCTCGGCTCGGCCGAACCCCAGGCGGTCCAGCACGCCGGGGCGATAGGCCTCGACCAGCACGTCCGCCTTTGCCAGCAAATGGGCGAAGGCGGCCTTGCCCGCGTCGGTCTTGAGGTCCAGCGTCACCACCACCTTGTTGCGGTTGGCCAGCTTGTACCACGCCGTGGTGCCGTCTTCGTCCAACGGCCCCATGGTGCGCATGGGATCGCCGGCCGGCGGCTCGACCTTGACGACCTCGGCCCCCAGGTCGGACAGCCACTGGGTGGCATAGGGACCCGGAATGTACTGGCTGAGGTCGAGGATTCGGGTGCCGGCAAGGCATTCGGCAAGCATCGGCGTCTCCGTCGGACGGGCGTTCGTGAAGGCTGTAGGGAAGCAGGCGCCCCGCCTGCGGTCAATGGCAATGCCGCTCAAATTCCCCGCCTGCTCAGGCCACCTGCTTCAGGAACCCCTTGAGGGCATCCAGCCGCAACGGCTTGTGCAGCAGGTGCAGTCCCTCGCCGACGATGCGGCGGATGGTGGCGGGGTCGGTATCGCCGGTCAGCACCACCGCCGGCAGGTCGCGGCCGCAGCTTTCCCGCACCGCGCGGATAACGTCGATACCAGTGGTGCCGCCGGAAAGGCGGAAATCGGCGATGACCAGTTCGGGATTGTGGGCGCGGCTTTGTTGCAGCGCTTCTTCCACCGTCTCGGCGCTGTCCACCTGGTGGCCCATCTCGACCAGCACCATTTCCAGCGCGTTGCGCACCAGCACCTCGTCGTCGACCACCAGGATGCGGCGGGCGTGCTCGGCGACGACGGCCTCGCCCCCCGGCTCGATGCTGCACACCTGCGCCACCGGCAGGGTGATGGAAAAGACCGAGCCGCGCCCGGCGTCGGAGCGGACGTCGAGACGGTGCCCCAGCAGGTCGGCGATGCGCCGCACGATGGCCAGCCCCAGTCCGGTACCCTTGTCGCGCCGCCGCTCGGGATTGCCCAACTGGCGGAACTCTTCGAAAATCTCGCTCAGCTTGTCGGCGGGAATGCCGATGCCGCTATCCAGCACCTCGATGCGCAGTTGACCGCCGGGCAAGCGGCGGCATCCCACCAGGATACGGCCCTGTTCGGTATAGCGCACCGCATTGGCCACCAGATTGGACAACACCCGATCCATCAACGCCGGATCGGTGTGCACCACCATGCTGGATGGCACCACGCACAGCTTCAGCCCCTTGGCCTCGGCCTGGATGCGCCATGCCGCCACCACGCGCTCCAGCAAGCGGTTGACCGGCACGTCGGCCAGCTTGGGCGTAATCACCCCGGCATCCAGCCGGGCCACGTCCAGCATGTCGTTCAACAGGCCGCTCAGGCTTTCGACGCATTGGCCGACCGCCTCCATCACCTGCTCCTCGCGCCCCTGCAGCCGTGCCTTCAGCACGCCCAGATACAGCGACAGCGCCTGCAGCGGCTGGCGCAGATCGTGGCTAGCGGCAGCGAGGAAGCGGGTTTTGGCGTCGTTGGCGCGCTCGGCCTCGACCACCGCGCTGGCCAGGCGCCCTTCGGCCCGGCGCAGTTCGGTGACATCCTGAATGGCGCCGATAGTGCGCTGGATGTGGCCGTCGACGTCACGGTCGGCGCGCAACGACACCAACACCTCGCGCACCTCGCCCGCCTTGGTAATGTACTGCGCCGGCAGGCGGTCCAGGGTGCCGACCCGCAGATATTCCAGCCACGCCACCTGTCTGATATGGGTGGCCGACGCCTCGGTATGAAACTCCCATGGCTTGCGCCCCAGCACTTCGTCGCGGCCATAGCCCAAGGTCTGGGTCCAGGCATCGTTGATGGCGATCAGGCGATCGTGGTCGTCCAGCACGAACAGCATCACCGGCGCCGCCGAGAAAAAGCTGAGGAAGCGTTCCTGGGTCTTCGCCAACTCGCCGGTCAGGACGTCCAGCGCCTGGTAGAGGGCGTCCAGTTCGGCGATGCCGAAGATGCTGGACGGCGGCCGTTGGTCGCGCAACAGCGGCTGGGCGATGGCGGTCAGCGCCTGAACCGGCAGCAGGATACGGCGGGACAGCGCCCGCGCCAGCAACACCGAGCCACCCAAAACCACCAAGCCGAAGCCCAGCGTGATACCCAGCGAGCCGCGCCAATCGACGCGGGCGCCGGGCGGGCCGATGAAGCGGACGGTCCAGCCGGTCAGCTCGGACCGTTGCGTCGCCACCGGCCGCGCGCCGTTTTCGGCACTCGATGGCGCCTCGCCGTCCGGCCCCACACGGGCAACCACGGTGCCATCATCGTCGACCACCATCGCCGACCTGCCGTCGGCCAATCGCTGGCGCCCCAGTTGGGCGGACAGTTGATCGGTGCGTATGGCCGCCGCCAGCACGAACATGGTGCGGCCGACCAGATTGGTCACCGGTACCGCCACCAGCACGGCATCGCCGCCCAGCGAGGGCGCCGGGAACACCTTGGACACGGCGTTCTCTGCGGCCCCCAACACCCGTTCGATGGCGGCATGGCCACCGCCCGCGTCAAAATCGGCCGGGCCGTCCGGCACCACCGGAGCCACCCACTGGCGGCTGTTCAACACCACCTCGCCGCCCGAGTCGAACAACAGCAATGCCGACCATTCGGGGTGAATGGCAACCAGCCGCCGCGCCACCGGCACGAAGTCGGGCACGTCGTCGCGGACCAGCGCGCGCGACAACGCGATGCTGTTGAGCGCCGCCATGCTGAGGCGGATTTCCAGATTGACCGCGTTGTTGAGATCGCGCGCCGCCTCGTTCAGGCCGCGCGCCACCGCATGGCGCTCCTGCAGCGAACTCCACACCGTCAGGCCGCCGGCCCACAGCAGCATGGGCACCAGCGGCACCAGGACCAGCAACACCAGATGACGGGGCAACCCACCCCGTAGCCAGGGAACCATGGACCAGGAAAAACGGGGGATATGCAACGCCATGCCGGACCGACCGTCCATCAGCCTCTGGGGCGTTGCTTGATGTGGGGCGCCCAGGGGCACCGGCAATACCGGCGCCCCTTTCCGCGCGGGCGGTGTTCAAGCGGTGGGGGTGGGTTGGCGGGCAAAGCTGCGATTGGCGGCGATGGCCGCCTGGGTGCGGTTGTTGACGCCCAACTTCTTCATGATCGACTTGACGTGAACCTTGACGGTGCCTTCCAGCATGCCCAACGAACGGGCGATCTCTTTGTTGGAATAGCCCAAGGTCAGCAGCTTGAGCACCTGGGTTTCACGCGGGGTCAAGGACTTGAAATCGGGATTGAAGTCGCCCGCCTCGTCCAGCGGCGAGCCTTCGTACTGCTCGCCGGCCTCCTCGGTGGCAACCGCCTGGGCCGGCACGTACAGTTCGCCCGACAGCACCAGCGGCAGCACGTGCTTGAGGATTTCGCCGTTGGAGGACTTCAGCACATAGCCGCGTGCACCGCATTCGATGGCCGAGCGGATGGTGGCGCGCTGACGCGAGCCGGAAACGATGACCACCGGGATGGCCGGAAGGGTGTCGATGAACTTCTTGAGATCGGCGATGCCATTCAAACCCGGCATCATCAGGTCCAGCAGGATCAGGTCGAGATTGGGTGTCTCGTGGGCGATCCGCCGGGTTTCCTCGGCCGTGCTGGCCTGCAGGATGGTGACGTCCTTGCCGTACAGGCTCTCCAAAGCCAGGGAGATGCCATAACGGAACAAGGCATGGTCGTCGGCGATAAGTACTACCATGTTTAGAACCTCTTCGACGGCTCATGCCGTTCAACAGGTGTTCGATCCGGTATAGCGCGAAACGCATCGACCGAAAGGGTATCTTTCGGAGACTACCTAACGCGGAATACCTGGATATTTCCGGGTTTCGGCCTGGGGTACGCCAGAAACCTATCGAGGTAGCGACGACTACCTCGACGTCGCCACACACCTGGGTATTTAAACTTCATACTTTCCATTTCAATCACTGCCCTGGGCCGACGCATGTCCTGCATCATTCTGCGCGCCGCGATCACACCTTGGTGATAGCTGTGCGTCGGCGCCAGCCTCCCGGCAGGTCGCCGGCCTCCCACGATACCTCTGCCCGCAGAGGCAGATGATCGGAAGTGATGCGCGACAACGGCGTGGCGTAGACCGAAAGCCGCTTCAGCCCGGCCCCCGGCCATGCCCAGATGCGGTCTAGCGGCAGCAGCGGCAGCCGCGACGGAAAGGTGCGCGGCATCAGCGACAGGCCGAAACGGCGGTCGATGGCGCGCAACGCCCCCCGCGTCGGCCGCCATTCGTTGAAGTCGCCCATGATGATGGTGGGACCGTCGCAGCCGTCGTCCTCCAGCGCGTTCAGCAGGTGGCGCACCTGCAGACGGCGTTCGGCGGCGTTGAGGCCCAGGTGGGTCACCACCACCCGCAGCACCTCGCCGGCCACCTCAAGCTCGGTGACGATGGCGCCGCGCGGTTCGTAATGGCGCACGCTGAGATCGGCGCGGCGCACGGTGCGCACCGGCCAGCGGGTCAGCAGGGCGTTGCCGAACTTGCCCCGCCGCCCCTTGACGTTGGGGCCGGCGACCGCGTCGAAGGACAAAGTGGCGGCCAGGAAGTCCAATTGGGCGCGGCCATCCACCAACAGCCGCATGTCGACCTCCTGCAGGCCGACCACGTCGGCGTCGAGGGCGTCGATCACCTCGGCGGTGCGCTCGGGAGCATAGCGGCCGTCGGTGCCGAAGCAGCGGTGGATGTTGTAGCTGGCCAACGACAGCGAGATCATGATTCCCCCCTTTTGCCGCCGGCCCGGCCCAGCCGGCTGACGACGCCGATCTGGCCGGCAACCACCAGCGCGGTCGCCGCCAACAGGATGACGATGGTGGCGGCCGAGGGATGGCGTAGCGCCACCGCCAGACGGTCGCCCAGCACGCTAAGCGCCAGCACGCCCGGTGCCATGCCGACCAGGGTGCCGACCAGGAAGTCGCCGAAACTGACCACCGAGGCGCCGGCCACCAGATTGACGACGGGAAAGGCCGCCACCGGCATCAGCCGCAACAGCATCATGGCCATGATGCCGTGGCGTGCCAGCGCCCGGCTGACCCGGTTGACCCGCCATCCCGCCAACCGACGCACCTGCCGCCGCCCCAACCGGCGCCCCAGGCCATACAGCACCGCCGCGCTGACCAGCGCGCCGGCCAAAGCGAGCGCGCCGCCCAGCCACGGCCCCAGCACCAGCCCGCACGCCAGCACCGCCAACGACACCGGCACCCGCAGCAGCCCGGCCAGCACGAACAGCGCCAGGACCGACGGCACCACCGCCAGCTCGTCGCGCCATTGGGCCGCCTCGGCCAGCATCGCCGCCGCGCGTTCGGCGCCGTTGGGGGCCAACTCGGGCAACAGGCAGACCGCCGCCGTCAGCCCGATCATCAGCGTCACCATGGCACGCACCCGCAGCTTCAGCGCCCGTCGTGCCGGTCCCGGCAGGGCGTGATCCAGACAGACCAGGGTTTCCACCGGTTCCTCGGGATCGGGCAGGCCGCTGCTGCGGAGAAGCTGGCCGATCTCGGCCGGTTCGCTGTCGTCCAGCGGCACCAGCGTGCGCTCCCCGCCGGCCAGCGCGGCGATGGCGCCCGCCGGCCCGCCGGTGATGGCCTCGGCCGCCGCCACCGCATCGGCGCCGACACCCAAATGCTCGGCCATCAGATCGTGGCGCAGCGCCCGGATGGCGGCGCATTGACCGGAATCGGCCGCCTCGACCATCAGGTCGCACTCGCTGTCCAGTCCCATGGAACGGTTGTTCAGGTTGCTGGAGCCGATGCGCAACAGGCGGTCGTCGACGATCATCAGCTTGGCGTGGACCTTGACGTCCTCGCCGTCGACCACCGGGGTGAAGACGTGCAGGCGGCGGTGACGGTCGGCGCGGCGCAGCCGCTGCAATAGCCGCGCCCGCGCCACCCCCATGGTCGAGCGCTCGACCAGGCTGACCGGCTCGCCCGGATTGACCAGCACGATTTCGGGACAATCGTCCTCGCCCAGGCGCCGCTCCAGCACGTCGGCCAGGCGGCGGGCGGCGAAATACTGGTTCTCGATATAAAGGAAGCGCCGCGCCGACCGCACCATGTCGAGATAGAGCTGCTCGACCTCGCGCACCGGCGGATCGCCGTCCCAGGCGGGACAGGTCAGCGCCAGCGCCACGTCCACGTTCTCCAGCACCACTCCCAGGCCGGGCGGCCACAGGCGGGCGGCATCGCCCACCGGCGGCGGCGCCAGCGCCTCGCCGCTGTCGAGCTGCCACCGGCGGCGGGCGATATCGCCCAGGGTGCGGGCAACCGGGCCGGTCACCACCGCCATGACGTCGTGAAAGGGCGGGTAGTTGGCAAAGGCCGGGTCGCTGCGACGCGGGTCGGCGGCGCGGTGGTCGCGGCTGTCCCAACGCTGGCTGGTGACATCCAGCCCGCCGACAAAGGCCAGGGCGTCGTCGATCACGACAATCTTCTGATGCTGCGAACCGCCCAGCGGGTGGCTGTCGTCAAGGCGGAAGCGCAGGCGGCGATGGGTCAGCCAGTCCATCTTGACCAAACCGGCGAATTCCCGGTTGAAGGCATAGATCATGGCCGAATCCCAGATCAGCACATGCACCCGCAAGGCCGGATTGCGCCGAACCAGGTGGTCGAGCAGGGCGCCGATGCGGGATGGGACCGCCGCATCGGCGCCATCGCGCAGCAAGCGGGTGCGGCTGTCGAACTCCCAGCCGATCAACAGAATCGAGCGGCGGGCGGCGCACAAGGCGTGATGCAGGGCACGGAAATAGTGTTCGCCGTCCACCGCCACCCCCAGGCGGTCGGCACGAACGACGCACCGGCAGTTGCGGCCGGGCTGGGCCATGGGCGATGGCGCGGCCGGGCGACGGTCAAAAGCGGCAACGGTCATAGCGCCCAGATTGGCCCGGCAACCGCGAACGGCAACGCCCCCTCTCCGTCAGCGCGCCGCCTGCTGCTGATCGGCATCCATCGGGGCAACCTCCACTGCGCCCCGGCGCGGCATCAGCACCACCGGCCGCGCCCCCGGCACTTCGGCCGTTTGCGTCGGCGGTGCGG
>JBLNBE010000015.1:0-177118 GCA_050259735.1 Bacteroidota bacterium
CGTCAGCGCGCCGCCTGCTGCTGATCGGCATCCATCGGGGCAACCTCCACTGCGCCCCGGCGCGGCATCAGCACCACCGGCCGCGCCCCCGGCACTTCGGCCGTTTGCGTCGGCGGTGCGGCTTCCACTTGTGGCGGGGCTTGGGGCGGCGTCGCCAGTTGAAGCGCCAGCGCCCGTTGGCGCGCATTGAGGACGTGGTCCAGGCTGGCGCGGGCCTCGGCCGCCTCGACATGGCCTTGGCGCGCGGCGCGGTCGAACCACAGCCAGGCCTGGACGAAATCGCGCGGCACGCCGTCGCCCAGGGAATACAGCCGGCCCATCATGTATTGGGATTCAGGCTCGCCCGCCTCGGCCGCGCTCTGGAAAGCGACGGCGGCGGCGGCATAATCGCCATGGCCCCAGGCGCGCACCCCGCTCTGGTAATCGCCCAGGGCGGCGCGGGACAGCAGCACAAGCAACAGGACCACAAGGGTGAACGGGCGCGGCATGGCGCCTCCGACGACGGCGGAACCTTGCCGTCATGTCGGCATGGCCGTCGTCGCCGTCACCCTTTACCCTTGGTCTAATGGCCGCAGGTGCAACCGCCGCCGCAATCGTCCTCGTCGGGCTTGACCGGTTCGTCAGGACTGTCGCCCTCGCGGAAGATGGCGCCCTGGTAGATGCGGACATTGCGGTCGTCGAAGGCGACCTGGACGTAGTTGCGGCCCTCTTCGTCGGCCAGCATTTCCATGCTCAGGCGGCCCTGTTCGATGGCGGTGATGACCTCCATCTCGCTGGTGTCCAACGCCTTGGCGACGGCGCCGATCAGGGCGTTGATCTCGTCGTACATCTCGCGGCTTTCCATGACGGCTCTCTTGTCCAGGATGATGCGAAGGGGTGCGTCCATATAGCGGAGCCGCAGGCCGAAGTCACGCCCGCCGCCGTGCCCCACCAATGCCCTTTTCTTGCCACAATACCCTTAAGGGGTCGTTCGCCCTCCCATCGATAGGGTTGCGCATCCGTTGACCGCGACCACCCCAATGGGAAGGACTGACCATGGCGAAGACATTGCTGCCGCCGCTCGCAGACCTCGGCCACGCCCCCGAGTCCCTGCATTATTACGGCTGCGGCTGCCCCGATTGCGCCGCCGCCGCGGCCGCGCTGGACAAGACCGTCATCATCCACGACGCCGCGTCGCCGATCGTTCACGCCGACGCCGCCAGCCTGCCGTATTACGTCAGCGCGCTGCTGTATCCGTCGGATTGGCGCTGGAACGCCGATTCGCCCCACGGCACCGCCATCACGGTGTCCTACAGCTTCATGACCAGCAGCCCCGGCGTCTATGGCGGCTTCCGCGTCTTCAGCGATGCCGACAAGGCAGGCGCGCGCGAAGCCATGGCCGAGTGGGCCAAGGTGTGCAACGTCACCTTCAAGGAAGTGGCCAGCGGCGGCCAGATCGCCTTTGGCAACGCCGATGTGGGCAGCGCCTCGGGCATGACCCTGTGGCAGGGCGTCACCGGCGCCTCGTCGGGCTATAAAACCACCCATGCGGATGTCTATATGAGCAGTACCGCCGGCCTGACCTACGAGGATGGCAGCTTCGGTCTGCGCGCCATTCTGCACGAGGTCGGCCACGCGTTGGGGATGAAACACACCTTCGACACCTCGGGTTCGACGCTGTCGGGGATCGAGAACACCGCGCAATACAGCGTGATGAGCTACGCCAATCCGCCCAGCACGCCCAACGCGCAGCCCTATACGCCGCAGCTTTACGACATCGCCACCGCGCAATACCTGTACGGCAGCAACACCGCCACCAATGCCGGCGACACCGTCTATCAGTTCCCGGCCGGCAAGGCGTCGGTCATGACCATCTGGGATGGCGGCGGCAACGACACTCTGGACGCGTCGAACCAGACGGTGGGCTGCGTGCTTGACCTGCGCGCCGGCCAGTTCTCCAGCATCGGCGTCTATAACGGCGCGCTGGCGAAGAACGACGTTTGCATCGCCTATGGCGTCACGCTCGAAAAGGCGGTGGGCGGCAGCGGCGCCGACACCATCGTCGGCAACGACGCCGCCAACGTGCTGGTGGGCGGCGGCGGTGCCGACAAACTGACCGGCGGCGGCGGCAACGATGCCTTTTGCTACGATTCGGTGGCCCAGGGCGGCGACACCATCACCGACTTCGTCTCTGGCACCGACCATTTCGAGTTCAGCGCCAACGCCTTCGGCATCAGCGCGGGCATCCTGGCCGCCGGCGATTTCGCCAGCCTGTCCGCTGCCTATGGCGGCGCCAACGCCGGCAACGTCCATTTCGTCTTCGACGGCAGCGCGCTGTGGTTCGACAGCAATGGCGCGGCCAGCGGCGGCGCCACCAAGATGGCGACGCTGAGCGGCGGCACGGTCGTCGCCTCGGACATCCATCTGGTCGGCGACTACACCGCCCCGCCCCCAGTGCCCACCGAAACCGTCGTCACCGGCACCAGCGGCAACGACGTGCTGTCGGGCGCCGGCGGCGAGGTCACCATGAAGGGCGGTCTGGGCAACGACACCTACATCTTCGATTCCGCCGGCGACAAGGCGGTGGAGAACAGCGGCGAAGGCGTCGACACCGTGCAGACCCCGTTCAGTTGCACCCTGGGCAACTACATGGAGAACCTGGTGCTGACCGGCGGCAACGCCGTCAACGGCACCGGCAGTTCGTGGCACAACGTCATCACCGGCAACGACGCCGCCAACGTGCTGTCCGGCCTGGCCGGCAACGACACCCTGAACGGCAAGGGCGGCAACGACATCCTGGTGGGTGGCGCCGGCAACGACGTCCTGACCGGCGGCAGCGGCGCCGACCAGTTCAAGTACGTGTCCGTCGGCGACGGCCTGTGGATCGGCAGCAACGTCACCAAGGGTGCCGCCATTGCCGACACCATCACCGACTTCGCCGTCGGCACCGACAAGATCGTGCTGGACCACACCGCCTTCCAACTGGCCAGCGGGACGGCACGGGACGGCATCACCTTCGTCGAGATCGGCACCGCCTTCAACGGCGCCAACGCGACGTCGTCCGAGTTCGCCGCCGGCCGGGCATCGCTGATCCAGGACTCCACCGGCACGCTGTACTACGACGGCAACGGCAAGGGTGCCGGCTATGTCGTGCTGGCGACGCTGCAGCCGGGCGTGCACCTGCACGGTTCCGACATCGTCATCGCCTGAACCCAAACGAAAGCCCCCGCCAGGGCATTCCCTGGCGGGGGCTTTCATCAGCAAACGGAATAATCAGTAGCCCGCCGCACCCAACAGGACGTCGCTCAGGCTTTTCTTATCAGTGCTCCAGGGATTGTTGAACATCTGATAGATCATGGTCGAGGTCGTCTGGTTGGACAACGCCATGGCGTTGGTACTGATATTAAAGCGTGTTTCGATCGCCCGCCGTTCAGCCTGCTTGGCGGTCAATTCTTCTTCCGAAACTTTTTTGTATTCGTCGGCCAGCGCGCTGGACTTGCCGTCAAGGCTTTGGGTAATTCCGGACAAGCCCGCTTCATCCAGATTGAGCGTGCGTTCCATCTGCGCCAGCTTGCGCATGGCGGCATCGATGTCGGCATTGGCGGCCTGCTGGGCGGCGGCCTTGGCCGTGGGGTCCGACGAGTTGAAATCGCCATACGCCCAGCCATGCAACACGCCAAGACCGCCCCGCTTGAGCGTGCCGGTCTGGCTGCTGCCATCGGCATAATTCACGGTAACCTTGTCGCTGGTCGCCACCGAATAGGTGTTGCCAAGGCTGTCGGTAACCTGCTTGTCGGTGCCGGTATAGGTGTTGCCGCTGCCGTCGGTGATGGTGGTCTGGCCGTTGGCCGTGACAATCGTCCCCGAAATGGTCGATCCGTCGCCGGCGGTCAGCGTCGCCAAATGGGACAGGGTGGCGCCGGTGCCATTGGCCGACAGCAGCGAGGTCTTGGCGTTCGGCCGCAACACGTTGCCGTCATCCAGCACGATGGCGTAATCCGTGCCCATGAACTGATGTTCAAGATTGACGCTTTGGCCGCCGCCGGACACCACGGCGACGTCCTTGCGCCAATTGCCCTTGCCGTCGGTGTTGTTGGCAATCAGCGAATCGGGATCATCGGACTGCTTGCCGATCCAGGTATTGATGGTGTTGATGTGCAGGTTGAAGGCGTCGACGCTGCCCTTGGCGATGGCATCCTTGGCCGACAGCAGCTCGGTGCGCAGGGCATCCATGCGCTTAAGGCCAGTCTGCACGTTGGTCAGGTAGTTCGAAACGTCGAACTTCTGATCGGCAATGCCATTGATTTGATCTTCGAGAGCGGCGGCCTTCTTGCCATCGTATTTGTCGTTCAGCGCCGCCACGTCCGCTTCCATGCGCTTGGCCATGGACTGCTTGACGATAAGCTGGGTCCGTTCAAGCGTCGACTGGAACAGCGACGATGAATACACCGAGGAAAGGATGGAGCCGCTCGACATTTTTGCCTTCCTTAGAGGGCTATCGGCCGATTCTGGGCGACAGTCAGACCCCTCTCATCTGTAAAACTAGCACAAACGCCACTTCAAGAACACGCCTTTTAGGCGACGTTCATCCTGCCCGAATAAGCTTGAACGATTCGTAAAGGTTTGGGGTGCTACACATCGAACGGAAGTTTTATGCCTTCCGCGCACAGGTGTTGCAGGCGCTGTGCGTTCCATCGCAGCGCACGCCCGGCACAGAAGGGCCGGATGGGGGAGCCTCGAAGCAATGCTCAACGGAAAATCCATTCTGATTACCGGCGGAACCGGCTCTTTCGGCCGCCGTTGCGTCCAGATGATCCTGAAGCGCTTCAAGCCCCGGCGTTTGGTAGTGTTCTCGCGCGACGAACTCAAGCAGTTCGAGATGCAGCAGGAATTCAACGCGCCGCCCATGCGCTACTTCATCGGCGACGTGCGCGATGCCCGCCGTCTGGTCGAGGCCATGCGGGGCATCGAGTTCGTGATTCACGCCGCCGCCCTCAAGCAGGTGCCGGCCGCCGAATACAACCCGATGGAATGCATCAAGACCAACGTCCAGGGCGCGGAGAACGTGATCAACGCCGCCCTGGAGAACGGCGTCGCCAAGGTCATCGCCCTGTCCACCGACAAGGCCGCCAGCCCGATCAATCTGTATGGCGCCACCAAGCTGTGCTCGGACAAGCTGTTCGTCGCCGGCAACAACATCTCGGGCGGCCGCAAGACCATCTTCTCGGTGGTGCGCTACGGCAACGTGGTCGGCTCGCGCGGGTCGGTGGTGCCGTTCTTCCGCAAGCTGGTGAACGACGGCGCCACCTCGCTGCCGATCACCGACGCCCGCATGACCCGCTTCTGGCTGACCCTGGACCAGGGCATCGAATTCGTGCTGAACAGCTTCCAGCGCATGCAGGGCGGCGAGATTTTCGTGCCCAAGATCCCGTCGGTGCGCATCGTCGATTTGGCGGAAGCCATGGCGCCGGGCCTGCCGCTGGACATGGTCGGCATCCGGCCGGGGGAAAAGCTGCACGAGGTGATGTGCCCGGGCGACGATTCCCACCTGACCTACCAGTTCGCCGACCACTTCGTCATTCGCCCGTCGATCCGCTTCCACGGCGGCGAGATCGACTACAGCCACAACGTCCTGGGCGAGAAGGGCGAGGCGGTGCCGGAATCCTTCGAGTACAGTTCGGGCACCAATCCGCACTTCCTCAGCGTCGCCGAGTTGCGCGATCTCAACACCACGCTGGGCCTATGATCCCCTACGGCCGCCAATCCCTGGACCAGGGTGATCTTGACGCCGTCCTCGATGTCCTGCGCTCGGACTGGCTGACCCAGGGGCCGGCCGTCCCGCGTTTCGAGGCGGCACTGGCGACCCATTGCGGCGCCGCCCATGCGGTCGCCGTCAATTCCGCCACCGCCGCCCTGCACATCGCCTGCCTGGCCCTGGGGGTCGGCCCCGGCGATCGCGTGTGGACCAGCCCCAACACCTTCGTCGCCTCGGCCAATTGCGCCCGCTATTGCGGCGCCGAGGTGGATTTCGTCGACATCGACCCCGATACCGGCAACATGTCGGTGGTGGCGCTGGCGGACAAGCTGGGTCAGGCCAAACTGTCGGGCCATCTGCCCAAGGTGGTGATCCCGGTCCATTTCGCCGGCCATGCCTGCGACATGGCGGCCATCGCCGAGCTGGCGCGAACCTATGGCTTCGCCGTCATCGAGGACGCCTCGCACGCCGTCGGCGCCCGCCAGGACGGACTGCCGGTGGGAAATTGCCGCTGGTCGGACATCACCGTGTTCTCGTTCCACCCGGTGAAGATCGTCACCACCGGCGAGGGCGGCGCGGCACTGACCAATTCGCCGCACCTGGCCAACCGCCTGGCCCGGCTGCGCAGCCACGGCATCACCCGCGACCCGGCAGAAATGGAAAACGCCTCTGCCGCGCCCTGGTATTACGAACAGATCGAGCTGGGCTTCAATTACCGTCTGACCGACATCCAGGCCGCCCTGGGCGCCAGCCAGATGGGCCGGCTGGAAGCCTTCGTCGCCCGCCGCCGGGCCATCGCCGCCGCCTATGGCCGCGCGCTGGCCGGCACCGAACTGGCCCTGCCGGTGGAACGGCCGGGGGTTCAGTCGAGCTGGCACCTTTACGTGGTGCGCACCCCGCGCCGGGACGAGTTGTTCGCCCGGCTGCGCCAAAGCGACATCGGCGTCCAGGTCCATTACATCCCGGTGCACTGCCAGCCCTATTACCGCCGCCTGGGCTTCGGCCCCGGGCAGTTCCCCAATGCCGAGGCGCATGGGGCGCAGGCGCTGTCGCTGCCCATGTTCCCGGCCTTGACCGACGATCACGTAGCCCGCGTGGTCGACGCCGTGCACACGGCGTTGCGCGTCTCGCGCTAAGCGCTCAGCCGCTGTTGCCCAACGGCGGCTCCGGCCGGATGGTGTAGCGGAAACCGGGCAGGTCGCCTTCCGGCCGCGACGTGTCGTCCAGTTCAGCCAACGAGAACAGAACCCGCGTCAGGTGCGACGGCGGGATCTTCTGGTGCATCACCAGCGGGAAAGCGGCGGTTTCCGCCGGATTCCATTCCAGCGCCACCGCCCGCTCGGGGCTGCCCATCAGCAGACGGCCGGTGGTGGCGCCCAGCCCGGTGGTGCACGACACCAGGCTGGAGGTCGGGCGGGAATGGTCACAATTGCGGTCGAGCGGAAAATCCTCTCGCTCGCCGCCGCCATTGTGGCAGGCCAGCGTCAGCGGGCCGCGAAAGGCCTCGGGCTGCAAGGTGGTGGTGCCAACGCGGACAATCCCGCGCGGGCGCGACCAGCCAGGGAAATGGAATCCCAGTTCCAGCCCCTCGCCCCGTCGGGGAACGACGATCGTCTTGGCGATGGGGCCGAACGCGGTGTCGACGCGGGTGCGAATGCACAGATCCTCGCCGCGGGTAAAGTATTGCGGCGCCGACGGCACCAGATCGGTAACCCGACGATGTTCGCCGGGCAATTCGACGATGACGCCGCCGGTATAGAAATCGGCGCCATAGTCGATGGATTCGAAATAGCCGTGCGGCAGGGTGCCCACCACCGGCACGAAATCCTGGCTGCGGAAGGCCAGGGTGCGGATGGTCAGCCCCTTGCGCAGGTTCAGGACCAGACGCAGGTCGTCGGTTTCCAGGCTCAGGAAGATGCCGTCCTCCGATTCCCGCACCGTCCAAGGCGCAAGGTCGTCCAGCGGCACCAAGGCATCGTCGCCCCCCTGCGGCGGCGACAGCCGTTCCAGTTCATCGCACGCCGCCTGCCACCGGTCCTCGGTGATGTGGGTGCGCAGGTCGCTGGCCCACAACCGGCACAGATGGCGCCAGGCGGCCACATCCTCGCTGCCCACCAGTTGACCATATCGGCGATGGCAGCGGCTGTTGAGCCATAGATCGTTGCGCCCGGATACCGCCCACCGGCTGAGATTGTACTTGGCCTGCTTCTTCACCGGCACCGGCTGGCGGATGCTGGTCAGCGTGCGGACGTCGTCGCCATGGCGTTCCAACGACGCCGCCAGCGCTTGCGCCGGCAGCAGCCATTCCACCGCCTCGGCATCGCGCAGATGGGCCAACAGGCGCGCCACCCGCGCCCATTCGCTTTCACCGCTTTGCGCCGCCTCTTCCCGGAAGCGGCCGGGGCGAAAGTCGAACACCTCGGCGTCATTGCTGTAGGCGGCCAGCGGCCGGGTCGCGGTGGCGGCCCGTTTGCGGAAATGGTTCAGGTAATCGACCAGACTGCTTTCGCCATGGGCCAGGCGCTGCAGTTTCTGGAACAGGATCGAATCCGTCCACAACACCGGCAGGGCGCTGCCGTCCGGTCCGGCGGCGTGGCTGGGCACCGCTTCGTAGGGCTGGTCCTGCAGGTCCAGCGCCAGACGGATGTTGTCGCGATCCATGACGATGCCGCCATAGCCGGCATCGCGGTAGATCGGCACCAGCCCCGAGGCATAGGCCATTTCGTTAACCAGGGCCAGGCTGGGGCGGCACCCGAGAATGGCCTGATACGCCTCTAGCCCCAGGCGTTGGTTCCAGCGGTTGACCGCCTCGGGCACCAAGGGGCCAATGATCTGGCAATAGCCGCTGCCCACCAGTTCGCAGGCGCCGGCCCGGAGCAGGCGGCCGAAGCGCTCCACCCAGGCGGGGTCCAGGTCCGCGATGCGTTCCAGCGTCCAACCGGTCAGTTCGACGCCAAGCGGAAAGCCACCATGTTCCGCCAGATCCAGCAGCGGCGTATAGCAGCGTTGGATGACCAGCGGCCGCTGCGCCTCGGGAATGGACGAGAACGCCAGATTGAGGTGGAACAGCAGGAATGCCTGGGTCATGGCAACGCCGCCATCAGCGCGTGGACGCGGTCGGCCAGCCGCGCCGGCCCCTGCCCGTCCACCTTGCCCGGCCCGGCGGCGGCCAGCGCGGCGGCGGCAGTGGCGTCGGTCATCAGATCGACCACGGCGGACAGGGCGGCAGCGGCATCGTCGGCCACCCGCGCCACCGCCTCGCCGCGCAACGCCGCCATCTCGCCTTCGTCCCGCCCGTCATAGGGCGAGAACACCACGGTCGGTACGCCATGCCCCAGCAACTCGAAGACCGACACACCATAGATGGTCAGGGCGTATTGGCACTGCGCCATCAACGGTCCAAGGTCGTCGGGGGCGTGATGGACCTGCCACGACAGCCGCGCCGGTGCCGGCACCTGCGGCGCGGCGGCATAAGGTCCCTGCACCCAATGAAGTTCTGTGTCCGCCGGCAAGGCCGCGTCCAATTGCGCCGGCAGGCTGTCGCCCAGGCCGGTGGCATCGCTGCCGCCGGTCAGCACCAGCACGCGCTGGCCCGGTTGCCATGGCGGTCGCGGCGGGCAGGGGCGCAACAGATAATGCGGCCAGCCGTGCAGAACCGGCGTATCACCGCAGGCCCGCAGCACGTCCTCGGCCACGAAGAACCCCGGCAGGCAAACCAGATCAAGATCGGCGGCCAGCGGCCAGGTGCTGTCGATGCCGACCCGCGCGACCCGTGGCCGTGCCGCCAGGAAATCGGCCAGGCCGGCCGGCACATGGGCGCCATGAAGGTCGAGGACCAGCGCCTTGGCCGAAAAAGCCGCCACATCCTCGGCCATGGCGCCCAGCAGATCGGCATCCATGGCGATGAAGCGGTGCGGGATCATGGACAGGTCGCCCCGGACCACCGGCGCGCCCTGGATCAGCAGGTGCACGGCGGCGAAATGGCGATCCTGCAGGGCGCGCGCCACGGCCAGGATGCGGCTGAGATGCCCCAACCCGACCCCCGGTCCGGTGTGGCACACCAGCAGGACAGGCTGGGAATGTTCGCCCACCGCCTTTTGCCGAACCTGGGCGTTGATCGCGGCCAGGGCGGGATCGCGCTCCAACATGTCGATCACCCAGCGCAGCGAGACGATGCTGTCGGCGGGATTGCCGGCGTACCAACGGCGATAGACCTCGCCCATGAAGGCGTAATCCGACGGCGTGTCCACCGAGATGCGCTGTTCCCGCCGGGTATAGACCGGGTCGTCGGGCACCTGAAGGCAGCGCAACTGGTCGACGAACCGCCACACCGCCGACCCCACATGCTCGCGGTCGTCGGCGGAACGGCTTTCGGCGGCAATGCGATCCCACAGGGGACGAGGATAGACGGTGAAGCCTTCGTGGATGTAGCGGCCCGATGCCGGCGGGGCCAGCACGGCCCAATCGGCCGCCGGATCGTTCAGGCAGGCCTGGATCAGCGCCGAGACGGTGACCGGCTCCATCAACGGCGAATCGCCACAGAAATAGACGACGATGTCCGGGTTTTCAGCCTGAACCACCGCATCGACGCGGCCGACCAGATCATTGACGTCGCCGCCGAAGGCGAACACCGCCTTGCCGTGGGCATCGGCCCAATCCACCAATGGCCGGTTATAATCGTCGGCGGTGGTGGCGAGAACCAGACGGTCGATCTCGGGCAGCCGTTCCAGCCGCTCGAAGATGCGGGCGATCACCGGCCGCCCGGCCAGGTCCAGCAGATGCTTGCCCGGCAACCGGCTGGAGTTCAGCCGGGCACCGATGATGCCGACAACCTTAGCCAAGAGTGCACCTAAGGCTTTTCAGCGGCCGCAACCCGTCGCTGGGATCGGCACGCCAATCGCGATCGGGCAGCTCGGACGGCGTTGGCGCCTTGACGCCGTTACCATCGGCGGCAAGGCCATGGCGCACCTGGGCGATCATCGCCTTGGTCTGATCGGGCAGCCAGCAATGGCCGGTGGCGAATTCGGCGCCGGTGCCGTCCAGGTCCAGGTGGAACTCCACCGTGCTGGCCCCCCAGCGATGGACGGCGCGGTGGATGACGCCCGGCTCCACCGTATGGTCCGACCAGCCGATGTCGCAGCCGGTGGCCCGGCGCAGGGTTTCGATGGCGGCGAGATTGGCTTCGCCATAGGGGGTCGGATAGGCCGAGGTGCAATGCAACAGGGTGATCTTGCTGGCCCGATGGCGGCGCAGGACCGCAACGGCGGCCTGAATTTCGTCCAGGGTCGCCATGCCGGTGGAGAGGATCACCGGCTTGCCGGTCTCGGCGCAGGCCGCCAGCAAGTCGCCCCACAGCAATTCGTACGAGGCGATTTTGAGGATGTCCACATGGGGCACCAGTTGCGCCACCGCGTCCAGGTCGAACGGGGTGCAACAGAACTGGATCGACCGCTCGCGGCAGCGCCGGGCCAGATCGGGCAAGAACTCCACCGGCAATTCCCACTGCCGCCGCCGGCGATGGGTTTCCGAGGTGGCCAGCACTTCGGGAGCGAACAACTGGTCGATGCGAAACAACTGAAACTTCACCGCATCGCAGCCGATCTCGGCCGACACGTCGATGAACTTCAGGCAGCGCTCCAGGTCGCGGGCGTGATTGCTGGAAACTTCCGAGATGAAGATCATGGCGACACCTCGATGGTCACGGTGCGCAGGCATTCCTCGACCCGCGCCAACGCTTCGTCCCGGCTATCGGCCGAGACGATCACATAGCCGAAGCGGTCGGGATGCATGCGGATTTCCGGCTGGTCATCGCCTTCTCGACGGAAGAATCCGTAGGTCAGCAAGCCGGGCATATGGCGTAACTTGTCCTCGCCATGAATGGCGCGAATGGTCCCCGCCGGTGGAAACCAATAGCGGACGGCGGTGGCGCGCGATCGCGTCGGCGTCAGCGCGGCTGCGTCGACCGGCTCGCCAAGGGCGTGGGAGATCACTGCATCCACCAGGCTGACCCCACTGGCGGCGGGAATCTGGTGGGTGGCGAACCAACCGCCCGACAGCCTTAGCGCCAGTTCGACGATCACCGGCTCGCCATCGGGCGTGATAATCAAGTCGCCCTTGACCACCCCCTCGGTCACCCCCAGCGCCGCCGCGCCCGCTTCGAGCAGACGGTCGATGCGATGGCGCAAGTCATCGCTCAGCGGTGCCGGAATGGTGCCGCCATTTTCGATGATGTAGGGGCTGAACCGATCGAGAAACTCGTAATTGCGCTCGGCAATACCGGCGGTGAAACAGCGGCCGCCAAGCAGGAAGGATTCGGTGGATAGCTGCAGCCCCGGAATGAACGCCTCGACGATCAGCGCGCCCGATTCGCCCCAACGCCGCGACTCGGCGAAGGCCCAGGCCAGGTCGCTGTTCCGGTCCACCTGCAACACCCCGCGGGCGCCGCGTCCATCCACCGGCTTGATGACGTAGCGGTCATAGCCCGCCTCGGCCATCAAGGTTGCCAATTGGGCCGGGCTGTCGACAGACGCGAACCACGGGCAGGCCACGCCGTGGCGCTGGAATGCCTGCTTCATCAGCAGTTTGTTGGACACCAGCCGCGCCGAGTCGACCGCTATGCCCGGCAAACCCAGGCTCTCCGCCACCACCGCCACCGTATAGGGCACATCATTGGCGATGGTCATCACGCCATCGATCCGCAATCGACCGGCCAATGCTGCCACTGCGTCCAAGGTCTGCTGAGGATCGCGGGTCGAGGCCAGCAGGCGGTGATCCGCATGGGCAAAAGCGGGGGCATCGGGGTTCATGTCGCTGCCGATAACGGTCAGGCCACGGGCGTGCGCCGACTGATAGGCCGGAATCTGCTCGGCACCGGCACCGATGATCAGCAGCGTCTTAGCCAAAGTACATGCCCCCGTTCACGTTAAGGGTCTGCCCGGTCACGTAGTCACCGCCCGGACCAACCAGGAAGGCCACCGCCTCGGCAATCTCGGCAACGGTGCCGATGCGCCCCACCGGAATTTGCCGTGCCTTTTCGCGCCCTGCCTCGGATTGCAATTCGCCGGCAGTCATGTCGGTGGCGACCAGACCGGGAGAAACCGCGTTGGTGTTGATCCCACGGCCACTATAGACCTTGGCCAGCGAGCGCGTCAGTCCGATCAGGCCGGCCTTGGCGGTGGCGTAGTGCACCTGATTGACCCCGCCCCACTGGCCGCCGATGGACACCATGTTGACGATGCGCCCCCAGCCGCGCTCCACCATCTCCGGCAGGGCCTCTTGCGCACAGATGAAGGGGCCTTGCAGGTTGGTCGCCATCATCGCCAGCCAATCGTCGTCGGTGATGTCGCCGAACGGCTTTTCCTGGGCGATGGCCGCGTTGTTCACCAAGACATCAAGGCTGCCCAAGGCGGCCCGAGCGTCAGCGAAGGCGCGGCGCACACTGTCCCGCTCGGCCACGTCCACCTGGACCGCCTCGGCCTCGCCGCCCTGCTCGCGCAAACGCCGAACCAGGGCCTCGGCCAAGTCGCCATTACGATGATAGCCGACCGCCACCGCCAGTCCGGCAGACACCAGGCGCTCTGCGATGGCTACGCCAATGCCGCGACTGGCGCCGGTGACGAACGCCGCCTTTCGGCTCATGGGGTATATCCGTTCCACATCTCGTCCATCTTCTGCCCCCCCAGCAGCATGGGCACCACATCGGCGTCATGGTCGATATGAACGTTGAGCAAAGCGGGACCCGGAGTATTCCACAGGGCCGCCAGCTTGCTCTCCAGTTCGTTGCGCTCGCTCAGCGTGTCGGCGGCGATGCCGAAGCCACGGGCGATCGCGGCGAAATCGGGCGTGGGAAAATCGCCGGACATGGGATCGGTGCCCCAGGTGATGCGCTGGAATTGCGAGACGATGCCCAAACGGGAGTTGTTCAGCACCAGCACCTTCACCGGCAGCTTGCGCTCGGCCAACGAGGCCAATTCCTGAATGTTCATCAGCAACGAGCCATCGCCGACCACGCACAGTACCGGCTCGCCCGGAACAGCCAAGGCGGCGCCGATGGCCGAAGGCAGGTCGTAGCCCATGGTACCATGGCCGGCCGAGGTCAGCAGGCGCCATCCACTGGGGCCGAAGGTCAGGTGGCGAGCCGCCCATTGCTGGTGGTTGCCCACCCCGGTGGTGACCACGCCGCGCCAGGTGCCCATCAACCGGGCCATTGCCCGCAGAACCTCCTTGGGCGCCAGCGCACCGTCGGCCCGATAGCCGTCCTCGGTGTCGCTCCGACGAGCGGCCCGAGCCGCCGCCAGCCAGTCGCCATCGCGCTCGGCAATGGCGGGCAGGGACTCCAGCACGGCGGCGGCGGCACGTCCCGCATCGGCATTGACGGCCCACTGGGCGCGGACCCTCGGGTACGCCAATTCATCGGCATCGCTGTTGATCCAGGCGACCTTGCCGTTGGCAACAAAGGAATCGGTGACCGTTCCAGTCTGGCGAATATCCAGGCGAGTGCCAAGCGCCAGCAGGAAATCCGCCTCATGCACCGCCCGGTTGGCGGCGGCGTGGCCGGTGTGGCCGATGAAACCGAGGAAGCGGGGATCGTCGGTGGCGAAGGCCCCCAAACCCAGCAGGCTGCTGACCACAACGGCATCAGCCTTTTCCGCCAACTTGGCATAGACGTCGAAGCGCCCGGCCGTCAACGCGCCATGCCCAAGCAACACCACCGGGCGACGCGCGGCGGCCAAGGCTTGCGCAATCTCGGCGCAGGTCTGGGCGGGCAAATCAGCCGCCGGCACGGCCGATGCCGGGACAACCATCTCGGCATCAAGCGGACAAGCCGTACGCTGCACGTCCATGGGCATGTCCAGCACCACGGGACCGGCGCGGCCTTCGACCGCCGTGGCCAGCAATGCGGGAACCGCAGCCAGGGCCTCGTCGGCGGTCATCGGACAACGTGCCGCCTTGGTGATCTCCTTCACCAGTTCGACGGTGGGAACTTCCTGGAAACCCCGTTGGCGCACCTGCCGGCCCGAGCGCAGATCGCCGGTGCCGATCTGTCCGGTAATCAACAGAACCGGGGTGGAATCGTAATAGGCGTCCGCCAGCGGCGTCAGCGCATTGGTGACGCCGGGACCCGAGGTCACCATCACCACTTGCGGCCGGCCGGTCAGCCGCGCCACCGCCAAGGCGGCGAAAGCAGCCCCCTGTTCATGCTTATAGACGTCGATGGCGATGCCGGCACGAACGAAGCCATTGACCAGCGGCGCAATGGTCCCGCCGGGATAGACGAACACACGGTCGATGCCGGTGGCGGCAAGATAGGCGGCAATGCGGTCAGCGACGGTAGTGGGCGATGGGGTCGCCATGGAGGGCACCTTCAATAAACGTGGACAGCCTGGAAACGTGAGTGATGTCGGTCAGCCGCCAGGGCCGGCGGGCCGGCGGAAATTGGCCAAAGGCCCTTTTTCACGCCTTCCTCCCATAGACGACCACTTCCCGGCCAATGCCCAGCCCGATCAAGCTGTCATACAATGCCTTGCGGACATGGTCCTGCCCAGCGCGGGCGAAGGCGAATTCCAAGGCCTTGCGCTTAGCATGGCACGCGCGGCCCAGCTCTGGGTTGCGCGTGTAGTCGTCGCCCATCAGCAAGAACAGATCAATGGGAAAGGTCGTCGACACCGTCGTCGACACGAACCCTGCGCGCCCCAAGGCATGGTCGAGTGATTTTGGAGAAAAATAGTTCAAATGATGTGGCGGAGCCACCCACCACGGGGCAAATCCACAGGCGTCGCGCGCCACCACCTGGATCGGGTTGTAATCGTTGGGCACCACCACGCAAATCATCCCGCCGGGATTGAGCATGTCATAGGCCAGCCGCAGCAATTCCATGGGATCGGGAATATGCTCCAGCACCAAGCTCAGATGGATGGCGTCGAAGCGGCCGAGTCCTTCGGTCTCTGGGGTCAGGAACTCGTTGCGGATCTCCAGCCCCATCCCGCGGGCATAAGCCGCCGCCTGGGTGGAAGGCTCGATCCCCAATGTGGACCAGCCGCGTTCACGCCCCCGGGCGAGAAACAATCCGGGACCACTGCCGATATCCAACAGACGGCGCCGTTCCGACGGCAAGCCGCCCTCGAACAGGTCGAACCGGTCGTCATAGACCAAGTTCCACCAATCCCGATCCTGCTCGTAATGAGAAAAATAATCCGGCTTTTCCTCGGCGTAATACTGCTCTTTGTAAAGAGCCTCAATCTGTTCCGGCGTCGGAAACGGCCAGACGTGGAAAAAGCCACAATGCTGGCAATCGATGATGTCGTAGCCATTCACCGTGTCGATCACGGGACCACTATGCTCTTTGAGGTTTTCAATCGTCATGGCGATGCATAGGTCCTTCCACGATCAGCGGCGCCACCCAGGCCGGATCAATAGGTGGTTCCCGGCACCCTTGGCAGACCATCGGTCCATTCCGGCTCGGGTCCGCCATTGATCCAGGCGGTAATCTGCTCAAGATGCTCGCGCGCCTCCGCAAGCATATCCTCGTGGCACTTCCTGAAAATCAGATAGTAATCATTCATTATACCTTCGCGTTTATCGGCATCAACGCGGTTAAGTATAATGCAAGCCTGCTTAAAGAAAGCGACAGAACCATAATAGACCCAAGCAGAGATGGCGATATCAATATCCCTAGACCTAACGATATCGTTCCAGAACGCATCATGGAACTGACGGAAGGTCCATTTCTCGGCCCTGGCCTGGTCGACAATCTCGAACAGCTTGGCTTCATAGGCATCAAGGTTCTTCTGCTGCGGCTCCATCGGCCGGCTTTGGAAGAATTCGCCCGGTTTGAAGTGCGGCGCGTTGCCAAAAACCTCGGCCATGATGGCGGCACGATCGAGCGGCTCGCCATCGAAATGCAGGCTCTCAGCGACCTTGGGAATCGCCCCCCGAATTAGGGCGCCGTCACTGCAATTGTAGACGCTAAGGTGAAAGGCATTGATGGCCGCTTCCAACAGACTGCGCGACCAATCGAACACCATGTCAGACTGCACGGTGCCGCCGAAATTGCCGGGCAACACATAGGCACCAGCCATGTGGTCGAGCTTCAGCTCTTCCGAAGTATAATAAAATGTGTCGCGGGCATGGTGAGTAAAACCATCGCGCCAACCGCAATCAACACCAAATAAATAAATGTCTCCCAGCCCCATATAAGCAATGGTGCCAAGGGATGTATTGGCGACCGTCGGAGCAATTCCGGAATGAAATCCGAATTCCCTACCGAATGCGAACGAAGAAGACGAAGAATCTCTGAAGAAGTAATAAACGTCGCTGAACAGGGGCGCCACGTTCGGATTCAACGTCGTTGACGCGACCAGACGAATCCCGTCGAACCGACCACTGGGGAACATGTGAGCGTATTCGTCCATGATGTGCTTGAGCTTGAGATAAATGCTGTAAGTATTCTCAAGCTCCACATGGAAATCAGGAATGATCCCCATCTTCAGGCAAGGCTGCAGGCCCGTGCCAGCCGACACCACGATGGCATGATCGCGCCATTGCTGGATGTACGGCACCGCCTCATCCAACGACGGGCCAGCCCCGATGACAAAGACCGGGATAGGCGAGCGCATGCGGAACTCATCGGTCAAGATTGAGAACTCACCCTTTTGGAAATTGGTGACGGTATTCCGCACCATTTTGCGCTCGTCTTCGAAATAACCACGCGCCGCCATCTGGCGGGGCAACTCATTGATCATGCGCCGGCGGGCTTCAGCAAACGTCCACAGCGGATAGTGCTGATAATAGTAGCTGCCATCCAGATAGACCGGCCCGTACTCCTCGATGAAGTCGCCCACCCGTGCGGCCATTTCCTCGGGCGTGTTGGCACAGACGATGTCCAGGGTCGCCTTGCGTTCTTCGCACAACGCCACCAACGCCCCCCAGTCGATGGCCCGCATCGAGGCGAGAAGAAATTCCTCGAAAGCCTCGCAAATCACCACATGGGGAGTATCGATGCCTTCCAACAACACCGGCAGGTGATAACCCAGCCCGACCCCCAGAATGAAAAAGAAGCCGGTATTGCCACGCGTCATCAACCGCATTTCGGTGAGGTCGTGGCGGATCAGAATGTCGAGAGTTTCCCGATGGATACGACGCGATACCAAGCTGTCGAAACTGTCGCCGTCCGGCAGGTTATAGCCAACCTGGGCGGGGGAGCGCACGAAGGCCTCGGCCTGTTCGCGGGCGCCCTGGAAACCGTCGCAGTGATAGAAGCGGCCCGAGCCAAGATCGATATCGACCGCCCGCCCGTTTTCGTACACCACCGAACTGAGAGGAGACGAAATCGCCTTCAGCCGGGCATGCAAATCCGGAAAGTGACGCTCGAAAACAGCCAGATTGGCCTCGAACAGGTTTTCTGCGTCGCTCATGCCTCGGCCTCACCCCTGACCATCTTCGCCAACTCGTCGCGGAAGAATCGCTCCCATTCGGCGGCGAAGGCCGTCGCGGAATAGGCCGGCGACGCCCTCAGCCGTTCCGCCAAGGTTGCCCGCACTGTCGCCAATCCGTCCAAATCCGACACCAGAGCAACCGCCCGGGCGGCATAGTCTTCGGTGCCATCGGCCAGGAATTGGGCGGCGGCGTCCCCCAGAGCGGACAGGACGATGGGAAATTCGCCGGCGGCCAAGGCCACCACCGGCACACCCATGCCCAGTGCCACGCCATAAGGAAGCGGCCGCACCACCGGAAACGGCGCCAAAGCCACATCGATGTCGGCAAAAAATGCGGAGGGGTCCGTGAAAGCGGACACGTCGACCCGATGGGCGACACCGAAATTTCCGAACATCTCCACCAGCCGACTTCCGCTGTCGGTATCGCTGAAACCGTGATCGGCAAGCACCAGCGTGGCGTTGGGAACCGCATGCAGGATGGCGGCCCACACCCGCACCACCTCGGCATTCAACTCGGCCAACGAGACGTCGGCGCCAAGGGCGATCGCTCCGCCGGCAGCGGCGGCCGGCAGTGCCACCGGCCCTTGAGGAGCGGAATGAAGCGGCAACAGGCCGACATGACCGAGGCCCGGCTGACCAGCAAGGTGCCCATGACTACCCGGCAACCCGACATGCACGGGGCAGTTGAGCCATGAATACTGCAATGGCGCCGAATTGCGCAACAGCAACGAGTGGCGCTCGCGCGCGGCCAAGCCATCGGCATCGATCAGAACGTCGATTCCCTCGCCACGGACCATTTGGGCGAGAGTCAACTCGTCGATCTTGTTGGTGTTGCGCCAAACATCGAAGCTGCCGCGATAAAGATTGTTCACGCCCTCGCTCAGTTCGCCAGGGCCGAAACCGACCACCCTCACGCGCGAGCGGTCGAACCCCCGGGCGACATCCGCGATCACGCTACGCTGTTCAGGGGTTCGCGGGGCATTGCACAGAAAGCCGACAACCAGATGTGGCTTCGACCTCACCTCGGGCGCCTTCCGGGCAACCTTGGGGCCGGCGGCGGTGACGGCGGCAACCAAACCGGCGATGGCATTGTCGATGGCCCGGCAGGTTCCCCAGGGGAAATAATTCCAATCGTGCACCATGGCCGCCCATAGCACCGCTGCGTTAGGCGCGCGCGCCACCGCCTGATGATGGCAGGCCATGCCCTGGTCGAACGCCCCCAATGCCACCAAGGCCTGCCCAAGGCGGCTGTACAAGGTGGCCGAAGGCCCCGCCAGGGTCAGCACGCTGCGCAGCGTGCCCACGGCTTGGCGATTTTCGCCAGTCGCCATCAGGCATTGGGCATAATGGTCCAGCGCCTCAACGTCGTCGCGAAACAACTGAAGATGCTGTTCGACGGCATGGACCGCCTCAGAAAACAGGCCGTTATTGAACGCCTCGCGCGATTTCCCCAGTAAGGGCTTGTGTTCGATCTTCAGGAAGGCGTCGACGTAGCGGGGGAGTTTCGGGCCGAACAGCGGCAGCAGCAATTGGTCGGGCTGAACGACGGTGGCCAGCTTGCCATAGAACAGCGCCTCGCTGACCCGCCCCACCAGACAATTGAGCACCGCCAATGCCTCGGGGATATCCGAATCGCCCTGCACGCCTTCGGCCAAGGGTTCCAAAAGCCTGATGGCCGAGGCCAGATCACCCTGCTGGAAGGCGATCACCGCCATGGCGCACACGGCGCCGGCCGTGGGATTCTCGGAAAACTCTCGCTCTGCCGCCGCAAGCGCGGCAGGGGCATCGCCATGGGCGAGCAGGCGGGCCACCACGGCCAGCACATCATCGCCAGGCACGGCAATATCGGGTTTGGCCATGTTTTGCTCCATTGGGCCGCCGGTCAGGCGGAAATTCCACTCAGCCCCGAGGATGGCGGCATGTCGGAGGGAGGCGACGACGCATCGCCGGTGGGCGTGGTGAACAAGCCTGCCGCGATGTGGCGATTGATGGTGATCAGAATGTTGGCTTTGTCCACCGTCGGCTCGGCGATGATATCCACCGTGACTTTGTCGACGAAGTTGCACAAGGACAGCATATTGCCGCGAATTTCATCCGGGACCTGGGATTCTGCCGAACTCAACTCGGCCTGAAAAATCGTCCACAGCCGCCAATTCAGCCGGATCGCAGCAAGGAATTCCGCCCCAGCACCGTGGCGTTCCTTGGCCTCGGAGATACGACGGGCCGCTTCGGTCAACGCCCAGGCTTCGCTTTGGCGGGGATTGCCCGGCACGGGGGCGTTGCTATAGCCGCCGCGGCTGTTGGGGTAGCTCATCCGTATTCTCCCAGACCAACCTAAAAACCGAGTCTCCAAGACCTTTAAGGATTAGCGGAGCACGGTTAACGCAAGGTGAAGCCGTTCCAGGAATCACGATTTCCGGGCACTAAAAAAGAAGGGGCGGCGGGAGTTTCCTCCAGCCGCCCCGACGTAACCTAGGCCGCTAGTTTTAGCGGAAGAGCGACAGCACGCCCTGTTCCTGCTGACCGGCGAAGGACAGCGCCTGGATGCCCAGCTGCTGACGGGTCTGCAGCGAAACCAGGTTGGCGCCTTCCTCGTTGAGGTCGGCCAGGGTCAGCTTGCCCGAACCTTCGGTCAGGTTGTTCACGTAGCTCTTGGTGAAGTCCAGACGGGTCTGGAGCAGGGCCACGTTGGTACCCAGGGCCTTGGTGTTCGAACGCACCTTGGTGATGGCGCTATCGAGGGCCTTGATGACGGTATCGAACTTCGACACCTTGGGCGAGCCAGCCGAGGTGCTGGCGATGGTGCTCCAGCCGGCGCCGGCCAAGCCGGTGACCAGGGCGGAAGCCTTCTTCGACAGGCCGGCCAAACCAGAGGTCTGGACATTGACGCCGTTGACCTTGAGGTTGGCGTTGGACTTGTCGGAGAATTCCACCTTGAGATTGGCAGAGGTCGAATTGACCAGGTTCAGACCCTGATAGGAGGTGTCGTTCACCAGGTTGTTCAACTGCTTGGCCAGGGTGGTGAACTGCGTGGCCAGATCAGCCTTGTCGGCAGCAGTCGCCGACTTGGCGCTGAGCACCACGCCCTTCATTTGCACCAGAATCTTCTCGACGTTTTCCAGACCGGTCACGGCCGACTTCAGCGAGGAGATACCCTGATCAATGCCATCCTTGCGGGAGGTCAAGTCGCCCGCGCGATCCGAAAGGCCCTTGGCCTGGAAGTACGCGACCGCATCGTCGATAGCGGAAGCGACCTTCTGACCGCTCGACAGACGGCTGTTGGTACGATTGACCAGCGAGCCAGTGTTTTGCAGCGTCAGCAGGTTGGAGCGAACGGAGGAGGAGAGAGTGACAGTATCAGCCATGATCGTATCCTTTCTGGATAACCTATGTTAACCACTCGGCCGGCAAGGCATTTTGCCTGCGCATTCGGTCTCGAGGGGTGCGCTGCCTTCGCAAGGTCGGGCATTTTGCCCATTCCGCAGCGAAGTAGAGTTCTGCGCACGTTTGAAACATACCTCTTTCGAGGATGATCCGCAAGCCTTATTTGCCCCCTGAAACGGCCAAGGCGGCCGAACTGACGTTCGGCCGCCTTGGCGCGAAAAGCGAGGCCCCGGGGGCTATTTGAACAGTGACAGCACGCCTTGCTCCTGCTGCCCAGCAAAGGACAGCGCTTGGATGCCCAGTTGCTGACGGGTTTGCAGCGACACCAGATTGGCGCCTTCCTCGTTCAAATCGGCCAAGGTCAGCTTGCCCGACCCCTCCTGCAGATTGTTCACATAGCTCTTGGTGAAGTCCAGCCGGGTCTGCAGGATGGCGACGTTGGTACCCAGCATCTTGGTGTTCGAGCGAACCTTGGCGACAGCGCTGTCGAGCGCCTTGGCCACGCTATCGAACATACTGACCTTAGGAGCGGAGGCGGAAGTGCCGCCGATCGTGCTCCACTTGCCGGAACCCAGCGCCGTGGCGAGAATCGATGCCTGCTTCTTCAACCCGGCCAGAGACGAGGTCTGAATATCCACGCCATTGATGTTCATATAGGCCGAGGACTTTTCCGAGAACTCGACCTTCAGCTTGGCGGTGCTGCTGCTGAGCAGATTGAGTCCCTGGTAAGACGTGTCATTCACCAGATTATTGAGCTGCTGGGCCAGGGTGGCGAACTGCGACTGCAGGTCCTTTCGCTCGGCGGCCGTTGCGGATTTTCCGCTCAGCGCCACACCCTTCATCTGAGTGAGGATCTTTTCGACGCCCTCAAGACCAGTGATAGCCGATTTCAGCGACGAGATGCCTTGGTCGATACCGTCCTTACGCGACCCCAGATCGCTGGCGCGGTCGGCCAACCCCTTGGCCTGGAAGTACGCCACCGCATCGTCGATAGCGGAAGAAACCTTCATTCCGGACGACAAGCGCGCATTGGTGCGATTGACCAGATCACCGGTTTTCTGCAGCGTCAGCAGATTGGAACGCATGGACGCGGATAGCGTAACATTCTCAGCCATGACACAGGCCCCTTCTGGATGTGCGCCCAATCCCCGCCACCGGCGTTTTACGCTCTGGCGGTGCGCCCCCCACTTTCCATTGGCGCGGCTCGGCATTGCTGCCAAACCTCGCCGCTAATTATCAATAATTGAAGGGTGTGAATAAATTGTAAAGAGGCGTTTCTTCAGCAGGGATTTGAAACCCACAGGGGGCAACGGACCAGCCGCGCCAGCTCGGCTTTCACCTCGGACAACGTGCCCACCCAATCGCCCGGCACCGTCTGGCGGAACAGCCGGACCGAGGGATACCAGGGCGAATCGCTGCGACCGTCCATCCACAGGAAACCGTTGCTGGGCCGCGACAACAGCACCCACACCGGCTTGGCCAGGGCGCCGGCCAGATGGGCAACGCTGGTATCGACGGTGATGACCAGATCCATTTGGGCGATGGCGGCGGCGGTATCGACGAAGTCGCTCAGGTCCGGAGCCAAGTCATGCAGGTTGCCCCGCCCCTGCCAGCGGCCCAGCCCCCCTGCCGGTCCGACCTGCAATGAAAAGAACTCCGCCCCGGCTTCGTCCAGCAGCGGGGCAAGGTCGTCCAGAGTGCAGGAGCGAAACGCGTTGTCCTGCCGCGTGGCCTTGCCGGCCCAGGCGAGGCCCACTTTCAGCTTGGCGGGTTCGGCCAGCGCGGGGAACCCGCGGCTGCCCGCCGGCACGGCAAGATAAGGCACGGCGGCGGGCAGGTTTTCCAAGGTGACCCCAAGCAGCCCCGGCAAACTCATCAGCGGCGCGTGCAGATCGAAATCCGGCAGCGGCGCCCCCAGCGCCACCACCTCGACACCCTCCGCCAGGGTTTGCAGCAGCCGCTCCAACCCGGGACGGCATTCCAGCACCACACGGCCACCCAGCGCCGCCACCAGCGGGACGAAACGGCAGAATTCCAGGGCATCGCCATAGCCCTGCTCGGCCGTCACCAGCAACGTGCGGCCGTCGAAGCGGCCGCCGTCCCAGCGCGGCTGCGGAAAGTCGCGCAGCAATTGCTGGAATTCGGGCAACTGCCAGCGCCATTCGTATTCGGCCCATCCCTCGGCGTATTTGCCCTGCTGAAGCAGCAGGACCGCCAGGTTGAAATGGGCCTCGGCGTCCTCGGGGCGCAATTGCACAGCGTCGCGCTGAACCGCCTCGGCATCGGCCAGTTGGCCCAGCCCCTTCAGCGCCACCGAAAGATTCATCCACGCATCATGCAAGCCGGGATCGGACTCGATGGCCTGGGCGAAGCAGCGTGCCGCCGGCTCGAATTGAGCCAAAGCGAGGAACGCGTTGCCGAGGTTGTGGAAACGCTCGGCCGTCTCCTCCAACTGCAAGGCCCGCGCGAAGGCCCCCAGCGCCGCCTCGGCGTCGCCGGCACGCAGGTGCGCGTTTCCCAGATTTTGCCAGGCCTCGGCGAAATCGGGATTGAGCGCCAGGCTTTTTTCGTAACATTCCACCGCATCTTCGGTGTTGCCCTGCCCCAACAGCGCGTTGCCGAAGTTGTTGTGCGCCTCGGGGAAGTCCGGCTTGAGAACCAAGGCCTGCACCGCGGCATCAACGGCTTCATCGAAGCGATTGCAGGCGTTCAGCGCGCTAGCCAGGTTGCAATAGCTCTCGGCCGAGGCGTCGTTGAGGCGGATCGCGTGACGAAACGCCTCGACCGCGCCATCGATATCGCCCAGGTTCTGAAGCGCGTTGCCGAGCGCGAGGTAAGGAGCGAAGTAGCTGTCATCCCCGGCGATGGCCTGCCGCGCCAGATCGGCGGCAAACGCCGCCTCGCCCGCAAGATTGGCCAACGCGCTCATCAGGTTGAGCGCGTCCACATTGCCGGGGTCCTGGTCCAGAATGGCCTGATAGCATCTGGCGGCATCGCCCAATTGGCCGGCATCGTGAAGGGCGATGCCTCGCTTGAGTTCGCTTTCCAGATCCATCAATGCGTCCTTTCGCAACAGCACCGTCGGCTTACTGGGCTTTGATGCCTTCCAGCAAGCCCTCGGCAATCTGAAGATTGATGTTGATGAAGGTGCGGACGGTTTCCTCGCCCACGTTCTCGGCACCCTGGTTGGTCCGCACCAGGACGTAATCCGCCAGACGCCCGATATTCGCCCGAACGTCGGAAGACAGCGAACAGCCGTCCAGCGACAGAATCGCCTTCAGCGACACCCAAACATGGGCGTTGCGATCCAACGCCGCCGCCAGAGCGTGCAGCGAACGCTCTGGACTGTCGATCACATCGCCCAAGGCAATTGCGGCCTGGCTCAGCAGAAGCGCTTGCACTTCGGCGACGGACAACGTGGTTTCCCCGGATTCCTTCGACATCGGTCCCCCCACCAACTGGAATTCAAGTTCCCATCCACAAAGGGACTGTACCCTTTGACCGCCGTTATGAATAGCGGTCAGCGCCCCCGAAACAGCAACCGGTCCTCTTTCGAGGGGCCGTCCAGCCGCATGGGGCGGTTCAGCAGGTCTTCGGCAACCACCTCGCCTTGCCCATCGCGGGGCAGCGCGTCGACGAACTCGATGCGGCGCGGGACTTCGTGGGCGGCACGGCGACCGGCGACAAACGCCTGGAGTTCGCGCGCCAACGCCACGTCGGCAACGGCCCCGGCCGCAACCACCACGAAGGCCTTCATCTGGCCATCCTTCGCCGCCACGACCGCCGCCGCCACCACCTTGGGATGCCAGGCCAGGGCCGACTGAACCTCGTTCAGCGCCACCGGCATGCCGTCGACCATGATCTGCCCGGCCTCGAGTGGAACCGGATCAGGCCACAGATAGCCGTCCAGGTCGCGGCTGCCGACCTGGCCGGTCATCAGCCAGCCCGAGGGCAGGCGCGAGCGCCGCGGATCGGAGGCGTTCCAGTGGGCGAGGTAGGCGCCGGGCGCGCCGGGGGCCAACGCCAGCATGCCGCGTTCGCCGGCGCGGATGGGTCGGCCGCCGCCGTCCACCGCCTCGACGGTGACGCCGGGGGCGGCACGGCCGGGCGACGGCGGGCGCTGTTCCATCAGGGCGGCGTTGTTGGCGGCGACCGCCCCGGTCTCGGGCACGCCCCAGATTTCATGGGCGGCGACGCCGAAGACGCGGGCGGCCACCTCGTGCAACACGGCATCCACCGGCGCCGGGCCGGTGGCGACGGCGCGCGGGATCGGATGCGGGGCAGCCTGCGCCGCTTCGGCCAATTGGCGCAGATGGCTGGACGGCGCATAGAAGGCCCGCACGCCGTGACGGCCCATCAGCGCCAGTTGCTGCTCGGGGCTGGCGCCTTGCGGCCCAGCCACCACCGGCACGCCGTGGTGCCATGCCGGCAACAGCGCCCACATCATCCCCTCGAAGCTCATCCACTCGGCCGAGGTCCAGAAGATGTCGCCCGATTGCGGAAAGAAGCCCAACGCCAGCTCGACCGGCGGCAGGTTGCCCGGCAACGCGCGGTGGGCATGCAGGGCGCCGGCCGGCTTGCCGCAGGCATGTTCGGGATAGAACAGCAGCGCGGCGTCCTCGGCGGCGGTGACCAGCGGCGCGAAGATGTCCGACGCCTCTTCCATGGCGCTCCACATCTCGACGCAGCCGGCCGGGGCGCTGTCGGACACCAGGATGGCCGACAGCAGCGGCGCCGCCTCGCGCACCGCCAGCAGGCGCGGCGCCATGTCGGGCGAGACGATGGCGGCGGCGGCCCCGGAATCGGCCAGCCGCCAGGCCAGCGGAAGCTCGCCCAGGGTGGTGGGCATGGGCACCGCCACCGCACCCAGCTTGAGCACCGCCAGCACCGCCACCGCCGCCTCGGCCGAGGGCGGGAACGACAACAGCACGCGGTCGCCCGGCAGCACGCCGGACCGCGTCAGCACGTTGGCCAGGCGGTTCGACAGCAGGCGCAGCATGTGGAAGGTGTAGCGCTCGGCGGTGCCGTCCGCCGCCTCGACGATCAGCGCGGTGCGATGGCCGTCGGCGCCGGCCATGGTCTGGCGGTCGCACACGTCGAAGGCGATGTTGTAACGCTCGGGAATGCGCCAGCGAAAGGTGCGGCAGGCTTCCTCATAGCTTTTGGCGGCTTTCAGCATGGTCAGCCACCCAGCGGCATCAGTTCCTCGAACCACAGATAGGTGTCGAGGTCGTCCAGCACCACGCCGTCGAATCCCAGGTCCATGATGCCGACCAGGTATTTGCCCAGCATCTCCTTCCATTGCGGATCGGACACGGCGGTGATGAAGCTGCCGGGGTCGTCGGTGTCGGGGGCGAACAGGAAGGACGGATTACCGGCGCCCCAGCCCTTTTGCCAGTACCAGCGCCAGTCATAGGCCCTGCCCACCGGCAGCACCGCCAGCATCAGCCGAGGCGCGCCCAGTTCCTTGAAGCGCAGGCGCTTGACCTCGTCCTTGGTCAGCGGGTCGGCGCCGCGATGGGTGACGTCGATCAGCATGGCGTCGTGGTTGGTGCGCTCCATCGCCATCAGCCATTCCGCCTTGTTGCCGAAGCGGTCGGCGCGCAGCAGCGGCATCCAGTTGCGGGCGCCGGTGACGGTGATGACGGGCTGGGCGTTCTCGTTGCGCGGATGGCCGCGCTGCAGGTGGGTCAGGTCTTCGTCGTTGACGGCGGCATAGCTCAGCACGCGGTCGCGCTCGGCCGCCTTGTAGGCGGCATCGACCTCTTTCTGGTTCCTGCAATTCTCGATGGACAGGATGGTCCGGCCCTGGCTGCGCAGCGCATCGACCGCATAGACCAGACGGCGTTGGCGCTCCAGCCGCTCGGCGACGCGCTTGACCTCGGCCGCCTTGCGCAGTTCTTCCTTGGGGTCGATGCTGAACGGGCCGAATTGCTGCGGCACCGGCGGACGCTGGATACCCTGGGCCTTTTCCTCGCTCAGCTTGGCGTCCAGCGCCAAACGATCCTTGACCGTCTTGTCCAGCGGCTGGCCGAAGGCGTCGTCGCCGCAATAGAGGCCGTCCACCACCATGCCGTCCAGCACCTTGACGTAGGGGCGGAACACGCTGCGCAGCGGCAGGCGCTTTTCGAAGGTCTTGCCGTCGGGGTCGCGCACCTCGTCCCACTCGACCTCGCGCTCGCCCTTGACGAACAGCTCGCTGCCGCCGCGCACCAGCACGACGAAGCCGGGCTTGCGCGTCTTGGCGTAGGACGCCAGCTCGATGACGACGTTGCGCCATTCCTCGCGGAAATTGGGCACGGTCTCGGGCGCCGGCGGGCGCCAGTCGCGCGGCTTTTCCAGCGCGATGGCGGGCAAGGCGGCCAGCATCAGGGCGCAGGCGAGGGACAGGATTTTCATGCGGCCAGCTCCCGCACCAGCTCGGCCAGCGCCAGACACGAGGTCAAGCCCGGCGATTCGATACCATACAGGGCGACCACGCCGGGTACGCCGTGGTCACACGGCCCCTGCACCACGAAATCGCGGGCGGGATCGCCGGGTCCCTGGATCTTGGGGCGGATGCCGGCATAGGCCGGTTCCAGCGCGCCGTCGGGCAGATCGGGCCAATAGCGGCGGATGGCGCCGTAAAACGATTGGGCGCGGGCCGGGTCGACGACGTAATCCTCGCGCTCGACCCATTCCACGTCGGGACCGAAGCGGCCGCGCCCGGCCAAATCCAGGGTGTAGTGCACGCCCAGACCCGCCGCCACCGGCACCGGATAGACCAGATGGCGGAACGGCATGCGGCCGGCCAGGGTGAAGTAATTGCCCTTGCACAGGTAATCGGCGGGCACGCCGGGAAGCCCCAACGAGCGGGCCACCGGGCAACACGACAGGCCGGCGGCGATGACGACGGTGCGGGCGAAAAAGCGCGACGGCTCGGCGCCACCGACCTCAAGCACGACGCCGCCATCGACGGCACGGCCGCCGGTGACCGGCGAGCGGAAGGCGACGACGGCGCCGTTTTCCTCGGCCTCGCCCAGCAGGGCCAGCATCAGGGAATGGGTGTCGATGATGCCGGTGGACGCCGAGAACAGGGCGGCGGAGCAATTCAGCGCCGGCTCCAGCGCGCGGGCCTCGGCGGCGGGGATGGCGCGCAGCGCCTCGACCCCGTTGGCGAGGCCGCGTTCCAGGATGGATGCCAGTTGGGCGGCCTCGGCGTCGTCGGTGGCGACGATCAGCTTGCCGGGCATCCGGAACGGCACGCCGTGCAGGGCGGCGAACTGGCGCAGCATCTTGTTGCCGGCCACGCACAGCCGCGCCTTCAGGCTGCCGGCGGGGTAGTACATGCCGGCATGGATGACCTCGGAATTGCGCGACGAGATGCCGCCGCCGATGGCGTCGCCGGCTTCCAGCACCACCACCTCGCGCCCGGCCAGCGCCAGGGCGCGGGCGGCGGCCAGGCCGACCACGCCGGCACCGATGACCACGCAGTCAAGCCGTTCGTCCATCGTTGCCGTCAAGCGTTGTCCCCTTGGCCTTACCCCTGCGAATTGGGCGGCAGCATAACACCCGCCCCCACCTTGCGGAAGTTGCCCGATGCCCGTCGTCCCAAGTACAGTGCCGGGCATGACTACAACCATCGCTGCTTCCGTCTGCCCGCATGATTGCCCGTCGGCCTGTCCGGTGGAGGTCGAGCGCCATGCCGACGGCACCATCGGCCGCCTGCGCGGCGCCGCCATGCCCTACACCGACGGCGTCATCTGCGCCAAGGTCGCCCGTTATGCCGAGCGCGTTCACCATCCCGACCGCATCCTGACCCCGCTTAAACGCGCGGGCGCCAAGGGATCGGGCGTTTTTCAGCCCATCGGCTGGGACGAGGCGCTGGACACCATCGCCGACGCCTTCAGCGCCGCCGCCGCGCGGCTGGGGCCGGAAACGGTGTGGCCCTATTTCTATGCCGGCACCATGGGCCTGGTGCAGCGCGGCGCCACCAACCGGCTGCGCCGCGCCCTGGGCTATTCCGAGCAGGCCAAGACCATCTGCGTCGCCATCGCCGCTGCCGGCTGGCAGGCCGGGGTGGGCAAGAAGCGCGGCGTCGACCCGCGCGAAATTCCCGAGTCCGACCTGATCGTGGTGTGGGGCGGCAACCCCGCCGCCACCCAGGTGCAGTTGATGGGGCTGATCGCCAAGGCGCGCAAGCAGCGCGGCGCCAAGCTGGTGGTGGTCGACCCCTATCGCACCCCCACCGCCGAAAAGGCCGACCAGCATCTGATGCTGAAGCCCGGCACCGACGGCGCCCTGGCCTGCGCGGTGATGCATGTGCTGTTGCGCGACGGCCATGCCGACCGCGACTACATGGCGCGCTATACCCAGGATGCCGATCGACTGGAAGCCCATGTGGCGACGCGCGGTCCCGCCTGGGCCGCCGCCATCACCGGCCTGTCGGTGGCCGAGATCGAGTCTTTCGCCACGCTGTACGGCAGTACCAAGAACAGCTTCCTCCGCATCGGCTATGGCATGAGCCGATCGCGCAACGGCGCCGTCAACGTGCACGCGGTCAGTTGCCTGCCGGCGATCACCGGCGCCTGGCGCCATCGCGGCGGCGGCGCCAGCTACAGCCTGTCCGGCTCGTTCGCGGTGTCGCTGGATCTGGTTGAGGCGCTGGACGTGCCCAGCACCGCCCGCGTCCTCGACATGTGCCAGATCGGCCCGATCCTGACCGGCGACCCGGCGGCGCTGAAGAATGGCCCGGCGGTCACCGCCATGCTGGTACAAAGCTGCAACCCGGCCACGGTGGCGCCCGAAACCGATCTGGTGTGGCGCGGTCTGGCGCGCGAGGATTTGTTCCTGGCGGTGCACGAGCAGACCATGACCACCACGGCGAAGTTCGCCGACATCGTGCTGCCGGCGACCACCTTTCTGGAACACGCCGACCTTTACACCTCGTACGGCCACACCTTCCTGCAGGCGGCCAAGCCGGTGATCGATCCGGTGGGCGAGGCGCGCTCGAACCATTGGGTGGTGGCCGAACTGGCGCGCCGGCTGGGCGCCGACCATGCCAGCTTCGCCCTGGACGACTGGCAGATGGTGGACGCGACGCTGCGGGCGTCCAACCTGCCCGGCGCCGAGGAGTTGCATGCCCAGCGCTGGCTGGATTGCGCGCTGCCGTTCGAACAGGCCCATTGCCTGGACGGCTTCGGCCATGGCGGACGCTTCCGCTTCGCCCCCGATTGGGGCCGCGACGACATGCCGGCGCTGCCCGATTACTGGGCCTCGATCGAGGTGGCGACGACCGAGACACCGTTCCGCCTGATTACGCCGCCGTCGCGCCATTTCCTCAATTCGACCTTCGGCGACACCCCGACCTCGCGCGCCCAGGCCGGGCGCCCCACCGTGCTGGTGCACCCCGAGGACGCCGCCGCCCTGGGCATCGCCACCGACGATCCGGTGCGGCTGGGCAACCGGCGCGGCTCGGTGGTGGTGCATGCGCGGGTGACCGACGGCATCGCCCGCGGCGTGGTGGCGGTGGAAGGCATCTGGGCCAACGAGGATTTCGTCGAAGGCATCGGCATCAACCGCCTGATCGGCAGCACACCGGTGGCGCCGGCCGGCGGCGGCGCCTTCCATGACGCGGCGGTGTGGGTTATGCCATGTCCCGACGAGGCGAATTCGGCGGAACATGGCTAGGCGCAAGGCGCCGCGCGGCTTATGCCGCGGGAGGCAAGGGCCACGGAGGTGGCCCGCCCGCCGCTTGAGGGGCATCGCCGATCGGCACCGAGCGGCGGCAATGATAAGGGGGAAGCATGACCAGCAAGCGCGCGCGGATGATCGTTGTCGGCAACGAAAAAGGCGGCACCGGCAAATCCACCCTGTCCATGCACCTGATCGTCAGCCTGTTGGGCCAGGGGTTGTCGGTGGGGTCCATCGACATCGACGCCCGCCAGGCGACGCTGACCCGCTATATCCAGAACCGCCGGGCGCGCAAGGATTTCGACGAATTGGGGCTGGCCTGCCCCGACCACGTGGCGGTGCCGCCCTCGGGCGATCAGGCCGCCGACGAGGCCCGCCTGCTGGAGACCATCGAACGCCACGGCGCCACCCACGACGTGGTGGTGATCGACACCCCCGGCTCGGACCATTACCTGTCACGGCTGGGCCATTCCTTCGCCGACACCCTGATCACGCCGCTGAACGATTCCCTGGTGGACCTGGACGTGCTGGCGCGTGTCGATCCGCAGACCATGCGCGTCGCCCGCCCCAGCCACTATGCGGAAATGGTGTGGGAAACCAAGAAGACCCGTGCCATGCGCGGCGAGAAGGCGGTGGTCGAATGGATCGTGCTGCGCAACCGCCTGGCCCATCTGGATGCGCGCAACAAGCAGACCATGGAAAAGCTGCTGGCAGAGCTGGCCAAGCGGGTCGGCTTCCGCGTCGTGCCGGGCCTGGGCGAGCGCGTCATCTATCGCTCGCTGTTCCTTGAGGGGCTGACGCTGCTGGACCTGCGCCACAAAATTCTGGGCTTCGAAATGAGCATGAGCCACGTCGCCGCCCGCCAGGAGTTGCGCGCGGTGGTCGAGGCCATCGGCCTGGATCGTTTGCCCCACCAAATCGCCGAGGCGGCGCAAACGGCGTAGCGCCCGTCACCGCGCCCCCGCCATCGCCCATATAGGGTTCCGAGGGACCTGGGAATGGCGGCAGCGGCTTTGCGCATTGTCGGCTGGATGTTGGGCGGCGTGGCGGCCTTGCTGGTGCTGGCCGCGCTGTTCCTGGTGTTCGTCTTCGATGGAAACCACCTGCGCGCCCCCATCGGCCGCCATGCCGGCGACGCCCTGGGGCGCGGCGTCGCCATCGAGGGGCCACTGAGCATCCATTGGGGCCGGGTCGTCGCCATCCATGCCGAAGGCGTGCGCGTCGGCAACCCGCGCTGGGCCAGCCGCCCCGACATGGCCCGCTTCGCCGCCATCGACGTGGAAATCCGGCTGTGGCCGTTGCTGGCCGGCCGCGTCGAACTGCCGTCGCTGCGACTGAGCCAGCCCGACATCGTCCTGGAAAAGAGCGCGGCCGGCGAGGCGAACTGGCACTTCGGCGACAATCCGCGCGCTGCTGCGGCGGCCAAGGCGGCGGTGCCGGAACAGCGCACCACCTTTCCCATCATCGACGCCCTGGCGATCGAGGACGGCCATTTGGGCTATCGCGACGCCCAGGCCGGCATCGCCATCGACTCGCGCATCGCCACCGCCACCGGCGGCGATCCGGCGCATGAAAGGGTACGGCTGAGCGGGCGCGGCAGCTTCAAGGACATGCCGGCGGAAATCAGCATCGAGGCCGGCTCGCTGCTGACCCTGCGCGACAGCCGCAAGCCCTATCCGCTGCACGCCCAGGCCCGCATCGGCGACACCTTCGCCAGCGTGGACGGCACCATCGCCGAGCCGCTGGACCTTGAAGGCGTCGATGTGGAGATGGCGCTGTCCGGCCCCGATCTGGCCGCCATCTTCCCCATCTTCGGCATCCCGGTGCCCCCCACCCGCCCCTATGCCATCGACGGCCGGCTGAGCCGGCAGGGCGACACCTGGACCTTCCGCGAGTTTCGCGGCCGCGTCGGCGACAGCGACCTGTCGGGCGGCCTGACCGTGGTGGCCGGCGGCGAGCAACCGTTGTTGCGCGCCAATCTGGTGTCGCAGCGGCTGGCGCTGGCCGATCTGGCCGGCTTCATCGGCGGCACGCCGGGCCAGCCCGACACCACCCGTGAACCCGGCCGCGTGCTGCCCGACCAACCGTTGAACCTGGACAAGCTGCGCGCCATGGACGTGGACCTGCGCTTCACCGGCAAGCGGGTCGAGGCCCCCGGCCTGCCCATCGACCGGCTGGAGGCAACCTTACGCATCGAGGGCGGCCACGCCCGGCTGGAACCGCTGGCCTTCGTCATCGCCCAGGGCAGTTTCGCCGGCACAGTGGATCTGGACGGCAGCCGCCAAGTGCCGCGCGCCCGCCTCGACATGGAGGTGCGGCGCATGGACCTGCACCGCTTTTTCGCCGGCACCCGCTTCGCGCCGCAGACCGCCGGCACCCTGGCGGGACGGGTGGCGTTGCACGGCCAGGGCCGCAGCACTGCCGAGGTGCTGGGCAACGCCGATGGCCGGATCACCTTGCTGATGGCGGGCGGCTCGCTCAGCGCGTTGCTGGTCGAGGCGGCGGGGCTGGACATCGCCAAGGCGCTGGGATTGGTGCTGAGCGAGGACCGGCCGATGGCGGTGCGCTGCCTGGTCGCCGACCTCGACCTGACCGGCGGCACCGCCAACACCCGCGCCCTGGTGCTGGACACCACCGACGCGGTGATCGTCGGCCAGGGCGCCATCGACCTGGGGCAGGAGGGGCTGAATTTGCAGTTTGAAGCCCACCCCAAGGACCCCAGCCCGTTATCGGCGCGGGCGCCCATTCATGTGACCGGCCGGCTTGGCAGTCCCGAGGTGGCGGTGGATGCCGGTACCGAAGCGGCACGCGGCGGGGTGGCGGCGGTATTGGGGGTGTTGCTGACGCCGCTGGCGGCACTGATCCCCTTCCTGGAACCCGGCCTGGGCGAGGATCGGGACTGTCGGCACCTGATCGCCGAAGCCCAAGGTAAATAGAGACTCCCTGCCGAATCGCGGCAAAGGACTCATCAAGGTAGGCGTCACCCCGGACGCGCTTGCGCGAGCCGGGGTCCATGGTGCCGTTTCCCGGCATGGATCCCGGCTCTCCGCTGCGCTACGGCCGGGATGACGCGGGTGACAAGGAAGACCTCTCACCCCGCCAATCTGCGAGAGCGCTCAGCCCTCGCCGTGAATCTGCGCCTGAACGATGACGCCCTTCCAGCCCATGCCGGCATAGGTTTCATAGCCCGGCGTCAGGGCATAGCCGATGACCTCGCCCGACGGCGACACATAGGCCCCCATGGGCGGCGTGTCGCGCAGCGGCACCACTTCGGTCAGCACGCCGACGCCATCCGACGACGCCAGCACGCGGTGATTGCGATCGACCAGCAAACAGCGGGTGCGGTCCTTTTCCATGTCGTTCAGGCGCACGCCCTTGACCACGCATTCCGATTGCGGCTGCCAGTCGAAAAAGATGCCGAGCACGCCCAGCGGCCGCCCCTGCGTCTCGCCGCCTTCGCGGATGGCAGTGGCATAGGTGGCGACCATGGCGTTGCCCAGCGCCGGATTGACGGAAATGTCGGCCATGGCGAAGTCGCCGCCGTTGCTGGTGGCCATGGCGGATTTGAACCAGCCCTCTTGCGACACGTCGCTGCCGACGGCGCGCGGATAGCGGCCGGGCAGGCCGTTGGCGACCACCCGCCCCGAGGCGTCGGCCACCCACAGGTCCAGATAGACGGTATAGGACTCCAGGATCACCCCCAGCCGGCGGCTGGCATGGGCCAGACGCTCCGGCGAGGGATGGGCCAGGCAGTCGACCACCGCCGAATCCGTCGCCCACCAGCGCACGTCGCACGACCGTTCATAGAGGTTGCGGTCGATAATCTCGATCATGTGGAGCGCCAGATCGGCCAGCCGCGCGCCGCGCACCTGCTGCACCAGCGTCTCGCCCAGCGCCATCAGATCCTGGATGGTGCCGGACAGATCGCTTTCCAGCGACTGGGTGATGGAGTCGATGTTGTGCGAGACGTTCTTGACCTCGTTGGCGACGACGGCGAAGCCCTTGCCCGCCTCGCCCGCCCGCGTCGCCTCGATCAGGGCGTTCAGCGACAGGATGCGGGTGGTGCCGGTTACCTTTTTGATGGCCTGGATCTTGTCATTGGCGACATCATAGACCGCCTTGGTCAACGAGATGATGCGTTCCGGCTCAGACATTTTGGCCCCCAATGCACAATACCTAGGCACACCCCGGTTACACGCCCATTGTATAGGCATGCACCTGTGCGCAGCAATACCCTCAACACCCTAGGGGATAATCGCCGCCGTGCTACCGCCCGCCGGCTGCTGGCGCAGGCGGAAAGCGACCCGGCGGCCGGCGCGGCGCTGGACGCCCTGCCCGCGGACACGCCCTGCGGTGCCGTGCTGGCCGAGCGGCTGCGCTTCGGCCCGCCCGAAACCTGGCTGGGCTGGCGCGCCGGCACCGGCAAGGTGGTGGTGAAGCTGTGGCCGGCGGATCAGGCGCCGCCGCCCCTGCCGGCGATCGACCATGCCGGCGTAGCGCCACTGCTGGATCAGGGCGCCGGTTGGCGCATGTTCACCTGGGTCGCGGGGGAGACGCTGTCCACCACGCTGCGGCAGGGCGCCGTGCCGGCCGCAACGGTGGATCAGATCGCCGACGCCCTGGCCGCCCTGCATGCCGCCGGTGTGGCCCATGGCGACGTCACCCCGGCCAATGTGGTGTTGGGCAGGACCGGCGCCGTGCTGATCGACTGGGGCGAGGACAGCGCCGGCACGCCGGGCTGGCGCCCCGCCGGCCGCCACGACGGGCTGCAGCGCGACCATTTCGGTCTGCGCCGCCTGCGCGAGGTTATTTCCGCCCCGCCGGCAGGGCATACACCCGCAGCCGGACCTCGGTGCCCACCGGACCGGGAATGACCACTTGCAGCTCGTTTCCGGCCTCGCCGGCGAATTCGACGCCGGGGTAATGGTCGGGCGAGGTGTCCAGGCCGACCAGCTTGGGACCCTTGGCGGTATCCTCGATCAGCATCATGTCGATGTTCTCGCGGTCGCGCGAGGTGGCGAGGAACAGGTACCAGCCGGCCTTGGGCACGCTGAAGGGATGGACGAAGGCCGGCATGTCGTAATGGGCGTCCTCGACGATGCGTCCATCGACCTGGGCCAGGGCCGGCGGTACCGTGGTCAGGCCGTGGCTGCCGACCCAGTCGGCCAGGGCGACGTCGACCTCGTTCTGGTAGCGTTTGAGCCGGCGCTGCCACAACGCCTCGCGCTCGGCGGTGTGGCCGGCGGCATCGCCCGACAGCACCTCGCGCACCAGATCGGCGCGCTGGGCGAAGTTGACGCCGATGCCGGTGGGGACACGGGTGCCCTGGGGGTTGATCTCGACCAGATTGCCGCCCGACACCACGCCGATGACCTGGCCGCTGCGGTCCAGCAATGGCGACCCCGACGCGCCACCCTGCACCGGCAGCGAATGCTGCAACAACTGGCGGTCGGCCAAATCGCTTTTGACCAGGAAGAAATCGGTCAGCGCGGTCAGCCGGCCGATCTGCAACTGCGCTTCGGGATCGTCCAGATTGACGCCGCCCACCGCCGCACTTTCGATGGGAAAGCCGACATAGCCGACCGGGTCGCCCGGCTCCAGCGCCACCAGGTCGGCATCGGGCGCCAGCGGCAGCGCCGGCCCCAATTGGGCGGCATCGGCGGGCGACACCCGCAGCACCGCGACGTCGTAGCCACCAGTGCCGATGATCGGCCGGTTGGTGCCGCCCGCCCCGGCCGCCAGCGGGCCATAGGCGCGCCAGGCGTCCTCGAAGCGGCGGTAATGGGGATGCATGGTAAAGCCGGTCACCTTGAAGTCGCGTGCCGGCGCCCCGGCGGCGCGCACCTGCAGCGTCAAGCCGTCGCCCATGTCGGCGAATTGCTCGACCACATGGGCGCTGGTCACCAGCACGCCGTCGCCGGCGACAAAAGCGGTGCCGAACGGCGTGGCGCCCTGGGCGTCGCGCGCCAGCACCAGATAGACCGAACGCTGCGCCTCGCGCAGGCGGGCGGCCAGTTGTTCCTCGGCCTGGGCGCCGCCGCCGCCGCGGGATTCAGCCAGCAGCGCGGTCAGGTCCTGGCGGTCGGCATGGCGCATCCAGCCCAATCCCGCCACCCCGGCCACCAGCAGCACCGCCAGTGCCGCCAGCAGCAGCCGCGCCCGCCGCGCGGCGGTGGCGGCCAGTCGGGCGGCGCTGTCGTGGCGGGCATAGCGTTGCGTCGGCGGCAGGTCGTCGTCCTCGACCGTCTCGACCTTCAGGCGCGGCCCGTCCGGCCGCCCCAACACCAGCAACGCCGCCGCCGGCAACTCGTCGCCCTCGAACGCTTCCTCGTCGTCGATCCACACCGGATTGTCGGCCTGCATCACCAGGCGATAGCGCGCCAGCTTGCGTTCGAAGGCCAAGTGATAGCGCGACACCTGGGTGGCCTCGGCGTCGAACACCACGTCGCATGACGGATGGCGCCCGACCACCACCACCGGCTGGGCATCGGGAAATTCGTAGACGCGGCCCGCTTCAGGCCCGCTGGCCAAGGTGATGCGGATAGGCATGCCGGCGATTCTACACGCGCGCTGAAAAAGAAAAAGTGTCATCGCTGAACTTCAGGACGAAACGTCCGCAGGGTCGGCAGTAATGTCGCACCGACCCAAGAAAAAAGGCCCCACCGGAGTGGGGCCTTTCACAGCGATGACAGCTACTGTCTTACACCTGCACCAGCACGGCCGACAGGGCGGCGCGGTATTGCGCATCCTCGGAGCGGATGTGGTTCATCAGCCACTCGGCCAGGAACGAGTGCAGATCGGCGGTCAGCACCGTGGACGGATCGCGGTCGAAGCGTTCCTCGAGGCCGCGCACATGCTCGGCCATGGCCTTGTGGTGCTGGCGATGGGTCGGCAGCGCGGCATAGCCGGCGGCCTCCATCAGGCGTTCTTCCTCGCCGAAATGGTAATAGACATAGCGGATCAACTCGCCCAGCACGGCACCGGTGGTGCGTTCGGTGTCACCTGCGGCGATGGCCGCGCCCAGTTGATTGGTCAGTTCGATCAGGCGTTGGTGATGCTCGTCCAGTCGCGGCACGCCGACGCTCAACTCTTCGGTCCATTGAATGATGGACATGCGGTCCCTTCCCCCACGGTTTCTTCTTTGTCTTCCGATCATAGTCCCGTCGGCGAAACCGGGCCATGGGCGAAAGGGAAGGGGCTGCCCTGCGTGTGGCGGATGTCAGGCCATTTCAACCAGAACGATTTCCGCCTCCTCGCCGGCGGTGATGTTCAGAACCTCCTCGCCGGTCACCACTACGCCGTCGCGCGGGCCAAGCGCCAGACCGTTGACGTCCAGCCGGCCGCGTGCCGCCACCAGATAGGCCGAACGCCCGTCCAGCCGCCGTTCGACGCGGTCGCCGGCATCCAGGGTGGCGCCCAGCACGCGGGCATCCTGGTTGATCATCGGCGCTTCGTCGGCAGCAAAGCCCGAGGCCAGCACCTGCAGGCGGCCATGTTCACGCGGAAACGGCCGGGTCTCCCAGCGCGGCGCCAGTCCTTGGGCGCGCGGCAGGATCCAGATCTGAAACAGGGTGGTCGGCTCGTCCTCGCGATTGTATTCGGCGTGACGGATGCCGGTGCCGGCACTCATGACCTGAACCTGGCCGGCCTCGGTGCGGCCGTGATTGCCCAACGAATCCTCGTGGGTGACAGCGCCTTCGCGCACATAGGTGACGATCTCCATGTCGCGGTGGCCGTGCGGCGGAAAGCCGGTGTGCGGCGCGATGGTGTCGTCGTTCCACACCCGCAGATGGTCGATGCCCATGCGGGCGGGGTCGAAATAGTCGGCGAAGCTGAAATGGTAATGGGCGTGCAGCCAGTCGTTGTCGAAGGTGCCGAGGGCGGCGAAGGGGCGCAGTTCCAGCATGATCTAATCCTTGAGCTTGAGGGCGATTTGCGCCAGGTGGCGGCCCTGGAAGCGGGCCATGTCCAGTTCCTCGGCGCTGGGCCGGCGCGAGCCGTCGCCGCCGGCGATGGTGGTGGCGCCGTAGGGGCTGCCGCCGGTGATCTTGTCCATGGCGGTTTGCTGCTTGGCCGTATAGGGCAGGCCGACCACCACCATGCCGAAATGCATCAGGTTGACGATGGTGGAGATCAGCGTGGTCTCCTGGCCGCCGTGCTGGCTGCCGGTGCTGGTGAACACGCCGGCCGGCTTGCCCACCAGGGCGTTGGACAGCCACAGCTTGCCGGTCTGGTCGAGGAAGTTGCGCATCTGCCCGGCCATGTTGCCATAACGGGTCGGCGTGCCGATCAGCAGGCCGTCGTAATCGGCCAGCTCGTTGGGATCGGCCACCGGCGCGCCCTGGTCGGCCTTGGCGTGGATGGCGGTCAGCACGTCGGCGGGAATGGTTTCGGGCACGCGCTTGACGACGGCCTCGGCCCCGGCCTCGCGCACGCCCTCGGCGGCGGCTTGGGCCATGCTTTCGATATGGCCCCAGGTCGAGTAGTACAGGATCAGGATACGCGCCATGGCGATGTCCTCCGGTTGCATTGGCATAGGGGGAATATCGAGCCGGCGAAGGCGCTGGACAATCCACGCCAAAAGAACAAGATTGTTTCCATGAAAGAAACAGTCCCCATGGAATTGCTGGCCGGCATGGCCATCTTTGCCCGGGTGGTGGATGCCGGCGGCATCTCGGCCGCCGCCCGCGACCTGCGGCTGTCCAAATCGGCGGTGTCCAAGCAACTGTCGGCGCTGGAGGACCGGTTGGGGGCGCGGCTGTTGCAGCGGACCACCCGCCGCATGAGCCTGACCGAGGCCGGCGCCGGCTTCCTGGAGCATTGCCGCCGGGTGGTGGCCGAGGCCGAGGCGGCGGAAAGCGCCGTCGGCGCGCTGCAGGTGGAACCGCGCGGGACGCTCCGCATCAACGGGCCGATGACCTTCGGCACCATGCACCTGGCCGCCGCCATTCCCGACTTCCTGGCCCGCTATCCCCAGGTCAGCGTCGACCTGTCGCTCAACGACCGGCTGGTCGATCTGCTGGACGAAGGATTCGACGTGGCGGTGCGCATCGGCCGGCTGGCGGATTCGTCGCTGGTGGCGCGCAAGCTGGCGCCGGCGCGCCGAGTGATCGTGGCGGCGCCGTCCTATCTGGACCGGCGCGGCCGTCCGGCGACGCTGGCCGATATCGCCGGTCACGACGTGCTGTCCTATTCCTACGTCTCCACCGCCGACGAATGGCGCTTCCAAGGCCCCGATGGCGAGGAAAGCGTGCGGGTCGATCCACGGCTGAAGGCCAATAACGGCGACATCCTGCTGGCCGCCTGCCTGGCCGGTTCCGGCATCGCCGCCGTTCCCACCTTCATTTCCGGCCCGTCGCTGCGGGCCGGCACCCTGGTGCGGGTGCTGCCGCAATACGAAAGCGCCGGCCTGGGCATCCATGCGGTGTGGCCGACCGGCCGCCACCTCTCGGCCAAGGTGCGCGCCTTCGTCGACTTCCTTGCCGAGCGCTTCGGGCCGGTTCCCTATTGGGATGCCTAGGCTATAGTAGGCAGCGAACGTGCTTGGGGGGGCGTGCGGTGGTGACACCCGTGAGTTGGATTCAGGGGCTGGTGGTCGAGGGGCCGTTTCCACCCCGGCGCGCGGTGATCTATCGCCTGGCGCTGATATCCGCCATCCTGCTGTCCACCGGCATCGCCATCCTCAACACCGTGCCCGACGTTTGGGGCGATTGGCTGCCGCTGAGCGAACGCGGCGTCGACGCCGCCCTGGTGCTGCTTGCCGCCGATTACGCTCTGCGGCTGGTGCTGGCGTGGCAGCGCCGCTTCGACCGCGAAACCGGCTGGAGCGCCCTGTGGCGCTATGCCGCCAGCGCTTACGGCATCTTCGACTTCCTGGCGGTGGTGCCGTTCCTGGTGGGCGAGGTGTTCGGCATGTCGCGCGACGCCGAAACCGTGTTCGGCATCCTGCGTTTCCTTAAGCTGGCACGCTATTCCCCGGCGCTGGAAACCCTGGGCGCGGTGGTGCTGGCCGAATTGCGGCCGCTGATGTCGGCGCTGTTCATTATGGTGCTGCTGATCGTTTCCACCTCGACCCTGCTGTATTTCGTCGAACGCACGGTCAATCCCGCGTTCGCAAGCGTACCCCAGGCCATGTGGTATTCGGTGGTGACGCTCGCCACCTTGGGCTATGGCGACGTGGTGCCGATTACCGTGCTGGGCAAGGTGCTGGGCAGCGGCGTCGCCATCTTGGGCCTGTGCATGTTCGCACTGCCGGCGTCGATCCTGGCCTCGGGCTTCACCGAGGAAATGCGGCGGCAGAACTTCGTCTCGACCTGGCATCTGGTGGCCAAGGTGCCGTTCTTCACCCGCCTGCAGGCCGGCCAGATCGCCGAGATCGCCTCGCTGCTGAAAATCTACCGGGCGGTGCGCGGCGAAGTGCTGATGCGTGAGGGCGATGTGGGAGAAACCATGTATTTCATCGTCAACGGCCAGGTCGAGGTGCGCGGCTATAACGGCGCCTCGTTCGTGCTGAAGCCGGGCGATTTCTTCGGCGAGATCGCGCTGCTGGAACGGCGGCCGCGCACCGCCACCGTGCGGGCGCTGACCCGCTGCCAGTTGCTGATCCTGGACGCCCACGACTTCACCAAATTTGCCGCCGCCTATCCCAACCTGATGGACGACCTGATGGCGACGGCACAGGCGCGCCTGGCCGGCCATGCCCAAGCGGATGGGAACGCCGCGTGATGGAACCCAAGCTGAAGGCCAAGCTGTTCGTCCATGCCGCCATCCGCCGCTGTGACATCGAGTCCATTCCGGTGATGGTGGTGCGCAAGGGCGACGAGGACGCCGGCACCATCCTGGTCAAGGTCAATCGCGGCGACGGCAAGGCCGAGATCTACACCCAGGCGCGCGACGGCGAAGGCCGGCTGGGCTGGCTGAAAGCCACCGGACCCGAACCGGTGGACGACGCCCGCGCCGAGGCTTCGATCGCCCGGGCGCGCGACGTGGATTACGATCTGTGGGTGCTGGAGGTCGACAGCCGCGACGGCCGTGTGCCTTTCATCGACCGCGTCCTCGCCAGTCGTTAACGCGCGGTAAAGAGTCGCTCAATCTTCATCCCGCCGTCACCGCGGCATCGCTAGAGTCCCGCCATCGCCCCCGCACGACGGCAGGTTCCGCCATGTTGACAGCACCGCTGCGTGTTCCCACGCCCCATGCCCGCCGTGGCGCCCGCACGGACGCCGCCACCGATCCCCATCTGCTGTGCCACCGCCGCCATGCGGTGCTGGTGGCCGGCCACGCCGCCCCGGTACCGCGCCACTGGCTGCGCTGGTTCGAGGATCGCCCGCAGCCGGGCAGAAAAGTTTACTGACTCTGTTTCCCTTGCCCGAACCGCCAAATCGTATAGAACCAACCGCCGTGGCGCTTTTTGTCGCAGGCGGCGGGCCACGGCCGCATTCGTTGCAAGGATGGTTTCATGACCCGTCGTCTGATTTCCTCCGGCTCGCCCTTCGAGGAGGTTGCCGGCTATTCTCGTGCGGTTCAGCAGGACCCGTGGGTGTTCGTGTCCGGCACGTCCGGTTACAAGGACGGCAAGATTTCCGCGTCCGAGGTCGAGCAGGCCGAGCAGGCGCTGCTGACCATCAAGGCCGCGCTGGAACAGGCCGGCGCCAGCATGGACGACGTGGTGCGCGTGATGATGTACGTCACCGACGCCTCCTATTTCGGTACCATCGCGCCGGTGCTGGGCAAGTACTTCAAGAAGGCCAAGCCGGCCAATACCACCATCGTCTGCGGCCTTGTGGACGCGGCCATGAAGGTCGAAATCCAGGTGACCGCGCTGAAGCAGTAAAAGCGCGCGTCCATCAAACCTGCAAAGGAGGCCCGCCCATGCCCACCATCCTGATTACCGGCGCCAATCGCGGCCTGGGTCTGGAATTCGCGCGCCAATATGCCGCCGCCGGCTGGCGGGTGCTGGCGACGGTGCGCGATCCGCTGTCGGGCCGGGCGGCCTCCGATGCTGGTGCCGAGGTCTATGTCGCCGACATCGCCGACCCTGCCTCGGTGCAGCGGCTCAAGGGCGCGCTGGCCGGGGTGGAGCTGGACATCCTGCTCAACAATGCCGGCATCTACGGCCAGGACCAGTCGTTCGGCGCGGTCGATCCCGATCGTTTCATGGCGGTGATGCGCACCAATGCGCTGGCGCCGCTGAAGATGGCCGAAGCCTTCGCCGACCAGATGACCGGGCGCAAGATCATCGCCACGGTGTCGTCGCTGATGGGATCGATCGCCGAGAACACCTCGGGCAATTTCTACGCCTACCGCGCCTCGAAGGCGGCGGTGAACATGATCATGAAGACCCTGGCGCTCGATCTCGCCGCGCGCGGCATCACCGCCATCGCCCTGTCGCCCGGCTGGGTGCGCACCGATATGGGCGGCCCCAACGCGCCGCAGGAACCGGCCGAGGCCATTGCCGGCATGCGCGCGGTGCTAGAGAAAGTTTCTCTTAACGACAGCGGCAAGTTCTTCCATTTCGACGGGCGCGAACTGCCCTGGTAACCTGCGGGCAAAACCCAAACAGGGAAGCCCGTCCATGTCCGCCATCGACTTCTATTTCGACTTTTCGTCGCCCTACGGCTATTTCGCCAGCACCCAGGTGGATGCCCTGGCGGCGCGGCACGGCCGCGCCTGCCGCTGGCATCCCATGCTGCTGACCCCGGCGTTCCAGGCGTCGGGCAACGTGCGGCTGATCGACCAGCCGATGAAGGGCATCTATTCCCGCCACGACTGGGATCGGGTGGCGCGGTTGCACGGCATCCCCTATCGCTTCCCCGAGCCGTTCCCGGTCGGCACCGTGGCAGCGGCGCGGGCGTTCTGGTGGCTGGACGCCACCCAGCCCGAGCGCGCCAAGCCGTTCGGCCATGCCATCTTCGCCGCCTATTTCGCCCACGGCCGCAATATCGCGGAAAAGCAGGTGGTGGCCGAGGTGGCCGCCGAGCAGGGCCTCGACCCGGCCGTGCTGCTGGCCGCCATCGAGCAACCCGCCATCAAGGCCAAGCTGCGCGACGAGACCGAGGGCGCCATTGCCGCCGGCGTGTTCGGCGCGCCCTATCTGGTGGTGGACGGCGAACCGTTCTGGGGCTTCGACCGCCTGCCCATGGTGGACGAGTGGCTGCGCCGTGGTGGCTGGTGACAATCCGGGCGGTGGAGTATAGTGGCCCCAGGTCCGACGCCGTGTCCCTGGGAGAACGCACTTGCCTCTGCTGATCGACTTGAAGCCTGGTGAAAAGGTCATCATCAATGGCGCGGTGATCGAAAACGTGGGCGCGAACACCAAGATTCGCATCTGCAACGATTCGACCCTGCTGCGGCAGAAAGAGATCATGTCCGACCCGGACGCAAGCTCTCCGGCGGCCCGCGTCTATTTCTGCCTGCAGAACGCCTATATCTTCCCGGAAAAGCGCTCGCACTACATGGCGATGTTCGAACATTACCTGAGCGAGTACCTGGAAGCCTGCCCGTCGGCTCAACCGATCGGCCAGGACATCCGCACCGAAGTCGGCAAGGACAACCTTTACCGCGCGCTCAAAACCTCGCGCAAGCTGCTGGCCCACGAGGCCCAGGCGCTGGAGGACTTGCGTCACCGCGCCGAGCAACTGAACGAAGTGCTGGATGTCATCGAAGGGCTGGAAAGCAAGGGCGACTGACCCCAGGTCATCCGCCTCTCGCCGCCCTGAAGGAAAAACCCCGGACCGCGTCGGCGTGTCCGGGGTTTTCTTCGTCCCTACTTCATGTAGTTCAGCAGACTGAGGCCGCGCACGGTGGCAAGGGACTGATAGCTGGCCTGCAAGGCGGTCTGGTCGTCCAGCAAGCGCGCCACCGCCTCGGTCTTGTCCACCCGCTCCATGTCGGCGATGCGGGTGTCGAGGAAGCCGGCAAAATCCTTATGCTTGGAATTCTTGGCGTTGATGACGTTCTGGGTCACGCCGATCTGGGCCTGCAAGCTGTGCAGGTCGCCGCTTTGCTCGGCGCCCATCGGACCGGTGCCGTTGCCGTTGCGCTCGATGGCGTCCTGGATCAGGAACTTGGCCTCGGTCACGCGCTCGGGGTGGTTCTCCAATCCGCCGGCGCTGCCATAGGTGCCCTGGGCGATCATGCCCAACGCCCGGAACGCCTTTTCAAAAGCCGGCGCCGAGGCATAGATGCCGACATCGACCGAACGGTCGGTATCCACCCGATGCTGCAACTCGAGTGTATCGCCTTTGTACCAGCCGTCGGAATCCAGCTTGATGGTCGCGGAAGCCGCCTGGGTCGTGACCTTGGTGCCCTTGATGGTCACGGTATCCGGCGGGCCGGCGGTGATGGAGGCCACCTCGTAGACGGCGTCGTTGTTGGCCGTGCCCTTGATGGTAAAGACTTGACCGACGGTCATGCCGGTGGCCGAAGGCACGGAAATGGTATCGTTACCAGGGGAGAACGTCAGGGGGGCGCTCACCGTTTGCGCGGTACCGGAGGGATCGGTGTACGAAATCGTGCCGGCGGGCGCGACCTCGGTGGTCAGCGGGCTGACGTCCAGATGGGTGCCGGTGCCATTCACGGTGACGCCACGCACGGTGAAGGTTTTACCGTCATTGGCACCGCCGCCGCTGTCGCTCACGGTGATGCGGGCGCCGGCGGGAATCGTGCTCAGCACGTTGGGGCTGGTGGTCAAGGTCGGCGCGTCGATGGTGCCGGTAGCGCCGTTGAAGGCGATGGTGCCGGTGGACGTGCTGTCGGTATGCAGGTCGAACAGCGAGGCCGAGCGCGTGGTCGGATAGGTGACCGAGGTGCCATCGAACAGCGCCTGGAAATCCTGCTGGGTGTCGGCCGGCAGCTTCACCGGTTCGTCCGAAACGCGACCGCCCGAGAAGATGTACTGCCCGTCCACATTGGAAGCCAGATACGACTGCAAGTCCTTCATGGCGTCGAACGCCCATTTTTGCAGTTGTTCGACCTGTTCCTTGCCCGGCGGGGTGCCGCTTGAGAAGTCGGTCAGCCGCTTCTGGAAATTCTTCATGGTGCTGTCGATGGCGGTCATGGACACGTTGGCGGCATTCAGACGGGTCTGGGCCAGCACGTTGTCCTGTACGAAGGCATTGGCGCGGTTGCGTTCGTTCTCCAGGTTCAGGACACGGTTCGCATCCGCCGAGAGACCGGAATAGGTCGTCGACTTCAGTTCCGTCGAAACCTGAAGCTGTTCCTTGTTCATCCGCGTCTGGATCGCGCCCAGGCGGGACAAGTACATCTGGCTGGCGCCATAGCTGCCGATTCGCGACATGGTCCGCCTCCTTTACCGGATCATCGAGGTCAGGGTTTCAAGCATGTCCTGCAACGTGGTGATGACCTTCGCCGACGCATTATAGGCCTGCTGGAAATCCATCATCGCAGAAATTTCCTCATCCAGGTTGACACCGCTATAGGACGTGTTCTGGAAGTCCAAGGACGCGTTCAGCGACGACTGATATTGCATTTGATCGGTGCTGGCACTGCTCGCCTGGGACACCACCGAGATGGTCGCGGCGGCGTACTCGGCGATGCTGTATTTGCCGGCATAGATCGAGCCGGCCGTGTGCATCGAGCTTTTGGCGTTGACCGCGTCCGCCATGGCCGTGGCCGAGGTGTTGTCGCCCTCGGAAAGGTAGTATTTGCCGCTGTCGCTGTTCCACTGCATGACGCCGCGGCTCACCTTTTCCGGTGCGCTCTGGATGTCCTTGCGCACGGACAGGTCGCTGGCGGCGCCGGTGGCGGCGCGGCGGACGCCCAACTCGGTCAGCAGGTTCTCGCCCTGGGCATCGTCGGTCGAGGCGGCGTACACGGTGTCGCCGGTGGTCTGGCGGATGCGCAGGCGATAGCCCGAGCCTTCGGGCACGACCGAGGCCTCGATGCGCCGGGTTTGGGTCATGTCCAGGGTCTGGCCCAGGCTCATGCCCGATCCCGAAATGCTGCCGCCATTCACGGTGATGGTCAGTTCCTTGCCGCTGCTATCGGTCACCCGCAGGCGGCTGTTGGTGCCGTCCTGCACCACCTGGGCGGTCACGGTGCCCTGGGTCAGCTTGCCGGCGATCTCGGCCAGGGAATGATTGCCCACACCCAGCGGCAACGTCTGCAGCGTGGCGCTGCCGTCGGACACGGTAATGGTGGCGCCCGAGGTCAGGTTCCAGTTGGTGGTGTTCAGCGCCGCCGATTCGTTGGTGTTGGTCTGCCGATTGATGGCGGCGGCGATCTGGTCCAGCGTCGATCCCTTGGGCAGCGAGATGGTGTTGCCCAGCTTGCCGGAGGTGTCGTAGAGCTGCAGATCGCGATTGCTGTTCAGCGTGTAGTCCCCCGCCATGACATTGCTGTCCTGGATGAAGGCTTCCGAGTTGTTCACGTAGAAGTCGTTCAGCCCGAAGAAGTTGGCGAAGCCCTGAACGGTCTGGTCGCTGGTGCCGTCGCCGTTGACGTCGAACTTGATGGTGGCGTCGGCGGCGGTGGAGCCGTCGGCGGTGGCCGACTGGTCGCGGAAGGCCAGCGACGCCGAGGTGGTGCCCAGATTGATCGCCAGCTTGCCCTCGCCGTCCAGGTTGACGCTGGCGTTGTTATAGCCCTGCGACACCAGCCAGCCCTGCACGTGGGCGGTGACTTCGTTGATCGACCACTGGTCGTGTGAGGCTTTTTGCTGAAAATCCATCGCCGACCGACCGGTTCCGGCCGTCGCGTTCGTATAAGACGTCGGAGGGAGTGTGTAGTCCGTCTGCATGATGGTGTTGAGCGTGGTCTGCTTCAGCTCGTTGCCCGAGCTGTCGAAGGTCGCCAACACGACGTCGTCGGTGCCGCTCAACTGCATGGTCTGGCGCGGATTGACCTTTTCGACGGTCAGGCCGCTGCCGCCGCCGTTGACGCTGACCACCCGGTAGGTGCCGTTGTTGCGGGTGTCCTCGGCGCTGTCGACGCTGAAGGTCTGGCCTGCGGTCATGGTCGAGAACGGCGTGCCGGCGGAAGCGGTGAAGTCGGCCTGCCACGGGTTGGCGGCGTTGGCGGTAATCGCCAGGCTGGTATAGGCCGCCGGGGCGATGGTGTTCGAACCGAAATAGAATTTGGCGGCAGTGTCGGCGGGATTGGAGACGATATCGCCCTGCTGGGCGAACACGCGGGTGCCCTGATAGCTGTACGACACGTTGGGCAGGCTGGTGCCGCGGTTGTGAACCTGATTGATCTGGTCGCGCAACTGCGCGCTCATCTCGTCCAGGTTGGCCTGGAGGTTGGGCACGGTCTTGTCGCGCAGGTCCAGCAGCGCCTTCAGCTTGCCGCCGGCCACTTCGGAGCCGAAATCGGTCGTGCCGCCGTCAACGGTGATCTTGCTGAACTGGCCGCCGGCGGCGGTCATCCAGGTGTCGGTCGTGCTGCTGGCGGAATAGTTGAGCAACTGCGGCTTGTTGTCCAACAGCATCTGACCAGAGGTGGAGAAGATCGTCAGAGAGTTGTCGGTGCGATAGTAGTACTGGACGTCCACCAGCTTGGACAGGTCGCTCAGCGCCTGGTCGCGCTTGTCCTCCAGATCCGAGGTGCCCGACGCCACCGCGCTGTTCTTGACAATCTTCTGGTTCAGGTCGTGGATGCTGGTCAGCAGGGTGTTGATCTGGGTGACCGTCTGTTCGACGTCGCGGTCGGCCTGGACGCGATAGTCCTGCAGCGACTTGGTCATCGAATTGGTGAGGTCGGCGACGTCCTGGGCGCTTTGCACCGTCGACCACTGGGTGGCGGGCTTGTTGACCTCGCCGGCCAGCGTGTTGAAGGAGCTGTAGAGGTCGTTGACCTTGTGCGCGATCGAGGTTTGATCCGAAACCTCGCCGAACAGGTCGTCGATGCGCGGGTAATAGCTTTGCTCGACCTCAAGCTTGCCGGTGGCGGTGAACTGGCGGCGGATGTCCTTGAGCAGCCCCTGGTTCACCATGCGGGAGACCGAGCCCTCCTGCACGCCGGCGCCGTTACCGGCCAGCACGCGGGATTCCGGATTCATCACCTTGCGGGTGTAGCCCTTGGTGTTGAGGTTCACCACGTTCTGGGAAACGACGTCCAGGCCACGCTGGCTGGTCAGCAATCCCGAAAGGGCGGTGTTGAGTCCGAGGGTCAGTGACATGATGGTCTCCCAGCCGTTCTGGCGGTCAGAGGGTCTGGTTGAAGCTCAGGGAATTAGTCTCGCTGGCGCCGTGGCCTTCGGCGACGCCGGCGCGGCCATAGGTGACGGCGCCGGTCTTGGTCGTCTTCACGGCCTGCACCACCGCATCCATCAGCATCTGATAGGCTTCCATCTCGGCCTTGATGCGACGGGCGTTTTCCTCGACCAGATCCTTCAGGCGGTGCCCCAGCGCCAACAGCTCTTCTTTCTGTTCCGGCTCCAGGGTGTCCACCAGGTGCGGGTCGTCGGCCATGGGCGCGACCGCCTGCTCGTAGATGCGCGACAGCGCCGCCTTGTTCTCGGCCAACTCGCGGATGGCCGCGGTGTCGTGGGCGGCCAGCGCCTCGTTCTCGTACTCGATCAGGTCGCACAGATGGGTGCAGGCCCACACGATGTCGTCATAGGGAAGGGCGTCGCTCATGCCTGGACCTCCTGGTGCGACAGCAAGACCTTGGAAATCTGATCGGCCAGGCCGATGCCATTTCCACGGTTGGCGACCATCTTGCCGTATTCGTCCGTAAGCATGGGTCGAAACATCGATTCCGCGTGGCCGCCGCCGAAGTAGCTCGTTTCTGCATCCACATCGGTAAACATGTGGTTGATCATTTGCGTGACGAACATGGCTTCGAACTTCTTGCCGATGGCCTTGGCCTGCTCGGCGGTCTTGGCCGAGGTCGCCAGCGTGCGCGGCGCGCTGGCGGAGAACTGGGCGGTGCTGGCGATCGTTTGGGCGTCCATCACATCACCTCGATATCGGCCTGGAGCGCGCCCGAAGCCTTGATGGTCTGCAGGATGGCGATCAGGTCGCGCGGCGTGACGCCCAGCGCATTCAGCCCGTTCACCAGTTCCTGCAGGGTCACTTCGTGCGGCACCACCTTCATGTTGGCCGGCTTACCCTCGTCCACCTCGATATTGGTGCGGTCGACGACCTTGGTTTCGCCGGTGGTCGAGAACGGCGACGGCTGCGACACCTGCGGCGTCTCGGTGATGCGGATGGTCAAGGCCCCCTGGGCGATGGCGACGGTGCTGATGCGCACGTTCTCGCCCATCACGATGGTGCCGGTGGCCTGGTCGATGACGATCTTGGCGGTCTGGTCGGGTTCGACGCGCAGTTGTTCGATGTCGGTCAGCATGCTGACCACGTCGCCACGGTACTGCGGCGGCACCACCAACTGGACCGAGCCGGGATCGCTGGGACGGGCTACTTCGGTGCCGAGATAGGAATTGACCGCCTGGGCGATGCGGCGCGCGGTGGTGAAGTCCGGATTGCGCAGGGAAACCTTGACGGTCTCCATGTGGCTCATCTCGAACGGCAGCTCGCGCTCGACGATGGCGCCGTTGGCGATGCGGCCCTTGGTCGGCGTGCCCTTGGACACCGAGGCGGCGTTGCCCTGGGCAGAATAGGATGCGGTGGCGACGCCACCCTGGCTGACCGCGTAGACCTCGCCGTCGGCGCCGACCAGCGGCGTGACCAGCAGGGTGCCGCCATCGACGCTCTTGGCGTCGCCCAGCGCCGACACCGACACGTCCAGGCGGGTGCCCTGGCGGGCGAAGGGCGGCAGCACGGCGGTGACCATGACGGCGGCGACGTTCTTGGGCTTCAGCGTGGCGATGGTGCCGCCCTGGGCGCGAATGTTGACGCCCAGGCGTTCCAGCATGGCGACCAGGGATTCCTTGGTGAAGGGCGTGTTGGTCAGGTCGTCGCCGGTGCCGTTCAGGCCGACCACGATGCCGTAGCCGACCAGGATGTTGTCGCGCACGCCTTCGAAATCGGCGATGTCCTTGATGCGCGAGGCACCGAACGCCGTCTGCGGCATGCAGGCGATGGTCGCGGCAACCAGCCCGGCGGCAAGCGCGAAAGCGCGAATTCCGTTGGCGATGGTGGCGGCGGTAACGGCGGTGGCTCGGATCATGGCGGTCCTCTAGGCCCGGTCACAACAATACGCCAACCTCTTTGCGAATGCCGTGCCAAGTGGCGAAAACGTTTTATATCAATGCATTACCGGAATACGGCCACGCCAAAGGCCGGCAAAAACCGGCGGCGGCGGCAAAAACTGCCGGTTTGCCGCGGCTGGGGCGGCAGAAATAGCGGCTTTCACCCGGCCGGCCCAACAGTTAGAATGCGGCCCACGACACGTGAAACCCTCCAGGGGATTTCGGGGCCTCATGAAAGTTTCCGGTACCGGTTCGAGTTCCGCCGCTTCGGGTGGCGCCCGCCGGGTCGACAAATCCACCGGCAAGACTGGCGCGTTCAAGCAAATGCTGGGCGAGAGCGTCGATGCGTCCGCCGGGGCGCAGGCGTCCGAGGCGCCCGCCGCCATGTCCGGCATCGAGGCGTTGCTGCTGGTGCAGGCGGTGGACGATTCCACCGAGCGCCAGGCGCGCAAGCGCATGCTGCGCCGGGGCGAGGACATCCTCGATAAGCTTGAGGAAATCCGCCACGGCCTGTTGTTGGGCACCGTGCCCAAGGAAAAGCTGATGGATCTGGCCCAGATGGTGCGCTCGCGGCGCGAGGCGTGCCAGGACCCGCGCCTGCAGGCCCTGTTGGACGAGATCGAGCTGCGGGCCGAAGTCGAAATCGCCAAGTTGTCCCGCGACCTGTGATCCGCGACAGATAGTGTTCGCGGTCACTTATCCCGGCCACTGATGCACGCGCCTCTTGCGACATCAAAGGCGACCCCATATATTCCCCCGCAAATTTGGATCGACCGTTGTATCGAGGGAACGGATGCCCGTGACTCTGCCGCCCGACTACCGACCGACCGACGAAGAACCCTTCATGAGCGACATCATGCGGGAATACTTCCGGCAGAAGCTGCTGGCCTGGCGGTTGGAGCTGTTGCGTGAATCCGACGAAACCCTGGCCCACCTTCAGGAAGGCGGGTTGCAGGAACCCGACATCGCCGACCGCGCCTCGGCCGAAACCGACCGCGCCCTCGAACTGCGCACCCGTGACCGCGAGCGCAAGCTGATCGCCAAGATCGACGCCGCCCTGGGCCGCGTCGCCGACGGCACCTACGGCTATTGCGAAGAAACCGGCGAGCCGATCACCATTCGCCGCCTGGAAGCGCGCCCCATCGCGACGCTGTCCATCGAGGCGCAAGAGCGCCACGAGCGGCTGGAACGCACCCACCGCGAGGACTGATCCCCGCAGAAGACACAAGCCCCCGCCAGTGACGGGGGCTTGTCGTTTTAGGCCGGGGCGTAAGCCCCCTATCCTCCTGCACAGCGCCCCTCCCCCGAGCGGACTATTGCCCCCCATGGGGCATCCGGGCCTATCCTGGGACTACGGCCGGCTTGCATCCGGTCGGGCTATTGGGGAAGCACGACCATGCTGCACATATGCCCGTATTGCGGCGGACCGGTTCCAAGTCATGGCACTTGCTGCCGCGTTCCCGACGATCTAGACCGCTTCGAGCGTGTGTTCGAACGCCTGGCCGAACACGACGACAACGAATTCCTACGCGATTGCCTGATGCGGTATCTGGTGGCCTATGGCCGCCGATCGGACGACGATTTCGACCTTGCGGCTCAGCCGTTCCTCGGCAGGGCGAATTCCGCCACCAACGGGGCGTGGTAGGACTCGGGACTGCCCCACACGGTGGCCGGCGACACCAATTCGTCGCCCAGCGCCTCGTTGTGGATCTCGGCGCCCAGGTACCAGCCCAGCAACGGGCGTGATACCAGAATGTGATCCAGCATCACCTTGCGGCCGTGATGAATGACGGAATGGCGCTGGCTTTCGGCCAGCGTGCGCTCCACCGGCACCAGCACGCGCGGCGCCAGATGGCCGTTGCCGGTATCCTCCTCGTCGCCCCGGATGGTACGCACCGGCGCCTCGCGGTCGTCGGCGTTGAAGTCGCCACACACGGCGATCAACGCCTCGGGTTCGGCATCCAGCACGCTTTCCACCAGCAAACGGGCCTCCAGCGCCTGGCCGGCCTGCTTCATGGCCGCCAGGAAGAACCCCTCGGCCCAACCGGCGACGCTGTTCCAGCGGCCATGGCCCTTTTGCCCCGGTAGCCAGGCGGCGCGCGGCGCCCGCAGGTGGAGGTTGACCACATGCAGCACCCGGTTGCCCGGCAGCGCCAGCCGGGCATGCAGCAACGGGCGATCCCATTCCACCGGCTCGGCCTGGGCGGCATGGGGCTGGACGGTGGCGGCCCGGTAGCGCGGCGCCTCGACCAAATCGTGCCAAAGCTGGTGGTGGCTCAGAACGGGAAAGCGCGACAGGATCACCAGGTTGTGCCGGTCCGATGGCCGCAGGCCGCCGCGATTGAGCGACACCACACGATGGAAATGCTCCATCTCGGTGCCGGCGACCACCCGGTCCAGCGCCGCCAACTGGCGCGGCCCCTTCTTGGTCGGGCCATGGGCGTTGACCTCTTGCAGGCACACCACGTCGGCACGCAGACGCTGCAACTGCGGCTTCAGCACCGCCACGCGGTCGGCGAAGTCGCCTTCGGCCACGTGATCGTCCAGGCTTTCCATGTTGAAGGTGGCGATGCGCAAATGTTTCACGGCGTGCGACCACGGCCTGTCGAAGTTGGAACCCGTCACCAAACCATAACATCAAACCGGGCGCCGACGAACCCGCCCTGCTTGTGCGTATCGGCCATGCCGGTATAGTGGCGCTCCACCCCCGGAGAGAGGATCGGACGGACATGGCGCCATTGGCATGGAGCGAGGCTTACGCGGTCGGCAACGCCATGCTGGATTCCGACCATCGCATCCTGCTCAGCCTGCTGAACCAGTTGCAGGACGCCACCGAAACCGGGCAGAGCCGCGCCGTGGTCGGCACCGTCGTGAACGTGTTGGTGGAATACACCGAACACCACTTCCGCCGTGAGGAAGCCTTGATGGCCGCCGCCGGTTATCCGCAGTTCGCCGCCCATGTGGCGAGCCATCGCGAGCTGGAGGCGCGGGTCCGCGACATTCGCGACCGCTGGAACGACGGCGAACGCTCGGTGCTGGACGACGAAGTCCTGACCCTTCTCAAGAAGTGGTTGACCGAGCATATTCTAGGCGCGGATAAATCTTATCGACCGTGGATCGAAGGCGGCGCCGACGATGGGGAATCGGGTACGCGCACCAGGCCCTGATTGGGGACGAAACCACGGCAGATCATGTCGCAGGGGAAGGGCGCGTTCACCATCATGATGACCGAAAGAAAGCTGTTCACCGCCGAATTGCAGCGCATGAAAGCGCAATCCGCCAAGGGTGAGGTTCCGGTCCACGCGAGTGCGCAATCCAACAGCGAAGTGCTTAAGGCGCTGAACGAGATGCGCGCCGACATCAAGGCGCTGGAGCACCTGATCAAGGGCGAGGAGCCGCCGCCGCCATCGGCCCAGATGGCCAGCATGGACGAACTGGTCGGCCAGAAGCAGGCCGAGGTCTCCATGCTCAAGACCGAGCTGCGCGCGCTGGCGGTCTGCATCGAGCAGACCAAGCAGGAAATCGCCGCCTTGCGCCCCAAGGACGCCGACGACGACCGCCTGATCGCGGTGACCTTCGAACTGGACGCCATCGTCGAAGCCACCGAGAACGCCACCCAGGGCATCCTGGAGGCGGCCGAGAAGATCGAGGGCATCACCAAGGAAATCCAGTCGCATGCCGGCGACGCCTATGTGGCGCGCCTGGCCGAGGACATCAACGAAACCATCATCAACATTTTCGAAGCCTGCAACTTCCAGGATATTACCGGCCAGCGCATCACCAAGGTGGTCAAGACGCTGCAGTATATCGAGGCCCGCATCAACGCGATGATCGACATCTGGGGTCCCGACAACATCGCCGACATCGTGCCCAAGCCGGCCGCCGACCACCGCGACGACGACGCCAAGCTGCTGAACGGCCCGGCGCTGGAAAACCAGGGTATCAGTCAAAGCGAGATCGACGCGCTGTTCGGCTGACCTGTCTGGCCAGGTGGGGTGTCTCCCCTGGCCACTTCTCCTGCTTGCTTTTGCCGGCGCGGCTAAGCCGCATGCCCAGGCGGAAGCGGCGCGCAATTTCTGTACCTTCCAGATGTGTGGACGGCGTCGGGCCTGCCCAGGGAAGGAGAAGGAAAGATGAGCGAGAGGAGAAGCGAACTGAAGGCGGTTCAGAACGCGGCCGAGCAGGCCACGGGCATTGCCGGCCGCGAGGTCGGCCAGCTTGCGGCGCTTTGGGTCGAGAATTGGAGCCAGATCAACGGACGGCTGGTTTCCTTTGCGCAGGCCGGCCTGCGCAATTCCGTCGACGCCGCCGAACAGTTGCGCCAGTGCCAGTCGCCCGCCGATGTGGTCGACGTGCAGATGAAGCTGCTGCGCCAGGCTTATGACGACTATCTGGACGAAGCCCGCACGCTGAGCGAGCTGGTGGTCAAGCTGTCATCGGAAGCCGTGACCAACTCGGTCAGCGCCGCCCGCCAAGCGCGCTAATTCAACCTAAGCCCCGGCCCGGCCAGAGGAAGAGATCCTTTGGCCGGGTCTTTTTTTTGCGTAGATCCGCCACCAAAATAAGATGACAGCAGCCTTCTGGCAAAAAATCAGGTCAACACCCGAGCCAGCCATAAGAACAGCAAGAGTATCGCCAACAGCCAAGACTATGGATGAACCATAGCAATAAAGCCACCAACCCCGCGCTTGACGACAGCCGCCAACCGGGCCACATTGCGCCCGCGCCAGATGGCCGGACGGCCGCTCCCAGGGCTTGCGTCTTGGGGGAGGAAAGTCCGGGCTCCACGGAAGTACGGTGCCGGATAACGTCCGGCGGGGGCGACCCTAGGGAAAGTGCCACAGAAAGCAAACCGCCGGCCCCGGTTCCTCGGAACCCGGCCGGTAAGGGTGAAAGGGTGCGGTAAGAGCGCACCGCGCGACCAGCAATGGAAGCGGCACGGCAAACCCCACCGGGAGCAAGACCAAATAGGGGCGGCAGCCTTCCTTTCGGGGAAGCGAAACGCACTTCCGCGTAGCCGCCCGGGTCGGTCGCGTGAGGCGTCCGGTAACGGGCGTCCCAGATGAATGGTCGTCACCCGTGGGTAACCATGGGCACAAAACCCGGCTTACAGGCCATCTGGCGCAATTCCCATATTTGACCCACGCCATCCCATGATCCCGGCCTTGCCGTGGGAAATCATGGGCACGGTCGCAGTTCTTGTTTTGTACACAGCGCCAAACCAAACCGATTTTCGGCAAAAGGCAGGAAAGCGCCCGCATTTTCAAGCGGTTGCAGCGCAATCTTCGACTACTTTGACAACAACTTAGGCAAAATTGTCGATAACCCGGTTCTGCCCAGTGTTTTACTACTCGATACCATTGACGCCCATGATTACCCATGATATCCCATAAACACCCACCGATAACCGGCCCACGGGATACGTGCGCGCCGGCGGATCATGGGGACGGGGTTTCGGGCAGGCACTTTTGGCAAGGCGGACGAGGATGGGGCTCTTCCTCTCCACATTCGTGAACAAGGTCGACAAGAAGGGACGCGTCAGCGTGCCCGCGACCTTCCGCGCGACCCTTGCCCAGCAGGTTTTCCAGGGCATCATCGCCTATCGGTCGTTCACCGCGTCCTGCATCGAGGGCTGCGGCATGGACTTCATGGAACGGCTGTCGGCCAGCACCCAGGACTTCGCCGCCTTCTCGACCGAACAAGAAGACCTCTCCGCCCTGATCTTCGCCGATGCCCGCCAGTTGACCTGGGACCCCGAGGGCCGCATCGTCCTGCCCGCGGACATCATGGAGCATGCCGGCATCACCGAGCTGTGCGCCTTTGTCGGCAAGGGTCAGACCTTCCAGATCTGGGAACCCGAAGCCTATAAGGCCGCCGAGGCCGACATCCGCGCCCGCGCCCTCAAGAACCGCCCCACTCTGCCGCTCAAGAAGCCCGTCGGCGGAGACGGCCAATGACCCCGCCCCGCCCCCAGACGGACTCGGACTCCCCCCACATCCCCGTGCTGCTGGATGAGGTGCTGGACGCGCTGAACGTGCACGACGGCGCCACCTATGTGGACGGCACCTTCGGCGCCGGCGGCTATACCCTGGCCATGCTGGGCCGCGCCGGCTGCACCGTGTACGGCATCGACCGCGACCCCAACGCCGCCGCCGCCGGCCGCGCGCTGCCCGAGGCCCAGGCCGGCCGCCTGATCCTGCTGGAGGGCCGCTTCGGCGACATGGGCCGGCTTTTGGCTGAGTCGGGTGTCAATCGCGTTGACGGCGTCGCGCTGGACATCGGCGTTTCCTCCATGCAACTGGACCAGGCCGAGCGCGGCTTCTCGTTCGCCAAGGACGGCCCGCTGGACATGCGCATGGAGCAGGCCGGCGCGTCCGCCGCCGACGTGGTCAACACCGCCGACGAGACCGAGCTGGCCGACATCATCTACCGCCTTGGCGAGGACCGGCAGTCGCGCCGCATCGCCCGTGCCATCGTTACCGCCCGCGCCGAGAAGCCGTTCGAGCGCACGCTGGAACTGGCCGCCGTCATCGCCAAGGTGGTGCGCAAGTCCGGCGACGGCATCCATCCCGCCACCCGCACCTTCCAGGCGCTACGCATCCACGTCAACGACGAGTTGGGCGAGCTGGAGCGCGGCTTGGCCGCCGCTGAGACGCTGCTGGCCCCCGGCGGCCGGCTGGCGGTGGTGACCTTCCACTCGCTGGAAGACCGGGTGGTGAAAACCTTTCTGAAACAGCGTTCGGGCGACATGCCGGCGCCGTCGCGCCACCTGCCGCAGACCGTGTCCGGCCCCGCCCCCACCTTCACCCTGCTGGGCCGCAAGGCCATCGCCGCCGGGCCGGCGGAAGTGGCGCGCAACCCGCGTTCGCGCTCGGCCAAGCTGCGCGCCGCCATTCGCACGGAAGCCCCGGCCTGGGCCGTTTCGCGAGGTGCACGATGATCCGCGGCCTGCCCACCACCATCCTGTGTGCCTGCCTGGCCGGCGCCGTCGGCGTCGGGCTGTTCTTCATCAAGCACGAGGTGAAGGAACAGGAAGCCCGCCTGGCCGAACTGAATGACGAAATTCAGACCAACCAGGAAGCCATGCACGTGCTGAAGGCCGAGTGGAGCTATCTGAACGACCCCACCCGTCTGCGCGCGCTGTCGGAAAAGCACCTGGCCATGAAGGTGATGGGACCGGCGCAGATCGCCAGCCTGGACACCCTGCCGGTCGCCAGCGCCTCCTTTGCCGCCGCCCGCACTGCCACGCCGGCGCCGGCCGTCGCCCGCACCGAAGTTGCCGCTCCGACGGTGGTTGCCCATGCCGCCCCCCCGGCGGCGGTTGTCCATGCCGCCGCTCCCGCCAAGACCGCCCCGGCCCCGGTCGCCGTGGCGAAAGCCGCGACCAAGCCGACCGCCCCCGTGGTGGCCGCCGCGAAGCCGGCCGTCGCCAAGCCGCCGGTTGCCGTCGCCACCGCCAGGCCGGCGCCCGTGGTGCTGGTTCCGGGCGCCGACACCACGCCCCGCCTGGCCGCCGCCCCGGCGCCGATGCAGACGCCCGCGCCGGCCCCGACCCAGCGCACCCCGGCCGCGCCAAGCCGCGGTCTGGTCATCCAATCGCCCGCGCTCGCCTCGACGCCGGCCCTGCCTGGGGAGATCCGGTGAGCTTTTTCGCGCCCAAGCCCCGCATCCCCGGCTACCACGCCGGCGAGGATCTCGGCAACACCCCGGCGGCCGTGCGCCTGGACGGGGTACGCAAGCGGGCGCTTGAGACCGGGCGCGCCCGGCTGGCCGTCACCGCCCTGGTGTTCCTGGCCGCCTATGCGCTGATTACCGTGCGCATGGTCGACGTCGCGCTGACCGACGGCAATCCCGCCAAGCAGCGCACCCTGCCCACCGCCCGCACCGAAGGGCTGGAGATGGAGCGGGCCGACATCACCGACCGCAACGGCGTCATCCTGGCGACCAGCCTGCCGACCGTGTCGCTGTACGCCAAGGCTTACGAAATCCTCGACCCGGCCGAGGCGGCGACCAAGCTGGTCGGCGTATTGCCCGACCTCAACCGCGCCGACGTCCAGGCCAAGCTGACCGGCGACCGCCAGTTCGTCTGGCTGCGCCGCAATTTGACGCCGCGCCAGCAATATGACGTCAACGCGCTGGGCATCCCCGGCCTCTATTTCGAAAAGGGCGAACGGCGGGTCTACCCGCATGGCGGCCTGGCCGCCCATATCGTCGGTATGACCGATATCGACAACAAAGGCATCGCCGGCATCGAGAAGCGCTTCGACGGCGCCCTGCGCGGCACCCACGAGACGGTGCGGCTGTCCATCGACGTCCGCATCCAGACGGTGGTGCGCAACGAGCTGCTGAAGGCCATCGGCGAGTTTCATGCCCTGGGCGCCCTGGGCATGGTGCTGGACATCCACACCGGCGAGATGGTCGCCATGGTGAGCCTGCCCGACTTCGACCCGAACGACCCGCCGGCCGGACAGTCCGAGGCCCTGTTCAACCGCGCCACCAAGGGCGCGTACGAAATGGGGTCGACCATGAAGCTGTTCAACACGGCGCTGGCGATCGAGTCGGGCCGCTTCAACATCAATTCCAGCGTGGACTGCACCAAGCCGCTGTTCTTTGCCGGCCACACCATCCACGACGACCACGCGTTCAACCGCTGGGCCAGCGTCGCCGAAATTTTGGTGCACTCCTCCAATATCGGCTCGGCCCGCATGGCGCTGGACGTGGGCACCGAGGCGCAGCGCGCCTTCATGGGCCGCGTCGGCATGCTGCACACGCCCACCATCGAGTTGCCCGAGGTGGGCGGCCCGTTGGTGCCCAATCCGTGGCGCGAGATCAACACCGTCACCATCTCGTTCGGCCACGGCCTGTCCGTCACCCCGCTGCAACTGGTGCAGGGCGTCGCCGCCCTGGTCAACGGCGGTACCTTCCATCCGGTCACCCTGCTCAGCCGCGACGAGTCGCAGCCGCTGCCGGGGGAACGGATCATCAAGCAGAAGACCTCGGATCAGGTGCGCCAGCTCATGCGGCTGGTGGTGACCGAGGGCACCGGCAAAAAGGCCGACGTCGCCGGCTATGAAGTGGGCGGCAAGACCGGCACCGCCGAGAAGGCCGTAAACGGTTCCTATAAGAAGAAGGCTGTACTGTCCTCCTTCGTCGCAGCCTTCCCCATGGACAACCCCCGCTACGTCGTGCTGGCCAGCATCGACGAACCGCAGGGGACCAAGGAAACCTACGGTTTCATCACCGCAGGCTGGAATGCCGCGCCGACGGCCGGGCGCATCATCGCCCAGGTCGCGCCGCTTTTGGGACTGATGCCGAAGGCCGCGCCTTCGCTCTCTCCCCAAGGCGTCAAGGGCTTCGTCGCTGGAACCGGGAGCAAAGACGTTGGCGCGGTTGACTGACCTTCTTCCAGGCCTCGAATTGGCCGCCAACCCCACCATCACGGGCGTGACCTGCGATTCGCGCAAGGTCGCCCCGGGGGTGCTGTTCGCCGCCCTGCCGGGCGCGAAAGCGGATGGCCGCAATTTCATCAGCCAGGCAATTTCCCAAGGTGCCGCCGCCATCCTGGCGCCCGAGGGAACCGAATTCGACACCGGGGCGGTGCCGCTGGTGTGCGTGCCCAACCCGCGCCGGACCTTCGCCCGTGCCGCCGCCGCCTTCGCCGGCGCCCAGCCGGCGGTAATGGTGGCGGTGACCGGCACCAACGGCAAGACCTCGACCGTCACCTTCGCCCGCCAGATTTGGGCGCGCCTGGGTCACAAGGCCGCCAGCCTGGGCACCCTGGGCATCCAGGCCGAGGGCCGGCCGACCCGGCCCAGCCTGACCACCCCCGACCCCGCCGATTTGCACGGCGCCCTGGCCGAGCTGGCCGCCGCCGGCATCACCCACGCCGCCATGGAGGCGTCGAGCCACGGCCTCGACCAGTACCGGCTGGACGGCGTGCGCCTGAAGGCCGCCGCCTTCACCAACCTGACCCGCGACCACCTGGACTACCACGCCGGCATGGAAGCCTATGGCGCCGCCAAGCTGCGCCTGTTCAGCGAATTGTTGCCGGCCGACGGCGTCGCCGTGGTCAACGCCGATTCCGATTTCGCCGACCAAGTGCTGCCCCGCGCCGCCAAGGTGCTGAGCTTCGGCCGCAACGGCACCGACATTCGCCTGATCTCGGCCACGCCCGACGCCCACGGCCAAGTGCTGGCGCTGCAGGTGCTGGGCCGCGCCGTCACCGTGCACCTGCCGCTGGCCGGCACCTTCCAGGCCGAGAACGCCCTGGCGGCGCTGGGTCTGGTCATCGCCGCCGGCGACGATCCCGTGGCTGCCACCGCCGCGCTGGAGCACCTGCAGGGTGTGCCCGGCCGCCTGCAGAAGGTGGCAGAGAACGCCGCCGGCGCCCCGGTCTATGTGGATTACGCCCATACCCCGGATGCGCTGGAAACCGTGCTGAAGGCGCTGCGCCCGCATACCGCCGGCCGCCTGATCGTGGTGTTCGGCTGCGGCGGCGACCGCGACCCCGGCAAGCGGCCGCAGATGGGCGCCATCGCCGAACGCCTGGCCGACATCGCCATCGTCACCGACGACAACCCGCGTAGCGAGGACCCCGCTTTGATCCGCAAGGCCATCCTGGCCGCCTGCCCGCACGCCGCCGAGATCGGCGACCGCGCCGCCGCCATCCGCACCGCCATCGCCCAGGCCCAGGCCGGCGACGTTGTGGTGCTGGCCGGCAAGGGCCACGAAACCGGCCAGACCGTCGGCGCCACCGTGCTGCCGTTCGACGATGCCGAGGAAGCCCGCAAGGCCGTGACCGTGCGAGGTGCCGCATGAGCTTGTGGACCGCAGCCCAAGCCCAGGCCGCCACCGGCGGCACGCTGTCCGGCCCCGAGTGGAGCGCCGACGGCGTCTCGATCGACTCGCGCAGCGTCGCCAAGGGCGATCTGTTCATCGCCCTGGCCGGCCCCAACCACGACGGCCACGCCTACGTCAAGGCGGCCATCGACGGCGGCGCCGCCGCCGCGCTGGTGCACCGCATCCCCGACGGCTGCGACGGCCTGCCGCTGTTGCTGGTGGACGACACCATGGCCGGGCTGCAGGCGCTGGGCCGTGCTGCCCGCGACCGCAGCAGCGCCCGCATCGTCGCCGTCACCGGCAGCGTCGGCAAGACCGGCACCAAGGAAATGCTGGCCCTGGCGCTGTCGGCGCAGGGCGCCACCCACTGGTCGGTCGGCAGCTTCAACAATCACTGGGGCGTGCCGCTGTCGCTGGCGCGCATGCCGGCCGAGTCGCGCTTCGCCGTGTTCGAGCTGGGCATGAACCATCCCGGCGAGATCGTTCCGCTGGTCGCCATGGTCCGCCCGCATGTCGCCATCATCACCACGGTGGAACTGGTGCATGCCGGCCATTTCGCCTCGGTCGCCGAGATCGCCGACGCCAAGGCGGAAATCTTCACCGGGCTGGAACCCGGCGGCACCGCCGTGCTGAACCGCGACAACCGCTATTTCCGCCGTCTGGCCGAGGCCGCCACGGCGGCCGGCGTCAGCAACATCCTGACCTTCGGCAGCCATATCGACGCCGACGCCCGCCTGCTGGATTGCGCCGTCGATCCCGCCGAGACGGCGGTGCTGGCCCTGCTGCGCGACAAGGCCCTGGCCTATCGCATCGGCGTTCCCGGCCTGCATTGGGCGATGAACTCGCTGGCGGTGGTGCTGGCGGCCGGCGCGTTGGGCGCCGATGCCGATGCCGCCGCCCGCTCGCTGGCCGCCATGACCCCGCCCAAGGGCCGCGGCGAACGCCATCGCATCAGCGTTCCCGGCGGCACCGCCGAACTGATCGACGAAAGCTACAACGCCAGCCCGGTCAGCATGAAGGCGGCCATCGCCACCCTGGCCGCCGCCAAGCCGGGCAAGAACGGCCGCCGCATGGCGGTGCTGGGCGACATGCTGGAACTGGGCGACGACTCGGCGGCGCTGCATGCCGGCATCGCCGAGGCGGCGGTGGCGTGGAACATCGACCTGGTCCACACCGCCGGCCCGCTGGCCGCCCATTTGCGTGCGGCGCTGCCGGCAGACCGGCGCGGCGCCCATGCGTTGAATTCGGAAGAACTCGCCCCGTTGGTCAAGGCCTGCGTCAAGGCCGGCGACGTGGTGATGGTCAAAGGCTCGGCGGGCAGTCGCATGGGTCGTGTGGTCAAGGCTTTGCAGGAAGGGGCCTAAGCGGACATGCTCTACAATCTGCTCACTCCCCTCGCCGACGAGATTGGCGTCTTCAATCTCTTCAAGTACCTGACCTTCCGCACCGGCGGGGCGGTGCTGACGGCGCTGATCGTGTCGTTCCTGATCGGCCCCGGCCTGATCCGCTGGTTGCGCCAGTGGCAGAAGCAGGGTCAGCCGATCCGCACCGACGGTCCGGAAAGCCACCTGCTGACCAAGAAGGGCACGCCCACCATGGGCGGCTTCCTGATCCTGATCGCGCTGAGCGTGGCGACCCTGCTGTGGGCCGATCTGCGCAGCCAGTACGTCTGGATCGTGCTGTTGGTGACGCTGGGCTATGGCGGCATCGGCTTCATGGACGACTTCCTGAAGGTGTCCAAGAAGAACCCCAAGGGCCTGCCCGGCAAGCTCAAGCTGCTCGGCCAGATCGGCATCGCCCTGATCGCCGCCGGCTGGATCTTTTCCATCCAGCGCGACCCTATCGCCGGTTCGCTGGCGGTGCCGTTCTTCAAATCGGTGCTGATCCAACTGGGCTGGTTCTTCGTCCCGTTCGCCGTCTTCGTCATCATCGGCGCCTCGAACGCGGTCAACCTGACCGACGGCCTTGACGGCCTTGCCATCGTGCCGGTGATGATCGCCGGTTCGGTGTTCGCCCTGATCAGCTATCTGGTCGGCCACGCCGTGTTCGCCAACTACCTGCAGATCCACTATGTGGCCGGCTCGGGCGAGTTGGCGGTGTTCTGCGGCGCCTTGGTCGGTGCCGGCCTGGGCTTCCTGTGGTTCAACGCGCCGCCGGCCATGGTGTTCATGGGCGACACCGGATCGCTGTCCATGGGCGGCGCGCTGGGCGCCATCTCGGTGGTGACCAAGCACGAGCTGGTGCTGGCCATCGTCGGCGGCCTGTTCGTGCTGGAAACCGTCTCGGTGATCGTCCAGGTCGCCAGCTACAAGCTGACCGGCAAGCGCGTGTTCCGCATGGCGCCGCTGCACCATCACTTCGAAAAGAAGGGCTGGGCCGAACCCACCGTGGTGATCCGCTTCTGGATCATCGCCGGCATCCTGGCCCTGGTGGGCCTGTCCACCCTCAAACTGCGCTGAGGCCGGCCATGATCTCCGTCCCCTCCCTCAGCGGCAAGAACGTGGTGGTCATGGGCCTGGGCAAGTCCGGGACCGCCACCGCGCGCGCGCTGGCCAAGGTCGGCGCCAACGTCACCGCCTGGGACGATGGCGCGGCCGCCCGCAAGGCCGCCGCCGACGCCGGCGTGGTCGTGGCCGAGCCGAAGCTGGAGGGGATCGACCTTGTCGTGTGGAGTCCGGGCATTCCGCACACCCACCCGACCGAGAAGGCCCATCCCATGGCCGCCCGCGTGCGTGCCGCCGGCATTCCGCTGGTGTGCGACGTCGAGCTGCTGGCCCGCGCCAAGCCCGGCAACGTCATGCTGGGCGTGACCGGCACCAACGGCAAGAGCACCACCACCACCTTGCTGGCCCACATCCTGGCGGCGGCGGGGCGCGAAGTGGCGGCCGGCGGCAATCTGGGCACCCCGGCGCTGGACATGCCCGACCTTGGCCCCGAGGGCCGCTATGTGCTGGAGCTGTCGAGCTATCAGCTCGAACTGGTCGAGAATCTGAGCCTTAAGGCCGGCGTGCTGCTCAACATCACCCCCGACCACCTGGGCCGTCACGGCGGCATGGGCGGCTATGTCGCCGCCAAGCGCCGCCTGTTCGACCGTCTGGCGCCCAACGGCGTCGCCGTGCTGGGCGTCGACGACGATTATTGCGCCCACATGGCCGACGTGCTGGAAGGCGACGGCCTCAACGTCGTGCGCATCTCGGCCGAGGAAACCCTGATGCGCGGCGTCTCAGCCGCCGACGGCATCCTGCGGCTGAACGGCGTGCCGGTGTGCGACCTGCGCCCCATCGCCCGCCTGCCCGGCCGCCACAACTGGCAGAACGCCTGCGCCGCTTTCGCCCTGGCCCATGCCGACGGCGTGGCGCCCGAGGTGATCGCCAGCGCCCTGGCCAGCTATCCCGGCCTGGCCCACCGCCAGCAATTGGTCGCCGAGTTCGGCGGCGTCGCCTACATCAACGATTCCAAGGCCACCAACGCCGACGCCACCGAAAAGGCGCTAGTGTGCTACGAGAACATCCACTGGATCCTGGGCGGCCAGCCCAAGGAAGGCGGCATCGACAGCCTGGTGCCGCATTTCGACCGGATCAAGCACGCCTATCTGATCGGCGACGCCGCCGAGGATTTCGCCCGCGTGCTGGCCGCCAGCGACGTGCCCTACACCCTGTGCGGCTCGATGCTGATGGCGGTGACCAAGGCCGCCGCCACCGCCGAGCCGGGCGACGTGGTGCTGCTGTCGCCGGCCTGCGCGTCGTGGGACCAGTTCAAGAGCTTCGAGCATCGTGGCGACGTCTTCCGCGAACTGGTGGAGGCGCAGCGATGAATTTCGGCCGCACCGATACGTCTGTGATGGGCAGGTGGTGGTGGACGGTGGACCGCTGGTCCATCGCCGCGCTGTTCCTGCTCGCCGGCATCGGCCTGCTGCTGACCATGGCGGCCAGCCCGGCCGTCGCTGACCGTATCGGCGCGGATTCGTTCCACTTCATCCGCCGCCAGTTCATTTTCCTGGCTCCGGCGCTGGTGGTGATGATCGGCGTGTCGCTGTTGGCGCCCAAGCAGATCCGCCGCCTGGGCGTCATCGGTTTCGGCGGCTGCGTGCTGATGCTGATCGCCGTTCTGTTCCTTGGCCCCGAGGTCAAGGGCGCCACCCGCTGGATCAACCTGGCCGGCGTCTCCATCCAGCCGTCGGAATTCACCAAGCCGACCTTCGCCATCGTCTCGGCCTGGATGTTCGCCGAAAGCCGCCTCAATCCCGGCTTTCCGGGCAAGGCGGTCGCCACCGGCGTCTACCTGCTGACCGCCTTCTTGCTGCTGCGCCAGCCCGACGTCGGCCAGACCATGATCATCTCGGCGGTGTGGGGGGCGCAGTTCTTCCTGGCCGGCCTGCCCATGATCCTGGTGGTCGGCCTGATCGGCATGGGCATCGCCGGCGGCATTGGCGCCTATTTCACCTTCAGCCACGTCCAGGCCCGCGTCGACAAGTTCCTCGACCCGTCGGGCGGCGACGCCTATCAGGTCATGACCGCGCTGAACGCCTTCAAGAACGGCGGCATGTTCGGGCGCGGCCCCGGCGAGGGCCGGGTCAAGCTGGTGCTGCCCGACGCCCATACCGACTTCATCCTGGCGGTGGCGGGCGAGGAATTCGGCGTCGCCCTGTGCCTGGTGGTGGTCGCCCTGTTCGCCTTCATCGTGCTGCGCGGCTTCTCGCGCCTGATGAAGGAGGAAAACCTGTTCGTGGTGCTGGCCACCGCCGGGCTGCTGGTACAGTTCGGCCTGCAGGCCATCATCAACATGGCGTCCACCCTGCGGCTGATGCCGACCAAGGGCATGACGCTGCCGTTCATCAGCTACGGCGGCTCTTCCATGCTGGCGCTGGCGCTGGGCATGGGCATGGTGCTGGCGCTGACCCGCACCCGCTATGGCACGGAGGGGCTGGAACGATGAGCGACGCCCTGATCCTGCTTGCCGCCGGCGGTACCGGCGGTCACGTCTTCCCCGCCGAGGCGCTGGCGCAGTCGCTGATGGAGCGCGGCTATCGCCTGGGGCTGGTCACCGACCGTCGCGGCCATGCCTATGGCGGCACGCTCGGCAGCCTGGAGACGTTCCGCATCAGTGCCGGCGGCATCGCCGGGCGCGGCCTGCTGCCCAAGATCCGCGGCGTCGCCGAGTTGGGCCTGGGCGTGCTGCAGGCCCGCGCGCTGCTCAAGCGCCTGCGCCCCGCCGTGGTGGTGGGCTTCGGCGGTTATGCCTCGGTGCCGACCATGGTCGCCGCCACCTGGCTCGGCATTCCCACCGCCATCCACGAACAGAACGCCGTGCTGGGCCGCGCCAACCGGTTGCTGGCCGGGCGGGTCAAGCGCATCGCCACCTCGTATGCCAAGGTGGCGCACATGGCGCCCGACTGGCGCGCCAAGGTGAGCCATACCGGCATGCCGGTGCGCGCCGCCGTCGCCGCCCTGCGCGACGTGCCCTATCCGACGCTGGCCGAGGGCCAGCCCATCCGCCTGCTGGTGCTGGGCGGCAGCCAGGGTGCGCGCGTGCTGTCCGAAGTGATCCCGGCGGCGCTGGCCGCCCTGCCCGAGGGCATTCGCACCCGCCTGTCGGTGTCGCAGCAATGCCGCCCCGAGGATCTGGAAAGCGTGCGCGCCGCCTATGCCGGCACCGGCATCGACGCCACCCTGGACTCGTTCTTCGCCGATGTGCCCGAGCGCATGAGCGCCGCTCATCTGGTCATCGCCCGCTCGGGCGCCTCGACCATGGCGGAACTGACCGCGCTGGGGCGGCCTGCCATCTTGGTGCCATATCCCCATGCCATTGACGACCACCAGACCGCCAACGCCCACGCGGTCGACGAGGTCGGCGGCGCGTGGCTGATGCCACAACCCGCCTTCACGTCGGAAGCGCTGGCCGGCCGTCTTGAATCCCTGTTCACCCAGCCCGGCACCCTGGCCCGGGCGGCGGGGTGCGCGCGCGCGGCCGGACGGCCTGACGCGGCGGCGCTGCTCGCCGACCTGGTCGCGGCCTTGCCGGCTGCCCAATCGGAGTCACTGGCATGAGGAAGATGCCGCTTTCCATCGGCACCATCCATTTCGTCGGCATCGGCGGCATCGGCATGTCGGGCATCGCCGAAATCCTGGTCAACCTGGGCTATTCGGTCCAAGGCTCGGATATCGCCGACAACGCCAACGTCGAGCGCCTGCGCAAGAAGGGCGTCACCGTCCATATCGGCCACGCCGCCGATAATCTGGGCGAGGCCCGCGTCGTCGTCGTGTCGTCCGCCGTCAAGGCCGACAACCCGGAACTGGTCGCCGCCCGCTCGCGCATGGTGCCGGTGGTGCGCCGCGCCGAGATGCTGGCCGAGTTGATGCGCCTGAAGAACGCCATCGCCATCGGCGGCACCCACGGCAAGACCACCACGACGTCCATGATCGCCGCCCTGCTGGACGCCGCCAGCCTGGACCCCACCGTCATCAACGGCGGCATCATCAACGCCTATGGCACCAATGCGCGCCTGGGCGCCAGCGACTGGATGGTGGTCGAGGCCGACGAGAGCGACGGCACCTTTACCAAGCTGCCGGCCACCGCCGTGGTGGTGACCAACATCGATCCCGAGCACATGGATCACTACGGCTCGTTCGACAAGCTGCGCGACGCCTTCCGCACCTTCGTCGAGAACATCCCGTTCTATGGCTTCGCCGCCTTGTGCATCGACCATCCCGAAGTCCAGGCGCTGATCGCCCGCGTGCCCGACCGCAAGATCGTCACCTACGGCTTCAGCCCGCAGGCGCTGATCCGCGCCACCAACGTGCGCATCGGTCCCGGCGGCGCCCGCTATGACGTGGTCATCACCGACCGCGTCACCGGCAAGACCCGCATCATCGACGATTTGCGCCTGCCCATGTACGGCGAACACAACGTCGCCAACTCGCTGGCCACCGTCGCGGTAGCGCACGAACTGGGCCTGGCCAACGACGTGGTGCGCAACGCCCTGGGCAGCTTTGCCGGCGTCAAGCGCCGCTTCACCAAGACCGGCGAGGCCAAGGGCGTCACCGTCATCGACGATTACGGCCACCACCCGGTGGAAATCGCCGCCGTGCTGAAGGCGGCGCGCTCGGCCACCACCGGCAACGTCATCGCCGTAGTGCAGCCGCACCGCTATACCCGCCTGCAGTCGCTGTTCGCCGAGTTCTGCACCTGCTTCAACGACGCCGACACGGTGATCGTCGCCGACGTCTATGCGGCGGGCGAGCAGCCCATCGACGGCGTCGACAAGGAAGCCCTGGTCAAGGGCCTGCAGGAACACGGCCACCGCCATGTCCTGGCGTTGCCCGAGGCCAAGGCGCTGGCCGGCGTGGTCGGCGGCATCGCCCAGGCCGGCGATTTCGTCGTCTGCCTGGGAGCCGGCAGCATCACCCAATGGGCGCACGCCCTGCCGGCCGAACTGGACGCCCAGCCCAAGACGGAGGCCGGCGAGTGATGAGCGCCCTTCGCCAGGACCATTGGGCCGATGCCCTGCCTGCGGTGCGTGGTCGCATCAGCCGCGACGCGCCGCTGGGCGGGCTGACCTGGTTCCGCGTCGGCGGCCCGGCGGACGTGCTGTTCCGCCCGGCCGACGCCGAGGACCTGGCCCAGTTCCTTGCCGCGCTGCCCCGCGAGATCCCGGTCACCATCATCGGTGTCGGCTCGAACCTGCTGGTGCGCGACGGCGGCGTGCGCGGCGTCGTCATCCGCATGGCCGGCCCGTTTGCCGCCATCACGGTCGATGGCAACACGGTCACCGCGGGTGCCGCCGCGCTGGACCTGACCGTCGCCATGACCGCGTTGGAAACCGGCGTCGCCGGACTGGAATTCCTGTCGGGCGTGCCCGGCACCATCGGCGGCGCGCTGCGCATGAATGCCGGCGCCTTCGGCGGCGAGATGAAGGACGTCACCGTGGCGGCCGAGGCGGTGGACCGCGCCGGGACCCTGCACAGCCTGACCCTGGCCGAGATGGATCTCGGCTATCGCCATTGCGGCGCGCCCGAGGATTTCATCTTCACCCGCGCGGTGCTGCAGGGCCATGCGGGCGACAAGGACGTCATCGCCAACCGCATGGCGGAAATCCGCAGCGCGCGTGAGGCGAGCCAGCCCATGCGCACCCGCACCGGCGGCTCCACCTTCGCCAATCCGGACGGCGCGAAGGCGTGGGAGCTGATCGACAAGGCCGGTTGCCGTGGCCTGAAGATGGGCGGCGCCCAGGTCAGCGAGAAGCACTGCAACTTCCTCATCAATACCGGCGACGCCAGTGCCGCCGACATCGAGAACCTGGGCGAGGAAGTGCGCCGTCGCGTGTTGGAAACCTCGGGCATCGAATTGCGTTGGGAAATCCGTCGTATCGGCGTTCGCAGCGAGGAGACGGGACGATGAAGACCTTCGCCCGCCACACGCGCGTCATTCCGGCCGAAGCGCAGCGCAGAGCCGGAATCCATGGTGGTGCACCAACCATGGATGCCCGCTTTCGCGGGCATGACGAAGTTTATGTAATGGGAGATGTCCGATGAAGCGCGTCACGGTCTTGATGGGCGGAGCCTCGACCGAGCGCGAGGTGTCGCTGAATTCGGGCAAGTCGGCCGGCAAGGCGCTGACCGAGGCCGGCTTCGCCGTCACCCTGCTGGACGTTGGCCGCGACCCGGCCGACCTGGTGCGCGAACTGGTGGCATCCAAACCCGACGTGGTGTTCAACGCCCTGCACGGCCGCTTCGGCGAAGACGGCTGCGTCCAGGGCGTGCTCAACCTGCTGGGCATCCCCTACACCCATTCCGGCCTGCTCGCCTCGGCCGCCGCCATGGACAAGGCGTTCGCGCGCCGCCTGTTCGAACAGGCCGGCATTCCGGTGGCGCGCGGCGAAGTGGTGCGGAAGGGGGCGGCCACCTCGATCCCGCGCCCGCACGTCATCAAGCCGCTCAACGAAGGCTCGTCGGTCGGCGTCTACATCCTGCAGCCGGGCGACAACCGCGACCCGCTGAAGGAGTGGCCGTTCGATTCCGACGAAGTGCTGGTCGAGGAATTCATCCCCGGTCGCGAGCTGACCGCCGCTGTCATGGGCAACCGTGCGCTGGGCGTGCTGGAAATCACCTCGGATCGCGGCTGGTACGATTACGAGGCCAAGTACGCCCCCGGCGGCTCGCGCCACATCTTCCCGGCGCCGCTACCCCAGGCCGATTACGACGAGGCGGCGCGGCTGGCGCTGGCCGCCCACAAGGTGTTGGGCTGCCGTGGCGTGTCGCGCGCCGATCTGCGTTACGACGACACCCGGCCGGGCGAAAAGCCCCGGCTGGTGGTGCTGGAGGTCAACTCCCAGCCCGGCATGACCGCCACCTCGCTGGTGCCGGACATCGCAGGTCAATTGGGCATCAGCTTCCCCGAGCTGGTGCGCTGGATGGTGGAGAACGCCGCATGCGACGCCTGAACAGCAGCGACATCGTCGTCACCGCCGACGACCGCCTGGCGTCGTCGGACCACGCCATCCACCGCAAGCACTCGCGCCCGGCGACCGACCCGCGCGCCGCCGGCGAACCGCGGGCGCGCCAGAAGGGCAAGCGCAAGTTGCCGCGCCTGCGGCTGTCGGCGCTGCAGAAGCTGGCCACCGGCGGCGTCGCCGTCACCGCTTTGGTGGTGGGCAGCGCCGTGCTGTGGCATTCCGGCGTGATCCAGCGCGGCGCGCAGTCCGCCCTTGCCACCGTGCTGGACAGTACCGCGCGCGCCGGCTTCCGCATCGAGGAAATCACCGTCTCGGGCCGTGGCCGCACCTCGCTGGACGATGTCGCCGCCGCCCTGGACGCCCGCCACGGCGCCCCCATCCTGGCGGTCGACCTGGAGCGGGTGAAGGATCGCCTGGAAGCCATTCCGTCGGTCAAGGTCGCCGCCGTCGAGCGCCGCCTGCCGGGTTCGCTGCATCTGGCGCTGGTCGAGCGCAGCCCGGTCGCCATCTGGCAGAACAACGGCGAGCATGTGCTGGTCGACCGCGACGGCCATCAGATTCCCGGCACCATCGCCGGTTTCGAGGACCTGCCGCTGGTGGTGGGCGACGGCGCCGGCGTGCGCGCCGACGAATTGCTGACCCTGCTGGCGGTCGAGCCGCAATTGGCCGCCCGGGTCAAAGCCGCCATCCGCGTCGCCAACCGGCGCTGGGACATCATGCTGGACGACGCCGTGCACGGCGTCGAGGTGCGCCTGCCCGAGGATCAGGCCGAGGCGGCCTGGCACCGTCTGGCGCAGTTGGAAAAGGACAAGGGCGTCACCAACCGCGCGGTGTCGGTGATCGACCTGCGCATGCCCGACCGACTGGTGTTGAAGACCGAGCGGCCGGCCAGCCCGGCCGAGACCAAGCGTAAGGACAACGGCGCCTAAGGGCGCCTTTCGAGGGGGCAGAGGGGAATGCGTAACGGACTGATCGCCGCGCTGGACGTGGGCAGCACCAAGGTGTGCTGCTTCATTGCGCGCGTCCAGGACGATGGCGCCCCCCGCATCGTCGGCATCGGCCATCAGGTGGCGCGCGGCATGCGCGGCGGCGCCGTGGTCGACATGGAGGAGTTGGAGCACTCCATCCGCGCCTCGGTGGAAGCCGCCGAGGACATGGCCGGCGAGCGCATCAAGGCGGTGGTGGTCAACGTCTCGGGCGGGGCGCCGCAATCGGCCAACGTCAAGGTCGAGGTGTCGATGAACGGCCACGCCGTCAACGAGGCCGACATCCGCCGCATGCTGGACCACGGCCGCGCTCATCATGAAAGCGCCGACCGCGAGTTGGTCCACGCCATTCCAGTGGATTACACCATCGACGGTAACGAAGGGATTAAGGACCCGCGCGGCATGTACGGCGAGCGCCTGGGCGTCGCCATCCATGTCATCTCGGCCGGTGTCGGCCCGGTGCGCAACCTGCAGACCGTGGTGCATCGCTGCCATCTGGACATCGAGGCGCGCGTGGTCAGCCCCTATGCCTCGGGCCTGGCCTGCCTGGTGGACGACGAAAAGGAATTGGGCGTCACCTGCATCGACATGGGCGGCGGCACCACCTCGCTGGCGGTGTTCCTGGCCGGCCAGTTGGTCCACACCGACGTCATCCCGGTCGGCGGCCACCACGTCACCAACGACATCGCCCGGGGCCTGTCCACCCCGCTGAACTACGCCGAGCGCATGAAGACGCTGTACGGCAGCGCCATCCCGTCGCCGGCCGACGACCGCGAGATGCTGAAGGTGCCGCTGGTCGGCGAGGACGAGGACGGCGCCTCGAACCAGGTGCCGCGCTCCATGCTGATCCAGATCATCCAGCCCCGCCTGGAAGAGACCTTCGAGCTGGTGCGCTCGCATCTCGAACAAGGCGGCTTCGACAAGCTGGCCGGGCGCCGCGTCGTGCTGACCGGCGGCGCCAGCCAGATGCAGGGCGTTCGCGACCTTGCCGGACTGGTTCTCGACAAGCAGGTGCGGCTGGGCCGCCCTGTGGGTTTTCAAGGGTTGCCCGAAGCCACGGGTGGCCCGGCTTTTTCCACCTGCGGCGGCCTGATCCGCTACGCGCTCGCCCACACCCCGCCCTCGGGCCGGGGTCGCAAGGCGAACACGGGCGAACCCGGCGGCTCCAGGCTGGGAAAGCTTGGAAGTTGGCTCAAAAGTAATTTCTAAAAAAAGCAAAAACCGGACTACCCCATCAAACGGCCGCCAAAGAAAACGGCCAACAGCGCGGAGGGTACACAATGCTCAATTTTCTTCCGGGTTCGCCCGCTGAACTGAAGCCCAAGATCACCGTGGTCGGCGTCGGTGGCGCCGGTGGCAACGCGGTCAACAACATGATCGCCTCGAAGCTTGAGGGCGTGGAATTCGTCGTCGCCAACACCGACGCCCAGTCCATCACCCAGTCGCGCACCGAGCGCCGGGTCCAGTTGGGCGCCGTGGTGACGCAAGGGTTGGGCGCCGGCTCGCGCCCCGACATCGGCCGCGCCGCCGCCGAGGAAAGCCTGGAAGAAATCATCGCCCAGATCGGCGGCGCCAACATGGTGTTCATCACCGCCGGCATGGGCGGCGGCACCGGTTCCGGTGCGGCCCCCGTCATCGCCCGCGCCGCGCGTGAGCAGGGCATCCTGACCGTCGGCGTGGTGACCAAGCCGTTCCACTTCGAAGGCGCGCACCGCATGCGCACCGCCGAGGCGGCGATCGAGGAACTGTCGGCCTATGTCGACACCCTGATCATCATCCCCAACCAGAACCTGTTCCGCGTCGCTACCGAGCGCACCACCTTCGCCGATGCCTTCAAGATGGCCGACGACGTGCTGTATTCCGGTGTGCGCGGCGTCACCGACCTGATGATCATGCCCGGCCTGATCAACCTGGACTTCGCCGACGTCCGCACCGTCATGAGCGAGATGGGCAAGGCCATGATGGGCACCGGCGAGGCCGAGGGCGAAAAGCGCGCCATCGCCGCCGCCGAGGTCGCCATCAGCAACCCGCTGCTGGACGACACCTCGATGAAGGGCGCCAAGGGCATCCTGATCAACATCACCGGCGGCATGGACATGACCCTGTTCGAGGTCGACGAAGCCGCCAACCGTATCCGCGACGAAGTCGATCCCGACGCCAACATCATCTTCGGCTCGACCTTCGACGAGAAGCTGAACGGCAAGATGCGCGTGTCCGTGGTCGCCACCGGCATCGCCTCGGAAGCCGCCGCCCAGCCCAAGCCGACCGTGATCTCGCTGGCCACCGCCCAGCCGTCGCCGGCCCAGATGCGCGCCCCGGCCGCCGCTCCGGCCCAGCCCGGCTTCCGTCCGACCGTGGTGACGACCCAGGCCGTCGCCGCCGCCGAGCCGGTGGTGGCGCGCACCAACGTCATGGCCGGCATGACCGCCGCCGCCGCCCAGACCCGCGCCATGCCGGTGCAGGCCGCCCAGGACGAGATCGAGATCGAGGACGAGCCGGTGGTCGCCGCCCGCCCGGAACCCCGCATCGAGCGGCCCGAGCCGACCTTCCGCCCCGAGCCGCGCGTCGAGCGCCCCGAGATGCAGATGCGCATGGAGCCGTCCATGCCGCGTGCGGCCGCCCCGGTCCGCGAGGAGATGGTCCAGCGTGAGCCGGCCTATCGCCCCGCCGCCGAGCAGCCCATGCGGGCCGAGGCGGACATGTCGTCGCTGTCGCGCGCCGTCGCCGACATCACCGAGAGCCACCAGCCGGTCCAGCAGGCCCCGCAGGTGCGTCAGCCGGAACCCGAGCATCGCCGCATGGGCGGCCTGTTCGACCTGCTGCGTCGCCCCAGCGCCCGCCAGGCCGCGCCGGAGCCGGCGCACCACCAGCCCGCCGCCCCGGCGCCGCAGCCGTCGCAGCCGCGCATGGCGCCCCGCAGCGAGCCGACCGTCAGCCGGGCTTCCGAGGACCTGGACATCCCGGCCTTCCTGCGTCGTCAGGCCAACTGACGCGCCTGTGAAGGCCGTTTAACCGCGCTGTTTACCGACTTGGGTCCGACCCCCCGGTGATTCGCATCCTGCGAATCACCGATCCAGAACTTGGCGCGGGATCGCTTTTAGCGATCCCGCGGGTGGCGGTCGGACCCGCCTTTTCCCTTGGGTTTAGGCCGATTGCTGCGGTGTAACAAAGCGAAACAATGATTGATTTGAGAGATTGCGGGGCCAGCGGTAGAACAACACCATCGAAACAGGGCCTCAGGTCCCGGCAAAACGGTCAAGACCGCGCCGACCAGAGGTAAGGATGGGGTGAAGTCGTGAAGTTCTCCAAGTCCGACAAGGTCGCCGCCTTCAAGCCCTCTGCCCAAATTTCCGAGCATACCGTCATTCGTCAGCGTACCCTGAAGACCGCCATAGGCTGCACCGGCATCGGCCTGCACTCTGGCGCCAAGATCAGCATGATGCTGCATCCCGCCGAAGCCGATTTCGGCATCCAGTTCAAGCGCACCGACATCGCCGGCCGTGGCGCCATCGTTCCCGCTCTGTGGTCGAACGTGGGCGACACCCGCATGAACACCTGCCTGACCAACGAGGCGGGCGTCAGCATCGGCACCGTGGAACACCTGATGAGCGCGCTGGCCGGTTCGGGCATCGACAACTGCCTGATCGAGATCAGCGGCGCCGAAGTCCCGGTGATGGACGGCTCGGCCGCGCCCTTCCTGTTCCTGATCGAATGCGCCGGCACCGTCGAGCAAAGCATCGCCCGCCGCGCCATCCGCGTGCTGAAGCGCGTCACCGTCACTGACGGCGAGAAGATGGCGTCGCTGGCCCCGGCCACCGGGTTCTCGCTGCGCTTCGAGATCGACTTCGCCAGCCAGGCCATCGCCCGCCAGGAATTCTCCGTCAACCTGTCCAACGGCTCGTTCAAGTCCGAGATCAGCCGCGCCCGCACCTTCGGCTTCGAACAGGAAGTCGCCATGCTGCGCGCCCACGGCCTGGCCCGTGGCGGTTCGCTGGACAACGCGGTGGTGATCGACAGCACCGGCACCAAGGTGCTGAACGACGACGGCCTGCGCTATGGCGACGAATTCGTCCGCCACAAGATCCTGGACGCCGTGGGCGACCTGTCGCTGGCCGGCGCGCCCATCATCGGCGCCTTCCACGGCGTGCGTTCGGGCCATGCGCTGAACAACCAGTTGCTGCGCACCCTGTTCGCCGACCAGACCGCCTGGGCCTACACCACCGTGGCCCCCGGCTCGGCCGCCGCCGGCATTGCCCTGCCGGCGCCCCAGGCCCTGGTGGTCAACGGCTGATCGCGTTTCATTCCAGCGGGCACCCTCCACTGGACGAACGGACCCCCGCCTTCTCCCGAAGGCGGGGGTTTTTCTTTGGTTCGCCGTCGAAAGGCCAACCGCCCCGCGAGAACGGAGAAGGCCCAACGCCCTCTTCCCCTGCTGCACTCCCGTGGTATAGTCGCCGCCACCAGGGATACCGCGTTGGCCCAAGGATATTCATGACCGGTTTCGTCTCCGCCCTTCGTCGCCCGCGTCTTGGCCTGCTGGCCGTGACCGTCGTCCTTGCGCTGGCCGCCTGCTCCGACAAAAAAGAGGAGTACGTGGAACGCCCGGTCGAGGAACTCTACAACGAGGCCATGGACCTCGTTGACAAGGGCGAATACCAACGCGCCGCCAAGTCGTTCGAGGAAGTCGAGCGCCAGCACCCCTATTCGGTGTGGGCGACCAAGGCCCAGTTGATGGCGGCCTATGTGCTGTACGAGCGCAACAAGTACGACGACGCGCTGATCCAGCTTGACCGCTTCATCCAGTTGCACCCCGGCAACAAGGACACGGCCTACGCCTATTACCTCAAGGGCCTGTGCTACTACGAACAGATCACCGACGTTCACCGCGACCAGCGCATGACCGAGCAGGCGATGAAAAGCCTGCAGGAAGTGGTCGACCGCTTCCCCGCCAGCACCTATGCCAAGGATGCGCGCCTGAAGGTCGACCTTGCCCGCGACCACTTGGCCGGCAAGGAAATCGCCATCGGCCGCTATTACCAGGAAAAGGGCCAGTGGCTGGCGGCGCTGAACCGCTATAAGGCGGTGGTGGACAATTACCAGACCACCACCCATGTCCCCGAGGCGCTGCACCGCATGGTGGAGGTCTACACCACCCTGGGCCTCGACGACGAAGCCAAGAAGGTCGCCGCCGTGCTGGGCCACAATTTCCCCGGCAGCGACTGGTACGAGGACAGCTTCAGCCTGGTCAAGACCGGCAAGAATTCCTCGGCGAAGGAAGAGTCCTCCGGCTGGTTCGGCCTCTGGTAAGCCGGCCATGCTGGTCTCGCTGTCCATCCGCGACGTGGTCCTGATCGAAAAGCTCGATCTGGGGTTCGCCGGCGGATTGTCGGTGTTCACCGGCGAAACCGGTGCCGGCAAGTCCATCCTGCTCGACTCTCTGTCGCTGGCGCTGGGGGCCAGGGCCGATTCCGGTCTGGTGCGCCACGGCGCCGCCCAACTGGCCGTCATCGCCGAATTCGACCCGCCGCCCTTCCACCCCGCCCGCGTGCTGCTGGCCGCCCAGGACATGGACGCGGCCGAGGGGACGCTGCTGCTGCGCCGGGTGGTCACCGCCGACGGCCGGTCGCGCGCCTATGTCAACGATGCCCCGGTCAGCGTCGGCCTGCTGCGCAAGATCGGCGACGAGCTGGTGGAAATCCACGGCCAGTTCGAGAGCCACGGCCTGCTTGATCCCGACACCCATCTGGCGGTGCTGGATGCCTTTGCCGGTTCGGCCGAGGCGCGGCGCGCCACCCGCGCCGCCTGGGACACCTGGCGCCAGGCCGCCAAGGCGCGCGCCGAGGCCGAGGACATCTTGAAGCGGGCGCGGGCCGAGGAAGAAAGCCTGCGCCACGCCCACGACGAACTGAAGGCGCTGGACCCCAAGCCGGGCGAGGATGCCGAGTTGGCGCAAAGCCGCGCCCTGCTGCAGCACAGCGAGAAGCTGGTCGAGGCGATGAACGCCGCCATGACCGCCCTGCGCCAGAAGGGCGAGGTCGAGGCGTCATTGCGCACCGCCCAGCGCAGCCTGGAGCGCGTCGCCGCCATGGCCGAAGGCAAGCTGGAGCCGGTGATCGCCGCACTGGATCGTGCCGCCGTCGAGGCGGCCGAGGCGGTCGGCCTGCTGGAACACGTCTCGGCCGATATCGATCTCGACCCGCGCCACCTGGAAAAGGTGGAAGAACGCCTGTTCGCCCTGCGCGCCGCCGCCCGCAAGCATCTGGTCGAAGTCGACCAGCTTGCCGACCTGCGCGCCGACCTGGCCGCCAAGCTGGCGGCGCTGGATGGCGGCGGCGACGACCTGACCAAGCTGGCCCGCGCCGAACAGACCGCCCGCGCCGCCTATGTGGAGGCCGCCCGCGCGTTGTCCAAGCTGCGCGGCGCCGCCGCGTCGCGCTTGGATCAGGCGGTGGCGGTGGAACTGCCGCCGCTCAAGCTGGACAAGGCCAAGTTCTGCACCGGCCTCAAGGCGCTGGACGAAGGCGCCTGGGGCGCCGACGGCCTGGACGCGGTCGAATTCCTGGTGTCCACCAATCCCGGCAGCCCGCCCGCCGGCATGGGCAAGATCGCCTCGGGCGGTGAACTGTCGCGGTTCATGCTGGCGCTGAAAGTGGTTCTGGCCCGCACCTCGCCCACCCCCACCATCGTCTTCGACGAAGTGGATTCCGGCATCGGCGGCGCCGTGGCGGCGGCAGTGGGCGAACGGCTGGCCCGGCTGGGCGCCGACCTGCAGGTGCTGGTCGTCACCCACTCGCCCCAGGTGGCGGCACGCGGCCGCCAGCACTACAAGGTATCAAAGCGCGAGGCCACGCCCGGCAAGGTGCTGACCGGTGTCGAGGAACTGCCGCAAGACTCTCGGCGCGAGGAAATCGCCCGCATGCTGGCCGGCGAAACCGTCACCGACCAGGCCCGCGCCGCCGCGGACAGCCTGATGACCGTCTAGCCGTCATGGCGCCGCCCCGGCTGATCGTTCTGGGGCCGTCCCATTACTGCGAGCGCGCCCGCTGGGCGCTCGACCATGCCGGCATCAATTATCGCGAAATTCGCTGGGCGGTCGGCCCGCATCTGGCGCTGGCACGGCGGCTGGCGCCGCAATCCAGCCTGCCCATCCTCGACACCGGCACCGCCATCATCCAGGGCAGCGACCGCATTCTCGACTGGATCGGCACGGATGGCGGCGATGCCGCCATCGAACGGCGATTGGAGGACGTCACCGGCCCGCTATCGCGCCGCCTGATCTATGCCGTCACCCTGGCCGACCGACATTCGGGTATTCGCGACGCCCTGATGCAGGGCGTACCAACGGCACAACGCTGGATCGCCGGCGCCATGTGGCCGCTGACGCGGCGGCTGATGGTGGCCAAGATGGATTGTCGCCTGCGCCAGCTGCCGCTGGTGCGGGACCAGATGGCTACCGAACTGGATTGGTTCGACGCAATCATCGGCGACCGCCGCCATCTGGTCGGCAACCGCCTGGGCCGCGCCGACATCACCGCCGCCAGCTTGCTGGCGCCACTGGTGCGCGGCCCTGCCGTCACTGCGATGTACGACCAGGTGCGCCTGCCCGACGAGTTGGAGCAGACGCTGACCCGCTGGAACCAACGCCCCGCGCTACGCTGGGTCCGGCATCTGTACCAGACCCAGCGGAGCTATTCCCCGACCAGATCGCGGTAGGCGTGCCACGAGGCATGGGCGGCGATCGGCAACGTCACCGCCAGTCCGACGAACAGCGCTGACACCCCCAACAGGCCCAGGGTTGCCAAAGTGGCGGCCCACCCAATCATGTTCATGCGGTTCAGCCACACCGCGTGCAGCGAAGTGCGCATGGCGGTCAGCGCGTTGATCTCGCGCCGATCCAGCAGCATGGGCATGGACACCACCGACAGCGCGAACACCAGCGCCGCCACCACACCGCCGACCAGCGTGCCGGTCAGCAGGAAAGCGGGACCTTGCGGCGCCAGGACCACCTGGGAATAGAACTCGTCCAGCGCCGGCGGACGGCCGCCGAAGAACAGGGCGAAGATAATCATCGCCAGTTGGAACCAGACGAAGAACGCCAGCAACAGCACCAGCCCCATATCCGCCATCTGGTGATTGCGGCCAAGTGCGGCCATGGCCTGCGGCAGAGTTACGGCCTCGCCGGCTTCGCGGCGCCGCGACACCTCGTACAGGCCGACCGCAAGGAACGGCGCCACCAGCATGAAGCCGGCGGCCAGCGGCAGGATCAGCGATCCCATGCCGAAATGCGCCAGACCAAAGGTCAGCAGCCACCCCAGCAACGCGAACACGCTGCCATAGGCCAGGCCGATGACCGGATGGGCGGCGAAGTCGCGAAAGCCGCGCTCGAGCCAAGTGGACGAGCGGTCGAGCGAGACCGGCCGCAAGCGGGGCAAGGTCGGCAGCGAATGGGGGGCAGAGTGGTCGAGAAAGCGGCGCATGTTCCCTCCTCAGTCCAGTGACGGAATGCGGGTTGGCCGCTTGTAATGTTGCCATAAGCCTACCTGCCTGCGCGCGCCCGCCGCAACGGTGCGAAAGGGGGGTGACCGGAAAGGTCACAGCCGCCCCCTTGCCGATGTCCAGCTTTTCGTCGCGACGGGGCATGCCCACCTCGGCTGCAGGAGGACCCTGCCCATGCCGCCCAAACCCACCGGCCGCAATCGCGCCGCCGTCACCCTGGCCGTGCTGGCGTTGGTTGCCGCCGCCCTGTACGGCGCCACCCTGTTGCGCTTCGGCGTCATGATCGGCGGCGGCCAATGACGCTGGCCGCCGCCCTGCCCCACGTGACGGCCGCGCTGAACGCCACCGCGCTGGCCTTCATGCTGGGCGGGTTCGCCCTGGTGCGCCGGGGCCGCCGCGACCTGCACCGCCGTTTCATGCTGGCGGCGGTGGTCGCCAGCGCGCTGTTCCTGGCCGCCTATCTGGCCCACCACGCCGTCAACCCGATCTTTTCCTATCCCGGCAGCGGCACCGCCCGCACGGTCTACTACACCCTGCTGGTCAGCCATGTGGCGCTGGCCGCGCTGGTGACGCCGCTGGTCGGAATCACCCTGTGGCGCGCCCTGGCCGGCCGCATCGAACCCCATCGCGGCATCGCCCGCTGGACCTTGCCGATCTGGCTGTATGTCAGCGTCACCGGCATCGTCGTCTACGTCCTGCTCTATCACCTGCCGAGGCCGTCATGACCGTGCGTCAAAGCCTGGAACTGATGAAGTTGCGCATTTCACTGATGATCGCGCTAACCGCGGTCACCGGCTATGCCGCGGTGGCGGAACGGGTCGACCCCGCCCATGCCCTGGTGCTGGGGGCGGCCATGGTGCTGGGATCGGGAGCGTCGGCGGTGTTCAACCATGTGTGGGACCGCGACATCGACCGCCTGATGAGCCGGACCCGCAACCGTCCGCTCGCCGCCGGCCTGACCCGACCGGCACCGGCGCTGGCGCTGGCGGCGGGGTTGATGGCGGCGGGGCTGGCGCTGGCGGGGGGCGCCTTCAACTGGGTGGTGGCGCTGCACCTGTTCCTGGGCGCCTTCGTCTACGGCATCGTCTATACGGTGTGGCTGAAGCGGCGGACGTGGTGGAACATCGTCTTCGGCGGCGCCGCCGGCAGCTTCGCCATCTTGGCCGGTGCGGCGGTGGTCGAGCCGACGCAATGGCTGCTGCCGACCTTGCTGGCGATCACCTTGTTCCTGTGGACGCCCAGTCACTTCTGGGCGCTGGCGATCCTGCTGGCCGAGGACTACCGCGCAGCCGGCGTGCCCATGCTGCCGGTGGTGGCGGGCGAGCGCCGCACCGCGCTGGCCATCCTGGCCAATTCCGTGGCGCTGACGGCCGCCAGCCTGGCGCCGTGGGCATTCGACCTGCTGGGCAACGCCTATGCGGGAACCGCCGCCGCGCTGGGGGCGGGACTGATCGGGCTGAACCTCAAGCTGGTGGCGACGCCAACACGCAAATGGGCGGGCTGGAACTTCGCCGCCTCGATTCCCTATCTATTGGGGCTGTTCATCGCGGTGTTCGCCGACAAGCACTGGAACTGATGCCAACGGCCGCAAGTGCGGCCGCGCGCCCCCTGGCGCGGGAGGCAAGCAGGCCGGATGGCCTGCGCCCGCCGCTTGAGGGGCTAGAACCAAATCAGACCGGCCCCACCCAGACCAATTGCTCGGCCACCTTCAGTTCCGAGCCATCCAGCTTGGCCAGGTCGTCCAGATAGCGGCGGGTTTCCGCCGCATCGCCGCTCAGGCGGTTGACCGGGCCGGGGCGCAGGCCAAGGCCATGGGCCGCCGCCAACCGCTGTTCCGCCGCCGCCGTCGGCGCGTACAGCAGTACCTGCTCGGGGGCGATGCGCGCCAGCAGCACGACGTTGCGCTCGGCCTGGTAATCCGCCAGCCACAGCGGCCCCACCGGCGCCAGCCGCACCACGCCGCCGGCGGCGACCCGGTAGGCATGGGCCGAGGCATCCCATGACAGCACCAGCTCGCTGCCGTCCGAACGGCGCCAACGGCCATCCTTGATACCCTCGGCGCGCACGCCCTGGGTGACGGTCGGCGCGCTAACCTCGTAACAACCACTCAGCAGCAGGGCCGACAGCAACAGCAGCACGGCACGCATGATCGGGAAACTCCGACAGGAACGATCGCCAAGGGTAACCTTGAACGGCACCCGCACGATTTGACCCCAGGCAAGCGGGCCATGCTTGCCCCGGCGAAGGCGCGCCGCTAAAGTCCGGCCACGCGCGCATTTTCCATTCCGCCAAAGGCCTTTGTCCATGACCGACCGCGTTCTCATCATCGATTTCGGCAGCCAGGTGACCCAGTTGATCGCGCGCCGCGTGCGCGAAAGCGGGGTCTATTGCGAAATCCACCCGTTCAACAAGGTGACCGCCGACAGCTTGGCCGCCTTCGCCCCCCGCGCCATCATCCTGTCGGGCGGTCCGTCCAGCGTGACCGAGGCCGGTTCCCCCCGCGCCCCCGAAGCGGTGTTCAGCTTCGGCGTGCCGGTGCTGGGCATCTGCTACGGCCAGCAGACCATGTGCGAGCAGTTGGGCGGCAAGGTCGAGCCGGGTGACCATCGCGAGTTCGGCCGCGCCTATGTGGACATCCAGGAAGATTGCGCCCTGTTCCACGGCATCTGGGCCAAGGGCGGCCGCGAGCAGGTGTGGATGAGCCACGGCGACCGCGTCACCAAGCTGCCCGACGGCTTCCGCGTTGTCGGCACGTCCGAGGGCGCGCCGTTCGCCGCCATCGCCAATGACGACCGCCGCTTCTATGCCGTGCAGTTCCACCCCGAGGTGGTGCACACCCCGCACGGCGCCCAGTTGCTGAAGAACTTCACCCACGACGTCGCCGGCTGCACCGGCGACTGGACCATGGCCGCGTTCAAGAGCCAAGCGATCGAGAAGATCCGCGCCCAGGTCGGCAAGGGCCGGGTGATCTGCGGCCTGTCGGGCGGCGTCGATTCCTCTGTGGTTGCAGCCCTCATCCATGAAGCCATCGGCGACCAGTTGACCTGCGTCTACGTCGACCACGGCCTGATGCGCCTGGGCGAGTCCGAGCAGGTGGTGAGCGTGTTCCGCGACCGCTTCAACATCAACCTGATCCACAACGACGCCAGCGACCTGTTCCTGGGCAAGCTGGCCGGCATGACCGACCCGGAACAGAAGCGCAAGACCATCGGCGCCCTGTTCATCGACGTGTTCGAGGCCGAGGCCAAGAAGATCGGCGGCGCCGATTTCCTGGCCCAGGGCACGCTGTACCCCGACGTCATCGAATCGGTTTCGGTGATCGGCGGCCCCAGCGTCACCATCAAGAGCCACCACAACGTCGGCGGCCTGCCGGCGCGCATGAACATGCAACTGGTCGAGCCGCTGCGCGAACTGTTCAAGGACGAAGTCCGCGCGCTGGGTCGCGAACTCGGCCTGCCCGAGGAAATGGTCGGCCGCCACCCCTTCCCCGGCCCCGGCCTCGCCATCCGCATCCCCGGCCAGGAGATCACCCGCGACAAGCTGGAGATCCTCAAGAAGGCCGACGCCATCTATCTCGAGGAAATCCGCAACGCCGGCCTGTACGACGCCATCTGGCAGGCCTTCACCGTGCTGCTGCCGGTGCGCACCGTCGGCGTCATGGGCGACAGCCGCTCGTACGACTATGCCTGCGCGCTGCGTGCCGTGACCTCGACCGACGGCATGACCGCGGATTTCTACCCCTTCGACATGGCCTTTCTGGGCCGGGTGGCGAACCGCATTATCAACGAGGTCAAGGGCATCAACCGCGTGACCTACGACGTGACCAGCAAGCCGCCGGGCACCATCGAGTGGGAATGATTTTTCAAGCACTTAGCGGATTTCGGGAGGCCCCTTCGGGGGCCTTCTTGCTGTGTGCAATTGTGTGTGCCAGACTGTCCTGTGTGTGATTTTGTGTGCGGTCACTCGCACGGCAGGGGGCAGGAATGGCGGTGTTCAAGCGCGAGGGTTCGCCCTTCTGGTTCATCGAGTTCACCTACAAGGGGCACAAGGTCCGCCAGTCCAGCGGCATGACCAAGAAGCGGGATGCGGAGGAACGTGAACGCATCCTGCGGCAGGAACTGAAGGAACAGCTCCTGCTGGGCAAGGTGGCCGAAATGACCCTCGGGGAGGCCATTGACCGCTACTATGACGGCGTGATCGTCCCCAAAGGGAACAAGGGCGTTGCCACGCGGGAGCTGTACGCCCTGAACCAGATGCGCGAGGGGCTGGGGGCATCCACCTCCATCTCCAAGCTGTCGGCCCGCGTCCTGGCCGACTACAAGGACACCCTGCTGGCAGAGAAGAAAGCCCCTGCCACGGTGAACCGTTACCTCGCCACCATCAAGGCGATCCTGAACAAGGCCAAGGACGAATGGGGCACCCTGGCCGTGGTCCCTACCATCAAGCTCCTGCCCCTGGACAACGCCCGGTATCGGTGGCTGACCGAGGACGAGGAGAAGAAGCTCCTCCCCGTCTGTGCCCCGCACCTCCGCGACCTCGTGGTGTTCCTCATGGACACCGGGGCACGGCTGCGGGAAGCCACCCTGCTGACATGGACGGACGTTGACCTTGACCGGAAACCCCGCGCCGCCGTTCGGTTCATGGAAACCAAATCAGGCAAGCCTCGGGGTGTTCCGCTGTCAACGCGAGTGGAGGAGATGCTTCGTCGGCTGAAGGCCGAATGCCCCGAGGGGGAAAGCCGGGTCTTCCTATACCGCCCCGTGGGCCGTGGTGGGGTGGGCGATGAGGATACCAAGCGCGGGAATGCAGTGCCCTTCAACAATCCCTTCGGCACCTGGGACACAGCCAGGACGCGGGTGGGCCTGAAGGACGTGAACCTCCACGACCTTCGCCACACCTTCGCAAGCCGTTTGGTGATGCGGGGTGTCCCCTTGCTGACGGTCTCCAAGCTGCTGGGCCATGCCAGCATTCAGATGACCATGCGGTACGCCCACCTTGCCCCTGATGCCTTCGACGCAGCCATTGACCTATTGGAGGGCGGCAAGCCGAGAGCGGAGCCAGTCGCCCCCGACGTTGCCCTTGCGCCGGTTGAGGACAGGCCTGATGGGGACGGAGAGGACGGGAGTATTGACCGGGACGACCCGGCTGCTTTCGAGGAAGGAAACGAGGTCAGTCTTGAGGAACCTGGGGGTTCTGCCGACATACGACCTCGGGATATTGAGCCGATCCAGTTGGCGGGTTGAGATACGGAGAAACTCAGCCGCCTCTTGTCGGTTCATCACTTCATGCATCAGTTCTCCAAAAAATGCCCCCACCAGCCGAAGCCAGTGAGGGCGATGATTATTGCTATTGCCGCCCGAACTGGGCGAACGGATTGCTGGCCTGCACCGCCCCAGGTGTCGGCAGGGGCTTCACCCCGGCTTTCCCATAGACGGCAGCCTTGGCCCGGTTGACTTGATCCACCCGAACGGCGGCGGCGATCTCCGGGAACTCCTTCAGGAGCTGCTGCATCGCCGCCTGCCGATAGGTGGACCGCAGGTTGTTCACCATCTCCACCCGCTTGGAGTTCGGATACAGCTCCGTCCCGTCGTGCAGCTTCTGCTGATACAGGTCGGATTGGACCAGGTCCCCCATGCGGTCGTGCAGGGACTTCCCGCCGATCTTGGTAGAACCGTGCAGCTCCATCAGCCGGTCGTAAGCGGTCTGTCCCTTGGCGTTCTGCCAGTCCAACAGGTTGATGTTCCCATCCTTGTGCGGGACCGGGAGGAACGCCTTGACCGCGCCACCCCGGTAAAGCGGTTCCAGGCTGGCGACGTGCCGTTGTTCCTGATCAGCCTCAAGGCCGGCGGCAGCGGCCTCAACCTCACCGCCGCCGACACCGTCATCCACTACGACCCATGGTGGAATCCGGCGGTCGAGGCCCAGGCCACCGACCGCGCCCACCGTATCGGTCAGAACAAGCCGGTCTTCGTCCATAAACTGGTGGCCGAGGACACCATCGAGGTCAAGATGGGCGCCCTGAAGGCCCGCAAACAGGCGCTGGCCGACGGGTTGTTCGGCGCCGGCGATGGCGCGGGTCCGGACATCGACCAGGACGACATCGAGTTTCTGCTGGGCGGGTGATTCAACGACGCCGGGAAGCACCAGTTCGCAACCATCCCGGTGGTCATGCGTGGACTCAACCGGTTCGCCCCATCTTCTTCCCACTCTCGGGAATTCCCTGGGATGTGGCCATCGGCACATCGAAGCCGTGGGGCTTTAGGCCGCGACGGTAGTCGTTGGCAATTCGCTCCCATGCGTCTTCGATGCCGCGCATGAGGATATTGGGATCCATCGCCGGAGAGACCCTCCGCGCTTCGGCCATCTTGGCCCGTATGGCGCCCAGCCGCTCGGGATCGTTGCGCAGCGCGACAGCCAAGTCGATGAAATCGGCCTCGCTGAAGCACACCAGATCACCAAGCCCCATGGAGTTCTGAAGCACAAGCCCGAAACGCGAGTACAGGTTTCTATCGCATAGGGTGACGCGCGGCACGCCCATGGCGATGGCGTCGTAGCCGGTCAGTCCCGACGAATTGAATGGAACAGTGTCGAGATAGACGTCGCCCGCGCCAATGCGAGAAATATTCTCCAACTCCGTTCTGACCCAACGGAAATAGCGAATGCGCTCCAGGTCCACCCCCGCCTCTCTTGCGGCGGTCTCGACCTCGCGGATACCGAGCGCCGGCAGCAGCAACATGCTGTCCGGTGTCCGTCGCAAAATCTCCATCCACAAGCGTAGCGACCGTGCCGAGACCTTCATCGCCTGGTGATAGGCCAGATAAATGAACTTGTCCTCGGGAAGGCCCAGCAAACGGCGCGGCGTTGCGGGGATGTCCTGGGGAAGCGGCTTGGGCGGAATATAGCAGCCTTCCAGGCGGATGAACTTTTCGGGATACAGTTCGTCGTAGTGGCGCGGGAAAAGATCTTCATTGCCAACGATGTAGTCGATCACGCCAGCCTTTCCCGGCCGCCCGAGTCCAAGCCAGGTGACTTGGATCGGAGCTGGGCGCAGCACGAACAGCTCGGGAATTTCATGGACCCACCAGCCGACAGTGTCCACCAGGATGTCGATGCCATCCTCGGCAATCCGTTGGGCGGCCTGACGCGCATCCATGTCGTTGATGTCGCGCAAGCTTCCCCACCAATTCGCAAGGACGGGCGGAGCCGGGCGGGTTGGTCGGACATGGGCGGCGACGCTTGGGGTGAAATAATAGACGAATACCTCCACACGACGCTGGTCGTGAAAGGTCAGGACGAACTGTTCAGACGGCAAATCCTGGTGGCTGAAATCCGTCATCACATAGCCGACACGGATGCGCCGCTCGGCTGGCGTGGCGGAATCGGGCTTGCGCGGGAAAGCCGGCACGGACGCAGCGCGCTCTTTGTAGAAGGCCAGCGCCTGGCGGCACGTGCGATCATAGGCGGCATCGGTGTTCGGCAGAAACGATGCGGCAAGAATGGCATGTTGCCAGATTTGTTCCGGCGCAGGATGAGCGGCCAGAATCTCGGGCAAGCGTTCGATCTCATTGAACGCGACCTCGGCCAACTTTTCGCTGTCCCGATAACTATGGATCAGCGAGAAAACGCCGCAGATCAGTTTGATCAGGGCCTCCGGCCGGTGCAGGTATTGCTTCCATACCCGATCGACCTCCGACGGCAGGTCCAAATCCTCCAGCAATAGGCAGAGGGACAGGTGGGGGGCGATGGTGCGTTCGGGTCTGGCGTAATGCGCGTCCGTAAGAACTGAAACCCAGGACTGATGGGCCAACCGCCCCTGCTCGATATCCCCTCGCTCATAATGCAGGAAGGCCATGACCAGATGGCCGTAGAATGTCGTGCCGGCCACGGGACCGATCCAGCGGGCAAGCCGTTCCAGGCCGCTGTCATTCCACAGTTCATTCAGCAATTTCCGCCGACAGCCAAAGTCCAGCCCCACGTCCGCGCGCGGGGTACCCTGTCGCTGGTAAATCAGGTGCGGGATGCTGGTGTCGAATTGCCGGGATGGGGGGGCAGGCAAGGTCTCCGCGGCGGCCCCTTGGACCAACCCAACCAAGCATAAATCCAGCAACGCGGACAGGTTTTCGGAGTCGCTTGCGAGCAACGCACGCAACATTGCCTCCGCTTCGGCGAAGTTGCCCTCCAGCACGGCGCATTGAGCATCGGCCTGCACAAGCCAAGGCAAGCCGGGGGCCGAATGCATCGCGCGGCGCAGCCGATCTCGCAGGCGCGCAATCACCGGCGGCGACATTCCCTTGTCGTAGGGGACGGGATGGAAATAGGGGGCAGCGCTCATGAACTTCGCCCCCCCTATCTCAATAGCCTGTTCGCGTTCCTTCAGGGCGCTGGCAGCGTCGCCACGCAGGAAGTGGAGATCAGCCAACGTCTCGTGGACTTTCCCCTCGGAGGGCGCCAGTGCTGCCGCGCGGCGCGCCCACGTCTCAGCCTGGTCGAACTGGCCGAGATGGAGCGCGAATCCGGCAAGGTCGTTCCAACACTGCCAATCCCGGGGATACGACTGCGCGACGGCTTGGGCGTTCTCGAATGCTTCGGTGTCACGATTCATGTGCCGCAGACAGGTCAACAGTTCCCGGCGCCATTCAAAAGAAGCCGGGTCCAATTCGATGGCAGTCCGGAAACAGGTTTCAGCAGCGCCCCAATCATGGTTCCGGCCGTAGGCCCGCCCCATGTATCCACTAAGGTCGGCACCTTGGAAGCCGGCGGCACGCGCCTCTTCGAAGAGGGCGAGCGCAGCCTTGGGAAAGCCGGCTTCAAGCGTACATCGGCCCAGGAAGACCTTGATGTCCGCCATTGTGGGCGCCAATTGGGATGCGATTCCGAAGCAGGCCATGGCCTCGGCAAGGTCGCCGGCGGCTAAACGGGCTTCGCCGTCCTCCAGCAGCTCTTTGACAAGGAACTCGCACGCCGCTTCATCCCTTTGCGGCATGGTGATCGGTGCTGCCATGTGAACCCCATCCCTTTACGCCGCTTGCGGCGGCAACCGTCCAAGAATCCTGGTCCGCTTATGCTTTCCCCCTGGCCTTTGCCGTGGGTTCGTAGAATTGGCGGCTGCGGTAGAGAACGTCGATTTCGGCCAGTTCTTCCGGGGTCAGCGCAGGCAATTCGGCCGCCGCCACATCTTCGTTCACTTCGGCGATGCTCATCAGGCCGGGAATCACCGTCGAGACAGCGGGCTGCGACAGGCAGAACAGCAAGGCGAACTGGGCCGGCGTGCAACCGCGCCGGCGGATCATAGCGTCGAACAGCCCGGGGGCCTCGGCCCAGCGGCGCAATTGGTCCACCGGCCAATTGGCGCGATGATCGGGGCCGGTGAAGGCTTCGTTTCCGGTCAGCTTGCCGCTGAGATAGCCGAAGCACAGGGGGGTGCGGGCAATGATTCCCACGCCACGCCGCGTGGCGGCTTCGAATATCCCCTGTTCCTTGGCGCGGTGGTCGATCAGGTTGAAATTGACCTGCACGACGGAGACATCGAACAAATCGAGCGCCGCCAGCGCATCCGCGGGCGAACGGGCCGACAGCCCGTAATGACGGATCATCCCCTCGGCCTTGAATTGCCGCAATGCCTCGAGAATGGCGGGATTGGCGGCCAGCTCCGAGATTTCCGGGCTATGCAGTTGATACAGGTCCAGATAATCGGTTCCCAGACGCTCCAAGCTGCGGCACAGGGCGCCGCGCAGATAGGCGGGCGAGAAATCCGACGTCATGGTGAACCCGGTGTGGGGCAGCATTCCGCCCTTGGAGGCAATGACGACATCATCGCGCACCTCGGCCAGTGCCTGGCCGAGAACACGCTCGCTGCGCCCCTGGCCATAGAGGTCGGAGGTGTCGAAAAAATTGATGCCCCGCTCGTAGGCGGCTTCCAGCGTCCGCAGTGACACGGCATCATCGACCGAACCGTAGGAATCGCCGCCGAGTCCCCAGGTGCCGAAGCCGATCTCGGAAACCATCAGGCCGGTGGCGCCCAAGGAGCGGCGCCGGATCGGGGTAACGCTCACCGGTTCAACCAGGTGCAAAGAGACGCGGCCGCGCTTTCGGCGTCGAGGCCCTGCTGACCGTGCAGCGCCTTGCGGTCGCCATAGGCGTAGACCAGTTCGTCGGCAATGGCGAACCGCTTCAGCGGGCGGAGTTGTCCGTGATCCGCCAAGAGTTCGGCGACCAGTCCGCCCAGTCCGCCTGATGCGCCCTGTTCTTCGATGGTGGCAATGGCGGGAGCCTGACCCAGGGCCTTGAGCAGCGCCTCCGCATTGACCGGCTTGAGGCCGAACAGGTCGATCACCGTTGCCGACAGGCCCCGCTGGGCCAAGCAATCCGCAATCTCCACGGCGCGATGAACCATGATGCCCGTGGCGACCAGCGCCACATTCGCGCCGCGCCGGAGCGTGCGGCAGCCCTGGGCGACGTCGATGTCGCCCAGCATCGGCCAGCGCCCGCGATCCAGGCGCAGATAATGGGGGGATTGAAGGTTGGCAACCAGCGGCACGACGGCAGCGGCGGCGGCCGGTTCGCTTGGCGACAGGATCGTCATCCCCGGCATAGCCCGCATGACGGCGATATCTTCGGTGGCGTGATGGGTCGGCCCGTCCACCGAATAGGCATAACCGCAGCCGACGCCGACGATCATCACCGGCGCCTTCATGACGCAGACGTCGATCTTGATCTGCTCGAGCGCCCGCAGGGTGACGAAGCTGGCGATGGAATAGACGATGACCTTGTGGCCGCCGAGCGCCATGCCGGCGGCGGTCGAGACCATGTTCTGCTCTGAAATGGCGGCGTTGATGAACTGGTCGGGCAGATCCGCCCGAAAGCGATCAAGGCTGGGCGCGCCGAAATCGTTGGACAGGATGGTGATCGCGCGGTCGACGACGGCCAGGTCGTACAACGCCCCGAAAAAAGCGTCGCGCATGTCTGTGGCGGAAAGGGGGGCGGCGGTCATTGCGGGGAACCGTTCAGTTGGGCGCGGGCTTCATCGATCAAGTCGGCGGTGATCGGGCGAACATGCCAACAGGGGTCGTTTTCGAACAGGCTAACGCCTTTCCCCTTGATGGTATGGGCGATCACGACCAGCGGCCGATCGGCGGAATTGGGTTTCCGGGTCGGCAAGGCTGCCAACAATTGCTCGAAATCGTGGCCATCGGCAACCTCGACCACGTCCCAGCCGAACGCTCGCCACTTATCGGCGAAAGGCTCCAGCGCGATGTAGTTCGCGGTGAAGTCCAAGGAACCGATCCGGTTGCGGTCGACAATGGCGATCAGGTTGCCCAGTTTCCACTGCGCGGCAAACAGCGCCGCTTCCCAGACAGAACCTTCCGAACACTCGGCATCGCCCAGAAGCACGAAATGATTGGTGTCCGCGCCCTTTTTCCGGGCGGCGAGAGCCAGGCCGCAGGCGACTCCCAACCCGTGGCCCAAGGCGCCGGTGGTGACTTCGATCCCCGCCGTGATGCGATCCACATGGCCGCCCAACCGGCACAAGCCATGGCGATAGCTGGTCCGGGTCCATTCCTCGGGGATGTAGCCCATGTCGGCCAACGCGGCGAACATCAGCGTTTCGCCATGGCCCTTGCTGAGGATGAAGCGGTCACGTCCGGGCCAGTCCGGCTGTTGCGGATCATGGCGCAGGACGCCGCCGTAATAGAGCGCGACCAGGATTTCCACGTAGGAATAGCACGTGGAGATGTGGCCGCCATGGGCGTAGCACATCTCCAGCACCGTCTTGCGCAAATCCTTGGCTTTGCGCACCAGCGCCGGAATGGCAGGCAAATCGGTCATAGGAAAGGTTGCTCCTCCGGCCTCGAAAGACGGCACCACGCGAAAGCGATCAAACCGCAGGTTTCCGGACATATCAAGGCGATACGGGGACCGGTGCGCCGCCGCTGAATGGTTACAGAAGAACATTAAACCAACGTTTACAAATGGGCCGCTACCATGATGCAACCGGTACTGCTCATGGACCGACATCGATGCCTTGCCCGATCACTTCCGCGTTCTCTTTCCCCGTTTTGCCATGACCAAGCTTCCCTGCGGCAAGGTCGCTGTGGTAACGCGCACCTATGACCGGCCATTGCTGCTGCAGCGCGCCTGCGACAGCATCCTTGGGCAAAGTTTCCAGGATTTTCTGTGGGTCATCGCCAATAACGGCGGCTCTCCGGAGCCGGTCGAAGAGATCGCCGCGCGCGCACGCGCACAGGGCGTGTCGGTTTTGGTGCAGCATGTCGAGGCGACTGGAATCGAGGCGGCCTCCAATGTGGCGATCGCCGCGTGCGGTTCGGAATACGTGGTGATTCACGACGACGACGACCGGTGGGCCGCCGATTTCCTCGCGGCCACCGTCGAGTTTCTTGATTCCCGTCCGGCCTTGGCCGGCGTTGTGACCGCGTCGATCCAGGTGAAAGAGCGGATCGAGGGCGATGCCGTCATCGAATTGTCGCGGGCGCCGTTCAATCCTTGGGTGCAAGGCATTCAGTTGGTGGATTTGGCGCAGCGCAACCTTTTCCCGCCCATCGCGCTGCTCTTTCGGCGCTCGGCATGGGTGGCAGCGGGCGGTTTCGACGAAGGCCTGCCGGTGCTGGGCGATTGGGACTTCAACCTGAAGGTTCTGCGCCGCGCCGATCTGGGCTTCATTCCCCGCCCCCTGGCGTACTACCATATCCGCCCATCGGTGGCAGAGGATCAGGCCGCCTATGGCAATACCGTTACCGCCGGCCTGTCCAAATTTCAGGAATACGACCCCCTGATCCGCAACCGCATGCTGCGCGCCGATCTGGAGTGCGGCCGGGTCGGCCTGGGCTGGCTGGTTGCGCTGGGCCGCCAGCACAACGCCATGTGGGAAGTCTTGCGTTCAATGGACGCCAACCTGCGCGAACACAACGACAAAGTCAGTTGATTGGAGGGGGCATGATCGCAGCTGAGACGGAAATCGCGGGGGTCAGGACCTTCGTGCCCGATATCTTCGAAGACTATCGGGGATATTACGTCGAAACCTTCAACGTCGAGACCTATCGCGCTGCCGGCGTGACCGTGGACTTTGTCCAGGATGACATGTCGGTATCGCGCCGGGGTGTTCTGCGCGGTCTGCACGGTGACAGCAAGACCTGGAAGCTGGTGTCGTGCCCCATGGGCGACATCTATCTGGCCGTGCTGGATTGCCGGCCCGGTTCAGCGACGCACGGCAAGTGGCAAGGCTTCACCATCAGCGAGCGTAACCGACAGCAGGTCTTGATTCCGCCGGGGGTCGCCAACGGTCATCTCATTCTGACGGAACGCGCCATGTTCCACTACAAGCAATCGCAATACTACGACCCGGACAGCCAATTCACGGTCAAGTGGAACGATCCCGCCCACGACATCTGGTGGCCCGTGGAGCATCCGGTCCTGTCCCAGCGTGATCGTTCCTGAGCATGGCAGATGACAGTCGCTCCATGGTCATCAGCCGCACGCCGTTTCGGGTCTCCTTCTTCGGCGGCGGCACGGATTATCCGACATGGTACGAGGCGCACGGAGGCGCCGTGCTGGCGGCCACCATCGCCAAGTATTGCTATCTGTCATGCCGATGGTTCCCCAATTATTTCGATGCCAAGTATCGTATCGTCTACAGCCGCATCGAGCTGCATCGTGACGTGGCCGATATCGAGCATCCTTCCGTCCGCGCCTGTCTCGGCCATCTCGGCATCAAGGACGGCATCGAGATCGTCCACAATGCCGACCTGCCGGCACGTTCCGGGCTGGGGTCCAGTTCCTCCTTCACCGTCGGGCTGCTGAACGCCCTGCACGCCCTGCATGGACGCAAGATCGAGCGGCAGGAACTGGCGGATTGCGCCATTCATATCGAGCAAAAGGTCATCGGCGAGAACGTCGGGGCGCAGGATCAGATGATGGCCGCCCATGGCGGACTTAATTTGCTGACCTTCGACGCCAATGGGTTCAAGGCCCACCCGTTGTTGCTGTCGAACGAGCGGATCGCGGAGCTTGAATCGCACCTCATGCTGGTGTGGACCGGGTTGTCGCGGAATGCGTCCGATGTGGCGGCCCAGCAGATCCGCAATATTCCGCAACGCGCCCGGGAACTGGACGCCATGCGCAGCATGGTGGACGAGGCCATGGGGATACTCATGAGCGGACGCGATCTTGCCGATTTCGGCGCGTTGCTGCATGAAAGCTGGCAGTTGAAGCGGCGTTTGTCCGATCGCATTTCCTCGCCGCTGGTGGACGACCTTTACGCCGTCGCCCGCGCCAACGGGGCGTTGGGCGGCAAATTGCTCGGTGCCGGCGGCGGCGGCTTCTTCCTGATCATGGCGCGGCCCGAGGACCAGCCGGCTATTCGCGAGGCGTTGTCGCCATATATGGACGCGCCGGTGAAATTCGACTTCGCCGGCAGTCAAATCATCTTCCAGAGCCAGGACTGAGGCCTGCTCCCCTGCAAAACATGGAGAAGCGTGCGATGAGTGAAAAGCTGTCCATCGTCGTCACCGGAGGAGCCGGCTATCTGGGTTCCATCATGGTGCCCGCCCTGCTGGCCGAAGGCCACCGGGTGACGGTGGTTGATTCGTTCCTGTATCGCGAAAATGCCTTGTTCGAGGTTTGCTGCCACCCCAATTTTTCGGTTGTCCGCGGGGATGCGCGGGACGAAAGAATCATGGCACCGCTGGTGCGCGATGCCGATGTGGTGATTCCGCTGGCCGCCTTGGTCGGGGCGCCGCTGTGCAATCGCGACCAGATCGGCGCCACGACCATCAACCGTGATGCCGTGGTGATGCTGACCCGCCTGTTGTCGCCCGACCAGCGCATGGTCATTCCCAACACCAACAGCGGCTATGGCATCGGCAGCCCGGGCATGGCCTGCACCGAAGAATCGCCGCTCAACCCCATTTCCCTCTACGGCCGGACCAAGGTCGAGGCCGAGCGGGCCGTCCTGGACCGTGGCAATGCGATCAGCTTGCGTTTGGCCACGGTGTTTGGCATGGCGCCGCGCATGCGGGTGGATCTGCTGGTCAACGATTTCGTCTATCGGGCCATCAACGATAAGGCCGTCGTGTTGTTTGAGGCGGATTTCACGCGGAACTATATCCACGTCCGCGATGTGACCCGCGCCTTCATCCATGCCATCGCCAATTTCGAAACCATGCGCGACCAGTGCTACAATGTCGGCCTGTCCGACGCCAACCTGTCCAAGCGCCAGCTCTGCCAGGTCATCCGCGAGCAGGTGCCGAATTTCGTTTTCCTGGATTCCCCCATTGGCGAGGATCCGGACAAGCGCGACTACATCGTCTCGAACGAGAAGATCGAAGCGACGGGCTTCCGGCCCGCCCATTCCTTGAAGGCCGGCATCGCCGAGTTGATCAAGGGCTATGCCATGCTCAACAACGCGCGCTACACCAACCTGTAAAAAAACCATGCCCCGCAGATCGAAATCGATCGGCGGGGCATGGCAGAGGCTGGCATTTTCTTTCCGTGGTCAGGGCGCGTCGCCCCATTGGATCTGGATCTCGAACTTTCCGCCACGGCGCGCCCAGAGCAACCGTTCGACGGCAAAGCGCTGCCGCTCGACCTCGAAATCGGTGACTTCCAGTGTAAGCCATTGCGACCGCGCCTGCAGTCCGCCGGCCGGGTCGGCGAAGAAGGCCGGAACGCCATGGGCGAATTGGTAAGGACCGGCATAGCGCGGCCGAGGCGTCGGCATGCGCAGCTTCTGGTACAACACCACTTCCGCAAGCTCCGCCGCGTTGAAGACGATGCCGCGCATCGTCAGGAACTCGGTGACCATGGTTTCAAGTTCCGCATAGAACTCGTCTGCGGCATCGATGGCGCGCAGGAAGGTCGCTTCTTCAATCGACCAATAGATATCGCCGAAACCGGGCACCATGATGGCGCGGCCCTGGCCGGTGGCGATGCGCTCCATGAACGCATCATAGTGGCCGATTTCACGCTGCCAGAACCCGCTCGGCACCGTGCGGCTCTGCCCTTCGGCGACGAACCGGATGAAATCGATGTAGGGGCAGCCGAAGACATCGTGAAGGTATTGCAGGACGTAATAGCCCAGGCGCAGGCCGGTCAGACTCATCGTCGTCCACGACAGAGCGCCCGCCCGGCGCCAGTCGACCGCGGGCATCGTCTCGGTGCCCACGATATAATCGATGTATTCCTCGACCCATTCCGGGTCGCGCTCGACGGAATGAACGCCATAGGCGACATTTCTCTGGGTGACGATGCCGTGGCGCCGCTGATATTCGAGGTCGCCCAGTTCGGTATTGGGATAGACTTCGCAGATGACGATCAACAACTGGCTATGAAGCGACGCCTCAAGCAGGCTACTTATACCATCGGCAAAGCTGTCATACGTCTCTCCCGGCAATCCAAGGATCAATTCGCAGAACACCGGGATGCCGACATTCTCGAATTTCTTCTGCAAGCTGGCGTAAACGCTCATCTTGATGTTGTCGCGCTTGATATATTCCAGAACCGTCTCGTTCATGCTCTGGCGGGACAACCCAATTCCCTTGTGCATGCCATTGTCGTACAGCAGCTTCGCGATGGAGAAGATCCGCTCATCGGTGTTCTTGCCGTAAAGATTGACGACCTTTTCCGGGAACCCCCAGCGTTGCCGCGTCTCGACGAAGATCTCGGCAATGGTTTCATCGCGGCGATTCATGCCGAAATTGGAATCCGCGTTGTAGACGAAGGCGACCCGGTTGCGGCCGATCCAATCCATCTCGGCCCGGACACGTTCGATGCTGTTGTAGCGATACTTGCGCGACAGCCCGCCCTTGCCCCAATAACAAAAGGTGCAGTGGAACGGGCACCCGCGATTGGTCTCGATGATGGCCTGGAAAGTGATATCGGGATTGGCTTGGACAATGGGGTCAAACAAGCCCTCGACATAGGGCGACGGATAGACATCGAGGTCGCGCGCAAATTCGGCGGGTTCGCTGTTTTCAATCACGGCGCCGTCGTTCCGGCGCCAGGTCACGTTGGCCAGGCCCGAGAAGTCCTTCCCCTCGGCATGGCGTTCCAGGATTTGCTTGAAGGGTTCCTCACCCTCGGCGCGGACGCAGACGTCGATGAATCCATGTTCGGCCATGAAAGAAACCGAATGATGGGGGACCTGGGTACCGCCAAAGACGATCAGGCAATCCGGCCAACGCCGTTTTACCCCACGGGCCACCTCAAGGCAGAGTTGTTCGTTCCACATGGAGGAGGAAAAGGCGGCGATTGCCGGGTCGTCATACTGTTCGAGGATGCGGTCGGGTCGGTCGATGTGAAACAGGAACGGGCGGAAGTCGTAGTGGTTTTTGACGATTTCCGAAGTCTCGGCATAGGCGCGCAGCTTCCCGGACACCAACGGCAGATAGGCCGTTTGATTGAGCCATGGATTGTATTCGTTGAGGAATACTCTCACGGCAACGGCCTCCATACGATGGTGGAATAGGTATCGTCATGGCCGCCACCCATGCGATGGCGATGAACGACATCGATGGCGATGCGGCCTTCGGCTTCGAGCGACCGCAGGCGGGTGAGAAAGCCCGACAAATAGCCACGGTGACGGTGGTAGGACAGGGCCATCCAGTCGAACAGGTTGTCGTCGTACAATTCCTCGACCCCTTCGACGTGGACGCAGAGGGCTGGACGACGCTTCAGCACCCATTCCAGGAACGGTTCGAAGCGGTCGCCGACCTGTTCCAGCGCGCCAAAGGTCAACACCGCCGCGCCATCCTCAAGCGCCAGGTCCTGATTGGGGCGGAAGAAGTCGAACTGCAGTCCCTGGATTGGCCACCCTTGCGTTCGCCGCATTTCGTCGATGATGCGGACCGAGGCTTCCGCCCAATCCAAACCATACAGCCGGGTTCCCGGCAGCGCCTGCGCCATGTAGGCCAGGTGCGATCCCGGCCCGCAGCCGAACTCGTAGATGGCCGGCGCGGCGGCCAGATATTTATGGATCAACCACGCGCGGAAGATCCCCAGATAGGTGCGGCCGAAATGGGCATCGCACGGGCGGACCCAGTCCCCCATTAACCGGACCAGTTGGTCCGGCTTGACGTATTTCGGGACCAGCGCCTCGACGTTGCCCGAAGATTGATATTCGGCCAGGTTTTCGGACCACCCCCGCTCCCAATCTCCACGGCGGCTTTCGCCGGCTCGGGAAAATCCGGTCGTGCTCATCCGCTTGAGCAGGTCAAGGATGACCCGGTCCCGTTCCGCCGCGGTCAAGGAATTATAGGACAGATCGGCAGCGGCAAGGGTGCTGCCGCACCACTGCCGTACTTCGTCCTCGGTGCCGCCAAACAGGTCGGCAAGGTCTTGCGCCGTGAGCCGCTTCGTCACGCGACGCCCCCCTTATGCATTTTTCCGTGAAGGCGAATGGCGCCGGGATTGGTCTCGTAGGTGTCGCAGAACCAGCGCACGGTCCGCTCAAGCCCCACGCGGAAGGGGGTGTACGTATAGCCCGACAGGGCAAGGAAGCGGCTGTTGTCGACGCCCTTGCGGTGAATTCCGTTCGGCTTGGAGCGGTCGAAGGTCAGGCGGTTGCGGTCCAGCCCCAACATGTCGACCACCATCAGGGCGATGTCGCCGATGCTGTGTTCTTCGGTGGAGCCGATGTTGAGCGGCGCGGCATCGTCGTAATTGTGGAAAGCCCACATGAAGGTGCGCGCCACATCCTGTGCGTAGGTGTACTCCCGCAACGGCGTGCCGTCGCCCCACACCACGATCGGGTCGGCGTTATGGCGGTTTTCCCAGCAGCGCCGGATCAGTGCCGGCAGCATGGGGGCGTCTTCCTGGTTGAAATTGTCGCCCTCGCCGAACATGCCGTTGGGAACCAAGCCGATCACGTTCAGGCCGTATTCCTCGCGATAGGCGCGCACCGCAGGATCGATCAGGCGCTTGGCGTAGGACGAACCGTAATTCGACCAATGAGGCGCACCACGGTGGATCCACTCCTCGTTGAGCGGCAGCGGCGCGTCCGCCGGGTACATTCCCGTCGACATGGTCATGACCGTTTTGGTCACGTCGTAGAGCCGGGCCGCCTCCAGCACATTGAAGGTCATGCGGACGTTGTCGCGCAGCATGCCGGCAGGATGCTTGATGGACAAGCCGATCCCGCCCGACACCGCGGCGAAATGCATGATGCCCTCGGGGCGCTCGCGCTCCATGAAGGAAACGACTTGGTCCCAGTCCAGCAAATCAAGTTCGCGTGAGGTGGGGTACAAAAAATTATGCTGGGGATATTCTTTATCAATGCGCTTCAGCGCAGATCCCGCAACACCGGAACTTCCTGTAACGAGAATTTTCATATTCGAACGTCCCCGCGGTACAGTGCGACCACGCACACGCCGTACCACCCTGTTTGTGGCGCTGCTTCAAAGTATCGTCGCCCTTTGCCGGGACGGAACTTGAAAGCCACGATTATTGGTACGGTGTGGGTAAAAAATCAATTAAGTCGACAGCCCGGAGGGGACTGTTCGTGGGCGAGCGGGCGCTTTCCGGTGGTGACCGAGTACCAAATTTTTAACCATTCGAGCAGCAGGATGCGAAGACTGAAAAATGGGGTCGCTCGCCCGGTTTGCGGGTCGATCGCTCGCGCCAAACCGGAATGCTTGGAAAGAGGATGCCCGGTTGCACACTTCGCGTAATCCGCGTCCCAATGCGGCGTCTGGCGCTCTGGCCAGCTTCACCACCAAGCATGCCCTGTGGATGGCCCATGCGCATCTGTTGCGAGGGGATGCCGAGATCGCACTGACGTGGTTCGACCGCCTTGAGTCCGAAGCATTCAGGGCGGAAGCGGCGTATCACCGGGGCTTGGCCTTGGCGGAATTGCATCGTTGGGCCGAGGCCGAGCAGGCCTTTGCCACGGCGGCAGAAGGCGACGAGCCGTGGCGAACGGCCGGACTTCGAGGGGCGGAGGAAAGTCGGCGCCGCCGCGAGGGAGAGGACAGCGGCGTGACGCTCGCCGCCATGCCCCCGCCGTTCCTGGCCGAGGCCGTTGTCCGCAAAGCCCGCGCCTTGATGGAGTCCGGCCAGATCGCGCAAGCGCTGTCCCATCTGGAGCAAGCGTTGTGCGTCGCTCCGGAAACCCCTGAATTGTTGGGGATGACCGGCGCGTGCCTGGTGCAGCTTCAATCCTTCGATCGTGCCGTCCCGCTGCTTCAGCGGGCTGCGTCCAAGCTTCCCCATTTGGCTTGGCCGCTCGCCAATCTGGCCTTGGCCTTCGGCGGCTTGCGGCAGCACGGCGATGCGGTTGCGGCGATGCGTACCGCCGTCGCGGTCGAGCCGCATCAGGCCTGCATGCATCAGATGCTGGCACGCCAATTGGAGGCGGCCGGCTTGCCGGCCGAAGCCCTTGACGAATATGCGGCGACCCTTGCATTGGATCCGTCCGATGCGTTCGCGCGGCAACGCTGGGATGCCATTTCCGCGGCGGCACGCTGACGGCACACTCTGGAGCATGCGGCCGTAAACGGCATCAAACGGATAATCGGGACGAAACTCATGATCGTCAGCCTTGTTCAAATCAACAACAGCTTTTCCGGACAGAATTATCTTCCTTATTCCGTTGCCTGCTTGCAGGCCTATGCCCAGAAATTTGCCAAAAGCCGCGAGGAACTGCGGTTCCTGCCGGCCATCTTCAAGCGCATGCCCGTCCGCGACATCGTTGCGCGCAGCAGAAGCGCCCAGGTTGTTGGTTTCTCCGTTTATGTTTGGAATATCCGGATTTCATTGGAGGCGGCGCGCCGGCTGAAAGCGGAAAATCCGAACATCCTGATCGTCATGGGCGGGCCGCAAATCCCCGACAATGCCGAACAGTTCCTTCGCGACAACCCCCAGGTGGACGTGGTGTGCCATGGCGAGGGCGAAGCGACCTTCGCGGCCATCCTTGACGCCTTCGCCGCAGGAGAGTCTTTGGCCGTTGCCGGTACCAGCCTGATTGCCGCCGGCCAATTCGTGAAAAGCCCGCGACGCGAGCGGATGCGCAACCTTGACGACCTTCCCTCGCCGTTCCTGAACGGCATCTTTGATGAGTTGATGCGGGACAACCCCCAGGAACGGTGGATTGGCCTGTGGGAAACCAATCGCGGCTGTCCGTTCAAATGCTCCTATTGTGATTGGGGGTCCGCCACCTTCGAAAAGGTTGCGAAATTCGGCGAGGATCGCCTGCTGGCGGAAGCGGATTGGTTCTCCGACCACGGCATCGAGTATCTGTTCTGCTGCGATGCCAATTTCGGCATGCTGGCTCGTGATCTGGACATCGCCGAGCGCGTCGCCGCCAACCGCCGTCGCACCGGTTTCCCCCAAGGATTCTCGGTCCAGAATACCAAAAACGCCACCGAGCGCGCGTATGCGACGCAGAAGATCATTTCGGATGCGGGCCTGAACAAGGGCGTCACCCTGTCGGTTCAGAGCTTGTCGCCGGAAGCGCTCAAGAACACCAAGCGGGATAATATCGCCCTTGAGACCTACTTTGAACTAATGCACCGCTTCACTGCGGATAAGGTCGAAACCTACACCGACCTCATCCTGGGATTACCGGGCGAAACCTACGATTCGTTCGTGGACGGCATCGACACCCTGCTCCACTCAGGCCCCAACAACAAAATTCGCATTCACAACTGCGTCGTTCTGCCCAATGCGGAAATGGGGGACCCCGATTACATCCGCCGTTTCGGCCTGGACCTGGTCGAGACCGAGATCGTCAATATCCATGGCTGCAAGGAATCGCAGGACGACGACGTCCCCGAGATGCAGTCCATGGTTGTCGCCACGGCATCGCTGTCGCGCGAAGACTGGCGGCGGAGTCGCAGCGTTGCGTGGATGTCGGCATTTCTTCACTCCGACAAGATCCTGCAGATTCCGCTGGTCCTGATTCATCACACCCTTGGGATCGGCTATCGGCAACTGTTCGACCTGTTCATGGAAGTGGACGCCGGGCGCTATCCGCTGCTGGCCGAAATCCGCGACTTCTTCATCTCGGAAGCCTTGCGGATGCAGCATGGTGGGGTGGATTACACCCACGCCCCGGACTGGCTGAACATCTATTGGCCGACGGACGAATATGTCTACATCAAGCTGACCGTCGACAAGACGGTCGAGCGCTTCTATGCGGAAGCGGGCGCCCTGCTGGCCCAATTGGTGCGCGATGCGGGCGGCGGGGAACTCGAGCTGGGTGCGCTCGAGGATGCCGTGCGCCTGAACGCCGCGCTTTTGCATCAACCCTTCGTCTTTGACGACACGGACATCACCCTGGGCCACAACGTGTGGCAGTACTACCAGGGCGTGCTGAATGGCGCCATGGTCGATCTGGTTGCGCAACCGGACCGCATCGCGATCAATCGCTCCGGCCGGGCCTATGCCGACTTTGACGCCTGGTGCCGCGAGATCGTCTGGTGGGGAAACAAGAAGGGCGCCTATCTTTACACCAACACCAGGACCAATACGGAACTGGCTGGACATTACTAGGCCGCACGGCATTTTTGTTTGAGTGGAACCATGCCTGAAAAATCGACAAAACCAGCAAAATGCGCCTACCTTTGGCAGCAGGTCCATATAGACTTCAATGGCACCGTACGCCCCTGTTGCTTTGTAAAAAGTGTGGATTATTTCGGCAACCTGAATGACAACACGTTGTCGGAGATATGGAACGGGGTGCCGTGGCAGCAACTGCGCCAGGCATGGAATGACGGAAACTTGGCCGGAACCGAGTGTGACGGCTGCAAGATGATGATTCTGAACACGGTTCCCGAGGTCTTGTCATTCCCCACTTACGAGAGAACGGATGACAGTCCGGAAGTCCTCAATCAGAAGCTATCGATCGAAGAATTGAAACGCGGAGCGATAACGCTGCAAAGCAAGCCGACATCTTTGCAGTACTTTCCGTCGTCAATCTGCAACATTGATTGCGAATTTTGCTACCAATACAATATGAAGAAACGCACCCTTGGCCCTCTTGGGTACGATATGGTGCGGGAATTAACCCCCACCCTGATGCAGATCATGTGGATTGGTGGCGAGCCAACCGTGCAAAAGCACTTCCGCAGCTGGCTAACCGAATTCGACAAAATGTCGAACAAGAATATCAGCGTTGCCATCGTTACAAACGGAACCATTCTCGACAACAACCTCGCCAAGCTTTTTGAGAATGGGAGGGGAAATGCAAACATTTCCCTTGATGCTATCTCGAAAGACTTATACGAAGATATCAGGCGCGGCGCGAGCCACGAGAAGACATTTGCCAATGTGCGCAAGTACATCGACATAAGAAACGGCAATGGCCAATTCGCATTATCCGTGAGCTGCCTGTTACAAAAGAAAAACCTCACGCACCTGCCTGACTTCATTCAATTTTGCATCGACAACAAAATACCCGCCGAAATATCTCCATCGCAGAGCTTCCCGTTGGCGGAACGGCTGGATATGTTCGAGTGCATCGAGCGGGAGTTGCCGCCGGATTGGCACACGATCATGCAGCGCAGTGTCGCACTGGCCAGAACGCTGGACGCCGTCGCCTCTGGGAGTTGCGAGCAGACCGTCGTCTTTGCCATCGATACCTTGATGCGCGGGATCAGAAGGGCGGTCCACAGTGTGCCCGTCCGCCTGCACGCCTTACCCGAACAGGCCGGCCAGTTGGTTTCGGCCGACGGGCCTGCGGGGGCCGTGACCTATGCCCATGTCGGCGAGGACGGCGGCGTCGTGGTCAACGTTCCCGCTGACACTCCCCAGAAAGCGTACCGCTTCAGCCTCTATAACGACGCACGCGGAAGCGAATATATCGGGCGTCTCGTGCCGGAAGTGAGTTGAGGGCCGCCAGCCTCACATCAGCACAAGTCGGTCACTTCAGGTTTTGCGGCCCGTGAACGGGGTGGGTGGTCGCCCAGCGTTGCATTTCGGCGTCCAGCCACTCCAAATCGTCGAGCGCGTTCAGCGTGGCCCCGGCCCCATCGCGAAAGACATGCCGGTGCCGTCCGGACAAGAGCGACTGCCCATACTCCGCGATTTCCGCAACGTACATCTCAAGGGTCTTCAAGCCGTGTTCCATGATCTTGTTGGTAACCGAATCACGGTGTAGCCGGCGATAGTTGGGGATGATGGGGGCGAACTGGGACAGGAAGCCGCCTTTGTGGAACCCAAGGATGACGCGCAGAAACGGATTCCAGCGGTCGAAATAGCTGGGGTTCGTTCGCGACGGCCACAGATCCAGCAACAGGGAACGCCGGATCACATAGTTCTGCTCGGGAAACCACAGACGAGTGCCGAGCCAATAGGGCAGGAAATCCCGCCCGCTGGGGGCTTTCTTGCGGTGGAACTGCGGGAAAACCAAGCCGAAGAGATCGCTATCCTCGGTCATCAGCGCGTCGCCGCCCCACACCAGCGAAATCTCGGGATTTTCATCCAGCAGTTTTACGGCATGGGCGAACCAATTACGCGACAGATAGCCATCCGATACCGGGCAGAACGTAACGTACTCCCCCCGCGCCATGCGGATCGCCTTGTCGAAAGCGTGGTTGGCGTCCTCGTCCGGTTCGGAAATCCACCGCAGATCGGGGTAGCTTTGCAAGATTCCCACGGAGTCGTCGTCGGACGCGCCATCGACCAGGATGTGTTCGTACCCGTCGAACCGCTGCATCAACACGCTGTCGAGCGTTTCCCGCAGATAGCGAGCATTGTTCTTGTTGGCCGACAGGACAGAAAGGCGCGGGTGGGGATGGATCATCGGAATTCGCTGGCTTGAGCTTGGGAGAAAGACTCCGGCGTGCCGAAGTCCAGGAATTTACCGGTGTGAACCATGGTGCGGATGTGGCCGAGATGCGGCAAGACGTCATGTTCGATGGATTTCTGCTCGCCGGCGGCTATGGCATCCAGGACGGTGCCGGAGAGCAGAAGGGCGCCCGCGCTGACCAATCCGGGGCCGCTGGCGCCGGACTTTTCCATGAACGCGACCACCCGCCCCTCCCCGTCGGTGACCACCGAACCATAGCGGGAAGTGTCGGTTACCGGAGCGCACAGCAAGGTGGCCTGGGGGCCGGCCGACCGGTGAAGCGCCAGCAGCGCACCGATGTCGGCATCCAATATGGTGTCGCCATTCAGGACCAATACGGGGTCGCTGTGCAAATGCGACCGCGCGAAACGCAACGCACCGGCCGTGCCCATGGGCTGAGGTTCGATTACCGGCACGACCGGAAAGGGACGGGGCGGCTGCGCGGCCAGCCAATCCACCACCATGGAGCCGAGATGGCCCAGGCACAGCACCACCCGGGCCGGGTTGCTGCGGGTCAGCCAATCAAGCAGGTGGGCGAGAAACGGAGTTCCGCCCACAGGCGCCAGAACCTTGGGGCGATCCGCCAGGACCGGGCGCAGCCGCGATCCCAGACCACCCGCCAGGATGACGACGTCGATCTGAAGTGAAGCGGTGGGCCGGTTCATGAACATTTCCGTAAGGTGGCGCGCTGGCATCATCGGGGGCGTGCGGACGTATTGTCAACGCCGGCCACCCGGGGGACTCTCCCCTATTCCGTCCAGCCGACACGCGTATGCCAGGCACAGGCCGACGCCACAATGGTCGCAAGGTCCGAACGGTGTGGCGCCCAGCCCAGCACGCTGATTGCGCGCGACGCATCCGCAACCAGCACCGGGGTGTCGCCGGGGCGGCGGGGAGCCGTCTGCAGCTTGACGGCGCGCCCCGTCTGCCGTTCCACCTCGGCGATCACCTGCCGCACACTGTACCCGCTGCCGGTACCCAGATTGAGCGCCTGGCCGATGCCGCCGGCGCGAAGGTAGTCCAGAGCCAGGACGTGGGCCGCCGCGATGTCGGAGACATGAACATAATCGCGGATGCCGGTGCCGTCGGGGGTGTCGTAATCGGTGCCGTGGACCGTCAGCACGTAGTCGGGATCCAGGGCGGCGCGGATCACCAGGGGGATCAGATGGGTCTCGGGCCGATGTCTCTCGCCGACATGACCATCCCCGTCAGCGCCGCAGGCGTTGAAATAGCGCAAAGACACCGCGCGCGGGCCGCCATGGTCGGCGCAATCGGCAAGGATGCGTTCGCTCATGGCCTTGGACGCCCCATAGGGATTGATCGGGGTCAGTGCCGCCCCTTCGGCGACGGGAATGCTGGTGGGAATGCCATAGATGGAGGCGGTCGAGGAAAACACCAGCACGGATACGTCAGTGGCTTTCATGGCCTGCAAGACCGCAAGCGTGCCGCCCACATTGTCGGCGTAATAGTCCAGGGGCCGGTGCACCGACTCGCCCGCCACGATCAACCCGGCCAAATGCAGAACCGCACTTGGCCGATAGCGCCGGATGATCGCGGCAAGCCCCTCGCTGTCCAGCACCGAAGCCTGTTCCAACGGCCCCCACCGGACCGCATCGGCATAACCGTTGCGGAGATCGTCCACCGTGACAGGCTCCATATTCCGGCTCGCCAAAGCCTTGCAGACGTGACTTCCGATGTAGCCGGCGCCGCCGGTAACGATCACACGCTCCATGCAACACGCGCTTTCAAGATATGGATGAGGAGAGGCGAAAATGCGTAACCAAATAATAATGCGTATGGGCGAGTCTTCATGTCAATTCACCGGGGCCGCTTGGACTGCAGGAAAAACGTTGCGGAGACAGGGGCGCTGTTCCATGGTGTTCGCTCTGCTGCGGCAAAGAGGGAAAGTTGGTGCACATCAATGACTTGATTGCTGCCGGCCGGGTGGCGGAGGCCCACCAGGCGCTCCGCAATCATCTGATTGCCCAGCCCGAGGATGTGGCGGCCATCGAGCTTTTGGGCCGCACGGCCCTGCACCTTGGGGATATCGCCGCAGCGGTGCAGGCCTTCTTGCAGTTGGTGGCCCTGCGGCCGGATGCCGATGCCTATTTTTGCCTGGGCACGGCGGGATTGGCGGCGGGGGCGTGGCCCCAGGCCGCAGCCGCGTTCGATCAGGCGCTGTCCCTCGACGCCAATCACCTCCATGCCCGCTTCAACCTGGCCTGGGCGCTACGCCGCCAGGACCGTAACGCCGAGGCGGCGCGGCACTTGGAAGCGGTGACCGCAGCCAGTCCCACTCATGCCGAGGCGTGGTTCAACCTTGGAAACGCCTATCACTCGCTTGGGCGTTACGCCGACGCCGCCGTCGCCCTGGGCCGCGCCTGCGCGCTGCGCCCGCATTGGGCCGAGGCGATGATCAATCTGGGCCTGTCCCTGTGGAAAAGCGGCCGCATCGCCGAAGCCGAGCCGATTCTAAGAGAGGCCCATGACCTGGCCGCCGGCCCGGAAAGCGGCAATGCGCTGGCCAATGTCTTGCTGTCGACCGGGAAAGAGAAAGAAGCGGAGGCGCTGTATCGCGACATCCTGTCCCGCTTCCCCCATCATCCCCAGACGCTGGTCAATCTGGGATACATGCTGAACAGTGGGAACCGGTTGTCCGAACTCCACGATGCCTTGCCGGCCGCGGTGGCGTGCCATGGCGACGATGGCGCCTTGTGGAACATGTGCGGCCTGATGTGGCTGGACGACAACGATCTCGACCGCGCCGAGGCGGCCTTCCAAAGCGCGCTTGCCTGTCGGAACGATCTGGCGGAGGCGGTTGCCAATTTGGGCAACGTGGCGGTAAGGCGAGGCGATGCCGCTCACGCCATCGAATTTTTTCGGCGCGCGTTGGAGATCGAGCCGGAGAACGCGCAGATGCACAGCAATCTGCTGTTCACCCTTCAGCATTCCGATTGCGTCGATCGCGCGGAAATCTTCGCCGAACATCGGCGGTTTGGCGAACGCCACGAAACGCTCCCCCCCTTGGTTGCCCGCGCCCATGCGCCGAAGGATCCCGACCGGCGGCTGCGCGTCGGGTTCGTGTCGCCTGACTTCCGCGTCCATGCCGTGTCGTTCTTTTTCGAGCCGGTGCTGGCCGGGTTGGACCATGGGCAAATGGAGGTCTTCCTCTATATGACGCGGCCGTTCGCCGATTCGGTCACGCGGCGGCTGCAGTCCCTGGCGGATCATTGGCGCGATTTGTCGCGCATGGATGTCTCCGACGCGGCCAATGCCATCGTTGCCGACCACATCGACGTCTTGTTCGATCTTGCCGGGCATTCCGCCGGAAACCTGCTGCCCGCCTTTGCCCGACGGCTGGCGCCGATCCAGGTGAGCTGGCTCGGCTATCCCGGAACGACCGGCTTGTCGCGCATGGACTACCGTCTGCTGGGGCGTCCCGCATCGCCGGATGATCTGGCGTTCAGCAGCGAAAAGCTTGAGCTGCTGATCCCGTCCTTCCAGCCGCCGGCGACGTGCCCCCCGGTATCGCCGCCCCCCATGCTGACCGGACGCCCGCCCGTCTTCGCATCCCTCAACAAGCCGCTCAAGATAACCCAGGGTGTCTTGGAGACCTGGGGGCGCCTGTTGCACGCGGTCCCGGACGCCCGCTTGCTGATGGTGGTGCCCAATGCCGACAAGCCCACCATCCGAGATGCTTGGAAGGCGCGCTTCGACGCCCTGGGAATCGCGGGCGACCGCATCGATTTCCACCCAACCTGTCAATTCGACGAATTCCTGTCCCTGTTCGCCGACATCGACCTGGCATTGGACCCCTTCCCCTATTGCGGCGGCACGACCTCGTTGCTGACCATCTGGATGGGGGTGCCGTGCATCACGCTGAACGGCGGACAGGAAAATGGCGACAGCAGCGGCTTGCTGCTATCCGGCCTTGGGTTGGGCGAGTTGGTGGCGCGCACCGAGGACGAATACGTCGCCATCGCCGCCGATTTGGTGGCGGACCCGGCGCGGCAGGTGGATCTGCGGGCATCCTTGCGGGCGCGCCTTCTGGCCTCGGCGCTGATGACCGAAACCGGCACCGCCGATGCTCTCGGCAAGCTCATCCGCCGATTCTGGCGCGATTACGTGGCATCGTCGGCGGTGTAGTGCACGTCGTCAGGCGGCAATTCGGTCGACCCGCTCAGCCAGTTGTCCAGCAGCGCAGTATACCAGCGCAAGCCGCGCCGACGGTCGTCGTCGGACGGCCGGGACCGAGCGGCCTGGGTGAGCAGCGACACCGGGTGAATGCGGCTGAGCGGCTCGGGTCGCGGCACCGGACGCGACAGGGTGTCGGGACGGGCGAACAGCATCAGGTTCTGCCGGTACCACCAGCACACGGAAATGTCGTTCCAGACACGCGGACGCAGAAGGTCATAGGCGGCGAAGCCTTCGCGCCGAAACAAGATGGCCCAATACTCAAGCCAGTTCTCGTTGAGGTGGTTGGTGCCGCCCTGGAACGGGAGGGCCGCCGAGAACAGCACGACGTCCGACAGCCTGGTCAGGTCGGAAACGAACCCCGCGGCGCGGTCGGGAGGCAGATGCTCGGCCACCTCCAGCGATAGGGCCAGATCGTAGCGCGACGCATGGGCAAGCGGCCGGGTCAGGTCGGCCGGCCGGAATTCGTCCGCCTTGATCCTAAGGCGGTGGCGCGGCACGTAGTCGCCATCGGTTCCCATGATCCGGGGCGTGCCGAGATCCTGCAGCACCCGCAGCCACCCCCCGACGCCGCAGCCCACGTCGATGGCGCTGGCGGGGCGTACGATTTCCCTCAGGATGGGCAGCACGACGCGGGCGGAAGCCTCGCTCTCACGCATTTGTTGGTCATAAAAGGCGTCGGTGTAGATCACGCTGAAGTTCGCCTGACGTTGAAACCCGCATCACGCCGAATTTAACAGTCTTATGGGCTGGCAAACACACCGGACTCGGCCCCGTTGCCGCGTCATGGAATCAAGCCGCGCCGGCGCAGGGTTTGCCGGGCAAGGCGGTGGCGAAGCGCATGGAGCCAGCGCCAGGGCATCGGGCGGGGCAGGTGCAACGCGCGCAAGCCGCGCTGCTGGGCCATGTGGCAGTCGGACCATGGGTGGTCGCCCACATGAAGCACGTGTTCAGGTGAGACGTTCTCATGCCGGCAAACATGGTCGTACAGGCCGCCATCCCTTTTGGTGCAGCCGACATCGCTGCTGGCATAGATGCGGGTCAAAGCCAGATGGGGGTGGAAGCGACGAAGCAGAGTTCCCACTACCACGGCGGAAAGAGGGGTGTCGCTGGTGGCGACGACGGGGAGTCCGGTGGCGGCCAAGCGCGCCAGGGCCGTGCCCAAACGCCGGTTTGGCGACAGCATGGTGATTTCGTAAGCCTCTTCCACCTGCTCCAGCACGGCAGCGCATGCGGGGGCCAGGCCCAATTCTTCACACATCTCGCCCAGGATGGAGCTGAAGTTGACTTCGCCCTGCTCACTCGTGCCGGCGCGCACGGCTTGGTAGGCCCGTCGGGTCGTCGCCAACCGCGACGCCAGCAAGCGGTCGCGTCCCGGCGAAGCCGCCCCAAGCGCCATATCCTGCAATTTGGCCACATCCGCGAAGCGGGTGAACTCCGGGCGCGTGGACCGAAGCAACAGGGTGTCGAACACGTCCACCGATACCAGATGCGTGGGGGCCGCCGCCAGCGCCGCGTCAAGCGCGGACAGGCCGCACGGCTGTCGGCGATCATCGCGGCTCATTGCCCGGCCTTTGCCGTGGCTGCCGCCGGCCACAGGGTCTGCTCGCGAGAAGCATCGGCCACGGATGGCCCTTCCGCCAGCCGGCGTGGGACGCCAAGGGCCGTGCTGTCGGCGTGCAGCCAATTCGCCAGAACCGCCACTTCATTGGGCAGGGGGCGCAGGAACAGGCGGGTCAGGATCACGCGGGCAAGGGCGGCGGAATCCTCAAGCGGAAGCGGCGGCTGCCGCGCCCAGTGGTCAACGAAGTTCAGCGCGGCGGACTGCAGGCGAGCGGCGGCGGCGATCTGACCGGCCGGCAGGTCCGATGGGGCGCAACGGGGGCGCCCGGCAGCGTCATAGCCTTGCAATTCGCCCTCAGGCTGCGCCAACAGGCATTCCACCACATCGCGGTGACGCAGGAAGGTGGGGCCGAACGGTTCCGGAGCGCCCAGCATGCCGAACACGCCGGTGACGCTGCCGCCTTCGGCCATGGCCCACAGGGCGCCCGGGCTGGTGGCGAAATACAGGCCGTGGACGACCTGTTTCCGTCCGGCCCGTGCCAGGACTCGCGTCAGGCAGCGTTGAACGGTCGCGGCATAGCCGACATCCAGCAGCATCAGCGGCACGCCCTTGGGCAGGCCCGAGTTGTCGAGGTGGGCTAGCAGGGTCCGACGGGCTTCGCCCACATGGTGTTCCAGCTTGGCGGACAAAGCGGGAGCGGCGACTTGGTCGCAGAACCGCTCGAAGGCGTCGCCGATCAAGGGGGTGTCGGGGGCTTCCGCCGGGCGGTGCAGGCCCAAGTCGGCGGCGGCCTCGGCAGCGGTGGCGGGGCGATGACGCATGCGGATCAGCAGATTGGCCAGCCCCTCGCGGTCGTGGGCGTCCGCGACGGCGGCGGTGGCGGAACCGCGCCGACTAAGCCACGCTTCACCGATCCGCCCCGCCAAGGCGGGGGTGTGACGGCGCACAGCCTCGCCCAGCACGGCGCCATCGCGGTGCAGCGCCAACGCATGCAGGTCGGGTGCATGGGTAAGTGCGGCGGCGACATGGTCGGCCCAGGCAGCCAGAACCGGGCCAAGAACATGGTGGCCGATCCATTCCGGTGTGGCCGCAGCCGGGGCGGCACCGTCGCGGGTGGCCCATAGCGCGGCCCAGGGGGGCGCGTGATCGGGTCCGCCAAGCAGGCGGCGGACGGCTTCCTCCTCGGCCGCAAGGCAGTCGCAATCATCGGCCGGCGCGCCGGCCGGCAGGCTGGCGACGGGAACCTCCAGCAACGGTGCAAGCAAAGCGAAATTGTAGGCCATGGCGGCGCGAAAGGTTTCCGGACCGATGCCGGGCGCCAGCCAACGCCGCCGTATTACCGTGCCGATGACCTGCCGATCGGTCATGGTCCTTCCTCTTGTCTTGCGACGGCGTTTCAGCCTTGGCTGACACGATCACCCAAAAGTGAACGGATAGTGGACAGAAGGCTACTGCGGATATGCCACGTGTTCAATTGGTTCCTGGCCGGGATCATTCGGCAATGTTGATGCCCGCAGACCAACCATTTGATTCGGCGCAAGAATGATTTGCCTGGGCGAGTGGTTGACCAAAGAGCGGCCGGCGCCGCGTCCAAGCGCGCCTTTTTTTGACGGTATTGTTGACGGTAAGGGCGTTTTCCCTTACCAAAACCCACGCTATTACAGACCCTGGGGAGTCATCCAGCCATGGCCGCCATCGCAACCATTCTGCTGCTCGGCTCGGGCGAGCTGGGGCGGGAATTCGTCATTTCCGCCAAGCGCCTGGGCGCCCGTGTGGTGGCCTGTGACGCCTATGCCGGCGCGCCGGCCATGCAAGTGGCGGACGAAGCCGAGGTGTTTTCCATGCTGGACGGGGCGGCGCTGGGCGCCGCCATAGACAAGCACAAGCCCGACTTCATCGTCCCCGAGGTCGAGGCCATCCGCACCGAGGTGCTGAAGGAATACGAGGATCGCGGCTTCAACGTCGTTCCCTCGGCGCGGGCGACGCTGATGACCATGAACCGCGACCGTATTCGCGACGTGGCCGCCACCGAGCTGGGTCTGCCGACGTCGAAATACCTCTATGCCGAGACGCTGGACGAGATGCGGGCGGCGGTCGCCACCATCGGCATTCCGTGCGTGGTCAAGCCAGTGATGTCGTCGTCGGGCAAGGGCCAAAGCATCGTGCGCGAGGCCAACGCCGTCGACGCCGCCTGGACCTACGCGGTCGAGGGCATGCGCGGCGACCGCAAGCGGGTGATCGTCGAAGCGTTCATTCCCTTCGATTACGAGATCACGCTGTTGACCATCCGCACCCGCGACGGCGTGGTGTTCTGCGACCCCATCGGCCACCGCCAGGAACGCGGCGATTACCAGGAAAGCTGGCAACCGGCGGCCATGTCCGACGCCGCCATCGCCGAGGCGCAGCGCCAGGCCAAGGCGGTGGTGGACAATCTGGGCGGCTATGGCCTGTTCGGCGTCGAGTTCTTCGTCCTGGGCAACGACGTGATCTTCTCGGAACTGTCGCCGCGTCCGCACGACACCGGCATGGTGACGCTGATCTCGCAGAATCTGACCGAGTTCGACCTGCATGCGCGGGCGATCCTGGGCCTGCCGATCCCCAGCATCACCCAGCACGGCGCCAGCGCCTCTGCCGTCATCCTGGCCGAGCGCGCGGCCGACGACTTCACCGTGTCCGGCCTTGATGCCGCCTTGCGCCCGACGCTGCCGGGGGTGGACGTGGACGTCCGCATCTTCAGCAAGCCGACCACGCGGCCCTATCGCCGCATGGGCGTCGCCCTGGCCCTGGCCAAGGACGGCAACACCGACACCGCCCGCGCCGCCGCCCGCGCCGCGGCGGCCAAGGTGACGTTGACCTATCACGACTGAGGCAGGGGCGATGACCATCACCGTCTACGGCATCAAGGCGTGCGACACCATGAAGAAGGCCATGACCTGGCTGGACAGCCATGGCGTCGCCTTCACCTTCCATGACTACCGCAAGGACGGCGTCACCCGCGCCGAGCTGGAACGGTGGTGCGCCGCCTTGGGCTGGGAAAAAGTGCTGAACCGCGCCGGCACCACGTTCCGCAAGCTGCCCGAAGAGGCCCGCGCCAATCTGGACGCCGACGCCGCCATCGCCCTGATGCTGGCGCAGCCGGCCATGATCAAGCGCCCGGTGCTGGAAGGCCCCGGCATCCTGGAACTGGGCTTCAAGCCCGATCGCTACGCGGCGATTTTCGACGCTTATACCTAATCTCGATGAGTGGCACTCATCGAGATTAGGTTAGGCCCAAGGGGCCGCGCGGCTTATGCCGCGGGAGGCCAGGGTTTCGGAGAAACCCGCCCGCCGCATGAGGGCGCCGGTGATCGGTTCCGATCACCGGGATATGGTGTTAACCCACCAGCACCGGCGCGAAGCCGCCGCCGGGGGTGCGGAAGTTGGTGGTCTGGCCGTCGTACAGACGGGCTGCCAGCAGCGCCACGCGGCCGTCGCGGGCATAAGCGCGGATGTCCACCTTGAAGCTGGTATCGGGATCGATGTCGGCGCGCGGTGGCGGCACCAATTCCTGCGCCACATAGGAGCGGTCGGCCAGGTTGTCCCAGGTGCTGCGGCTGATCTTGTCGCCGCGATAGGCGGCCTTGCCGCCAAAGCCGGTGGCCGGCTTGAAGAACAGACGGCGGCGTCCTTCCCACAGCGACTCGCGGGTTTCGGCGCACAGCAGAATGGTGGGCGGCACCAGCGCCGCCGTCGCCGCCGCGTCGGCGGAGGCGACGCCATGGGCGGCCAGGGCGGCCGAACTGGACAGCAGCGCCAGCAGGCGTTTGTCCGACAGCAAGGTATGGGCAGCGGGATCGGGCGTCACCGCCACCGCCCCCAACCGCCACGCCTGCACCAAGGCGGCGTGCTCCAGTCGGGTCAACTGGAAATCGGTCAGCCGGTTGTAGACCGCATCGAACGGCCCCTGCCCGTCCGCATCGGTCAGGCCGTGGGCATCCCAGCGCAGATCGGCGCCCTGAACAATGGCGGCGCCACGACCAGCCTGTTGGAACAGCCGGCGATAAAGCAGGAATTCGGGCCACAAGAACTGGCCGCGCGGCGCGTCGTCGACGATGGCGACGTTGCCCCCGTCACCTGCGAAGGACAGCGCATCCACCGTCACCTCGGCGCCGCCGCCCGCCGCCCGCGTCAGCGCGGCATTGAGCAACAGGCCGCCGGGATTGGTATTGATCTCGATCAGACGCGGACCGGCAGCGGTCAGGTGGAAATCGAAGGCCAGCACCCCCGCGCATGGCCCGCGCCCCAGCAGGTCGGGACGATCGATCAGCGCCAGCAGGCTGTAACGCACCGCCGGCTGCCGCATCACTCGGTCAAGCAAGGCCACGGCGGCATGGATTGATTGCACCTGGGTATCGCCCAGCATCACCGCGCGGGACGAGATCAGGCCGCGCCGTCCGTCGGCCAGCGCGGCCAGCGCCTCGGCATCGTCCATTTCTTCGCCCAACCGCGCCCACAGCCGGTCCGGCTGCAGCGGCTGGGTCCGCAAGCGCAACGCCAACGGGTCGCGCAGCACGACCAGCGTCACTTGAACCGCCCCTTGTCCAGCCGCGCCAGCACGTCGGCGGTGACCTGGTCGAAACGCAGGATCGCCTTGCCCTGGTGGTCGCGCACGAAATCCTTGGCCTCGGCCTCGGTGGACAACGCCACCAGTTCATGCCCCATGGGACCCAGCACGTCGGAGCCGATGACGTACCAGGCGTCGCGGGCGGGAATGGGTTCGACCGCGTAATAATCGGTCACCGTCACGCTGGCCACGTCCTCGGGCCGGTGCGCCGGCACATAGCTTTTCGGCGCGGCGAGGAACTTGAACAGGTCCTTGGCGCCGTCGAAGTAATGGGCGTGGCCGTCCTTGTAGACCACGGCGCCGACCCATTCTGGGAACTTGGCGACGAACATGCCGCAGACCGGGCACACCGCATCGGGCTTGGGCGGCGGCACCACGGTTTCCCCCGCTTGCACCACCGGCGCCGCCAGCAGCGACAGCGCGACCACAACCGCCTTCAGCAGAACTCTCACAGCAGGCCCTCCACCATCTTACGGAAACCGGCCAGGTCGGACGCACCCAGGATGCGATGGCGTACCGTGCCGTCACGGCCGACGATGAACGTCATGGGCAGGCCGGTAACGCCGTAATCGCGGGTGATCTTGCCCTCGGGGTCCAGCAGCACCGGATAGCTGATGCCAAGATCGGCGACGAATTTCTCGATCTCGCCCGGCTTCTGGCCGGCATTGATCGCCAGCACCATCAGCCCGCGCCCTTGCTCGGCCTGCCACAGCGGCTCGGCCGCGCTCATCTCGTCCTTGCAGAAGGCGCACCAAGTCGTCCAGAAGCTCAGCACCACTACCTTGCCCACCGCCGCCTCGGGCAGGCTGAGCGGCGCACCGGCCAGGGTCTGGGTGGCGAACGGGCGCAAAAGCTCGCCGGCACGGGGGGCCTTGGCGCTCTGCTCGCCACAGCCGGCAAGCAGCAGGGCCAGGGCAAAGGCGGCAAGGCGCACAGATTTCATCGGACGGTCTCGAACAGGATCAGATGCGATCGCGCAATCAACCATAACGAGACCACACCAAACAATAGAAAACCGCCAATCGACCATCGCATCAGCGCACGAGCCACCGCCGGCGCGGCCTGGCGCAGGCTGGGCAGGCGGCCGCAGGTGGCGGCGATGCCGGCCCCCAGGCCGCAAAGCGTGCCGGCGAACAACGGCACGTAGAGCAGATAACCGACATGGCCGTATTCGCGCTTGAGGATGCAGAACGGGCAATGGTGGTGCGGCAGTTCGTAGACATAGACCGAAATGGTCGAGATGATCGCCGCCATGCCGACGGCGAACGCCACGGCCGACAAGGCCGCGTGCAGCCAGCCGAACCGGCCCCAGCGCAAAAAGGCCGTACCCGACAGCGTCACCGCCGCCAACGCCCCGGCCAGCGCCGACAGCGCCAACTCGTGCGGCAAGGCGGCGACCGAATTGCTGGTGACGGTGACGCCGCCACCGCTGAACAAGGTGGAGCAGCACGAGGTGATGACGTCGGCGCGCAATCCCGCGAAATAGGCCGCCTGCACCGCCGCCGACACCGCCATCAGCGGCGCCAGCGCCAGCAGCGCCGCGTATTTGACCCGGATCAGCGGGTAATCCCAGCCGCGATTGTCCACATGGTCCAGCACCAGCCAGGCGCCAGCCAGGAAGAACACCGCCATCTTCAGGTACAGCGCGGGAAAGCCGAAGGCATCGACCTTGAGCGTGCCCACCGCGCACATGGCGCCGGTGAACAGCGCCGCCATGCGGTCGGCATTGAAGACGAACAGGATCAGCGCCGCCAGTTCGGCGGCCATGACGATCTTCAGTAGCGTCGCCACCAGATAGGTGCGCCGCTCCAGCGCCAATTGCGCCTCGGACCCGCTGGCGAGGTTCCAGCGCCGCAGCACCGTGACGGCGAACGGCACCGAGGCGACGACCAGCAGGGTGGCAAGGCCCGAAGCCAGCAGAAGGGCGATGATGGCGGGTTGGAACAGCATCAGCGGGTCTCGACCACCAGGCCGTCGCGCATGGTGACGACGTGGTCGATCATGGCGGCCTCGGACACTTGCGGATCGTGGCTGGTCATCAGCACGGTACGGCCATCGCGCTTCATCTCGGCGACGATGGCGAGGAACTGGGCCGAGCGTTCGCTGTCCAGATTGGCGGTCGGCTCGTCGGCGATCACCACCTGGGGGTCGTTGATCAACGCGCGGGCGATGGCGACGCGCTGGGCTTCGCCGCCCGACAGCCATTCGGCCATGGAATGCGCCTTCGCCCCCATCTCCAGCCGGTCGAGCAGATCGAGCGCGCGCGTGCGCAAACGGCCGTGGTCGCCGCCCAGCGGCAGCGCCGGCACCATGACGTTTTCCAGCGCGCTGATGCCCTTAAGCAGATTGAAGTTCTGGAAGACGAAGCCGAAGGTCGAGCGCCGGATGTCGGTGAGGAAGCGTTCCGGCAGCGCCGAGATATCGCGATCCCCCAGCCGCACGCGCCCCGCGCTGGGCCGCGCCAGACAGCCGACCATGGTCAGCAGCGTGGTCTTGCCCGAGCCGCTGGGGCCACGGAACACCGTCACCTTGCCGGCCGGCACATGCAGGTCGATGCCTTTGAGCGCCCAGAACTCGTTGTGGCGGCCCTGGTTGAACGCCTTTTTCACCGCGCTCAAATGGATCATCGCATCACCTGATCGGGATCGACCACGGCAGCGCGCCAGATCGGCACCACCGTCGCCAGGGTGTAGGGAAAGACCGTGAAGAAGAACAGGGTGGCGACCTGCAATTCGTCGACGAACGGCGTCAGATGGAATTCCGGGTAAAGCGTCGACCATCCCTTCAGCACCGGCTCGAACAGCGCGGCGCCGAAATGGAAGACGTGCAGATAGGCCAGCAGGTAACCGATGAGGAAGGCTGCGGCCGACACCACCATGCCCTCCATCGTCTTCAGGCGGATGACGTCGGCGGTTTCCCATCCCACCGCCTTCAAGATGCCAATCTCGCGCCGTTCCTCGGCCGACAGGCCCGACGCCTTTTCCCAGGCGAAGATGGCGAAGGCCAGGATGGCGCCGGCCAGCAGCACCAGCAGGATGCCCTCGCGCCAGTCGAACACCGATTCATAGGTGCGCAGGATCTCGTCGCGCAGAATGATGCGGGTGTCGGGCAGGACGGCGTCGATCTTTTCCGCCACCGTGCGTACCTCGCGCGGGTTGCGCACCGTCACCACGATGTCGGTGAAGCGGTCGGGCGGCAGGCCGAACAGCGCGCGATAATCCGCTTCCGACACCAGGAACAGGTCGGCCGCCACCAGGGCGGAGTCCTTGTCGATCACCCCTTGGACCTTGAACGGCACCAATTGTCCGTCATAGGCGCGGAAGCTCATGGTGTCGCCGATGGCGGCGGCGCGGGCGGCGGCGACACCACTGCCCACCACCACCGTTCCCGGCGCGATCTTGCGGTCGGTCGGCACCATCAGGGTGTAGTTTGCCGCCGCCGCCGGATCGAACAGATAGCCCCACAGCCGGCCCTCGGCCGCACGCACCCCGCGCACGCCACGGATGGCGTCCACGTAAGCGCCGGGGATCAGATCATGGCGGCCGGCCAGCAGGCGCTGCACCAGCAATTCTGGCGTGCCGGCCAGCACCAGCGCCGCCTCGCGCCGCAGCGCGTGGGAAAACAGCATGACCGAAGCGAGCACCGCGACGATCACCGTATAGACCGCCAGCAGGCCCAGCGTCTTGCCCAGGCGGCGGCGCAGCGACGACAGCGCGAAGTCCAGCAGTGCCCGCTGCCGGTTGAACCAGATACGCATCACCGGAATCCTTGCGGCCGGGGCGCCGTCATCAGCGCCCCCGAGGGGAAGTGTTCGAAGGCGAACGGATGGTCCTGAAAGGCGGCGTGGCGGTCGGCCTGGCTGGGATGGCGGGTATAGCGCGCCTCGGTGAACAGGACGAGGTCGGTCAGGCCCAACCGCTCCACCAGCTTGGCCCGCTCGGCCAGGGCCGGGCCGGCGGCGGCAACGCCCCGCGCCGCGTCGACAAAGGTGACCGCCAGCGCCAGCACGGCAACGGCGAACAGGCCGATGACCATATCGGCGGGACGCGGGCGACCCGGCCGGCGCGCCGGCATGGGGGTCGAAACAGTCTTTGGCATGGAAATCCTCGACGGGCAGACATGAACGCGGGGGCGCGGCCCCCTTGGCTCACGCGGCCGGAGGCGGTCCCCGCGACGGCAACGGCGGACGGATGGCGGCGGCATCGGGAATGGAGGTCGGCGAACCGGCAAGACGGATCAGACGGACCGGGGCCTCATAGGCGACGGATGCCTCCAGCCGTGACGCCGGCACCAGCCGCTCGCCGGCCGAAATTTGGCACAGCGGACACTGGCTGCAGTCGGACGGCACGGCGGTATTGGCGGCATCGGTGACGCCATGGGCCGAGCAGGTGGGCGGGAACAGTCCTTCCTCGACCCAGGCGGCTTGGGGAGCCGACAGCGGCGCCAGCAGTTGCAACAGCAAGGCGGCCACGCCCAACCACGCGCCCAGGCGGGTCAACACCCGCTTGGCGGCAACGCGGCATGCAACCGTGGCGGTCGATCCTGGCATCGCGGCAAACCATTTCCTTGCCCATGGCGACGATAACCATGGGCGCCGTGCAGGACTAACACATTGACGGATATCAAACCAGAGGGCGCGGCCCGTCCGTTATCGGAGCAGGCCGGCGATCACTTGAAGATGTACGGCTCGACACCGTTGCGACGGGCCAGATGCTGGATCAGGAACTTGGCCAGGGCATAGGACATCGCGGCGAAACGGATGCGGGTGGCGCCCTTGAGATGGCCGACGACCTCGCCCCGCACGGTCATGGATTGCGACACCCCCAGTTGGCGGCCGTCACGCGGGAACAGCACGATGGCAAGCTCGGTTCCCACCGGGGCATCCAGGGCGTCGATACGGATACCGCCGACCGAGACGTCACGCACCTCGTGCAGCACCGAGCCGATGCGTGCCATCAACCCATGCCGTTCGAAGCGGTGATATTGACGGCGATCGTCGGTCTGACGGGACCGCAACAGTCTCGACGTACCGGTGCCATGGGGATGGTGGGTCATCATGCCTGCCCTTGCTGGAGGGGCTTACCTTACCACAGCGAAATTAATCACGTTTGGGCTGCAGTTGAACACGAGGTAAACAATCGCCCCGGACCTGCGCGCACTGCAACCCTGCAATCGGCCGCCCTAATGGTGCATGTTGTTGCCCAGATTTGACCGAAGCGAGCATGATGCGCGGGAATAGCGGGTTGGAGCGGCTTTGATGGTGGCGATCGAGTGGCATGACGGGCTGGCCGTCGGCGTGGACTTCATGGATGCGGACCACACCGACGCGGCGGCACAGATCAACAATATGGCCGCCAGCGGCGGCACCCAGCGCATCGCCGCCCTTGAGGCGTTCATCCACCATTGCCGCGACCATTTCGCCCGCGAAGAGGCGATGATGGAAAAGACCGGCTTCTTCGCCCTGCACTGCCATCGTGACGAACATGTCCGCGTGCTGGCCGAGTTGGGCATCGTTCTGCTGCGGCTGAAGGGAGGCAACGCCCAGGACGACTACTTCGCCATCACGCTGCCCAACTGGCTGATGAACCACCGCAACACCATGGACTACGTCACCGCCGAATTCGCCCGCTCGGCCGGGTTCGCCGGCTGAACGGGCGAAGATAGCAACCGTTGGCGTTATTGCGGCGGTGGATTGGGCTGGGGCGCCGGGGCGCCGCCGGGGGCAATGGTCGAACGTTCGGGTTCACGCGGGAGATCGGGTGCCGGCGGATTGGTGACGGCGCGCTGCGGCGCATTCACCGCAGGCGGATTGTCCGCCGGCAACTGGCCGGTCTGCGTCGACGGCGAACCGCTTTCCACCCCCAGCGCCGCCAGGGTCTGAGGATCGGGGCGGCCATTGGCCTGCATGTTCTGGTCGCGCTGGAAATCGCGCACCGCCTGCTGGGTCCGTGGCCCCCACCGCCCGTCCACCTGGCCCGGAGCATAGCCGCGATCGGCCAGGTTCTGCTGGACGCCGCGCACCTGATCGCGGTTCAACCCCAGCCGCGTGGCGCTGGAAGGCGTCGCCATGGCCCCCTGGCGGCGATTGGTGGGAACATAATCGCGCGAGGCCGAGGTGCCGCGCGGCGCCGCCGAGGACGCGGTGGCGGCGTTCCCCGGAATTCCCAGCGCCGCCAAGGTCTGCGCATCGACCTGGCCGCTGGCGTTCAGCCGCTGGTCGCGCTGGAACCGCTTCAGCGCCTGTTCGGTGCTGTCGCCGTAAATGCCATCCTGCGGTCCGACGTCATAGCCGCGCGTCGACAATCCGCGCTGAACGTCGCGCACCAGATCGGCGGCCATGGCTTGTTGGGCGCTGCTGGCGCCGGTCTGGCTGGCGCTGCTGGTCTGGCTGCCTTGGTCGCGGCTTCCCATCATGCCCTGACAGGCGGTCAGGGACACTGCCACGACGGCACCGGCCAAGATCGGCATGACCCGTGGTTTATCCATGTGTTGCTCTCCTCCTGGGACGCATCCACATGGGTCAACGCGCCAGTCAACCCGCGCGTTCCAGCGGGGGAACGGATTACTCCGGCGGAAGCGGCGCGGTGGCGCGGCGCAGCCAGTCCCGCTCGGCCTCGGGCAACAGCGGCGCAAGCTCGGCAGCGACGCGGGCGTGATAGGCGTCGATCCAGGCGCGCTCGGCGGCGTCCAGCAATGCCGGGGCGATCAGGGCGCGGTCGAACGGCACCAGGGTCAGCGTCTCGAACCCTAGCAAATCGCGGTCGCCGCCGGCCGGAATGTCCACCGGCACCACCGCCACCAGGTTCTCGATGCGGATACCGTAGGAACCGGACTTGTAATAGCCCGGCTCGTTGGACACCACCATGCCGGGCTTGAGCGCCACCGCGCCGGTGCCAACCTTGGACACCCGTTGCGGCCCTTCGTGCACCGACAGGAACGAGCCGACGCCATGGCCGGTGCCGTGGTCGTAATCCAGCCCGGACCGCCACAGGAACTGCCGCGCCAGCGCGTCGAGCTGACTGCCGGTGGTGCCGGCGGGAAACACCGCGCGGGCCAGGGCGACGTGGCCTTTCAGCACCAGGGTGAAGCGCTCGCGTTCCTCTGGCCCCGGCGTGCCGATGGCAATCGTGCGGGTGATGTCGGTGGTGCCGTCCAGATACTGGGCGCCGGAATCCAGCAGGAACAGCTCGCCCAGGCGCAGCACCCGGTTGGTCTTGGCGCTGCTGCGATAGTGGACGATGGCGCCATGCGGGCCGCTGCCGGCGATGGTGGGAAAGGACAGGCCGCGGAAATGCTCGCCCTCGGCACGGATCGCTTCCAGCCGGGCGGCGGCGCCCAACTCGTCCACCTCGTGCTGGGTTTCCAGCCAGGCCAGGAAGCGCACCATGGCGACACCGTCGCGGCGATGGGCGGCACGGGCGCCGTCCAGTTCCGCCGGGTTCTTGCACGCCTTGGACAGCGCGCATGGATCGGCGCCTCGCTCGATCTTGGCGCCCGCCGCCATCAGACGGTCGAAGATGGCGGCGGCGGCGGTGGCGGGATCGACCCGCACCCGTTTGCCCGCCTGCCCCAGATCGGTCAAGGCGGCCTCCAGCGCGACGGGCGGCTGCACCGAGACCTCGGCACCCAGATGCTCGGCCACGTCACCCGACAGCTTGGCCGCGTCGATGAACAGGTCGACGCGGCCATCACCGTGCAGGATGGCGAAGGACAGCGGCAGCGGCGTATAGGCGACGTCACCGCCGCGAATGTTGAGCAGCCAGGCGATGGAACTGGGATCGGTCAACACCGCCGCGTCCAGCCGGTCGGCCCGCAGGATTTCCGCCACGTCGCCCCGCTTTTCCGCCGACGAACGGCCGGCGAAGGCAAGCGGGTGCGGCACCACCGGCGCACGCGGCGGCGCCGGGCGGTCATGCCACACCGCATCCAGCGGATTGTCGGCACACGCCACCAGTTCGGCGCCGGCGCGCTCGACCGCCTGACGCAGAACTTCGACCTGGTCGGCGGTGTGCAGCCACGGGTCATAGCCCAGGCGGTCGCCGGCGCGCAGCCGCTCGCCCAGCCAGCGCGACGGCGGCGTGTCGATCAGGTGAAGCGGCTCGAAGCGGTCGGGGTCAACCTCGGTCCGTACTTGCAGGATATAGCGGCCATCGACGAACACCGCCGCCCGGTCGGCCAGCACCGCCGCCATGCCGGCCGAGCCGGTGAAGCCGGTCAGCCAGGCCAGCCGGCGGGCGCAGGCCGCCACGTATTCGCCCTGGTGTTCGTCCGCACGCGGCACCACGAACCCGGCCAAGCCGCGCGCCGCCAATTCGGCGCGCAGGGCATCCAGGCGCGAGGCCGGGGCGGGACCAAGTCCGGGTTCGTCATCGTCGCGCATAGGGCATCCATTCCTGACATCTTTGTCGAACTTAAGCGGCCGGACAGGGGCCGGCAAGGCACTGCCAATGTCCTTTTGGAATGCTGCGATGCAGAAATTCGACCTGTCGCCCAAACGATATTCGGTCTAGGGTCATGGCCTGAGGACCTGTGAACAAAAGCAGGGGCGCACCGGCAGGCCCTGGAAACGCCTTTCCGTTACGCCCTTTTCCGCCGTTCACAGGTCCTCGGATTTCCTAAAACTCGTAATCCACCACCCGCCGCTCGCAGCGCGCGGCCCGAACCAGCGGCGCCGCCTTCTGGTGTTCGGGGTGGTCGTGATAGGCCTCCAGCGCCGCGCGGTCGGCGAATTCCGAATACAGCACCACGTCCGACGCATCCACGTCGCCGCTGCTGTCGATGCCGACTTCCAGCCGCAGCAGACCGGGGACGCGGCCGTTCAACGCCTCGAGCGCGGTCTTGATGGCGCTCGCCTGGGCGTGACGCGCGGCCGGGGTTTCGCCGTTCATGCGCCAGAAAACGATGTGCTTGATCATGTGCCGCCGGCCTTCGTGGGAAACTCGGACCGCCACACTGGCCGAGTGCGCGCCCCGGTTCAACCCCCGACGGCGCAAGGGGGCATTACGGAAAAGTCCAGGTGCGCAGAAACGCCGCCGACAGGGCCAACCCGACCACCCACAGCGGAAGCTGTATGAAGACGAGATGCAGGTACCAGCCGCATTCGCGAAAGGTCAGGCGGTCGACCAGACTGGCCGAGGTCACCACCACACCGGCCTGGGGGTGTTCCCACTGATAGTGCCGCGTGCGCAGGCGCCGCAGCAGATCAATGAGTCCGATGACGCCGGGACCAAGCGCCGCGAACCAGGTGGCGGCGCGGAAGTCGGGCCACAGCCATCCCAGAGTGAAGACCCCGGCGAAATAGAGGATCACCAGCGGCAACCACACCGGAAGGCCGAGCGCCAGGAACGGCAACAGCGGCAGTTCGATAAAGGAATTGTCGCGCCCGGTCCGTCCGGTCATGTCACGTCGCCTTGCCGTAGCCACCGCCGCCCGGCGTCTCGATCACGAAGACGTCGCCGGCCGCCATCTCGACCCGCGCGGTGCCGCCCAGTTCCTCGGTCGTGCCATCGGCCCGTTCCACCGCGTTGCGGCCGGGCTGGGCGTCGGCGCCGCCGTTCAGTCCGAACGGCGCGATGCGGCGGCGGTTGGACAGGATACCGGCGGTCATGGGTTCCAGGAATTTCAGCCGCCGCACCACGCCGTCGCCGCCACGATGGGCGCCCGCCCCGCCCGAGCCACGGCGGATGCCAAAGCCGTCGAGCAGGATCGGGAAGCGCCATTCCAGCACCTCGGGATCGGTCAGGCGGGAATTGGTCATGTGGGTGTGGACGGCACTGGCGCCGTCGAAATCGGGACCGGCACCGGCGCCGCCGCAGATGGTTTCGTAGTATTGGTGGCGGTCGTTGCCGAAGGTCAGGTTGTTCATGGTGCCCTGGCTGGCCGCCATCACCCCCAAGGCTCCCATCAGGCAATCGACCACCGCCTGGCTGGTTTCCACGTTGCCGGCGACCACGGCGGCCGGTGGATTGGGCGCCAGCAGCGAGCCGGGCGGGATGACCAGCGTCAGCGGCTTCAAGCAGCCTTCGTTGAGCGGGATGGCGTCGTCGACGATACAGCGGAAGACGTACAGCACCGCCGCCCGGGTAATGGCGGTGGGGGCATTGGCGTTGCCGGGCCGCTGCGCGCTGGTGCCGGTGAAGTCGATGGTGGCGGTGCGGGCGGCCTGGTCGACGCGGATCGCCACCTTGATGATGGCACCGTCATCCATCTCGACGGCGAAGTCGCCATCGGCCAGCCGCGCTAGCACCCGACGCACCGATTCCTCGGCATTGTCCTGGACGTGGCCCATATAGGCGGCGACCGTTTCGGGACCGAACAATTCAACCATGCGGGTCAGCTCGGACGCGCCTTTTTCGTTGGCGGCCAACTGCGCTTGCAGATCGGCGATGTTCTGACGCAGGTTGCGGGTCGGATACGGCCCGCCCGTCAGCAGCGCCGACAGCTCGGCCTCGCGGAAGCGGCCGGCCTCGACCAACGGAAAATTGTCGATCAGCACGCCTTCCTGCTCGATCGAGGTCGAGTCCGGCGGCATCGACCCCGGCGTGATGCCGCCGATATCGGCATGGTGACCCCGGCTGGCGACGAAGAAGCGCAGGGCATCGTCATGGAACACCGGCGTCACCACGGTGATGTCGGGCAGATGGGTGCCGCCGGCATAGGGCGAATTCAGCACGAAGGAGTCGCCCGGCCGCAGGCTGTCGGCGCGGGTGCGCAGAATGGTGCGCACGCTTTCGCCCATGCTGCCGAGATGGACCGGAATGTGCGGCGCGTTGGCCACCAACCCACCGCCGGCATCGAACACGGCGCAACTGAAATCCAGCCGTTCCTTGATGTTGACCGAATGGGCGGTGTTGGCCAGCACGGCCCCCATCTGCTCGGCCACGCTCATGAACAGATTGTTGAACACCTCCAGCAGCACCGGGTCGATGCGGGTGCCGGCGGCAAAACGTTGCGGACGGGCAACGACGCGCTTCAGCACCAGATGGCGGCGCGCGTTCATGCCGGCCTGCCAGCCCGGCTCGACCACGGTGGTGGCGGTGGCTTCGGTGATGATGGCCGGGCCGTTGACGTTTTGGCCCGGCAACAGGCCGTCGCGGTCGAACACCGGCGCGTCGTGCCAGGCGTCGCCGCTGAACATGCGGACAAAGGCGGTGGGCCAGGGATTTTCGCTGACAAGCGGCAATTCCGCCTCGTCCACGTCCTCGCCGCCGCCGGACATTTCGATGGCGACCGCCTCGATCACCAGGGCGCGGTTTTCCATGACGAAGCCGAAACGGGCGCGATGGGCGGCGGTGAAGGACTGGGCCAAACCGTCGACATCCGCCGCCGCCACCTCCAGCGCCGTGTCCGATCCCTGGTATTTCAGGAACACCGTGCGGCGGCTTGCCATCGCGGCGCGTTCGACGCCCTGGCGCTCCAACTCGCAGCGGGCCTCGGCCTCCAGATCGGCGAAGGCGCGGCAGACCGCCTTCATCGCCTCGTCGTCCAGCGCCAGTTCCAGCGCTCGTTCCTTCAGCACGCGCAGATCGGCCAGCCCCATGCCATAGGCCGACAGCACGCCGGCCAGCGGATGCAGGAACACGGTATCCATGCCCAGCGCGTCGGCCACCAGACAGGCATGCTGGCCGCCGGCACCGCCGAAACAGGCCAGGGTATAGCGGGTGACGTCATAGCCGCGCGCCACGCTGACCTGCTTGATGGCGTTGGCCATGCCGAGAACGGCGATGGACAGGAAGCCTTCGGCCACCTGCTCGGGCGTGCGGCCGTCGCCAATGCGTTCGGCCAATTCGCCGAAGCGGGCATGCACCACGGCGTCGTCCAGCGGCAGATCGGCATTGGGACCGAACAAGGCGGGGAAGAAGGCGGGGTGCAGCTTGCCCACCATGACGTTGCAGTCGGTTACCGTCAGCGGACCGCCCCGGCGGTAACAGGCCGGGCCGGGATTGGCACCGGCGGAATCCGGGCCGACGCGGAAGCGGGCGCCGTCGAATTGCAGGATCGAGCCGCCCCCCGCCGCCACCGTATGGATGCGCATCATCGGCGCGCGCAGCCGGATGCCGGCGACCTGGGTGTCGAAGCTGCGTTCGTACTCGCCGTCGTAATGGCAGACGTCGGTCGAGGTGCCGCCCATGTCGAAACCGATCAGACGGTCGAAGCCGGCCATGGCGGCGGTGCGCACGGCGCCGACGACGCCGCCGGCCGGACCCGACAGGATGGCGTCCTTGCCCTGGAAGCGCCGCGCGTCGGTCAACCCGCCCGAGCTTTGCATGAACATCAGGCGCGAGCCTTCCAACTGGCCGGCGACCTGATCCACATAGCGGCGCAGGATGGGCGACAGATAGGCGTCGACCACGGTGGTGTCGCCGCGCCCCACCACCTTCATCAGCGGGCTGGCCTGGTGGCTCAGGCTGACCTGGGTGAAGCCGATCTCGCGCGCCAGCTTGCCGATGGCGAGTTCGTGCTCGGGGAAACGATAGGCGTGCAGCAGCACCACCGCGACGCTACGGATGCCGTCTTCGTAGGCGGCGATCAGGCCGTCGGCGGCGGCGGCCAGGTCCACCGGCCGCAATTCCTCGCCGCGCGCGCCCATGCGCTCGGGGATTTCCACCACCCGCTCGTACAGCATTTCCGGCAGGCGGATGGCCCGCGCGAACAGGTCGGGACGGTTCTGGGTGCCGATCGCCAGCAGGTCGGCAAAGCCCGCCGTCACCGCCAGCACGGTGCGGTCGCCCTTGCGCTCCAGCAGCGCGTTGGTCGCCACCGTGGTGCCCATCTTCACCGCCGCCACCTTGTCGGCGGGAATGGGTTGGTCGTCGGGCACGCCCAGGAAGCGGCGGATACCGGCAATGGCGGCGTCGCGGTATTGCTCGGGGTTTTCCGACAACAGCTTCATCGTCGCCAGGCCGCCATCGGGCCGGCGCGCAACGATGTCAGTGAAGGTCCCGCCACGATCGATCCAGAACTGCCAGCCGCCCATGCCCGCCCTCCTGGGGTCCCGCCCTTCTGGGGTAAGGACCTGATGCTACCCCAGGATGACGGCGGGCGGAAGCCGATCCTCCGCCCATTGGAGGAGGACTAAGCCATGGGAACGGGGGCGATTAACCGTAGGCGTTTTAGGCCTATCCCCCGGATTGTGACAAATTTCCTGCAGCTAAGTACGGAGATCACCATGAGCCACTTCATCCATCGCCTGCCCATCGGCTTTCGCTTGTGGTCGATCGTCGTGCTGTCGCTGATCGGCTTTGCCGCCGCCTTCGTTTCGGAAATGGTCAGCATGTCGGACGACACCTATGCCGCCCGCCAGACCAAGGTCCGCAACATCATCGAGGCGGCCCACGCCATCACCACCTATTACGCCGGCGAGGCGACGCGCGGGGCGTTGACCGCCGAGGCGGCGCAGAGCGCGGCCAAGACCGCCATCGCCGCCATCCGCTATGACGGCGAGGAATACGTCTTCGTCAACGACAGCCAGGGCATCACCCTGGTCCACCCCAAGCCCGACCTGATCGGCCAGAACATGGGCGACCTCAGGGACCCCACCGGCAAATACTTCATGCGCGACATCCTGGCGCTGGCGAAGTCCACCGGCGAGGGCACGGTGGATTATCTGTGGCCCAAGACCGCCGGCGCCGAACCGTCGCCCAAGATCACCTATTTCAAGAGCTTCCCGCAGTGGAACTGGGTGCTGGCCTCGGGCATCTACGTGGACGACGTGCGCCAGGCCATCCGTACCCGCGGCATCGAACGCGGCACCATGACCGCCCTGGGCGTCGCCCTGCTGATGGTGCTGTGCTGGATCATCGCCCAATCGCTGACCGGCCCGCTGGTGCGCCTGACCGCCGCCATGAACCGCCTGTCCCAGGGCGACCTGACCACCGAGATTCCCGACCGCGACAAGGGGGCCGAGATCGGCGCCATGGTCCATGCGGTGCAGGTGTTCAAGGACAACGCCCTGGCGATCAAGCGCATGGAGGCCGAACAGGCCGAGGCCCAGGCCCGCACCGCCGCCGAGCGCCGCGCCATGATGCTGAAGCTGGCGGACGATTTCGAGGATTCGGTCAAGGAAGTGGTGACGCTGGTCGGCCATTCGGCGGCCGATCTGAAGGGCACCGCGCAGAACATGAATTCGGTCGCCGACCAGGCGTCGCAGCGTTCGGCCATGGTCGCCGCCGCCGCCGAGCAGGCCAGCGCCAACGTCCAGACGGTGGCGGTCGCCACCGAGCAACTGTCCGCCTCGATCGACGAAATCTCGGTTCAGGTCCACCGTTCCAGCTCGATCGCCGAACAGGCGGTGGAAGCGGCCAGCCAGACCGACACCATCGTGCGCGGCCTGGCCGACGCCGCCAGCCGCATCGGCGAGGTGGTCGGCATGATTACCGACATCGCCGCCCAGACCAACCTGCTGGCGCTGAACGCCACCATCGAGGCGGCCCGTGCCGGTGAAGCCGGCAAGGGCTTCGCCGTCGTCGCCGGCGAGGTCAAGTCGCTGGCGACCCAGACCGCGCGGGCGACCGAGGAAATCACCAACCAGATCGGCGGCGTCCAGCACGCCACCGACGAGGCGGTGCGCGCCATCGGCAGCATTTCCAAGATCATCGCCGAGATCAACGAGATCGCCGGTTCCATCGCCGCCGCCGTGGAAGAACAGGGCGCCGCCACCCGCGACATCTCGCGCAATACCCAGGAAGCCGCCCAGGGCACCCAGCACGTGTCGGAGAACGTGGACGGCGTGCGTTCGGCCGCCAGCGAAACCGAACGCTCGGCCGGCAGTCTGCTGACCCAGGCGGAAACCCTGGCGGGCGAAGCCGACTCGCTGTCGCAGGCGGTGGACCTGTTCCTTAGCAATATCCGCGCGGCATGACCTGCCATGCGCGATAATTAGACGAAAATTCTTCGTACAACCTGATCAAGGTGTTAGTTATCCCCAAACTTTCGCCGCATCGCGGATAGTTCGAGGGATTCCAGCATGACCAGCCTGTTCCGCCGCCTGCCGGTCGCGGGCCGACTTGCCGCCATCGTGGTCGTCGCCCTGCTTGGCATGACCATCAGCATCACCCAATTGCTGCGCGACACCTCGCGCATCATGCTGGAAGGGCGGGAGCAACAGGTTCGGTCGGTGGTGGAAAGCGCCCAGTCGGTGATCGCCGGCTATCAGCAGCGCGTCGCCAAGGGCGAGATGGCGGTCGACGACGCCAAGGCCGCCGCCCTGGCCGCCATGTCCATGCTGCGCTATTCCGGCCAGGAATACGTCTGGGTCAACGACCTCGACGGCCAGATGCTGATGCATCCGTTCGCCCCCAAGCTGGTGGGCAAGCCCATCCTTGATCTCAAGGACCCCGACGGCAAGACCTTCTTCAAGGAGATGGTCGACGTCGCGCGCGCCCAGGGTTCGGGCACCGTCTATTACCAGTGGCCCAAGCCCGGCGCCACCGAGCCGTCGCCCAAGGTGTCCTATGTGCTGGCGGTGCCCGGCTGGAACTGGATGGTCGGGTCGGGCCTGTACCAGGATGACGTCCAGGCGGCGATCCGCCACCAGGTGATGGAACACCTGCTGCAGGCGTCGATCATCCTGGCGCTGGTGGCGGGGCTGTCGTGGATCGGCGCCCGCGCCATCGCCCAGCCGGTGCGCCGCCTGACCACCGCCATGCATGACCTGGCCGTCGGCAAGCTGGACGTCGAGGTGCCGGCGCGCGACCAGGGCGCCGAGATCGGCGCCATGGCCAGCGCGGTGCAGGTGTTCAAGGACAACGCCCTGGCGATCAAGCGCATGGAGGCCGAACAGGCCGAGGCCGGCCGCCGCGCCGAGACCGAGCGCAAGGAATTGATGGCCCGCCTCGCCACCGAGTTCGAGGGGTCGGTCAAGGGGGTGGTCGACGAGGTTTCCCTGTCGGCCCAGGACCTCAAGGGCACCGCCGCCACCATGAGCGCCACCGCCGGCGCCGCCACCGAACGCTCGGCCGCCGTCGCCGCCGCCGCCGAACAGGCGACCATGAACGTGGATTCGGTCGCCGCCGCCACCGAGGAACTGTCCGCCTCGATCGGCGAAATCGCCAATCAGGTCGAACGGTCGAGCGCCATCGCCCACGACGCCGTCGCCACCGCCCAGCGGTCCGAGGAGATCGTGCGCGGACTGGCGCAGACCGCCGCCCGCATCGGCGAGGTGGTCAGCATGATCAACGCCATCGCCGGCCAGACCAACCTGTTGGCGCTGAACGCCACCATCGAGGCGGCCCGTGCCGGCGAGGCCGGCAAGGGCTTCGCCGTGGTCGCCAACGAGGTCAAGCATCTGGCCAACCAGACCGCCAAGGCGACGGAAGAGATCGGCAGCCAGATCAACGCCGTGCAGGAACAGACCCGCGAGGCGGTGACCGCCATCGAGGATGTCGCCAAGGTCATCGACCAGATCAGCGAAATCTCGTCGGCGGTGGCCGCCGCCGTCACCCAGCAAGGCGCCGCCACCCGCGAAATCTCGCGCAATACCCAGGAAGCCGCCCAGGGCACCCGCCACGTTTCCGACAACGTGGTCGAGGTCCGGGCCGCCGCCGCCGAGGCCGGCCATTCTGCCGAGAACCTGCTGACCCAGGCCGAGGGGCTGTCGCACGGCGCCCAGTCGCTGGAACAGGTGGTCGCCCGCTTCCTCGACGGCATCCGCGCCGCCTGACGCAAATGTCGATGCGGTGAACGCATCCACGGCTGTCCTGTTTGCCCCACCTTTGCGTCACCCCCGCGCAGGCGGGGGTCCATGGTGGGGCGAGATTGAAGCCTTGCCGCGAAACGCTGAGACGCGGATGCATGGATTCCCGCTTGCGCGGGAATGACGGGTGTTTTTCGCCCCCCTGGGTTCAGTCCTGAACGTTGCGGATGAAGGCTTCGATCGCTTCGCGCAGGGTGGTCTGCTCGCGGCTGAGGTGTTCCACCGCCTGCAGCACGTTACCGGCGGCACCCTTGGCCTGCTGGCTCGATTGGGCGACGCCGCCGATGGCCACGGTCACCTGTTGGGTGCCTTCCGCCGCCTGCTGGACGTTGCGCGAAATCTCGCGGGTGGCCGATCCCTGCTGCTCGACGGCGGCGGCGATGGCGCTCGACGTCTCGTTGATCGACGCGATCAGGGTGGTGATGGAGCGGATGGCCTCGACCGCGTGATCGGTGGTGAGCTGGATGCCGGCGATCTGGGCGCTGATCTCCTCGGTGGCATGGGCGGTCTGGTTGGCCAGCGCCTTGACCTCGTTGGCCACCACCGAAAAGCCCTTGCCCGCCTCGCCCGCCCGCGCCGCCTCGATGGTGGCGTTCAGCGCCAGCAGATTGGTCTGGCCGGCAATGCCGCGGATCAGTTCCAACACCTCGCCCACCTTGTGGGCGGCGGTGCGCATCTCGTCCATGGCCTTGTTGGTTTCCTCGCCCTGGCGCGCCGCCTGACGCGCGCTGGCGGCGCTGCCCGCGGCCTGCTGCGAGATTTCGCCGATCGAGGCGGTCAGTTCCTCGGTCGCCGCCGCCACGGTGTCAACGTTGACCGCCGCCTCTTCCGACGACGCCGCCACCGTCACCGCGCATTGCTCCACGTTGTCCGCCAGGCCGTTCATGGCATGGGCGGTGTCACGCAGCGCGGCAGCGGAACCATTGATGGTGGTCAGCACCTCGGCCATGGAGGCGTCAAAGGTCTGGCACAGCTCTCCGATTCGCTTGGCCCGCGCCAGTTCCTCGGCCTGACGTTGCTCGGACGCCGCCCGCAGCCGCTCGGCCTCGGCGGAGTTCAGCCGCAGGTTTTCGAGGGCGGCCGTCATGGTGCCCAGTTCGTCCGGATAGGGTCCCTGCGGGATGGGGTGGGAATATTCCGCCCGCGACAGGAAGCCGATGGAGGTGACGATCGACGCCGCCGGGCGTGCCAGCCGCCGGTGCAGCGTGTAGACCACGAACAGGCCGAACAGCACCGCCGCCGCCAGGGCGACCAGCGCGGTGGTCAGCACCGCCAGGGCCGCGTCCCGCCGTTCCGAGGCGTGTTCCACGCTGCGTTCCAGCGCCCGATAGCCCACCGCCAGAATCGCGTCGAAGGGGCCGTTGCACAGTTCGGTCCATTCCCTGGTGCCGATGGGGCTACCGCCGACGCCGTCCAGGCTGTCCACCAGGGTGTTGATGCGGCGCTGCGCCTGATCGGTGGCCTGGCGGGCGGTCTGCACGGCCTGGCTTACGGCGGCGGGAACGCCGGGCCGCTCCAGCAATTCAGACAGGCTGCGCCATTGCAGTTCATAGGCGCCCACGCCCTTGGCCCAGGCAATCGCCGTCTGTTCGTTCAGATGCTCGTCCTTGTTCATATAGGGGCGCAGCAACGAGCATTGCTGACCGAAGAAATCGCGGATATCCCAGGCGGCACGGCGCACGCCGACCATTTCGGCGACCGTCGAATCGCGCATGCGCACGGTATTGCCGATAGAGACCGACACCACACCAAGGGCGCCAACGGCATTATAGACGCTGTCGCGCCAGGCGGCGATCTGGCGGGTGTCGCGCTCGGCGCGCGGCCGCTGCGCCTGAGCCTGAAGCTGGGCTTCCTGGGCGGTCATCGCCTTGAGTGCCTCGTCGATGGCGGCGACCGCGCGGCTGCTGCCGTCCAGATCGGCCTCGCCCACCGTCGCTACCGCTGCGGCCACCGCCTGGTCGGCCTTCTTGCGGGCCTGGGCGAAGCTGGCGCGCGGATCGTCCTCGGTCAGCAAGGCGGTCTGGTCGGTCGCCACCTGGGCGCGCAGGGCGATGATGGCATCGAAGACGTCACGATCCGCCAGGGTCAGCGTCACCACGTTGCGCGACGTCCCGAACTTGCGGGCCGCGTCCAGTGCCGACAACCCCGCAGCCAACACCACTCCGGCGACCAAAATCGCCGTCAAGACGGTCAACAGCCTTGTGACGGAGGTACGGAACATGGCAGCCCCCTTGCCCATCGGGCGTCGGTTCGCGCAGGGAAACCAGAACGCCCACTTGTTCGCTCTCGATTATACACAGATGAGCAAAAAGTCATAGGCCACCACAAAACCGCCACCATTATTGGGCGGATACTCAAAAGTCGCGCAGCATCTATACTTTGGTCGTATTCAGCAAAAAGCCCCCTCCGGTAAACCAGAGGGGGCCTTCTTCCTGGACGTCCCCCGAGAGGGAAGGGGTCCGGTGGAGGGATGGCGGACGGTGTTCTTCTTATTCTTCTGTCTTCTTCTTGTTGCGCCCGGTTCCTGGCGGCGTCCGTCGGCGCTCCGCACCCCTTCCCCTCGGGGTATGAAACACCGCATGCACAAGCCCGTGGTCAGGGGGCTTTCCTGGCTGTACATCTTTGACGGCACGACCCTCGGCTGGGTGGGGGTGGCGCCATAATCGTCAAAACGGCACCGCCGGCAAACCCGACGAAGGGCGGTGCCATCCATCGGCCAGGGTCATAGTCCCTTGGACCATTCGCCGCGGAGAAACTCTATGGCCGCCACGCCGGAAGACCTGTTCGCCCACCTTCACCGCCTGGGCGTGGCCGTCACCACCCACCACCACGCCGCCGCCTTCACCGTCGAGCAAGGCAACGAGGTGTGGGGCAACATCCCCGGCATCCATTGCAAGAACCTGTTCCTCAAGGATGCCAAGGCGCGGCTGTGGCTGGTGGTGGCGCCGGCCGAGCGCCGCATCGACCTCAAGCGCCTGCCCGAGCGCATCGGCTCGGCCCGGCTGTCCTTCGGCTCGGCGGAACTGTTGGGCCAGGTGCTGGGCGTCGAACCGGGATCGGTGACGCCTTTCGCCCTAATCAACGACCATGACCGGCGGGTATCGCTGGTGCTGGACGCCTGGATGATGGAGCAGGAGCTGCTGAACTATCACCCCCTGCGCAACACCATGACCACCACCATCCGCAGCGCGGATTTCCGCACATTCCTTGCTTCGACCGGACACCGGCCCGAGGTCGTGAGTCTTTAGCAGGCCGGCGCGGAAAATGTTCTAATGTTCCAGCGCCGCCTTGGCGGCATCCACCGCGCGGCGGGCTTCAACCAGCAGGCCCTGCTTGGTGACCAGTTGAGGCCATGACGGCATCACCTGCACCGCCTCGCTGGCGCGGTCGAGCAGGGCGAAAGCGCGGTCCAGGTCGCGGGCGCATTGGATCAGCATTTCATGGTCAACCATGGTGACCTCCCCTGGGGGCGTTCAACCGCCCTCCAATCTTCAGTGGCCGTCCTTGGCCTTGCGGAAGCCCGCCTTGTGCATGGCCTTCTTCAGGTCTTCCCAGGCGGTGTAGATGTCGGCGGCGACCATGCCGGCGGTGCCGTTGGGGCCGGTGCGGAAAAAGGCTTCCGCCTGGCGCATCTGCGCCGCCAGCGACTCAGCGGCATTGCGGGTGGTTTCCCGGCTCATCAGCGCGCTGCGGGCGGCCAGAAAGGCCTCGACCTCGGCCAGTTCGGCCGGCGAGCACGCCATGCGCACGGCGTCGTCGATTTCCAGGGCGTCTTTGTCCAGCCGCGCCACCACCTCGGCCCGCCCGCGTTTGATGGCGGGGTCATAGATGGTGCGGATCACCTGGATCACGCGGCTGCGTTCACGGAACTGCATCCCTCACCTCCGGCCGATCAACGGCCCGCATGCGGACGACTTACAGGCATGATAGTGCGCGCATCGGACTGTCATATCAAGCCCCTTTTCGGGCCGTATGCGGGCTGTCAGATGTCCGTCGTCGGGAGGGGGAAAATCAGTCTTTCTCGGCGCGGCGGCGCAGCGCTTCCCAGTCCTTGGGCGGCGCCACGTCCAGCGCCCACAGCCCCTTATGGGCGGCCAGGGCGGCGGCCTGGTCGGCTTCATAGGGGCCGTCCTTGACGGCGCGCGCCACGCCAGCCGCCACCATCTGGCGGGCGATATCGCCGTCGACGCCCTTGCAGCGGCCGTACAAGGTATCGCCGGTCACGTCGTACAATTCGCAGGCGACACCCTTGGCGACCAGTTCCGCCATGCGCTTGCGCGCCGGCCGGGCGCAGGGGAATTCGTCCTTGGCGGTCTTGTTGCCGCACAGGTCGCGCGGCCCCGGCGCGGCGATGCCCATCAACTGCACGCGCAAGCCGCGCACCTGGATGGCATCGGCCTCGAAGCCTTCCGCCCGACCCCAGACGCAGGCGCCGCCGTCGCCATCCTCGGCACACCGCAAGGGTGCGGCATGGACAGCGGGCGCCGCCAGCGACAGGAGAAACAACGAAAACAGAGCGCGCATTGCATGCATGACGCCAGCATAGCGCGCCCTGGCTAAGACGCCAACTGGACACGAGGGCAAGGCGCGGGTTAAAAAGCCGTTTCGTTCCGGAAACCCCGGCATCCAAGGCGCAATCGCGCGCCGCCTGCACGATCACGGTAGAGCCATGCAAACCGCAAACGACATCCGCCGCACCTTCCTGGATTTCTTCGCCAAGAATGGCCACGAGATCGTGCAATCCAGCCCGCTGGTCCCGCGCAACGACCCGACGCTGATGTTCACCAATGCCGGCATGGTGCAGTTCAAGAACGTCTTCACCGGCCAGGAAAAGCGCGACTACACCCGCGCCACCACGTCGCAGAAATGCGTGCGCGCCGGCGGCAAGCACAACGATCTGGACAACGTGGGCTATACCGCCCGCCACCACACCTTCTTCGAGATGCTGGGCAATTTCTCGTTCGGCGATTACTTCAAGGACGACGCCATCGCGTTGGCCTGGAACCTGATCACCAAGGAATTCGGCCTCGCCAAGGACAAGCTGCTGGTCACCGTCTATCACGACGACGATCACGCCTTTAACACCTGGAAGAAGGTCGCCGGCTTCTCGGACGACCGCATCATCCGTATCCCGACCTCGGACAATTTCTGGTCCATGGGCGATACCGGCCCGTGCGGCCCGTGCTCGGAAATCTTCTTCGACCACGGCGAGCACATCGCCGGCGGCCCGCCCGGCAGCCCCGACCAGGACGGCGACCGCTTCATCGAGATTTGGAACCTGGTGTTCATGCAGTTCGAGCAGGTGGACAAGGACACCCGCGTCGAACTACCCAAGCCCAGCATCGACACCGGCATGGGCCTGGAGCGTCTGGCCGCCGTGCTGCAGGGCAAGCACGACAATTACGACATCGACCTGATGCGCGCCCTGATCGAGGCGTCGGCCCAGTTCTCGGGCGCCGATGCCGACGGCCCGCACAAGGTCAGCCATCGCGTCGTCGCCGACCATCTGCGGTCGAGCTGCTTCCTGATCGCCGACGGCGTGCTGCCGTCCAACGAAGGCCGCGGCTATGTGCTGCGCCGCATCATGCGCCGCGCCATGCGCCATGCCCACCTGATGGGCTGCGACCAGCCGCTGCTGTGGAAGCTGGTCCCCGCTTTGGCCGCCGAGATGGGCCAGGCCTATCCCGAGTTGATCCGCGCGCAGGCGCTGATCACCGAAACGCTGAAGCTCGAGGAAACCCGCTTCAAGGCCACGCTCGACAAGGGCCTGAAGCTGCTGGACGAGGAAGTGGGCAAGCTGTCGCCGGCGGCGCCGCTGGCCGGCGAGGTGGCGTTCAAGCTGTACGACACCTATGGCTTCCCGCTCGACCTGACCCAGGACGCGCTGAAGGCCAAGGGCTTGGCGGTAGACACCGACGGCTTCAACGCCGCCATGGAGCGCCAGCGCGCCGAGGCGCGCAAGGCGTGGTCCGGCTCGGGCGAGGCCGCCACCGAAACCCTGTGGTTCGAGGTCAAGGACACCCACGGCGCCAGCGAGTTCCTGGGCTACGACGCCGTCGAGGCCGAGGGCAAGATCGTCGCCCTGATCGAGAACGGCAAGCTGGTCGAAGCGGTGCATCCCGGCCATGACGTCATGCTGGTAGCCAACCAGACGCCGTTCTATGGCGAATCGGGCGGCCAGATGGGCGATGCCGGCGTCATCACCATCGCCGGCGGCAAGGCCCGCCTGGTGGTGCGCGACACCCTGAAGAAGCTGGGCGACCTGGTCGTTCATATCGGCACCGTCGAAGGCGGCCCCATCGCCGTCGGCGAGGACGCCCATCTGGCGGTGGATGCCGACCGGCGTGACGCCACCCGCGCTCATCACTCGGCCACCCATCTGCTGCATGCCGCCCTGCGCAACGCCCTGGGCGAACACGTCACCCAAAAGGGCAGCCAGGTCGGCCCCGACCGCCTGCGCTTTGACTTCGCCCACCCCAAGGCGATGAGCCAGGACGAAGTCCGCGCCGTCGAGCGTTCGGTCAACCGCGAGATTCGCCGCAACCTGGACGTCACCACCAAGCTGATGGGCCAGGAAGAGGCCATCAAGGCGGGCGCCATGGCGCTGTTCGGCGAGAAGTACGGCGACGAAGTGCGCGTCGTTTCCATGGGCGACGATGCGTCCGGTCTTCACTTCTCGGTGGAGCTGTGCGGCGGCACCCATGTGCGCCGCACCGGCGACATCGGCGGTTTCAAGGTCGTGTCGGAAAGCGCCGTCGCCTCGGGCGTGCGCCGCATCGAGGCGGTCACCGGGGCCGCCTTCCTGGCCTGGGCGGAAGAGCAGGAGGACCTGATGGCCCGCGCCGCCGGCGCCCTCAAGGTCGCCCCGGCCGACCTGCCGGGCCGCATCGCCCAGTTGCAGGACGACCGCCGCAAGCTGGAGCGCGAGTTGGCCGACACCCGCAAGCAGTTGGCCACGGGCGGCGGCGGCAGTGGTGGCGCCGCCACCAAGACGGTCAACGGCATCACCTTCGCCGGCCGCGTTCTCGATGGCGTTCCGGCCAAGGATCTCAAGGGCATGGCCGACGAGATCAAGAAGCAGATCGGCTCGGGCGTGGTTGCGCTGCTGTCCACCGACGGCGGTAAGGTCAGCCTGGTGATCGGCGTCACCGAGGACCTGACCGCCAAAATCTCGGCGGTGGATCTGGTCCGCATCGGCTCCGAGGCGGTGGGCGGCAAGGGCGGCGGCGGCCGTCCGGACATGGCCCAGGCCGGCGGTCCCGATGCCAGCCAGGCCCAGGCCGCCATCGACAAGATCGAAGCGGCACTGGCGGGCTGAACGGCCCATCGCCCAATGTAAAAAAGGGAGGCTTCGGCCTCCCTTTTGTCGTTAGGGCCGCAGCCCCAGGCTTTCCATATAGCTGCGATAGCCTGCCGGATTCGGTTCGGGGAAGCCGGTCTTGGCGTATTTCGTCACGGCCGGAGAAACCAGCATCTGATCGGCGGCAGATTTCAGGCACAGCCGATAGGCCGGCTCCAGCGCGTCCTTGTACTCGACGCCGGTCTTGCTGTCGTAGCGGGCGACAAAGCTGCCCAGCACGCTGCCGTCGGCTTGCAACAGGTCGATGGCGCAACCGATCTTCATCACATTGTCCAGGCGCGAGAACTTGGGCGTGCCCAGCACCTTGACCACCAGTTGCGGCGGCATGGCCGTATTGTTGACGTCCACGGTCGAGAACGCCTGGCCCAGCACATCGCGCGCGGCGCGTTCCAGGGCGCGGCCGTCCTTGGTGGTGGTTTCCTCGTTGCGGAAATGGGTGGCCTCGATGATCAACGGGCGATCCAGGTCGCGCTGCGACATATAGATCATGGCGCGCGCCGGCAGCGGCAGGGTCAACCCGGACGGCGCACTCAGCTTGGCATTCTCGCCGCTCAGGTCCGACCCCAGGCATCCCGACACCATCAGCACCGCCATTCCGACGGCCATCAGACCAAAGCGCATGTTCGTTTCCTTCTTAAGTCGAGGACGCGATCATAACGCAGGGGTCGGCTTTGACGAAGGGGCTAGGGCTGGGCCACACTGGTTTCCTCATAGTCGGGGAGTGATATCCATGAAGCTCGTTTACGCCGCCCTGTTCGTTGCCGCCACCGGCCTGGCCGCGCCCCTGTCGCTGCATCCCGCCGCGGCCCAGACCGCCACCGAAGCGGTCACTCAGGCCGCGACCCAAGCCGCCACGCAGGCGGCCACCCAGGCCACCTCTCAGGCCGCGGTTGACGGCATCAACAAGGCCACCGGCACCGCCGAAGACAGCAAGGCCAAGGGCAAGAAGCCGAAGAAGGACAAGGATGGTCCCAACTGGGGCAACTCCGACGACCATCGCCAGGACGACGAGCACGGCCACAAGGGCAAGAACAAACACAAATAGGCTGGACGGAAGAACTCCACGCCAGGCCAACAAAAAGGGCCGCTCCGTTGCCGGAGCGGCCCTTCGTTCGTCTAAGGCCGAACGCTTATTCCTCGGTGGCGTTGCCGTCCAGGTCGCCGGGGCCGGCGGCCAGGGCATCGGCCACCAGGCCGGAATTGGTGCGGATGGCGTTCTCGATCTCGGCCGCCACGGTGGGGTTTTCGCGCAAGTAGGTCTTGGCGTTCTCGCGGCCCTGGCCGATGCGGGTGGAGTTGTAGGACAGCCAGGCGCCCGACTTTTCGACCACACCGGCCTTGACGCCCAGGTCGATCAGTTCGCCCATCTTGGAGACGCCCTCGCCATACATGATGTCGAAGTCGACCACCTTGAACGGCGGCGCCAGCTTGTTCTTGACCACCTTGACGCGGGTCTGGTTGCCCACCACCTCGTCGCGGTCCTTGATGGCGCCGACGCGGCGGATTTCCATGCGCACCGAGGCATAGAACTTCAGCGCGTTGCCGCCGGTGGTGGTTTCCGGGTTGCCGAACATCACGCCGATCTTCATGCGGATCTGGTTGATGAAGATGACGATGGTCTTGGACTTGGACACCGAACCGGTCAGCTTGCGCAGCGCCTGGCTCATCAGGCGGGCATGCAGGCCGACATGGCTGTCGCCCATCTCGCCTTCCAGTTCGGCGCGCGGCACCAGGGCGGCCACCGAGTCGACCACCAGGACGTCGACGGCGCCCGAGCGCACCAGCGTGTCGCAAATTTCCAGCGCCTGTTCGCCGGCATCGGGCTGGCTGATCAGCAGCTCATCCAGATTGACGCCCAGCTTCTTGGCGTAGGAGGGGTCGAGCGCGTGTTCGGCGTCGACGAAGGCGCAGGTGCCGCCCTTCTTCTGGGCTTCGGCGATGACGTGCAGCGCCAGCGTGGTCTTGCCCGAGCTTTCCGGGCCGTACACCTCGATGATGCGTCCGCGCGGCAGGCCGCCGATGCCGAGCGCGATATCCAGGCCCAGCGAGCCGGTGGACACGACCTCGGTCTCCACGGTTTCCTTTTGGCCCATCTTCATGATGGAGCCTTTGCCGAACGCCCGCTCGATCTGGCTGACGGCGGCTTCCAAAGCCTTTTGTCTATCCATGGTGTCCTTGTCCACGAGACGCAATACAGCCTGCGACATGGCAGTCCCCCTTCATCTATCCCGATCCAGGGTCGGATGCAACGCGGTTCTGAGGGGCAGAGTACACTTTCTGTTCCGGAACACAACGAGAATGTTCGCATATGTTCCGCTTTTCTTCGCGCACGGTTCCCATCCGGACCGTCCTTTCCCGTGCGGCGCGCTGGGAAATCGCCGAAAGATGCCGTCAAGCGCGCAACGCTTGGGGCTGCACCACCGCTTCCCCACATTGACAGTTGCCCGGTCCTGAGCCATGACCAAGAGCAACAGCGCGCAATAGGGGAGATGCCGATGACCGTCGTGAAGACCGTGGCCACCACGCCGTTCGAAGGCCAGAAGCCGGGCACCTCGGGCCTGCGCAAGAAGGTCAAGGTGTTCCAGCAGCCGCACTATCTGGAAAACTTCGTGCAGGCCATCTTCGACAGCATCGGCGATGTCAGCGGCAAGACCCTGGTGGTGGGCGGCGACGGCCGGTTCCACAACCGCACCGCCATCCAAACCATCCTGAAGATGGCCGCCGCCAACGGCTTCGCCAAGGTGATGGTCGGTCGCGGCGGCATCCTGTCGACTCCGGCGGCGTCCTGCGTCATCCGCAAGTACAAGACGTTCGGCGGCATCATCCTGTCGGCCAGCCACAATCCCGGCGGTCCGGACGAGGATTTCGGCATCAAGTACAACATCCCGGCCGGCGGCCCGGCGCCCGAGGGCATCACCGAAGCCATCTATGCCCGCAGCAAGGACATCACGGAATACCGCATCCTTGACGCCGCCGACGTGGATATCGAAAGCATCGGTGGTCGCAGCCTGGGCGCCATGGCGGTCGAGGTGTTCGACCCCGTCGCCGATTACGCCGAACTGATGGGCACGCTGTTCGATTTCGGCGCCATCCGCGCCCTGTTCGCCGGCGGCTTCCGCATGAAGTTCGACGCCATGCACGCGGTGACCGGCCCCTATGCCACCGCCATCCTGGAGGGCATCCTGGGCGCGCCCAAGGGCACGGTGATGAACGGCGTGCCGCTGGAAGATTTCGGCCACGGCCACCCCGACCCCAACCTGGTTCACGCCCACGATCTGGTCGAGGCGCTGTTCGGCACCGACGCTCCCGATTTCGGCGCCGCCAGCGATGGCGACGGCGACCGCAACATGATCCTGGGCCGCAACTTCTACGTCACCCCGTCGGATTCGCTGGCGGTGCTGGCGGCCAACGCCACCTGCGCGCCCGGCTATGCCGCCGGCCTTAAAGGCATCGCGCGGTCGATGCCGACCTCGGCCGCCGCCGACCGCGTCGCCGCCGCGCTGGGCATCAAGTGCTACGAGACGCCCACCGGCTGGAAGTTCTTCGGCACCCTGCTGGATGCCGGCCTGGCCACCCTGTGCGGCGAGGAGAGCTTCGGCACCGGTTCCGACCATGTGCGCGAGAAGGACGGCCTGTGGGCGGTGCTGTTGTGGCTGAACGTGCTGGCCAAGCGCGGCCAAAGCGTCGCCGAAATCGTGCGCGAGCATTGGGCCAAGTACGGCCGCAACGTCTATTCCCGCCACGATTACGAAGGCATCGACGCCGAGGCCGCCAACGGCCTGATGGACAAGCTGCGCGGCCTGGAGCTGAAGGGCCAACGCCTGGGCGCCTATACCGTCGCCTTCAACGACGACTTCGCCTACACCGATCCGGTGGACGGCTCGGTCAGCACCAAGCAGGGCGTCCGCATCGTCTTCGAAGGCGGCTCGCGCATCGTCTATCGCCTGTCCGGCACCGGCACCCAGGGCGCCACGCTGCGCGTCTATATCGAACGCTTCGAGCCGGACGCCACCAAGCACGACCTCGACCCGCAGGAAGCGCTGGCCGACCTGATCGTCATGGCCGGCGAACTGGCCGAAATCGAGGCCTGGACCGGCCGCACCGAACCGACGGTGATTACCTAAGGCAAACATCCCCTCTCCCGCCCGCGCGGAGCGCGGATTGTATGAATGCCGGCGAAGCCGGCGGGCGGGAGAGGGTGGCGCGAAGCGCCGGGTGAGGGAGCCACAGGCTCTGGAGTCCTCGGCCCCCTCACCCTCCCATCTGCGATGGGTCCCTCCCTCTCCCGCTTGCGGGAGAGGGTATTTCAGCGGAGATTTTCATGACCCACAGCTTCCACCCCACCATCCTGCGTGAGTACGACATCCGCGGCATCGTCGGCGAGACCCTGTTCGCCGCCGACGCCTTTGCCATCGGCAAGGCGTTCGGCACCCGCGTGCGGCGGGCGGGCGGCAAGGTGGTGTGCGTCGGCTGGGACGGCCGGCTGTCCAGCCCGGAGCTGGCCGCCGCCGTGGTCGACGGCCTGGTGTCCGCCGGCTGCGCCGTGCGCAAGGTCGGGCGCGGGCCGACGCCCATGCTGTATTACGCCGCCAAGCTGCGCCAGGCCGATGGCGGCATCATGGTGACCGGCAGCCACAACCCGCCCAACCACAACGGCTTCAAGATGGTGTTCGGCGGCAAGCCGTTCTTCGGTCCCGACATCAAGGGCCTGGGCACCATCGCCGCCGCCGGCGACTGGATGAACGAGACCGGTTCCGCCGTCGACGATCCGGTGTTCGACGCCTATGTCGATCGCCTGCTGGCCGATTTCGACGGCATCCATCCGCTGCGGGTGGTGTGGGATTGCGGCAATGGCGCCGCCGGCGAGGTGGCGCAGGAGCTGGCGCGGCGCCTGCCCGGCACCCATACCGTGCTGTTCGGCGACATCGACGGCAATTTCCCCAATCACCACCCCGACCCCACCGAGCCGCACAATCTGCAGTCGCTGATGGACGAGGTGCTGCTGTCGCACGCCCATCTGGGCATCGCCTTCGACGGCGACGGCGACCGTATCGGCGTGGTGGACGCCGAAGGCCGCATCCTGTGGGGCGACCAGATCCTGGTGATCCTGGCCGAGGACCTGCTGAAGACCCATCCCGGCGCCCCCATCATCGCCGACGTCAAGGCGTCGAAGGTGTTCTTCGACGAGGTGGCGCGGCTGGGCGGCCGCCCGGTGATGGGCCGCACCGGCCACTCGCTGATCAAGACCCAGATGGCCGAGATCGGCGCCCCCCTGGCCGGCGAGATGAGCGGCCACATCTTCTTCGCCGACCGTTATTACGGCTTCGACGACGCGCTTTACGCCGCCATCCGCCTGCTGGGCATCGTCGGCCGCTGGGACCGCCAGACCCTGGCGCAGCGCAAGGACGCCCTGCCCCACATGGTCAACACGCCGGAAATGCGCTTCGACTGTGCCGAGGACCGCAAGTTCCAGGTGGTGACCGAGGTCAAGGACCGCCTGGCCGCCGCCGGTGCCAAGGTCAACGCCATCGACGGCGTGCGGGTGGATACCGAGGATGGCTGGTGGTTGCTGCGCGCCTCGAACACCCAGGCGGTGCTGGTCGCCCGCTGCGAGGCGACGACGTCCGAGGGCCTGAAGCGTCTGCGCCAGGCGCTGGAGGCCCAGCTTTCGGCCAGCGGGGTGGCACTGCCGGACTGAGGCGCCACCATCGACAGTGGCGGCGTCCCATTCCGGGAACCGCCGCCCCATCCATCGTGTTTGTTCCCCGTTGGGAGGACACCACCATGGACATCGATGAGAACGCCATCCGCCGCCGCGCCTATCGCACCTGGGACGCCGAGGGCCGCCCGCCCGAGCGGTTCGAGGATTACCTGCACCGCGCCCGTGCCGAGATCGAGACGGAATTCCGCCGCGCCACCGAACATGTGGGCGACGTCGACCACCGGCTGAACCCGCCGCTGCAGGTGGAGGAGGCGTTGGCGCCCACCCACCTGGGCCATCCGGGCGAGCGACGCAACTGAAGCCTGTCCACGCCGTGCGGGGACAGGCGACCAGCCCGAGCGGCGCTTGAGCCTGACAAGATCAAGAGCTGAAGCGGGCGCCGGCATGGGATAGAGTGGCGAACGCTTCCGCCGCTCTCCCACCCGAGAGGGGACATGACCGACGCCATCGCCTTGTTCCGCAGCCACATGCCGCTGCACTTCGACAGCTTCGACCCCGCCGCCCGCCCCACCGGGCTGGTGATCGTCGATATCGTCAACGGCTTCGCCACCGTGGGCGCCGGAGCGCTGGCCCCGCCAGCGCCGGACGATCAGGTCACCACCATGATCGAGGAAACCGACCGTCTGGCCCGGCGCTTCGGCCAGGCCGACTGGCCGATCCTTGCGTTCCTCGACACCCACCAACCGGGCAAACCCGAGCCGCCCTATCCGCCCCATTGCGAGGCCGGCACCGGCGAGGAGGATTTGGTCGAGGATCTGAAGTGGCTGGCGGATCACGGCGCCGCGACGCTGGTGCGCAAGGATTGCATCAACGGCTTCGTCGGCGCCATCGACCCCGCCAGCGGGCGCAACACCGTGGTGGATTGGGTCAACCGCCACCGGCTGGAGGCCCTGCTGGTGGTCGGCATCTGCACCGACATCTGCGTCATGGATTTCGTGCTGACCCTGCTGTCGGCGCGCAACCACGGCATGATGCCCAGCCTAAGCGACATCGCCGTCTACGAACCCGGCTGCGCCACCTATGACCTGCCGCTGGCGGTGGCGCGCGACCTCGGCCTGCCCGACACCGCCGCCCACCCCAAGGACATCAGCCACCACGCCGGCCTGTATTTCATGGCATCGCGAGGAGCGCGGCTGGTGCGGACGGTGGTATAATCGACGGCACGCCCCACCGTGGGGTTGGCGGGGCGGCCACGGTGGGGCGATAATCAACCATGAACCTGTTCTTCTACGGCACGCTGATGGACCCGGATGTACGCGAGCTGGTGTGCGGCAAGCCGCTGGACTCGGTCGAGCCGGCCATCGCCCAGGGCTTCCGCCGGGTACTGGTCGCTGGGCGCCACTATCCCATGATGCTGCCCCATGCCTCGGGCTGGGTCGAAGGCACGCTGGTGCGCGGCGTCGATCCCGAATCGGTGCATCGGCTGCAGGTCTATGAAGGCTGGGAATACGGCCTGCATCCCATCAAGGTGCGCAGCCATTCCGGCGCCATGGTCATGGCCCAGGTCTTCCTGTGCCCGCCGCAGATCACCGCCCTCAAGCGCGACTGGCGCCTGGAACAATGGCAGCGCCGGCACAAGCGCAGCTTTCTGCCCAAGGCGCGACGGCTGATGGATGTGGCGCTGAAGACCGGTCGCATGCCCGGCGCGCCCGCAAGCAGCCGCCCCCGCCCGGTGCTGGCACCGAAGCCGCTGCGCCGACAGTAGTTTTTGGCTCATCGCGAGTGAACGGGAAAGATCCTCAATGAGCGTCATCCCGGCCGCAGCGGAGCGGAGAGCCGGGATCCATGCCGGGAAACGGCACCATGGACCCCGGCTCGCGCTTCGCTTGGCCAGGGTGACGCCCCTTGCGAAGCACCCGTCCCTGCGAACATCCCTTCACTTAATGCCGCACGCTTCCGCGGACGCCGTGCAGGTGGGCGGCGATGATCTCGGGCGCCGGCGCCGTCGGCTGGTCCGGGGCCAGTTCCACCCGGTTGCGGCCGGTTTCCTTAGCCATATAAAGGGCGCGGTCGGCGGCGGCGACGGCATCCTGCACCGAACGGCCGGGAACCATCTGGGCGACCCCGATGGACACCGTGACCGGCACCGGCTGGCCGTCGTCAGAGGTCACCGTCAGCTTGGCCACCACCCGGCGCAGGCGGTCGAGGACGTGGCCGGCGGTGGCGGCGTCGGTGTTGGGCAGGCAGAACAGAAATTCCTCGCCGCCATAGCGATAGACCGTATCGTAAGGCCGCAGCCGGCGCTGGAACAGGCGCGCGGCGGCGCACAGCACGCGGTCGCCGACCACATGGCCCCAAGCGTCGTTGATCCGCTTGAAATGGTCCAGATCGGCCATGGCGACGCAGAGCGGCTGGCCGGTTCGCACCGCCCGCGTCCATTCGCGGCACAGGTCGCGATTCATGCCCTGGCGATTATGCATGCCGGTCAGCGGATCGGTTTCCACCAGCACGCGGCGGAAATGGCTTTCCACCCGCCGCGCTTCACGCAAATAGGCATCCACCGCCGCCATGAAGGCCTGGTAATCGTCGGGCTGCATCCGGCGGCGATGGCGCAGGGTGTCCAGCAATTGGTCGGCCCGGCCATGCATGGCGGCGCGCAGACGCAGCAACGGCGCCAACTCGTCGGCATGACCGCAGGCGCAGGCCGCCAGCAGCGACAGCGGTGCGTCGGGGGGGCAAGGCGGCACATCCGGCGCGTCGGGAAACATCAGCGCCGCATGCACCTGCATCAGCCACGCCACATGTTCGGTCGACGCCCGTTCGAACAGCCGCAACACCTCTCGGGGCTTTTCCACCTGCACGCCAGCATCCTCCGCATCGTTGACGCAGACGGATTATTCCACGCCACCCGCACCGCCCCTGGGGTGCGAAAGCGTGATGCCTCGGATGGGTAAGGCAGCACCGGTGGGATTAAAAAACTTCCTTCCATGCCGCCATCAGGGCGCAATCCACGTCGTCCATCGAGGGCGTGTTGCCCAAGTCCCAGAGCGAGGTGACGCCATACTGGGTGATGCCGCACGGCACGATGCCCTGGAAATGGGTCAGGTCAGGGTCGACGTTCAGTGCAACGCCGTGGAAGGTAACCCACTGGCGCACGCGGACGCCGATGGCGGCGACCTTGTCTTCCCGGCCCATGCCGCGCTCGACCCAGATGCCGACGCGACCGTCGCGGCGCTCGCCCTTGACGGTGAAGCGGGCGAGCGTGCGGATCAGCCACTCTTCCAGATTATGGACATAGGCGCGCACGTCGGCGCCGCGCTGCTTGAGGTCCAGCATGACATAGGCCACGCGCTGGCCCGGACCGTGATAGGTGAACTGGCCGCCGCGCCCGGTGTGATAGACCGGGAAACGGTCGTGCCACAGCAGGTCCTCGGGCTTGGCGCTGGTGCCGGCGGTATAGAGCGGCGGGTGTTCCAGCAGCCAGACGCATTCGGGCGCCTGGCCCGCGCGAATGGCGGCCACCCGCTGTTCCATGAAGGCCAGGGCCTCGTCATACGGCACCGGTTGGTCGCTCACTCGCCATTCGATGGGGGAACTCATGACACTCCTGGAAAGTCCGCTTGATTCGTCCGGGGGAGTTTGGTATTCCCCTGTCTCCTTGTTGGCAAGTCCCTCGTGGACCGGCCGGCAAGGTTCTACCGGCTATGCGACCGTGGCGGAACTGGTAGACGCGCACGCTTGAGGTGCGTGTGACGCAAGTCGTGGGAGTTCGAGTCTCCCCGGTCGCACCAATATTCGAACCCCCGCTGGCGGCGACGCCTGCGGGGGTTTCGCTTTTCGGATTCGCCAAGCCGGTAATACCATTATCGGATTTCCGAAAAGCGCGACACTTTCGACCCGTTCTACCCTTGTCGTTTGCGGCGGAGTGGCGTATGCCGGAATGTCCCCGCTTTGGCGACGGATCAAAGTAATAAAATTACCCGAGGTTTTCGTTCATGAGCATGTCGGAAGAGCTGCGCGACGCGGCGATGGAATACCACCGGCTCCCGGTCCCTGGTAAGATTTCCGTCAATCCTACCAAGCCCCTAGCCAACCAGCGCGACCTCGCCCTGGCCTATTCCCCCGGTGTCGCCGCCGCATGCGAAGCCATTGTCGCCGACCCGGATGCCGCCGTCGAGGTCACCGCGCGCGGTAATCTTGTTGCGGTGGTCACCAACGGCACCGCCGTTCTCGGCCTCGGCCCCATCGGCCCGCTGGCGGCCAAGCCGGTGATGGAAGGCAAGGGCGTTCTGTTCAAGAAGTTCGCCGGCATCGATGTCTTCGACATGGAACTGGCGGAACTCGACCCCGACAAGCTGGTCAACGTGATCGCCGCCATGGAGCCGACCTTCGGCGCCATCAACCTGGAAGACATCAAGGCCCCGGAATGCTTCGAGGTGGAGCGGCAGCTGAAAGAGCGCCTGTCCATCCCGGTCATGCATGACGACCAGCACGGCACCGCCATCGTGGTGGCGGCGGCGATGATCAATGCGCTGCGCATTGTCGGCAAGAACATCGGCGATGTCCGCCTGGTCGCCTCGGGCGCCGGCGCCGCCGCCTTGGCCTGCCTCAACCTGCTGGTTTCCGTCGGCATCAAGCGCGAGAACATCTGGGTCACCGACATCAAAGGCGTGGTCTATAAGGGCCGCAACGAATTGATGGACCCGTACAAGGAAATCTTCGCCCAGGAGACCGACGCCCGCACCCTGGCCGACGTCATCCCCGGCGCCGACATCTTCATGGGCTTGTCGGCGCCGCGCGTGCTGACCCCGGAAATGGTCGCCACCATGGCGGACAAGCCCATCGTCTTCGCCCTGGCCAACCCGACCCCGGAAATCCTGCCGGACGAGGTCAAGTCGGTGCGTCCCGACGCCATCATCGCCACCGGCCGCTCGGACTACCCCAACCAGGTCAACAACGTGCTGGTGTTCCCGTACATCTTCCGCGGCGCGCTCGACGTCGGCGCGACGCAGATCAACGAGGAAATGAAGCTGGCCGCCACCTACGCCCTGGCCGAGTTGGCGATGGCGGAATCCGACGAGCGCGTGCGCGCCGCCTATGGCGAGCAGCCGCTGTCGTTCGGCCCGGAATACCTGATCCCCAAGCCGTTCGATTCGCGCCTGATCCTCAAGCTGGCGCCGGCGGTGGCCAAGGCGGCGATGAATTCCGGCGTGGCGCGCCGCCCGATCATCGACTTCGAGGCCTATCACGAGACGCTGGCGCAGTTCGTCTTCCGCTCGGGCCTGGTGATGAAGCCGGTGTTCGACCGCGCCAAGCAGGACCAGCGCCGCGTCGTCTTCACCGAGGGCGAAGGCCGCCGCGTGCTGATGGCGGTGCAGGCGATCGTCGACGAAGGCGTCGCCTTCCCCGTGCTGATCGGCCGCCGCGAGGTGGTGCAGAAGCGCATCAAGGATTTGGACCTGCGCCTGAAGCTGGGCACCGATTTCGATCTGGTCGATCCCGAGAACGACCATCGCTACAACGAATATTGGCGCAGCTATCACGCGCTGATGGAGCGCAAGGGCGTTTCCCCCGACTACGCCCAGACGGTGATCCGCACCCGCACCTCGGTGATCGGCGCCCTGATGGTGCAGCGTGGCGAAGCCGACGCCATGATCTGCGGCACCATCGGCCGCTATGAAAAGCACCTGTCGCACATCCAGGACGTCATCGGCCTGCGCGACGGCGTCAAGGTGCCGGCGGCCATGAGCCTGCTGATCATGCCGCAAGGCACCTTCTTCATCTGCGACACCTATGTCACCGCCGACCCGACGCCCGAGCAGATCGTCGAGACCACCCTGCTGGCGGCCGAGGAAGTGCGCCGCTTCGGCATCGAACCCAAGGTGGCGTTGCTGTCGCATTCCAACTTCGGATCGCACCATTCGCCGTCGGCGGCCAAGATGCGCGAAGCGCTGGCCATCCTGCACGAGCGCGCGCCCTATCTGGAGGCCGAAGGCGAAATGCATGGCGACGCCGCGCTGTCCGAGGACATCCGCAGCCGCATCTTCCCGAACTCGCGGCTGAAGGGTCAGGCCAACCTGCTGGTCATGCCCAACCTGGACGCCGCCAACATCTCGTTCAACCTGATCAAGGCGCTGGGCGAAGGCATGTCGGTCGGCCCTATCCTGATGGGCGCCCGCCTGCCGGCCCACATCCTCACGCCCTCGGCCACCGTGCGCAACATCGTCAACGTCACGGCGCTGGCCGCCGTCGACGCCCAGATGATCGCGCATCAGCGCCGCTAAGGATAAGGGGGCGCGGTCCTGCCGCGCCCCCGTCCCCATGACCCGCGAAGAGATCGTTGCCCGCATTTTGTACCAGGACCAGGACGTCATCGTCCTGAACAAGCCGTCCGGCTTGCCCGTCCATGCCGGCCCCACCTCGCCCGACCATCTGGAACTGTACCTGGACGCGCTGCGCTTCGGCTGGAGCCAGCCGCCGCGCCTGGCCCATCGGCTGGACCGCGACACTTCGGGCTGTCTGGTGCTGGGCCGCCATGACAAATCCATCCGCCGTCTGGGCAAGATGTTCATGGCCGGCGGCGTCGACAAAGCCTATTGGACCGTGGTCCACGGCCGCCCGGCGGCGGATTCGGGGCGCATCGACCAACCGATCCTCAAGGTGGTGACGCCGCGCAGCGGCGCCAAGCACGGTTTTTGGCGCATCGTCTGCGACCCGGCCGGGCAAGAGGCGGTCACCGACTGGCAGGTGATGGGCAGCACCGGGACCCTGACCTGGATCGAATGCGTGCCGCGCACCGGCCGCACCCACCAGATCCGCGTCCACATGAAGGCGCTGGGTTGTCCGGTGCTGGGCGACGCCTATTACGGCCCCGATCCGGAACCCAAGGTGCCGCTGCACCTGCATTCCCGCCGCATCGGCCTGCGCCCGCTCGCCCCCAGCAAACCCGCCATCCGCGTCGAGGCCCCGCCGCCCGACCACATGGTGGCGGCGCTGCGGGCGTGCGGGTGGGATGGCGGCTGACGCATGAGCGGATCAAGCATCCAGCAGCAACACGGATAGACGCGAATGCCGCTACGCGGCTGCACGGATGGGCACGGATGAAGATTCAATCATATCCGTGCCCATCCGCGCCTATCCGTGTTCATCCGTGTTGCTGCTGGATGGTAATCACGACTCGCTGCGCCGGACGTCCTGAAAAAGCCCTATCGTCCGATGGTCAGTGTCGCCCAGCCGTCGATGATCTGACGGTCCTTGAGCGTCAGTCCCTGGCGCTCGTGCACGCCCATGACCATGCGCTCCTGCCAGGCCAGCAGGCCGGACAGCACGGCGACGCCGTCGGGAGCGAGGTGGGCGGCCAGGTCCTTGGCGAAGCGCATCAGCGGCTTGGCCAGGATGTTGGCGCAGATGATGTCGAACGGCTGGTTCTTCTTGAGGATCGGATTGCGATAGCCATCCGACACCACGCTGGTGAAGCGGGCGCCCACCTGATTGAGCTTGGCGTTGTTGGCCGCCACCTTGACCGCGCCGGGGTCGATGTCGGTGGCGATGACGTGGGTCGCCCACATCTTGGCCATGGCGATGCCGAGGATGCCCGAGCCGGACCCCAGATCGAGCGGGTGCAGAAAGCGCCGCTTCTTCGCCAGCTTCTCCAGCGCCTGCAGGCAACCGCGCGTGGTGGCATGCTCGCCCGAGCCGAAGGCGGTGCCGGCATCCACCAGCAACTCGATGCGGCCGACCGGCGTGGGTTCCTCCCAATGCGAGCCGCGCACATAGAAGCGGCCGGTGTCGATGGCCGGGAAGTCGCGCAGGTTTTCCAGCACCCAGTCCACGTTGGGCAGGCGCTCCACCGTCAGCTCCGGCACCTCGAAGCCATTGGCCGCCGCCACCGTCGACAGTGCGGCGATGATCTTGGCGCGCTCGGGCGGGGTGCGCGAATAGCCTTCCAGGTGCCACGGGCAGTCACCGTCGGAAATGCCCGACTTGTCGTCCATGAACATGGTCACCGATTCGGCGAAGCGCTCGAACACCTCTTCGAACACGGGCATGGCCTCGGGGCCGGTGGTCAGGCGCAGGTGCCAGATGTCGGGGAAGACGGGGGGCATGAACGACACTCCAGGAACGGGACAGTGACCCTTTAGACAAGCTCGACGAAACTGCCAAGCACCTTCTTCAGTCCGGCCTTGTCGAACTGGATTTCCAGCTTGTCGCCATCCGCCGCCACCACGGTGCCGTTGCCGAATTTTTGATGGAAGACACGGTCGCCCGGCTCGATCTCGGCCGCCTGGGTCCGGGCGACCACGGAATACGAAGTTCCTTCGATGGTCGGCTTGCGATAGCCGCCGCCACCAAAGCCGCCGTCGTTCCAGCGGGCGCTGGAATTGCCGCCGGCGAACAGGCCGCGTTCGGCCTGGCGTTCCACATGAGCATCGGGCAATTCGTCGAGGAAGCGCGACGGCAGCGCCGCCTGCCACTGGTTGTAGATGCGGCGATTGGCGGCGAAGGTGACCATCACCCGGCGGCGCGCCCGGGTCAGGCCGACATAGGCCAGGCGGCGTTCTTCCTCCAGCCCGGCATTGCCGCCTTCGTCCATGGCGCGCTGGTGGGGGAACACGCCCTCTTCCCAACCGGGCAGGAAGACGCTGTCGAATTCCAGCCCCTTGGCGCCGTGCAGGGTCATGATGGTGACCTTGTCCACGTCGGACTTCTCGTCGTTTTCCATTACCAGGGCGACGTGTTCGAGGAACGCCTGCAGGTTCTCGTAATCGCCCAGCGCGCGCACCAGTTCCTTAAGGTTTTCCAGCCGGCCCGGCGCCTCGGGCGTCTTGTCGTTCTGCCACATCTCGGTATAGCCGGATTCGTCCAGGATGATCTGGGTCAGCTCGGCATGGGGCAGCACGTCCAACTGGTCGCGCCAGCGCATGACATTATCGCAGAACCCGGCCAGCGCCTTGCGCGGCTTGGGCTTCAACTCGTCGGTCTCCACCAGCAGCCGCGCCGCCTCGAACAGCGACAGCGAGCGGGCGCGGGCGGTGGTGTGCACCACCTGCAGCGCGGCGTCGCCCAGACCGCGCTTGGGGGTGTTGACGATACGCTCGAACGCCAGCCCGTCGTCGGGCGAGTTGACCAGCCGCAGATAGGCCATGGCGTCGCGGATTTCCTGACGCTCATAGAAACGCGGGCCGCCGATGACGCGATAGGGCACGCCGGTGGTAATCAGGCGTTCCTCGAACTCGCGGGTCTGGAAGCCGGCGCGCACCAGGATCGCCATGCTCGCCAGACTGTCGCCCTTGCGCTGCAGCGTCTCGATCTCGTCCACCACCACGCGCGCTTCCTCGGGGCCGTCCCACACGCCGCGCACGCGGACCTTTTCGATGACGGCGCTGTCGTGTTTCAGGCCGGGACGCAGGGTCTTGCCCAGCCGGCCCTCGTTATTGGCGATCAGCCCCGAGGCGGCGGCCAGGATATGCGGGGTCGAGCGGTAATTGCTTTCCAGCTTGATGACGCGGGCGCCGGGGAAGTCGCGTTCGAAGCGCAGGATGTTGCCGACCTCGGCACCGCGCCAGGAATAGATCGACTGGTCGTCGTCACCAACGCAGCAAATGTTCTTGTGGCTTTGCGCCAGCAGGCGCAGCCACAGATACTGCGCCACATTGGTGTCCTGATACTCGTCCACCAGCAGATAGCGGAATTGCTTCTGGTACTGCTCCAGGATTTCCGGCTGGCCCAGGAACAGGGTCAGGTTGTGCAGCAGCAGATCGCCGAAATCGCAGGCGTTCAGCGTCAGCAGACGCTGCTGGTACTGGGCGTAAAGCTCTTGCGCGCGACCGCCGGCCAGATCGGTGGCATCGGCGGCGGTCAGCTTGTCGGGCAACCGGCCCTGGTCCTTCCAGCGCTGAATGGTGCTCATCAGCGCCTGGGCGGGCCAGCGCTTGGTGTCGATATGCTCGGCTTCCATCACCTGCTTGAGCAGGCGCAACTGGTCGTCGGAATCGAGGATGGTGAAGTTGGACTTCAGCCCGACCAGATCGGCATGGCGGCGCAGGATGCGCACGCACAAGGCATGGAAGGTGCCGAGCCAGATGCCCTCGGATACCGGGCCGATCAGGTTGGCGACGCGTTCGCGCATCTCGCGCGCCGCCTTGTTGGTGAAGGTCACCGCCAGGCACTGCCACGGCTGCGCCTTGCGCGACGCCAGGATATGGGCCAGCCGCGAGGTCAGCACCTTGGTCTTGCCGGTGCCGGCGCCCGACAGCACCAGCACCGGGCCGTCGGTGGCGGTGACCGCCTGATGCTGCTCGGGGTTCAGGCCGACCAGCCAGGGCGCGTCGGGCGGAACCTCGACCGGACCGGCGGCGGCACGGGGCGCGGCCGGCCGACCCAAGCCAAGGCCAAACGGATCGGGAATGTCGTCGTCAAGGGCGAAGGGATCGGACATGTCGGGGAATATAGTAGGAACATTCGCCCTCGCCTAGCCCCAAACCGGCCCCTCGGCGCTGGGAACAGACGCGAAACACGTGTATGGTCGCCGCCATGGAAGCCCTTGTCCTCTCCGTCTTCGCGCTGACCTATCTCGGCATGGCCCTGGGCCGGGTGCCGGGATTGCGGCTGGATCGCACCGGCATCGCCCTGCTGGGGCTGGTGGCGTTGCTGGGTGGCGGCGCGGTCGATCTGGAGCATGCCGGCGCGGCCATCAACATGCCGACCCTGCTGCTGCTGTTCGCCCTGATGATCGTGTCCAGCCAGTTCCAGGAAGCCGGCTTCTATGGCGCCGTCGCCGCCCGCGTCGCCGCCGCCAAGGGTCACAGCGACCGCCTGCTGTTGATTACCGTGGGCGTGGCCGGCCTGTTGTCGGCCATCCTGGCCAACGACATCGTCGTCTTCGCCATGACGCCCATCGTCGCCGAGGGTATCCGCCGGCGCGGCCTGGACCCGCGCCCGTTCCTGCTGGGGCTGGCGGGTGGCGCCAATGCCGGCAGCGCCATGACCATCATCGGCAACCCGCAGAACATCCTGATCGGCCAGGTCGGCGGCCTGGATTTCTGGCGCTTCCTGCTGGCCTGCGGCGTGCCGGGCCTGCTGTCGCTGGGCGTGGTCTATTGGACGGTCAAGCTGTTGTGGCGCAAGCCGCTGCAGGCCGAACCGACGGCGATCGTGCCACAGCCGCTGCCGCGCCCCGACCCGTGGCAGACCGGCAAGGGCGTCGCCGCCATCCTGTTCCTGCTGGCGTTGTTCGCCACCGACCTGCCGCGCGAGATCGGCGCGCTGATCATCGCCGCCTTCATGCTGATGAGCCGCCGCCTGGCCAGCCGCGACATGATCGGCGCGGTGGACTGGCATCTGCTGGTGCTGTTCGCCTGCCTGTTCGTCATCACCGACGCGTTTTCCAGCACTCCCTTCGCCGCCTCGGGCGCCGAATGGCTGGCCGAGAGCGGCTGGATGCCCCATCGCCTGAGCGTGATGGCGCCGCTGATGGGCATCGCCAGCAACACCATCGGCAACGTGCCGGCCACCATGCTGATCCTGTCGGTATGGCCCATCGCCGAGCCGGGACCGCTTTACGGCTTGGCCCTGCTGTCGACCCTGGCCGGCAACCTGCTGCTGACCGGCAGCTTGGCCAACATCATCGTCGTCGAGCGCGCCGGCCGCGCCGGAGTGCGGCTGTCGTTCCTGGATTTCGCCCGCGCCGGCATCCCCATGACCCTGGCCACCATGGCGCTGGCGGTCGGCTGGCTGTGGGCGGGACGGTGGATGGGGTGGTGACCCTAGACGTTTACTGGTCAACCATGCCGCGATTAATATCCATTCTCACAGCACCGTAAATTCGTTGCTATCCTCATGGCATACTTCAGCCATACCACGCACTATGCCTTATGCAGAGTAGTGCTTGGGGAGACACATGTCTGGGGAGGCACTCATGCTGACCAACATTCGAATTGCCGGGAAAATCGGCATCGTCATCGCCTTAATGGCGGCCATTTCCATCCTGCTGAGCGTTCTGGGCTACGCCGGCCTAACGGAACTGACTGCCGCCGCACATCGCATCGACACCTATGGCGACATGGTGCGGCGCGGCGCGCGCATGAACCAGAATCTTCTGGTCATGAACCGGGCCGAATATCGCATGGCGGCCGATCCGGCCGAAGTGGACGACGCCACCAAGTACATGGCCGAGGCGGCACAGCAATTCGAAAAACGCCTGGAGCAGATGGAAGGCCAGATCCCCGAATCCTATCGCCAGGAACTGGCGGCGATCCGCCGGGATTACACCCAGTACCGTGCCCATGCCGAACAGACGAGCGTGGCGGCGCGCAAGATCAAGTCGCTGACGCTGACCGACGCCCAGGCCCAGGTCTATGACAACGTCAAGGCATCGCGCGCCATCGCCACCCCCCTGATCGAGCGGGTGCGCAATCTGGTCGACACTCTGGACAAGGACAGCAACGCTGTCGTCGATCACACCGATGACCTTGCCCAGACCCTGGTCCGCGCCATGGTCGGCGCCGCCGCCATCGGCATTCTGGCGGGCATCGCCGCTGGCATGCTGATCGCCCGCAAGGGCTTGGTCGCGCCGATCAACGCCATCGTCGCGGTGCTCAAGACCCTGGCCTCGGGCGTTCTCGACTGCCGCATCGACGGAACCGACCGCAAGGACGAAGTCGGCGACATCGCCCGGGCCGCCCTGGTGTTCCGCGACAACGCCCAGGCGGCGGAAGAAATGCGCGCCCAGCAGGAGCGCGACCGGGCCAGCCGCGAGCAGCGCGCCCAGGCCATCGAAAAGATGACCCGGACCTTCGACGAAAAGGTGATCGGCGTCATTCAGGTGGTGTCCAGCGCCTGCGTCGAGATGGAGGCCACCGCCCAAAGCCTGTCCGCCAACGCCGAACAGACCAACCGCCAGGCCACCACTGTCGCCGCCGCCACCGAGCAGGCGTCGGCCAGCGTGCAGACGGTCGCCAGCGCGGCCGAGGAACTGGCCGTCTCGATCACGGAAATCGGCCGTCAAATGGAGCAATCGTCGCGGGTCTCGCACATGGCGGCCGAAGAAGCCCGCACCACCACCGACACCGTGCGTGGGCTGGCGGAAAGCTCGGCCCGCATCAGCACCGTGATCAACCTGATCAACGACATCGCCAGCCAAACCAATCTGCTGGCGCTGAACGCCACCATCGAGGCGGCACGGGCGGGTGAAGCGGGCAAGGGTTTCGCCGTCGTCGCCAACGAGGTCAAGCATCTGGCCAACCAGACCGCCAAGGCGACCGATGAAATCGGCGCTCAGGTCGGCGCCGTGCAGACGGCCACGCAAAGCACGGTGGCGGCCATCGCGGGAATCGTCGGGCGGATCGAGGAAATCAACCAGATCGCCGCCACCATCGCGGCGGCGGTCGAGGAACAGTCGGCCGCCACCAGCGAGATCGCCCGCAACGTCCAGCAAGCGGCGACGGGAACCCAAGAGGTCTCCAGCACCATCGTCAATGTCAGTGAAGCCGCCAGCGAGACCGGCAGCGCCTCGCGTCAGGTTCTGTCCGCCTCGCAGGAACTGTCCCATCAGGCGACTGGCCTGAAGAGCCTGGTCGAGACCTTCCTGCACGACGTGCGGTCAGCCTGAGTTCATGCCCCTCCCGCTTCCGCCCCCACCGGGTGGAAGCGGGACGCGGTCCCCGTTACGGAACGGCGTAGCCCGGTAGCCGCCGCCGCACGTCATAACCCTCTTCCATCGCCGCCAGCACGATGTTGGCGCAGGCGGTGGCGTCGGACAGGGCGTCGTGGTGGTTGAGCGTCAGGCACAGGTGGCGGCAGACGTCGGGCAGCTTGGTCGGCCGCAGGTTCCACACGTCGCGGGCCAGTTGCACGGTGCACAGATACGGCTTGTCGGGAATGGGCAGGCCGTGGGCGGCGCAGCAGCCTTCCAGCACCCGGCGATCGAAGGCGGCGTTGTGGGCGGCCAGAAAGCCGGCCCCGGCCACCGCATCGGCCAGATCGGGCCACACCCCGGCGAAATCGGGGGCGTCCTTGACGTCGTCCCAGGTCAGCCCGTGGATTTCGGTGAACATGACGCGGCGGCGCGGCGGCCGGATCAGGCGGCTGATGCTGTCGACCACGCGGCCGCCCTTGACCACCACCAACGCCACCGAACAGGCGCTGTCGCGGCCGTTGTCCGAGGTCTCGAAATCGATCGCGACAAAGTCGACACTCATTCTTCGTCGAATTCCAGGTGATTGCTGCTGGTCAATTCTTCCTGACTGGTGACCCGGTTGCGGCCCTGACGCTTGGACAGGTACAGCGCTTCGTCGGCGCGGTGGACAAAGGCGCCCAGGGTTTCGCCGAATTCGTATTCGGCGACGCCGATGGACAGCGTCACCTGGCCCAACACCTGTCCGGTGCGGCGGTTCAGCACCTTGCGGTCGGCGACCAGACGGCGAATGGTTTCGGCCACCGCGACGCCGTCCTTCAGCCGGGTCTCGGGCAGGATGATGGCGAATTCCTCGCCGCCGTAACGGGCGGCGGTGTCCTTGCCCTTGATGCTGTCCGAGATGGTGCGCGCCACCAGCTTCAACACCTGATCGCCCAGCATGTGGCCATGGGTGTCGTTGAACTGCTTGAAGAAATCGATATCGACCATCAGCAGCGACAGGAACTTGCGGTCTTCGTCGGATTCCAGCGCCGCCTCGCGCAGGGCGACGTCGAACAGCTTGCGGTTGGCCAGCCCGGTCAGCGCGTCGGTGGTGGCCTCGCGCTTGAGCTGGTCCAGATCCTCGCGCAGGCGGGCGATTTCCGACGACGAGTTCTCCAACTGCTGTTCAAGCTGGTGGTTGACCGCGATCATCGTCTTGGTTTCGTCCAGGATCGAACGCACCAGCGCCCCCAGAGCAGCGGCATCGCGCCCTTCCAACTCGCCCGAGAAGGTTTCCAGCGCCTCGCCATATTGGGTGGCACCGGCATTGGCGGTGACCAGGTATTCCAGCACGCGGGCGACGGCGTCCTCGATGCGCTTGCCGACCACGCGCAGCTCGGCCTCTTGCTGGCTGGTGCCGAAGAAGCGCTCGTACAATTCGGCGCAGACATCGTCCGAGAACTTCTGCCCGGCGCGCAAGATGCCGTTGACCGCCTTGCTGAGTTCCGGGTCGCGGTCGGCGACAAAGGCGTACCACACCATGAAATTGTTGGGATGCGCCGGCACAGCGTGGCGGTCCATCATGCCCAGCGCGGCACGGGCGCAATGGGCGGCGACGTCATAGGGATCGGTGAACTTCAGTCCCACCTTGTGGCCCTCCCGTCGCTAGTTGCACTGGCCGAGGGACCCCTCGGCGCAAATGCGGCTGCCATCCACCCAGCGCGCGCCGGACAGATCGGCATTGAGAAAATCGGCACCCTGCGTCTTGGCCCCGGTCAGGTCGGCGCCGCGCAGGCTGGCACGGAAGAATTTGGCGCGGCGCAGATCGGCCTCTTTCAACGACGCCTTGGACAGATCGGCCTTGGTGAAATCGGCCTCGGCGAACACGCCCCGGTCCAGCCGGACCTCCGCCATGGCGGCGCTGATGAAGCGGGCGCGGTAGCCGTCGACCTCGGTCAGATTGGCGCGCTCCAGCTTGGCGCGCTGAAAGCTGGTCTCGCGCAGGCGCGCGCCGCTGAAATCATGGCCGGTGAAGTCGCGGCCATCCACATAGCAGCGCTGCCAATCCACCTTGGGTTCGGCGGGCTGGGTGCAATCGGCCGCTTGCGCCGGCAGGGCGGCGGCGGCGGCGATGGCGGCGAATGCCAATGACAAGATCCAAGCACGCATGATGTTAGGTGTAATCCCGGACCGGGGCGGCGGCAACGCGATAATTCCCCCGCCTGCCCCGACTGTGCGGACAGTTTACCTCGGCCCCGATCGGCCCTACCTTTAGACCGAAGGACATAAGGAAACGCCACCATGACCAAGACGGCCGCCGACACCATTCTGGATGAAGCCGAGAAACTGTGGCTTGCCGGCGAACGGCAACAAGCACGCGAGGCGTTTCGCCGCGCGCGGCTGATGTATCACGAAGCCGGCGATTCCGGCGGCGAAGCGCAGGCGCTGGCCCAGTTGGGCGATTTCGAGATCGAGACCGGCCATCTGCCGGCGGCGCGCGAGGCCTATGCCGATGCCCGCGCGCTCTATGCCAAGGATGGCGACCAGCGCGATCAGGCCGGCATCCTGGTCCGCCTGGGCGAGTTGGCCCATCGCGACAACAAGCTGGCCGAGGCGCGGCAATTCTATGACTCGGCGCGCGAGCTGTACGACAGCGCGTCGGACCATTCCGGCTTGGCCCATGTCGCCAAGCGCCTGGGCCATATCGAGCGCGACCATGGCCGCCAGGATCTGGCGCTCGACCATTACACCGAAGCCCTCAGCCTGTACGAACGGGCCGGCGACACCCTGGGCCAGGCCCATGCGCTGAAGGCGGCCGGCCGGTTGCATCACCAATTGGGCCACGCCGACCGCGCCCACGAGAGCTTCGAGCAGGCGTTGGAGCTTTATGCCGACGCCGGCGACGCCCTGGGCGAAGCGGCGGCCCGGCACGCGCTTGGCCAGGTGCTGATCCAGTTGGGCAATGCGGACGAGGCCCGCAGCCATTTCGAGGCCGCCCGCCACCTTTATGCCGCCACCGGCCATCTGTGCGGCGAGGCCAACGTGCTGATGGATTTGGGCCGGCTGCTGACCACGGCCGACCCGGTGCGCGCCCACAGCGCCTTCAAGCACGCCGCCAACCTGTTCGCCCGCCTGGGCGACGACCGCAAGGCCGAGGCCGAAACGGAAGCGGGGAAGTTTTTCTAGAGCGGTTTACGGAAACGGCTCTGGGGGAGACGCCGACGATATTTCGACGCAGACCCGCGCCAGCCCAAGCCCCCGTTGGCAAAGGTTGCTTGGTGGGGCCTGACCACCTCCTCCCCCTTGGTACACACGCCATTCGCGCGATTGCCCTGTGGCCAAAGTCGGCCGCCTTGCACGGCAATTTTCCTTGGGATACGGTGGCTCTTAGATGGTTTGGGGCTTGAGACGGCATGACACAAAACGAACTACTATGGGCGGCAATCATCTCCTGCGGCATTCTTGCCGCCATCCTCGTATGGAAGAAGTTATCCAACAAGAAGAAGAACGACGATCACAAAGATAAGATATACCCGCTGTTCTGAGGCCGCCGGATGATCTACCTTATCCTTCTATTGATAATAATTGAATGCGCATCATCGTCACTCCTCCTTCTCAGGGGATACGATATTGGCTTCATCAAGCAATACATGAATTCAACGTCTTTTCGCGAGCCGTTCCTGTATGATCCGATATTGGGATATCGGTACAAACCCAACTGCAAATTCGACTACGTTAACACCGGTCGACGGGGCAACATAATCACGGATCAGGATCCCGATTTGTCCCAGAAATCTTCCGGGAAATTTCGGGTACTTGTATTTGGTGGGTCTGCAGTTGCCGGATCTGGAATAACGCATTTACAGCAGTCAATTCCGCACCAGCTTCAGGAAAAACTTTCCGAATATATCAACAACATCGAGGTCATCAATTGCGGCGTCGGCGGATACACATCCTATCAATCATTGCTGTATTTTCTTGAGCTAACAGAATCAAAACCTGATTTTGTCGTGATTTACGACGGATGGAATGATTTGATTTATTCAACTTGCTTTGGCGGATTCACGGACGAACACGACAAAAAATTAAATAAAAACGCCGCTTGCGAGTTCTATCTTTATCTTAAAATGCGCGAGCAAGAGAGGGGTGAGGCCAAAACTTATTTCGGCTTTTCACCGCACCATTTTATCAAGTCACTCTCTTCGGTAAGACTGCTCGGCTATATCGGCATGAAGCTGGGAATAGGCCGATTGGGCGATTTGGTGTTTTCCCGCCCAATCACACCATATGGGACGAGAGAGAGCGAAGAACGTTGCGTCCTGTCCCCCTCGGAGGCCGCCAACGCCTATATTGCCCAAGCGCAGCGGTTCCTTCACTGCCTCCGTGGCTTTGGCGTCCCCTGCACCTACGTGCTCCAAACATCCATTTTCGACAAGGGAACCGTTACCCCAACCGAACAAAATCACATTGACGGGCGTGCAATTCTGAAGTCAAGACACATAATAGAGGAAGCTTATAGCCTGGTTCGCCAACAGCTCCAGCACGTTTCCACTTCAAACAACCAGAACATACTTGATGGCGCCTCGATTTTATCGGCACATGGCGGAGAGGATCTGTTTGTTGACGAATGCCACATGAACGGCGAAGGCTATAGATTGGTGGCAGAATTTATCGCCCCATCCATAAGGGCGCACGTCGACGCCCTGTAGGATGCGGCCTAGGGTTATTCCCATAAACGGGATCTGTGTTGAGGTGCGGCTTTTTCAAACCTTCGAAGTGGGTACGCCCCTTCGCAACAGCCGGACCGCCCTCAGCCCGCACCCGAATGCGGACTTAATGAACACTCCAAGTCCCAAAACTCAGATGGCGTAATCCACCGTGGTCGGCAGGTGCGGCACGAAGTCGCCGCCCAGGATTTCCGCCAGCACCCGCAGGTCCGAGATGACGTCAAGCAGCGCCGTCTCGGCACCGCCGCCCAGCAGCACGCCGCAGCCACGACCGTCGGGCAATTCCAGTTCCAGGCCGGTACGGCCGATCTGGTCGATGGCCGCCTGGCAGCCGCGCACCGGATAGCTCAGCATGTAGGGCACCGCCATGGTGTCCATCAGGATGGCGGCGTCGATGCCGTAGGCCGGCCCGCGCGGATCGTCGGAGGGCGGGTCGATAAAGACGAAATGCGGCCGTTCCGGCCGGCCCAGGCGCGAGCGCAGAAACAGGAACCAGTCGTGGCTCCACAGCCGGACCCAGCCACGCTCGCGGGCCGCCTTGGCCGCTTCCATTATGGCGGGGTCAAGGTCGTTGACGTCCATTTCGATGGACAATTGCGGCCCGCCGACGGCGGCAAGGACCCGGCCAGCCACCACCCACGACCCGGGATGGCTTTCCGGCGGCAGTGGGCCGGAAACCGCATTGAACCAAGCGCGATTGGTGAAGCGCCCGTGCTGCTCCAGGATGGTGTCGACGCAGGGCAACGGGCCGGGAATGGTGCCGGCGCCAGCATGGGTATCGGTATAGGAAAAGTACACCAGATCGTCGCCGGCCTTTTCCGCCACCGGCCGCGCCAGGCGTGCGACCGCCGCCGCCAGGATGAACTGGTTCCAAAGGGTCGCGCGAAAATCGAAAGTCATCGGGGCCACAGCCTTGTTCAGCCGGCCCCTATGACGCCCTCAACCCAGGCTCGCGTCAATAGCTTAGCCCGACGCTTGGGTATTAATTTTTCGCAATCCCCTGACGCGGAAGACCGGCAGCCGTTTTCGTCGCCGAGGTTGCCGTCGACGGTGACTTCGCCGGCTTTCCCTGCGTCAGCGCGGCGGCGGCGGAAGCAATGGCGGTAGCAGTCAGACTGCGCCACAGGAACATGAACATGCCCTCCTTGTCTGACCAACAGGGTGGCATGGCGCCCACGCAGGCGCAATAGAAAATGCGAATGATTTGCGATTACAGGTGCCGAGCCACGTCAGGCGCGGGCGCCGGCACGCGGGCCAGTCCGGGGCATGGTGGCCAGCACGCCCTCGACCAGTCGGCCCAAACTGCGCACGTCGGTGCGCGAAGACACGCCCTTGGCCTTGAGCTTGCCGGTGAAGGCGGTGACCGCAGCGGCATTACCCGGCTTGCCGAAGATCTGGCCGAAGGCGGCGCGGCCCAGGGTCCGGTGGCACGTTCCCAGCAGCACCGCCGCCTGATACAGCGACAGCCCCAACGGCGCCAGCAGTTCGCCACGGGTGGCGTCGCCCAACTGGCAAAAGGCGGCGGTCAGTTCGCGCATGTCGTTGTCACTGGGATTGCCCAGCGCCTGCCGCACCTGGGTGTCGTTCAGGGTTTCCCACCAGAAATCCTCTTCGCGCGAATGGCTTTCCACCACCATGGCTTCCAGCTTGGCGCGCGCTTCGCCCATCTCGGCGGCATGGACGTTGGCATTGGCCGGCTTGGCCGGGGCCGCAGGCGCCGTCAGTTGGGCGCGGGACGCCGATTGAGCCACCACCTGCTGCACCTCGGCGACGGTCTTGAGGTCCAGCAGCATGGGTCCCAATTCGCGCATCTTGTCCACCGGGATACCGGCGTAATGGGGCACCAGCGGCACCTGCCATTCGTGGATCAGGTACTCGTTCATGGCCAGATACAGCCGGCCGGCCTTGCTGTCGGGATTGTTGGGATCGCCGCCCAGGCTTGCGCGGAAGTGCTTCTTGGCGTGGGTGCGCACGATCATCGAGATGATGTCGTGCACCGACCGGCCGCAGCGCAAACGGACGAAGTCGTCGCCCACCGGGCGCCCCTGGGCGTCCACCAGCAGGTGGGAAAAGGCGTCGCGGCGCTTGTGGAAGATCAGGATCAGGCCGTGCAGCATGTCGGACGAGGCCAGCACGGCGTCATAGAACTCGCCGCCATCCATGTCGCCGAAGGCCGGGATCAGGTCGCGATACACCGCCGCCACCGGCCCCTTCAGGGTCTCGGTGATCTGCCGTACCGCGGCGTTGTGATCCATATCCTTCACGGCAACATTCCCAACCGCTTGGCGCGTCGTTCAGTATCGCCCGATCACCATGGCGGGGCAAATGACGAGATGTGACGACCGCTTCCCCGAAAGCACAGGCTGGCAGGCAGCGGTGCGCGCCCCCACTTGCGCCATATCCCGCCGCCACGGAGCCACCCGCCCATGCCGTCACCTCCCCGCGCCCGCATCTGGCCCGGCGCTCCGCATCCGCTGGGGGCCACCTGGGACGGCGCCGGGGTCAATTTCGCCCTGTTCTCGGCCCATGCGGAAAAGGTCGAACTGTGCCTGTTCGATCCCGGCGGCGAACGCGAGGTCGAACGCATCCCGCTGCCCGACTACACCGACGAGGTCTGGCACGGCTATGTGCCCGATTTGCTGCCGGGACAGCTTTACGGCTATCGCGTCTACGGCCCCTATCAGCCGCAGGCGGGGCACCGCTTCAACGCCCACAAGCTGCTGCTTGACCCCTATGCCAAATCGTTGCGCGGCGCCGTGCGGTGGTCGGACGCGCAATTCGCCTATCGCCTGGGCAGCCCGCGCGAGGACCTGTCGTTCGACCGCCGCGACAACGCCCGCCTGATGCCGAAATGCGAGGTGGTGGACACCGCCTTCACCTGGGGCGACGAACGGCGGCCGAACACCCACTGGGCGCAGACGGTGATCTACGAGGCGCATGTGCGCGGCCTGACCATGCGCCATCCCGACGTGCCCGACCGCCGGCGCGGTACCTTCGCCGGCCTGGGCTGGCCCGCCATTTCCGAGCATCTGCGGGCATTGGGGGTGACGGCGGTGGAATTGCTGCCGGTGCATGCCTTCATCGACGACCGCACCCTGGTGGATCGCGGCCTGCGCAATTACTGGGGCTACAATTCCATCGGCTTCTTCGCCGTCGAGCCGCGCTATCTCGGCACCGGCCGGCTGAGCGAGTTCAAGTCCATGGTGCGGCGGTTCCACGACGCCGGCATCGAGATCATCCTGGACGTGGTCTACAACCACACCGCCGAGGGCAACCATCTGGGTCCCACCTTCAGCTTCAAGGGCATCGACAACGCCAGCTATTACAAGCTGGTGCCCGAGGACCCGCGCTATTACTGGGACTCCACCGGCTGCGGCAACACGCTGGACCTGGGCCATCCCCGGGTGCTGCAGATGGTGCTGGATTCCCTGCGCTATTGGGTCACGGAAATGCATGTGGACGGGTTCCGCTTCGACCTGACCGCCAGCCTGGCGCGCGAGGGCTTCGCCTATGATCCCGGCTCCGCCTTTTTCGACGCCATCCGCCAGGACCCCATCCTGTCGGCGGTCAAGCTGATCGCCGAGCCGTGGGATTTGGGCCATGGCGGCTATCAGGTCGGCGGCTTCCCGCCCGGCTGGTCGGAATGGAACGGCCGCTATCGCGACGTGGTGCGGCGCTATTGGAAGGGCGACGGCAACCAGTTGGCGGAGCTGGCGTCACGGCTGACCGGCTCGGCCGATCTGTTCGGCCATCGCGGGCGCCGCCCCTATGCAAGCGTCAATTTCATCACCGCCCATGACGGCTTCACCTTGGCCGATCTGGTCGCCTACAACGACAAGCACAACGAGGCCAATGGCGAGGACAACCGCGACGGCGACAACGACAACAATTCCTGGAACTGCGGCACCGAAGGCCCGACCCAGGAGTCTGACACCCTGGACCTGCGCCGGCGCCAGCAACGCAACCTGCTGGCGACACTGATGCTGGCCCAAGGTGTGCCCATGCTGCTGGCCGGCGACGAGATGGGGCATTCCCAGGGCGGCAACAACAACGTCTATTGCCAGGACAACCCCATCGCCTGGATCGATTGGGACAATGTTGACGACGACCTGATCGCCTTTACCCGCCGGCTGATCGCCATCCGCCGCCATCACCCGGTGTTCCACCGCCGCCGCTTCTTCCGCGGCCATTTCGAACAAGGCGCCGACATCGTCTGGCTCAAGCCCGACGGCAGCGAGATGACCGAGCAAGACTGGGCCTATCCCGAAGGCCGCACCCTGGGCATGCTGTTCACCGGCGACACCGGCGACTTCTACTACACCACCGAAGGCGGCCTGCCGCAGCGCGACATGCCGTTCCTGCTGTTGCTGAATTCGTTTTGGCAACCGGTGCCCTTCACCCTGCCCGGCACCGACCGCCGCTGGGAGGTGTGGATCGACACCTTCGAACCCATGCGCCAAAGCCGGGTCCACGAATCGGGCGAGGTCTATCCGCTGGACGCGCGCAGCCTGACGCTGCTGGTCAGGGTTTAATCAGATTGCGTGAGGCGGCAAGAAGGAAATAGCCAGTTCATCCATCGCCGCACACCAATAATGAAAACAATCCACAGCATGCAAACAACAGGATAACCGAACCAACCAAAAACCATCAATGATTTATAATAATGCTCATTCCCATATACCCACACATTGGCGACAAACAACGCTAAAATAAAAAGCCCCCCCGCAGCCTTCTCTTCAGCAAAGCTACGTTTACGCAGCTCGCTTGTCGGCAAATCCCGATGCCACAGCATGGCGGCCGCCGCCACGGGCATGGCCGTCAACCAGCAAAGCGCGATGCCCATCCTGATCACGGGCAACTCCGCCAGTCGGCCGCGCGCGGCCAAATGCTGGTAGGCATCCTCGTCACCATGGGTGAAGTCGAGCGCGCGCCCCGTCCATGGTTGCATGGCAGAGAAGAGCGTCTCGGCAAAATCCGGACGAAAGCTGGCGACAGTCCACAGCAGGGCGACCAAAAGCGGCGTGCCGAACACGACCACACAATTCGCAACGGTGCCGCCGAAGCTCCACGGACTGGCCGCGCCATAGCGCCCCCATAGCCCCACGCCGCAAACGATCAGCGCCCCCGGCGCGCCCAGCCAAAGATAACCCAATCCTGTCGCCAGGATGATCGGCACCAATGCGCCCGCCCGTGCCGCAAGCGTGCCGGTCATGGCGGCGGTGCCTTGCCCGGGGCATGCGCGACAAACCACCAATTGGCCCAGGCCCGCAGGGCGGCGATGCTGCACAGCCAGACCAGGAAGACCAGGGGATACATCAGCGCGCCAAGGCCCAGCGCCAGGCTGCTTGTGCCCGGGCCAAAGCCGACGCCGCCCATCAGCAGCACGGTGGATAAGGTTCCGGTGCCGAGGCCACCGAACAGCAGCACCATGGGGTCCGAGCGCTCGCGGTCGCGGTACCAGTGCTTTTCCACCGCCACCTCGCCATACCACAGCACGATGGCCGCCGCCGCCGGCAGCGCGCACAGCCAACAGGCGGCGATCCCCAGGCGCAAAGCGGGGAACTGCGACAGGCGCCCCTGTTCCAGCAATACGTAATAGGCTCGGCCGTCGGCCAGGGTATAGGCCAGCATACGCTCGATGCTGGGTTCTAGAGCGGCGCACAACGTGTCCGCCAACTCAGGGCGCAACAGCGCCGCGCCCCACAGCAGCGCCGGCACCAGCGTGGCCAGCGCCGCCACGACGACAAGCATCCCGCGCCCCATGGTCCATTTCCGCGCGGCGCCATAGCTTCCCCACAGACCGGCAAGGGCGAATGCGGCGGCACCACCCTCGCCCATCCAGGCATAGCCGAGCAACGCTGCCAGGACGAGTGCAGCCACTAGGAGAAACCCCAACAATAGACACGCAACGATAGCGCACGCCGGAATCGCTGTCGATCCGGCGAAAGCCCCATATGCCGCAGGGTTGACTTTTCCCACCCCCCGCCCCCACTCTCCAGTCTTTACCGAAGGGGCGTCCCGGCTGCGGGACTGAGAGGCCGGAGCATCATCCGCCGGCGACCCTTGGAACCTGATCCGGGTCATGCCGGCGAAGGGATCGGAACCGCATTTCCGCACCCGCCGGCCTGTCACCACCAACAAGGGATGGGCCAATGTCCGAGACCACCGAAGACCTGAAGGTCACCACCGGGCCGCTGCCCGGCTCGCGCAAGATTTACGTCGAGGGATCGCGCCCCGACATCAGCGTCGCCATGCGCGAGGTCGATCTGGAGCCATCGGCGGACGAAGCGCCGGTGCGGCTGTACGACACCTCGGGCGCCTATACCGATTGCGGCGCCAGCGTGGACATCACCAAGGGACTGGCAGCCTTGCGCTCGCGCTGGATTCTTGAGCGCGGCGACGTCGAGACCTATGCCGGCCGCGCCCACCGCCCCGAAGATGACGGCCTGAAGCCGGGCGAGACCATCGGCGTGCCGGTGTTCGACCGCCAGGGCCGGGCGCCGCTGCGCGCCAAGGCGGGCAAGGCGGTGACCCAACTGGCCTATGCGCGGGCCGGCATCATCACCCCCGAGATGGAATACGTCGCCATCCGCGAGAACCTGCGCATCGCCGACGCGCGCGAAGCCGCTGCCCGCGACGGCGAAGATTTCGGCGCCGACATCCCCGATCAGGTGACGCCGGAATTCGTGCGCAGCGAAGTGGCGCGCGGACGCGCCATCATCCCCAGCAACATCAACCACCCCGAAGCCGAGCCGATGATCATCGGCCGCAACTTCCTGACCAAGATCAACGCCAATATCGGCAATTCCGCCGTGGCGTCGAGCGTGGCCGAAGAAGTGGAAAAGCTGGTGTGGTCGATCCGCTGGGGCGCCGACACGGTGATGGATTTGTCCACCGGCCGCCACATCCACGCCACCCGCGAATGGATTTTGCGCAACAGCCCGGTTCCCATCGGCACCGTGCCGATCTATCAGGCGCTGGAAAAGGTCGACGGCCGCGCCGAGGACCTGACCTGGGAGGTGTTCAAGGACACCCTGATCGAGCAATGCGAGCAGGGCGTGGATTACTTCACCATCCATGCCGGCCTGCGCCTGGCCCACATCCCGCTGACCGCCAAGCGCGTCACCGGCATCGTCAGCCGCGGCGGCTCGATCATGGCCAAGTGGTGTCTGGCCCACCACAAGGAGAACTTCCTCTATACCCATTTCGAGGACATCTGCGAGATCCTCAAGGCCTATGACGTCGCCTTCTCGCTGGGCGACGGCCTGCGCCCCGGCTCGATCGCCGACGCCAACGACGCCGCCCAGTTCGCCGAGTTGGAGACCCTGGGCGAGCTGACCCATATCGCGTGGAAGCACGATTGCCAGGTCATCATCGAAGGCCCCGGCCATGTGCCCATGCACAAGATCAAGGTCAACGTCGAGAAGCAGCTCAAGCTGTGCGGCGAGGCGCCGTTCTATACCCTCGGGCCGCTCGTCACCGACATCGCGCCGGGCTATGACCACATCACCAGCGCCATCGGCGCCGCCATGATCGGTTGGTTCGGCACCGCCATGCTGTGCTACGTCACCCCCAAGGAGCATCTGGGCCTGCCCGACCGCCAGGACGTGCGCGAGGGCGTGGTGACCTACAAGCTGGCCGCCCATGCCGCCGATCTGGCCAAGGGCGTTCCCGCCGCCCGCGAACGCGACGACGCGCTCAGCCGCGCCCGCTTCTCGTTCCGCTGGAAGGACCAGTTCCACCTGAGCCTGGACCCGGACAAGGCGCTGGAATTCCACGACCAGACCCTGCCGGCCGAAGGCGCCAAGATCGCCCATTTCTGTTCCATGTGCGGTCCCAAGTTCTGCGCCTACAAGATCAGCCAGGAAGTCCGCGACATCGCCGCGGAACAGGGCATGGAAGCCATGAGCGAGAAGTTCAAGGCGGAAGGCGCCGAGATCTACAAGGTGGAAAAGCCGGCCGCGGAGTAACGTTTCCTTCTCCCGCGAGCGGGAGAAGGTGGCCCGAAGGGCCGGATGAGGGAACCGGGGACTCGGGAATGCGTGGCTCCCTCACCCTCCCATCTGCGATGGGTCCCTCCCTCTCCCGCTTGCGGGAGAGGGCCTCTTTTGCTCGTCAGTGCATCGCATGCAGACCGCCGCGCGGCGCTTCGGCCGGGGCGGTCATGGCGGCGCGGATGGCGGCCTTCATGGTGTCGGACATGTCCGGGGCATCGTCGAGGCCGTCCAACACGATAAAGGTGGTGCCGGCTTCGTCCTTGAGCAGGCGCGGCTGCATGCCGGCCTCGCGCAGCATGCCCAACACGGCCCGGCGGTCGCTCAGCGCCGCCAGCACCGCCTCGGTCAGCGGGTGACCGGGAGTGCGCGGCAGCAGATCGAAATAGAGCCGGCCGATGGTCAGGGCGTCGGCCTCGGCGACGTGGCGCAGGATGGCCTCGGCCCGCTTGACCACGGCCGTCATCTTGCGCACCGGCTTGATCCGGGAGGCGGCATTGACCAGCGCGGCGCAACGCTCGTCCAGGCTGTCGCGCCATTGCGGATCGTGCAGCACGATGCTTGCCAGGTTGCGCGCCAGCGACTCGGTGTCGTCACGTTGGGTCATGCCGGTCTCCGTCTACCGCCGTTTTGCGGTAATACGGTGGGGCCGGCGGGATCAGGCGCGGATTTTCGGCAGGGTGAAGAAAAAGGTGCTGCCCTCGCCCGGCGTGCTTTCCACCCAGATGCGGCCGCCGGCGGCGGCGACGATCCGCTTGGCGATGGCAAGCCCGGCGCCGGTGCCGGTGCGCGGCCCGGGCGGGTGCAGCCGGGTGAACAGGCGGAAGATGTCGTCCTGATAGGCGGTGTCGATGCCGATGCCGTTATCAGCCACCCACAGCCGCCATTCGCCGTCCACGACATCGGCGCCGATGCGGATGCGCGGCGCCACCCCGTCGCGGCGATAGATCAGCGCGTTGGCGATCAGGTGGCGGAACAGCTCGGCCAGCGCCGCCCGCGCCATGCCCAGCATGGGCAGCTCGGCGATTTCGACGGTGGCGCCGCTGGCGGTGATCTCGTCGGCCAATTGCTCCAGCACGCCACGGGCGACGGCGGCGGCGTCGACCCATTCCTCGGCCGCCGGATCGGTGGACGGACTGGCGTAGATGGCCAGATCGTGCACCAGCCGACGCATGCGCAGCGCCCCTTCGATGGCGAAGTCGGCCAGTTCGCGCCCTTCCTCGCCCAACGCCTCGCCATGCCGCCGCAGCAGCAACTGGCAGAAACTGACCACCAGCCGCGACGGCTCGGACAGATCGTGCGAGGCGACGCGGGCGAACTCGCGCAGTTCCTCGTGGGTGGCTTCCAACTCGGCGACGGCGCTGGACAGCGCCAGCGACTGCTCCGCCAACTGCTCGTGCGCCTGGCCCAGCGCGGTCAGGGCATCGTTCTTTTCGGCGATGATGCGCTCCAGGTGGACGACGTATTCGCTTTCCAGCCCCTGGACGATCTCGTGTTCGCTGACCACGCCCAATGCGCTGCCGGCCGTGTCCACCACCACCAGATGGCGGATGCCGAATTCGCGCAGCGCCCCGGTGGCGTCCAGCAACGAGGTGTTGGGCGAAATGGCGTGCAGCGGCGTTCCCATCACCTCGCCCGCCGTCAGCGTGCGCACCGGACTGTGCTGATGCAGCAGCCGCACCGCGTCGCGCTCGGTGACGATGCCGACGGCGCGGCCGGCATTCTCGATCACCACGCAATAGATGCCCGGCCGCGCCAACTGGATCAGGATGTCGGCCAGCCCCGCCCCCACATCCGCCGTCACCACCGGCGCCATCACCGCGCCGACATCCTTGGGCCGGACATAGAAATCGACGCCAAGGTGGCGGACGAAATCGGTTTCCGTCACCACCCCGACCACCTGGCCGTCGGCGCCGGCCACCACCAGATGGCGGAAGCGGTGGGCCTTCATGACCTTGAAGGCCTCGAAATGATCCATGCTCGCCGGCACGGTCAGCGGCGCCGGCGTCATCACCTGGGAAATCGCCAGTTCACCGTGGTGTTCCAGGCCGTCATAGCATTTGACCACGTCGCGCTCGGTGACGATGCCGACCGGCCGGCCGTCATCGCTCACCACCAGGCACGAGATGTGCCGCTCGGACAGGATATCCAGCGCCTCCGCCACCCGCGTCTCGGGGCAAACGGTGACCACCGCCGAAGTCATGATGTCTGAAAGCGGAACGGCGCGCATGAGTGATCCGGAGAGAGGCACGTCAGGTCTCATACTTTAGGGGGGAGACCCTACGCGCGCGAGGGTCTTCTACGCATGACTGGAGGAATTCCGGGGAATACGGTGCGGCTTATACCGCATTCGCCCGGGCAATTTTCCGCATCAGGTGATAGCTGTCCTTGGGCGTGCGCACCAAGGTGTCGTAATCGACGCGGACGATCCCGAAGCGCTTGGACAGCCCGAACGCCCATTCGAAATTGTCGAGCAGGCTCCAGGCCAGATAGCCTTTGACGTTGGCGCCGTCGCCGAGGGCGCGGTGGACCTGTTCGATGTGATCCCGCAGAAACTGGACGCGCTCGGCATCGTGGATGGCGCCGTCGGCGGCGACCACGTCGTCATAGGCGGCGCCGTTTTCCGCAACCACCATCGCCGGATTGCCGTAATCGGTCTTCAGCGCCATCAACTGGTCGTAAAGCCCCTGCGGTTCGATGGGCCAGCCCATGCCGGTGACCCGTGTGGTCTTGGGACGCCCCCAGCCCACATCGAACAGACCGCCGGGGGTGTGCCGCATGGTGTTGCGGCTGTAATAGTTGATGCCCAGCAGGTCGACGGGAAAGCGGACCAGTTCCAAGTCGCCGGGCTGGACGATATCGGCCATCCGCTCGGCCAGCAGGGCCGGCACCTGGCCCTTGAACAGGCCGTCCAGGGTGACGCGGTTCCACATGGCGTCCCAGCGGGCGGCGGCGGCGCGGTCGGCCTCGGACCCGCTGTCGGGCACGCAGGGGCTGATATTGCTGACCGTGCCCAGGATGGCCGTGGGACGTTCGGCGCGGATGGCACGCAGCGCGGCGCCCTGGGCCAGGTTCTGGTGATGCAGCGCCCGCAGGATGCCGACCTCGCCCAGGCGCAGGCCGGGGGCGTGTTCGCCGACGCCGTAGCCGAAGATGGCGACCACGTTGGGTTCGTTCAGCATGAACCATGTCTTGACCCGGTCGCCCAGCCGGCGGGCCACGACGCGGGCGTAATCCGCAAACGGCTCGGTGACGGCGCGGCCCTGCCAGCCGCCCCGGTCTTCCAACGGCTGCGGCAGGTCCCAATGATACAAGCAGGCCATGGGATTGATGCCGGCCGTCAGCAGCGCGTCCACCAGCCGGTCATAGAAATCCAGCCCCTTGGCGTTCACCGCGCCGGTGCCGGCGGGAATGATGCGCGGCCATGCCAGCGAGAAACGATAGGCGTTGAAGCCCGCAGCCTGCATCAGCGCCACGTCTTCGGCAGTGCGGTGGTAATGGTCGCAGGCGGTAGCGGCGGAAGAACCGTCCATGATGCGGCCGGCTTTGGTGAAGCTGTCCCAGATCGAGGTCCCGCGCCCGTCCGCGTCCAGCGCGCCCTCGATCTGATAGGCCGAGGTGGAAGCGCCCCACAGGAACCCCGCGGGGAAAACCTTGGCAGAGGGCGTGCCGGCCAGGGCGGGCGTCGCGGCCAGGGCAGCGGCCCCGGCCAGCACTTGGCGGCGGCTGATCCTCATGCTGTCGCCCGTTCGTGAAAGCCGTGGCCGGGACGTTCAGGCCAATCCTCCACCTCGACGGCGCTGACGCGGGCCGAGGGCGGCCCCTGGCGGCAGGCGGCGACCATGCTGTCCACCGCCGCCTCCGGCCCCAGGAACACCGCCTCGACCCGGCCGTCCGACAGGTTGCGCACCCAGCCGCTCAGCCCCAGGGCCTGGGCGGTCTGCACCGTCCAGCCGCGGTACCACACGCCCTGCACCCGGCCGGACACCAGCACACGCACGCATCGGGGATGAACCATCGGACCTCCGCACGATCATCGATTCTGTCAATCAGTATACCAAAGACTTCCGGTTGGATCGATACGTCCGCCCGGCGCTAGGGTGCTTGCCAGACGGGAACGCCATCCCACCGCGGATGGCTGGGCAGGAAAACAGGAGGACATCATGGCCAAGGTGGCGAAGATGGCAACGCAGATCGGAGTGCATTTGGGCGTGGCGGTCGGTGTCGGCTACGCCATGACCGGCAGCCTGGCCATCGGCGGCGCGGTCGCCTTGGTCGAACCGTTGGTCAACGTGGTCGCCGGCCACCTGCACGACAAGGCCTGGGAACGGGCACGGACCCGGCGCGGTTAACCGACAATCTTACTGGGGAGAAAAATCATGAGCATCGACATCGGCATCGACGAAGCCACCCGCAAGCAGATCGGCGACGGACTGGCGCGGCTGTTGGCGGACACCTACACGCTTTATCTCAAGACCCACAATTTCCACTGGAACGTCACCGGCCCCATGTTCAACACGCTGCATCTGATGTTCGAGCAGCAATACACCGAACTGGCCCTGGCGGTGGACCTGATCGCCGAGCGCATCCGCGCGTTGGACTTCCCCGCCCCCGGCAGTTACGCCCAATTCGCCGCGCTGACCTCGCTGAAGGAGGAAGACGGCGTTCCCGGCGCCGAGGACATGATCCGCATTCTGGTCAAGGACCAGGAAGCGGTGGTGCGCACCGCCCGCTCGATCTTCCCGCTGGTGGATTCCGCCCACGACGAACCCAGCGCCGACCTGCTGACCCAGCGCATGCA
>JBLNBE010000016.1:0-35405 GCA_050259735.1 Bacteroidota bacterium
GCGCGCCAGCTTGCGCAGGAAGTCGGTCCAGAAGGTCTCGGCCTCGCTGGGGCCGATAGCCATGCCCAGCACCTCGCGTCGTCCGGCGGTATTGGCGCCGACCGCGATAGTCACCGCCACACTGACGATGCGGCCGTCCTGGCGCACCTTCACATAGGTGGCGTCGAGCCAGACATAGGGCCAGTCGCCCTCGATGGGCCGCTCCAGGAAGGTGGCGATTTTGCCGTCGATCTCGGCGCACAGGCGCGACACCTGGCTCTTGGAAATGCCGGTCATGCCCATGGCCTTGACCAGATCGTCCACCGCCCGCGTCGAGATGCCCTGGACATAGGCTTCCTGGATGACGGCGGTCAGCGCCTTTTCCGCCATGCGCCGCGGTTCCAGGAAGCACGGCAGGTAGCTGCCCTTGCGCAGGCGCGGGATGCGCAGCTCCACCGTCCCCGCCCGGGTCTCCCAGTCGCGCTCGCGGTAGCCGTTGCGGTGCGTGAGGCGATCGGCGGGATTGCGCTCGCCATGCCCGGCGCCGGTCAGCGTCGCCACCTCCAGTTCCATCAGCCGCTCGGCGGCAAAGCCGATCATCTCACGCAGCAGATCGGCGTCGGCGCTCTTTTCCAGCAGGCCACGAAGGCTCATCATCTCGTTGGTCATCGTCTTGGTCCTTGGCTCGGTTCGAGTTCGCAACCAAACCCTACCGAAGATCGACGATGACCACCCCGAATTCGGGGCCGCCTGGGGATTATGCCTCCCGGCGCTCCGCGCCCCGCGCCATCATCCCCAGGCAAACGCTGCTACACCACTCGGGGGGACGTGACCCGGGGCCACCTCTCTTTTAGGGAATACCATTTGCTCGTGGTTATGGAGGGTGGGGGATGATTTCAAGCGACTTAGACGACATTGAGGCGCGGTTGGCGAACGTGGAAGAGCGCGTCAATGATTTGCCAACCGTAGCGCGTGAAGAAGATGCGGACGCACATGCATACGCCGCATTCGCGTTGCTGCGGGCACTGCTGCTTTCGCGGCCTTCCGGCGAGGCCTGCAAGGTCTGCGACGATGCCCTGTTTTTCATCGGGCAAAACCCAGGAGGGCTATTCCCGGATTACCTGACAAAGGCCATCGCGGATGTCGTGCGCGGCATCTACAACGAGATTCAGGCATAGCGCAGGGGTCAATCATGAAACTTGTCCCATCGCCCCTCAAGATCGGCGACACCGACGGCTTTGCCCGGACGGACGTATTCGGCTACGGCGAATTCGGTGAGCGTCTGGCCAATGTGATCTGCGCAGCTGAAGACCCGCTAACCATCGTGCTTGATGGCCCCTGGGGATCTGGAAAAAGCACCTTCATCCGGCAATGGGCGGGGCTGCTCCGCAACCGCGATGTCCAGGTGATCCATTTCGATGCCTTTGCCAACGACTACCTGAAGGACGCCTTCATAGCCGTGACCGGCGAAATCATCGCCAAGGCTGAAGAATTCGATCCAGGCGGCGAGGCCGGCAAGAAGCTGGTGGAAAAGGCAAAGGATGTGGGGAAAGTCCTCGTGCGTCACGGTGCCTCGGCGATCGTGCGCTTTGCCACAGCCGGCGCCCTGGATGGCAACTCTTTGGTGGCACTCGGCGAAGATACTGTTGACGCGGCCTCCGGCAAGGCTGGCGACGTCGTTGGTGACCTGATCGCGAAGCAGTTAGAGAGCCGTCGTGACGAACGCAAGGTCATGGCTGAGTTCCGACGGCAACTGGAGGATTTGGCAGCCGCCATGCGGAAGGCTGCACCAGAAGGTGAGGCGCAGCCACCTTTGGTGTTCATCATCGACGAATTGGATCGCTGTCGTCCGAGCTTCGCGCTCGATCTTCTGGAGCGGATCAAGCATCTGTTTGCGGTGCCTGGCGTGGTGTTCGTCTTGGTGACCAACCTCGAACAGTTGCAGCACGCGGTGCGGGGCGCCTATGGCGAGGGGACCGACGGCGCACTGTATCTGGAAAAATTTTATGATCTTCGGGTCGTTCTGCCGATCCCCGAGCATAGACGCAACAATCCGACAAGAAAGTATCTGTCCCATTTGTGGGATGCCATGGGGTTGCGCTATGGCGGCTACAATGTGGACGAAACCCTCCGCGATGGTTTGGCGGCTCTTATTGATGGATACCGCGGCGACCTAAGGGGCATTGAGAAAGTGGTCTCTCACGTCGCCTTGGTTTGTGCGGCCACAGGCGACAGGACATTGAGGCTTTCCCAACTGATCGGTCCGCTCTGCGTGATGCGCCGGGCCAAGCCCGATTTATATGCCCGAGCACGCAGCGGAACCCTCGAGTACCCTCAGGTCGAAGAGTTCTTAACGGGAGGCCGATGGGAACGAGAGTCCACGCTAGAGCGGTATCGGCATTGGTGGCGCTATGCTACGGACGATGGCCAGGTGGAGAACGAGCCGTGGTTCTCTGATATCAATGGCGGTTTGTTCAGTTGCGGCATTGAAGAGCGCTTTGACCTCGTTCCGTGGGCCTGCCGCCTGATCGACGACATGGCAACGGCCAACGGATAAGCACCGGGGTGTGAAAGCGTCGAGCGTTGGCGAGCTACCGGCGCTCGATTCCCACCAGCCGCTCGATCAAGATGGTTCCGGCTTGGCCTCCATGGTTGGTGTAATGGGCGCCATTGGCGCCGCGTAGCGCCGGCACGCCGACCAACCCATCCTCGTGGTAGAACTCCGCTTCAACCCGCAGGGCCTGGTAACCTTGCGGAATGATCCGATTGCAGCGTAGGCGGATGCGAGGGCTGGCAGCGTTGGCCGCTTGATACGGGCAAATGGCTCTGCCATAAGACGCGCCGCCGGGAAAGGGGAGCGTTATCACCAAGATGGCATCACCTGGCAACTCGGTGTTTATGGCCGGTTGCACCACGGCAGGAAGGCGCCGCCCCACGATGGCCGATGCATCGATGAGCTGAAGTTCTTGGGCGAAGCTCGACCCTGCCACGAGGCTGAGTGTCACCCCGATGAACGGCTTCACACCCGGCCCCCTTGCGGCCCTTTGCGCCCTAATCGAACATTGACGCTCGGAGATGGAACCCGCGAAAGCACACACTCGCTTTCGAAGTTGACCAAGTGCAAGGCGGAGCCAGCACACCGCAGAAAACCCTCGGCATTTCCCAAAATCATCGCTCAGCCTCCGACTTGAACCCCGGCGCGACTAAGTAGCGACCAGTTCGGCAATTTTGGCAGCGACTTCCGCCATCGACTCTTCGGCAGTGCTCAGTCCGGCTCGGGAGGCTAGAAGGAGGCTGACCTGCTCAAGCTCTTCATAGGTCGTTCCGTGAACAACCGGGACGAGCCGTTCACGCCGGAGGAGCGCCGAGAGCTCTTTGTCCGCGATGCCCTCGGCCGGAAGACGTCGCAACATAGCCGGGGTCACCAAAACGATACCAACGCGTGAATTCACCAAGCCCTTGTCGATCGCCCGCATCATCGGCACCCCGAGGCCAAGATCCTTCTCGCTGAACCACACGCGAACACCGCGCGCTTCGAGCAAATCATGCAGTTCTTTGGCGGAGCCTTGCCTGTCGTCCCACGCGTGACAGAGAAACACGTCTCGAAGGTCAGGCTGCGAGGCCGCCAGGTTTTCCACGTTTTCTCGCACCGGCGTGAGCGCCTGCACTTGTTCGGGCGTGTACCACACAGCCGAACCTGCTCCCGACCAGCGCGGCTTTGCGGTGCGGCGCCCCGACCCGCCGCTGCTCAGACCGCTGCTGCTCTCTGATGAGGAGTACGAAAGGGGCGAGTATGATCGTTGGCTGCTGTAGCCGCTGCCGTAACCGCTGAAGCGGCTGTAACGACTCCCGCATGCAGGACAGTTGGCTGCGGCGGCCGATGAACGGTGGCCCCTTGCTGGTGCAGTGCATCTAGCCATGCGAGCGTCTCCTAGCGTCTTTTTTTTGAACAGGCAAGGAACAGGGATTACTTGACGGCACAATTCTTCCCCATACTCTTCTTTTGGATGCGCTCTCGCAAGGGACCATCGTCGCACGTTTGCCAAGGTGGCATCTTCAGTAGTCTGCATTACCAACCCCGCTGTTCCGCTCCTCCCCATCGTTGCCGAGTAAGATAATTTCAGCGCCGCCCATCCAGCCCCAGCTCGAACCGTTTCTTCTTCGAAAGCCCCTGTGCGACGATGGCATGCGATTGGCGGATATAGTCCCGCATATTGTCATCCGGCAGACCGGGCTTGGCATAATGCTGGATCCACTTGAGGCCACGTGACGCCAGGTACGGCGCCGGGCGCAGGCCCGGTTGTTCCTTGAGAATCTCGTAGGACAGGTCGCTGACCTTGAAGACGAAGCTCGGTTCGCCACCGTCCCATCCGCCGATCGCGAACACCTTGCCGCCGACTTTCCAGACGTCCGCACCGCCCCACTGGACCACATGGGTGGTGGCGGGAAGCGCCTGGCAGAACGCGTTGAATTCCTCGTAGGTCATCCGTTCCGTCCAAATTGCCGCCACTTGCACCTGCGGCTAGATTACCTCGCGCCTTTCGCGGGAGACACGGCCACGATCAAGCGCGCGTTACCGTGGCCCGCAACGCATTCGCCCTGCCCCGCCGCCCTTGCCATAACGACAGCTTGAGCGCACATTAATTGCCTCAACGCCCCATCAAGCTGGCATTAGATCATGGCAACACCACACACACCGTCTCTCGCTGCGAAGCGGGCCATCCGCAAGATCGGTGGCGATCTGCGGAATGCGCGTCTGCGCCGGCGTTTGCCCATGGAGGTGGTGGCGACGCGGGCGTTCATCTCCCGTGGGACATTGGCCCGCGTGGAGAAGGGAGATCCCGCCGTTTCGTTCGGCATTTACGCCTCGGTGATGCAGGCCCTGGGACTGATTGGGCCGTTGGCCGATCTGGTGGCGGATGACCCTGTCGGCGCCGATCTGGAAATTGACCGGCTGCCCAAGCGGGTGCGCCTGGCCAAAGGGGCCTCGACATGAGTGACAGCGAAATCGAGGTTTTCGCCGAACTGAACGGCGCGACCCACCGTGTCGGCACGCTGCGGGTCAAGGTGCGCGGTGGCCGCAATGGCGCCAGCTTCACCTATCACGAGGACTGGAGCAAAGTGCCGGGGCACTTCTCGCTTGAGCCGGCCATGGCGGTTGGTCTTGGCACGTTCTCCCCGAACAAGGGCCGCGAGATGTTCGCGTCCATCGGCGATTCCGCCCCCGATACCTGGGGACGGCGGCTGATGCAGCGCATGGAGCGGCGGACGGCGAAGCGGGAACGCCGAAGCGTGCGCACGCTGACCGAGGCGGATTATCTGCTCGGCGTCGCCGATGTCACGCGCCTTGGCGCCCTGCGCTTCCGTCGCGCCGGAGAGCAGGAATTCCAGGCCCCGCTCGGGCCAGGTGCCGGGGTGCCCCCCTTCATCGACTTGCCGCGATTGCTGTCGGTGACCGAACGGGTATTGCGGGACGAGGAAACGGACGAGGATCTGCTGCTGCTGTTCGCGCCCGGTTCGTCCCTGGGCGGCGCCCGCCCCAAGGCTTCGGTAGCCGACAAAGACGGCCATCTGGCCATCGCCAAATTCCCCAAGGATGACGACGACTACTCCATCGAAACCTGGGAGGAGATTGCGCTTCGGCTGGCCAACATGGCGAAGATCACCACAGCCAAGCACCGCCTGGAGCGCGTGGCCGGCAAGCCGGTGATGGTATCGCGCCGCTTTGACCGCGACACGAATGGCCGGCGCATCCCCTTCCTGTCGGCCATGTCGATGTTGAACATGGTTGACGGCGAGCACGGCAGTTACCCGGAACTGGTGGACGCCCTGCGCACCTATGGGTCCGCCACCGACGCGGACGCGACCGAGCTGTTCCGGCGCATGGTGTTCAACATCCTGGTCTCGAATGTGGACGACCACCTGCGTAATCACGGCTTCCTGTGGACCGGGGAAACCGGGTGGCGCCTGTCGCCCGCCTACGATCTGAACCCCGTCCCCGTTGACATCAAGGCGCACATTCTGTCGACCAATATCAGCCTGGACGAGGCGACCTGCTCTATCGATCTGGCGCGGGAAAATATTCAGTACTTCGGCCTGTCGCTGGCCGAAGCCGATTCCATCATCCACGAGGTGGCCGAGGCCACCGCCCAATGGCGATCCGTCGCCCAGGCGCTGGGAATCAGGAAGGCGGAGATTGATCGCATGGAAACGGCATTCGAGCACGACGCGCTATAGGCGCAAAGCCTGAGCAGAGCGAAACCGTCTATTCCAACCAGCACTGCGTCACAGGCGGTTTGCCCCCGCTTTCCGCGGCCGAACGCGTGGTAAGGCTATTCCGCGTTGAGCGGCAGGCTTCATCGCGAAGATCGTTTCCTTCGAGGTTACCACCCCCTCGGAATTGGAACATTCCGGTCGTTAGCGATGTTCCTGCCAGTGCCAGGGAGGCGCCCGTGACCGAGTGCATGACCGTCCGGCAAGTGGCCGAACGCTTCGGCTGTTCCACGGCGTTGGTGTACGACTGGGTGCGCCAAGGTGTGATCGGCCATCTGCGCTTGCCTGGTGGCAGCATCCGCATCCGAACCGCCGACGTCGAAGCGTTCGAGGCCCGCCAATGGCACGCCCCAGACTCGAAAAGCCCGAGTACCGGCTTAGCCCAAACCGCGAAGGATATTGGGAAGTCCGGTGGACAGAGCGTGGTCGTACTCGATCCGTATCAACGCGGACGCGCGATCGGTCCAGCGCCGAGGAATGGCTGACACTGTTCCTGGCCGGCCGAGACAACCCCGAACCACCCGACAGCCCGACGATCGCCACCATTCTTGCGGGCTATCGGGCGGATCGCGAAAAGGACGGTGTGCGCTCCGATCACACCCTCAAGAACTCCTGCAACCAGCTGGGAGCCATCCTGGGCTGCCTGTTGCCGGACCACCTTTCCCAGGAGACCATCCGTCGCTATGCCAATGAGCGCAGCCTGGCAGGCCGGCAGCCCGGGACCGTGCTGCGCGAGTTAGGCACGCTGCGCGCCGCCCTGCATTGGGCCAAGCGCGAGAAGTGGATCGTCGCGGCCCCCGAATTTCGCATGCCGGTCAGACAGCCGGCCCCGCGCGACCGCTGGCTGACACGGCAGGAAGCCACCGCCCTGATTGATGCCTGCACCACCCCGCACGTCCGCCTTTTCGTGCTGCTGGCGCTGTCGACGGGCGCGCGCAAGGAGGCCATCGCCGAATTGACCTGGGACCGCGTCGACCTCAGTCGCGGCATCGTCGACTTTGGCGCCGGCCACGGCAACAAGCGCCGCAGCGTGGTGCCGATCAGCGGCCGGGCGCTGGACGAGGTCCGCGCGGCCTTCACGGTCCGCACCACCGATCGCGTGCTCGAATGGGGCGGGCGCCCCGCCGGGGACGTCAAGATCGCGTTTGGAAAAGCGTGCCGCCGCGCCGGCCTGGAACGGGTGACCCCGCATGTGTTGCGCCACACGGCGGCCACCTGGATGGTGATGGCGGGCATCGAACTGGAGGAAGTGGCCCGTTTCCTCGGCACCACCAAGGCCATGATCGAACGCGTCTACGGCAAGCACTCGCCCGACTATCTGCAGCGGGCGGCGACGGCACTTCGGCTATGAAAGCGGGTTTTTCATGCGTCGCATCAAAAACGGTTTTTCATGCGATGGCGCTGAAAAGGCGAAAACCCCTTGGTTTCCCAAGGGGTTTTCATGGTGCTGCCGAATGGAATCGAACCATCGACCTTACCCTTACCAAGGGTATGCTCTACCGACTGAGCTACGGCAGCATTCGCGGACCGAGGCGTGGCGCCCCGTGGCGAGGCGCGCTTTATGCCAAAGGAATCCCACCCCGTCAAGCAACTTTCTGCACCGCCGCAGCACATTCTTGACGACGCGGCGAAAGCGGCCAAAATGCGCGCCATGACCGATCCCAAGACCCCACCCCAGCTCAGCGACAAGGGCCAGACCGAGGCTGAACTTCGCCGGCAGCGCCAGGCCGAGGCGTTGCGCGCGAACCTTGCCCGGCGCAAAGCCCAAAGCCGCAGCCGTGCCGACGAGCCGGCGCCGACGGACGCCCAGGACAAGTCGCCGGCCGGCGACTGACACGCCCGCGCTTGCACCCCGCAAGCGCGCACGTTACAAGGTGCCACTACTCTGGTGGAGCACCTGCAATGTCCGTCATGCCCGACACCTGGATTCGCGAGATGGCCCTCAAGCAGGGCATGATCGAGCCGTTCACGGAAAAGCTTCAGCGCGAGGGCGTCATTTCGTACGGCCTGTCGTCCTACGGCTATGACGCGCGGGTCGCCCCCGAGTTCAAGATTTTCACCAACGTCAATTCGGCGGTGGTCGATCCCAAGGAATTTTCCGAGCAGAGCTTCGTCGATCGCGAGACCGACGTCTGCGTCATTCCGCCCAATTCCTTCGCCCTGGCGCGCACGGTGGAATATTTCCGCATTCCGCGCGACACGCTGGTGATCTGCCTGGGCAAGTCGACCTATGCCCGCTGCGGCATCATCGTCAACGTGACGCCGCTGGAGCCGGAATGGGAAGGCCACGTCACCTTGGAATTTTCCAACACGACACCGCTGCCGGCCAAGATCTACGCCAACGAGGGCGCCTGCCAGTTCATCTTCCTGAACGGCCATTCCTCGTGCGAGACCTCGTACCGCGACCGCGCCGGCAAGTATCAGGGCCAGCAGGGCGTCACCCTGCCCCGTCTGTAACGACCACAACCGAAAAGGGCGCGGCGGGGAAACCCGGCCGCGCCCTTTTTCGTTGCCGCGCCCCAGAACCTTGACCCGGCGGCGGCGCCGCGCTAAACGGGGCGCTTCGCTCGAACGGAGTGGGCGGCGACGCAGTGGTGGCGCCGCCACGCCTTCGCCATGATCGGTGTCTATGCCCTGCGGCTCCGACGCCTGCACACGGCTTCGGCCCGGACATTCGGCAACGCTTTTTTAGTCAAGAGGTCAGCATGGACAGGATCCGCATCATTGGCGGGACGCCGCTCAAGGGCATCATCCCCATCGGCGGCGCCAAGAACGCCGCCCTTGCGTTGATGCCGGCCAGCCTGTTGACCGACGGCACGCTGACGCTGTCCAACCTGCCGCATCTGGTGGACATCACCACCATGGCCAATCTGCTGGCGCAGCACGGCGTGCTGATGGCGCTGAACGGCGACAGCAAGAACGGTGGCCATACCGGCCGGGTGCTGGAGCTGACCGCCAACACCATCACCAACACCACCGCGCCCTACGATCTGGTGCGCCGCATGCGCGCCTCGGTGCTGGTGCTGGGGCCGCTGCTGGCCCGCTGCGGCCAGGCCCGCGTGTCGCTTCCCGGCGGCTGCGCCATCGGCACCCGTCCGGTCGACCTGCACCTCAAGGCGTTGGAGCAGATGGGCGCCAAGATCGAGCTGGAGGGCGGCTACATCTCGGCCCAGGTGAGCGGCCGCCTCAAGGGCGCCCATATCATCTTCCCGCAGGTCACCGTGGGCGGCACCGAAAACCTGTTGATGGCCGCCACCCTGGCCGAGGGCGAGACCGTCCTTGCCAACGCCGCGCGCGAGCCGGAAGTGGCCGACCTGGCCTATTGCCTGCAGGCCATGGGCGCCAAGATCGAGGGCATCGGCACCGGCACGCTGCGCATCCAGGGCGTCGACGCCCTGCACGGCGCCGAATATTCGGTGGTGCCCGACCGCATCGAGACCGGCACCTACGCCGTCGCCGCCGCTATCACCCGCGGCGACGTCGAACTGACCGGCACCCGCATGGATCTGATGGACGCGGTGGTCAAGGTGCTGCGTGAATGCGGCGTCACCGTCGAGGAAACCCCGCGCGGCATGCGGGTGGCGGCGCTGAACGGCATCAACGGCTGCGACATCATGACCGAGCCGTTCCCCGGCTTCCCCACCGACATGCAGGCCCAGTTGATGGCGTTGCTGACCACCGCCAACGGGGCCAGCATGATTACCGAGACCATCTTCGAAAACCGCTACATGCACGTGCCCGAGTTGATCCGCATGGGCGCGCGCATCAACGTGCACGGCTCCAGCGCCATCGTGCGCGGCGTGCCCAAGCTGTCGGGCGCCCAGGTGATGGCGACCGACCTGCGCGCGTCGTCGTCGCTGATCCTGGCCGGCTTGGCCGCCGAGGGCGAAACCGTGGTCAACCGCGTCTACCACCTGGACCGCGGCTACGAGCGGGTCGAGGAGAAGCTGGCCGCCTGCGGTGCGCAGATCGAGCGCATCAAGGACGAAGCCGCCGAATAGCCGGATCGAAAAAGGAGCGCCCGGCGCTCCTTTTTTGCCCCAGCCCGAGATAATACTTTCGGCATAGTCTATTCGCATCTTTCGGGGAGGATGCGATGACAGAAGGTTTTCGCCCACGCCATTGGCTGGCGCTGTCGCTGGCCCTGTTGGCCGCCGCCTGCACCACTTGCGAGGTGGCGTCGCTGCCGCCGCCGACGACACAGCCCGCCCCGCCGGTTCCCAAGGTGCGCAAGTTGGGCAGCTACCGCGTCGGCGATCCCTACCGCATCAATGGCGTGCTCTACACCCCACGGCAGGATTGGGACTACGACGAGCAGGGCCGCGCCTCGTGGTATGGCGCGCCGTTTCACGGCCGCCAGACCGCCAATGGTGAAATCTACGACCAGAACGGCCTGACCGCCGCGCACCAGACCCTGCCGCTGCCCAGCGTGGTGCGCGTCACCAACCTGGACAACGGCCGTTCGCTGATCCTGCGGGTCAACGACCGTGGCCCGTTTGTCGGCGGCCGTATCATCGATGTGTCGCGCCGCGCCGCCCAATTGCTGAAATTCCACCGCCAGGGCACCACGCACGTGCGGGTCGAAGTGCTGGAAAAGGAAAGCCGGCAGGCGGCGGCCGAGGTCGGCTGGAAGGGTTAGGGAAGTTCCCGCAGGACGCGGAAGCCGACGTCATAGCCGCCCACCCTCCCGTCCTGGGGCGCACGAGCGTCCGAGCGCGACTGGCGCGGCACGAAATACCACGAGCCGCCGCGCATGACACGCCGGGAGCAGTCGCTATTCCAGCAATCGCGGGTCCATTCCCACACGTTACCGTTCATGTCGTACAGCCCCCAGGGATTGGCCGCCATGGTGGCGACCGGCGCGGGGCGGCGGTTGAAGCGGGGATCGCAGCCCTGGCAAACGGCACGGCCGGCCTCCATCGCCTCGCCCCACGGGAAGGCGGTGGCGGTGCCGGCCCGCGCCGCCTGTTCCCATTCCGCCTCATCGGGCAGGCGATAGCGCTTGCCCGTGCGCGCCGACAGCCAGGCCAGGTATGTTTCCGCGTCCAGCACGGGAAGGTCGGTCATCGGCATGTCGGCCTCGGCCCAGCGCGGCTGGTGCGGCGGACAGGCGGCAGCGGCAACGCAGGCGCCATATTGGCCGACAGTGACCTCGGTGCGTCCCAAGGCGAAGCCGGGCAGGCGCACCACATCCGGGCAATCGGGACAATCGCGCCACGTCTCGGCCCCCACGGCAGGCGGCAGGGCTGTCAACAAGCACAGAACAAGGACGATCAGCGAGCGCATGGCGCAGCCTATCCCGGCGCGCCCTCGAGCGGCAACCGCCGGTTAGCGGAATGGCATACACGGATATCTCGCCCGATCGGCACCTTTCAGGCTATGGTGCGCGACGGGCGCGCATCTGATAATTGAATGCGATGGTCGTTGTCATTGGTGGGGGAGAGTTCGGGGATGAAGGCCGAAGAAGCGTTTGCCAGCCTGACCGGGTTCCAGCATGCCCTGGCCGGTCATGTGGAATGGCTGCAGAAGTGGTATCAGGCGGTATTGCACCGCGCCAGCGGCACCCCGATTCCCGATGCCGCCGCGGCCGCCTGCCCGTTCTCGGCCTGGCATGCCAAGGCGTCCAGCGGCGAACTGGCCAGCTTCCCCGGCTTCGGCCTGGTCGCCCAGGAACACGAGGCCGTCCATTCCAAGGCCGAGCAGATTTCCAGCCGCGCCGCCGCCGGGCAGACCGTCACCACCTCGGATTACGAGACGCTGATGGGGTCGGTGCTGTCGTTCGGCAGCGCGGCGCAGTCGCTGGAACGCGAAGTGTGGAAGGCGCTGGCGACCGTCGATCCGCTGACCGGCCTGGCCAACCGCCAGACCATGCGCACCCAGTTGACCGGCGAGCGCGACCGCGCCATCCGCCAGCGCCTGTCGCTGTCGCTGGCCCTGGCCGACATCGACCACTTCAAGAAGATCAACGACACCTTCGGCCACGCCCAGGGCGACACCGTGCTGCGCGCCGTGGCGCAGGTGCTGCGCAACACCGTGCGGCCCTATGACGTGGTCTATCGCTATGGCGGCGAGGAATTCCTGATCTGCCTGCCCGGCACCAACGCCGAGACCGGCACCCAGGCGCTGGAGCGCATCCGCCAGGCCGTCGCCGCGCTGGAACTGACCGATGAAACCGGCACCCCCATCCCGGTGACCGCCACCTTCGGCCTGGCCGAGGTGGACGCCGACACCTCAGTCGACGACGCCATCGAACGGGCCGACAAGGCGCTGTACGACGGCAAGCGTTCCGGCCGCAACCGCGTGGTGTCCTTTACCGAATAGGGGCCGGTTACACGGTGTTACACCCAGGCACGGCGGCCGACATCAGCCGGTTACGCGCCTGTGGTGGAATGATGTCATGGGATAGGGAATAGGAGGCCGCCATGACATCGTTCAAGATCGCCGCCACGTTCGCCACCCTGTTGCTGGTCGCCGGTTGCACCGCCGCCAACGCCGAAGACGCCACCACCAAGGCGACGACTCCGACCACTTACGGCCCCGGCTGGCGCCACGAACAGATGATGCAGGCGCGCGCCCAGGGCCAAGGGATGCCGGCCATGATGTACCAGCGTGGTCCCGGCATGGGCTATGGCATGGGCCGTGGAGGCCCGCCGCTGAATGCCGACGGCACCGTCGACACCGCCAAGCTGCCCGACTGGTGCCCGATGAAGGCATCGCTGCAGCAGACCCGCTAACCCCTTTTTCGCCCCCCGGCCCCACCGGGGGGCGGCGCTTTTGCGGACACTGGCCTTCGGCAAGCGCTGACGAAGCGGTCGCGGGGTGTTAGGATCGGTCGCTTTCCCCGCCACCGCCGGAGTTTGGGATGACGCCGCCGTTCCGCCTGTTTGCCGTCCTGGCCCTTTGCTTGGCTGCGTTTGCGCCGGCCGTGGCCAAGGACGCCCCGCAGGCGCAGGCCAAAGCCGTGCCGGAGGCGCGCGTCACAACCGTGCCGGAGGCGCGCGTTACAACCGAGCCGGAGGCGAGCACCAAGACCGAGCTGGTCATCGGCATCACCCAATTCCCCGTCACCCTGCACCCCAACATAGAATCCATGTTGGCGAAGACCTATGTGCTGGACATGGCCATGCGGCCGCTGACCGCCTTCGATCCCGGCTGGAAGCTGGTGTGCATGCTGTGCGAGACGCTGCCGACACTGGAAAACGGGCTGGCGAAGCCCGAGAAGGTGGCGGGTGGCGGCCAGGGTGTGGCGCTGACCTATACCATCCGCGCCGACGCCAAGTGGGGCGACGGCACCCCGGTCACCACCGAGGACGTGCTGTTCACCGTGGATTCCGGCCGCCATCCGTTGTCGGGGGTGTCCAATTCGGAACTGTACCGCCGCATCCTCAAGGTCGAGGTGAAGGACAAGAAGACCTTCACCTTGCACATGGAACGGCTGACCTTCGACTACAACGCCATCAACGACCTGCGCCTGCTGCCGGCCCATATCGAGCGGCCGCGCTTCGACAAGCCGGCGGAATACCGCAACCGCACCGCCTTCGACCAGGACACCACCAATCCCGGCCTGTACAACGGCCCCTACCGCATCACCGAGGTGGCGCAAGGCAGCCACATCGTGCTGGAACCCAATGCCTATTGGGGCGGCGCCAAGCCGGCGTTCAAGCGCATCGTCGTCAAGACCATCGAGAACACCGCCGCGCTGGAAGCCAACCTGCTGTCGGGCGGCGTCGACATGATCGCCGGCGAATTGGGCCTGCCGCTGGATCAGGCCATCGCCTTCGACAAGCGCGCCGGCAAGAACTACAACGTCATCTTCAAGCCGGGCCTGGTTTTCGAGCATATCGACCTCAACCTCGGCTCTCCCATCCTGGCCGACAAGCGGGTGCGCCAGGCGCTGCTGTACGCGCTGGACCGCGAATTGCTGAACAAGCAGTTGTTCGACGGCCGCCAGCCGGTGGCGCACAGCCAGGTCAATCCGCTGGACGGCGTCCACGCCGACGACGTGCCCAAGTACCGCCACGACCCCGCCCGCGCCGCCGCGCTGCTGGATGAAGCCGGCTGGAAGATGAGCGGCAGCGTGCGGCGCAACGCCGAGGGCGCGCCGCTGGCCCTGGAACTGGACACCACCGCCGGCAATCGCTCGCGCGAGTTGGTCAGCCAGGTGCTGCAGGCGCAGTGGCGCAAGATTGGCATCGACGTCCGCCTGAAGGCCGAGCCGCCGCGCGTGTTCTTCGGCGACACGGTGACGCGGCGCAAGTTCCCGCACATGGCGTTGTTCGCTTGGTACTCGGCCCCCGAGTCGGTGCCGCGCACCAATCTGCATTCCGACATGATCCCGTCGGAAAAGAACAACTGGGCCGGCCAGAACTATCCCGGCTATGCCAATCCGCGCATGGACGAGCTGATCGACGCCATCGAGGTCGAGTTGAACCGGTCCAAGCGCATCGCCCTGTGGCGCGAGTTGCAGGTGCTGTATGCCGACGATCTGCCGGCCCTGCCGCTGTTCTTCCGTGCCGACGCCTTCATCCTGCCCAAGGGGTTGAAAGGCGTGGTTCCCACCGGCCACCAGGACCCCAGCACGCTATGGGTCGAGAACTGGCACTGGGAAAACGAACCCGAGGCAGCGCCCCAGCCCGTTCCGGCGGCCGAGAACAACGGCAAGAAACCCAAGGGCAAGGGACGGTCGTGATCCATCACCTGATCTCGCGCGGCTTGCAGTCGCTGGCGGTGCTGCTGGTGATGTCGTGTGTGGTCTATGGGCTGATGGGTCTGATGCCGGGGGACCCCATCGACCTGATGATCGCCGGCGACCCCCGGCTGGGCGCCGCCGACGCGCTGCGCCTGAAGGCGCTGTACGGCCTGGACCAGCCGTGGACGGAACGCTATGTGCGCTGGCTCGGCCAGGTGGTGCAGGGCGAGCTGGGCTACTCCCGCCTGTATGCCCGCCCGGTGCTGGACGCCATGCTGCCGGCGCTGGGCAACACCGCGCTGCTGATGGTGACGGCGCTGGCGTTGGCGCTGGTGGTGGCAATTCCGCTGGGCATCATGGCGTCGCTGCGGCCCAACTCGGCCTTCGACCACGCCGTCAACCTGCTCGCCTTCGCCTCGGTGTCGGTGCCGACCTTCTGGCTGGGGCTGATGCTGATCGTGCTGTTCGCGGTCCATCTGGGCTGGCTGCCCGCCTCGGGCATGGAAGACGTCGGCGGCGGCGGATTGGCGGACCGCCTGCGCCATCTGGCGCTGCCGGTGGCGACGCTGGCCCTGGCCGGCATCGGGCAATACATCCGCCACATGCGCGCCGCCATGATCGGCGAGGCCCATCACGATTACGTCCGCACCGCCCGCGCCAAGGGCTGCAGCCCGCGCCGCATCGTGCTGGTGCACCAATTGCGCAACGCGCTGATTCCGGTCGCCACCATCCTGGCGCTGGAAGTCGGCGGGCTGTTTTCCGGCGCGCTGATCACCGAAACCGTGTTCGCCTGGCCCGGCATGGGCCGCCTGATCTTCGAGGCGGTGATGGGCAACGACTTCAATCTGGCGCTGACCGGGTTGCTGTTGGCCACCGCCATGACGCTGATCGGCTCGATCCTGGCCGATCTGGCCTATGCGGTGCTGGACCGCCGGGTCAGCTACAAATGAACCCCGTCGTCGCCCGCGCCCTGCGCCGCCTGCGCCGCGACCGCGCCGCCTTGTTCGGCTTCGTCGTGTTGGCCGTGCTGGTGGGCGGCGCGCTGCTGGCGCCCTGGCTACTGCAGGACCCCGAGGCGATGGATTTGTCCGCCCTGTTCGCGGCACCGTCGGCCGAACATTGGCTGGGGACCGACGAGTTGGGCCGCGACGTCCTCAGCCGGCTGGCCCATGGCGGCCGCATCTCGCTGGCGGTGGCGGCGGCGACCGCCGTGCTGGCGGCGATGTTCGGCACCGGCTTCGGCCTGTTGGCCGGCTATTACGGCGGCCGGCTGGACGCCATACTGATGCGGCTGACCGACGGGGTGATGTCGCTGCCGCTGCTGCCGCTGCTGATCGTGCTGGCCGCCGTCGACCCGGCCAAGCTGGGCATCCCGCCCGATGTGCTGGGAACCGAGGGCTTCGGCATCCTGCGCATCGTCGCCATCATCGGCACGGTGGGCTGGACCACGGTCGCCCGTCTGGTGCGGGCGCAGACCCTGTCGGTCAAAGCCCGCGACTATGTGCGCGCCGCCACCGCCATCGGCGCAAGCCCGCGCCGCATCATGCGCCACCACATCCTGCCCAACGTCGCCTCGCCCATCGTCGTCGCCACCACCTTGTCGGTCGGCCACATCGTGCTGATCGAAAGCGCGCTCAGCTTCCTCGGCCTGGGCATCCGGCCACCGCTGGCGTCATGGGGCAACATGCTGACGGGCGCCATGAACGTGGTGTGGAGCGCCCCGGAACAGGCGCTGTGGCCGGGCCTGACCATCTTCCTGACGGTACTGGCCTGCAATCTGGTCGGCGACGGACTGCAGCGGGCGCTGGACCCCAGGGGTGACGCGGCGGAGTTTTAGAGCGTATTCGGTTCAAGTCGAAGCGTGTCCGGTTTAGTGAGGACATACGCGGCTGGGGTGCCCCGCCATCCTGACTTATGCGGCTTGTCCGGTACCAAGAGACACGGAAGACACGGATGCCCGCTGCGCGGGCCACGGACGAACACGGATGGTGGCTGTTTCCAAAGCCCTGAAACCCTAGGAAATCTGCGTCACCCCGGACGCGCCCCGCGCGATCCGGGGTCCATGATCGGTGCACCACCATGGATGCCGTCTCAAGGCCGGCATGACGAGTTTTCTTTTGTTCGTCAAAAACTGACAAACTCTACCGCAGCACGCCCTTGATCACATCGGCGATCACGCCGCTGGCGATCTCGACCAGCACCACGTCGGCGCCGACGGTGCGGAATTCGTAACCGGGACGGGCGCGCAACTGGCCGGACAGGCCGTCGGGGAAGCGCTTGGCGATGCCGGGCGGCAGCGGCTTGCCGCGCGCCACCTTCTTGCGGATACCGGGCGGCAGGGACTCGGCCGGCACGGCGTGGCTCTTGTAGTACTCGCCGATCAGCGCCCGCTCGGTGGCGGTGATCAGGATGTCGGCCAAATCCGACGACGACCGCTCGCTCCGCGGCTCGCCGCCATGACGCCCGCCGGGCGCGGCAAGGACAGGGGTGGCAAGGGCAAGCAGGACCAGCGCGGCGCAGGAAATCTTCTTCATCGGGCGTCATCCTCGCAAGGTGATCGCCCGAGTGTAGACCACCATCGCCGCCGGGGACATCCCGGCGCCGCGCCGGTGTTTCCTATTCCAGCATCTCGGCCAGGATCAGGAACTGGCCGTGCTGCACCACCACCGCCTCGCGGGTGCCGCCGCCGGTGTAGGATTCCTCGACCACCATGGCGGAGGCGTCCAGCCGTTCCTTGGCTTCGGCCAGCGAGGTGACGTGCAGATAGGGCACGGTGGTACCGATCAGCGGCGCCACCGTGGTGCGCTTGAAATCCTTCTGCATCAGCTCGACGCTGACCAGCATCAGGTGGCTTTTGCCGGCGCGCAGGGCGACCGAGCCGGGATCGTCGGTCGGCGCCGGCTCGAAGCCCAGTGCCAGATACTGTCTCAGCACCGGGCGGATGTCGGGCAACACCATCATGGGCGTCACCTTGCGCACCAGCTCTTCCATCATCCCCCCTTGAGCATGTCCAGCAGCGGCGCCTCGTCCGGCTGGCTGTGCCATTGATCCAGCCACGTCACCTGCTCCATCGGCAGGCGCGGCAGCCAGCCGGCGCTTTCCAGCTCCGGCTTTTCATAGAAGTGCGACACCTGGCCCAGGCACAGATAGGCGATGGGCTGAATGTCGGCGGGTATCGCCAAAGCGGCACGCAGATCGTCGTAATGGGCGATGCTGACCCAGCCGACGCCAAGATTCTCGGCCCGCGCCGCCAGCCACAGGTTCTGCACCGCGCATACCGCGCTGAACAGGTCCATTTCCGGCTGGTGGGTGCGGCCGATCACCACCGGGCCAGTCCGGCGGCGGTCGCAGGTGATGCAGATGTTGACCGGCGAATCGACGATGCCTTCCAGCTTCAGGCGCTGATAGGCGGCGCGGCGCTGGTCCTCGAACATCAGCGCCGCCTCGGCGTGGGCCTTGGAAAAGGCGGCGTGAACACGCTGCTTCACCGCGCGGTCGCGCACGACGATGAAGTCCCACGGCTGCATGAAGCCGACGCTGGGGGCGTGATGGGCGGCGCGCAGCAGGCGGGCCAGCACCTCGTCCGGGATCGGGTCGGGCAGGAACTGGCCACGCACGTCGCGCCGCGTATGGATGCAGCGATAGACGGCGTCGCGTTCCTCGGTTGAGAAGTTGGGATCGGGCTGAACGGCGGAAGCGGGCATGAGTTTCCCCTGTCATGCGACATGCGGCCCCCGCTGGTCCAAGGCGGCAACCCAGGCGTTCCCGGCCGGTCTTCTGACTGCGGATCATCCCCGGCCGACGCCTTCCCGACTTGCGTCAGTGGCATATGTCGGCCCGGTCCCCGTCACAGCGTTGGGCACGTGGCGGATTTTCACCGCCTTCCCGATTCTCCCCGTGTCATGGGGCACCCGGAACAAGGTCCGTTGTGCCACGAAACTCAATGGCTGAGCAACACCGGCACGGTCATGTGGCGCAGGATATGGCGTGTGGTGCCGCCCAGCACCAGCTCGCGCAGGCGCGAACGGCCATAGCCGCCCATGACGATCAAATCCGCACCGGTATCGGCGGCACGCGACAGCAGCAGCGCCCCCACCGCCACATCGTCGGCGGTCAACTGCTCGCAACTGGCGGCGATGCCGTGGCGGGACAGGTGCAAGGCGATGTCGGCGCCGGGAATGTCGCCATGATCGCCGTCGGGATTGATGGCGACCACCTGCACCCGCTGCGCCTGCGCCAACAGCGGCAGGGCATCGTGCACCGCCCGCGTCGCCTCGCGGCTGGCGTTCCACGCCACCAGAACCCGCTTGCCCACGCTGTCGAAGCGGCCGGCATAGGGCACCACCAGCACCGGCCGCCCCACCTCCAGCACCAAGCCGTCGGCCAACGGGCCGTCGTCGTCACCCTCTTCGGACTGACCGATGACGGCGATGTCGGCATAGCGCGCGTGCAGCGCCACGGTATCGGCCAGCACGCCGGCGACGTCGCGCCATTCGCTGGTGACACCGGCCGCGGGCGCCACCGCGTCGAAGGCGGCGCGTGCTTCGGCAGCGGCATCGGCGAGGAAGCGGTCCTGCAGGGCCTCGATTTCCGGCCCCATCTGGGCGGCAACGAACGGCGGCACGACGGTGCGCGAGCGCACGTGCAGGCCGACCAGATGGGCGTCGTGGGCTTGGGCCAGCCGGGCGGCCAAGTCCAACCGCACCCGGCCCGCCGCGCTGTTGTCGACGTGAACGAGGATATCCTTGAACGCCATGGCCGCCTCCTCCGAATTCACCCTTGATCATAACCCCACCGTGGCGGAAATCCATTGGCCGCCGGGGTGGGGCTTGTATCGGCCGGCCGTCGCCGCCTTATGTATGACTATGGGAACGCCTAACCCGAACGGGCGGCACTCCCACCCGACGGCACTGGCGACGAGGTCTTCATGTTCGGCATCACCCGTGCCCCCGATTTCGACCATGACGGCCTGCGCTGGTTCAACGTGCCGGCGCCGCTGCGGCTGGCGGACTTGCGGGGCCGGCTGGTGGTGCTGGATTTCTGGACGCTGTGCTGCGTCAATTGCTTTCACGTTTATCCCACCCTCCGCCAGTTGGAAGACGCCTTTCCCGGCGAGATCACGGTGATCGGCGTCCATTCGCCCAAATTCGACCACGAGCGCGACCCCGAGGTGCTGGCCCACGCCATCGCCCGCTACGACATCGCCCATCCGGTGGTGCACGACCCCGATCTGCGGCTGTGGGAGGAGTATTGCGTGCGGGCGTGGCCGACGCTGGTGTTCATCTCGCCCGACGGCGACGTCATCGGCCATCTGGCGGGCGAGCCGCATCCCGATCTGCTGATCCAGGGCCTGGGCGACATGGCGCGGCAGTTCTTTGCCCGAGGCGAATTGCGGCCCCAGCCGTTGACGGTGGAACCGCTGCACGAAACCGGCGGCGCCCTGCGCTTTCCCGGCAAGATCAAGGCATGCCCCTCGCCAAACGGCGAAAAGCTGTGGGCGCTGGCCGACACCGGCCACCATCAGATCGTCGTGCTGGACGACGACGGCGCCGTGGTGCAGCGCTACGGCAGCGGCACGCCCGGCCGCCACGACGGCGGCACCGAGGCGGCGTTCAACGGCCCCGAAGGGCTGGCCTGCGACGGCGACTACATCTATGTAGCCGACACCCGCAACCACGCCATCCGCCGCATCGACCGCGCCAGCGGGCTGACCGACACCCTGGCCGGGATCGGCTTTCGCGGCACCATCCTGCGCCAGCCCGAGCCGGGCGCCGGAGTCGCCTTGGCCTCGCCCTGGGATATGGAGGTGGTGGACGGCACGCTGTACTTCGCCAATGCCGGCAGCCACCAGATCGCCGCGCTGGATCTGGCGACCGGCCAGGTCCGTCCGGTCGCCGGCAGCGGCGGCGAAGCCATCATCGACGGCGACGGCGACCACGCCGCCCTGGCCCAACCATCGGGATTGACGCTGGCCGAGGACCGCAGCGCGTTGTTCTTTGCCGACAGCGAGACCTCGGCCATCCGCCGGCTCAGCCTGAACAGCGGCACCGTCGACACCCTGGTCGGCCACGGCCTGTTCGATTTCGGCCACGCCAACGGCCCGCTGGCCAACGCCCGCCTGCAGCACCCGTTGGGCGTGGCGGCGGTGGACGGCGCCGTCTTCGTCGCCGACAGCTACAATTCCGCCATCCGCGTGATTTCGCTGGCCGAGGGCAAGATCAGCGACGTCGACGGCCTGGCCTGCGCCGACACCGCCTGCCGGCCACCGGCGGAACCGGCCGGCATCGCCGCCGACGGCCCGCATCGGCTGCTGGTCAGCGACACCAACAACCACCGTGTGATGGAGTACCGCCTGGACCTGGGGCTGATGCGCACCTGGGTGGAATAAGTTCCGCGCCTGATTGCTCCTTTGGCCGTCGCCGGATATGCTGACTTCCGGGGACAGGTTCAGGGGAGTGCGTAATGGCGGCCAAGTCGCGATCCGAGATCATCGGCGACATCGAGGATTTCGTCAGCAGGAACGGCGCCCGTTTCGGCGAATTCTATGTCGGCTGCACCGGCGCCCCCAAGGCCGCCCTGTTCAGTCGCCACAGCCTGAAGCAGACCGGCGACGCCTGGATTTCGCGCTTGGCCAAGGATGAATACGAAGCCCACGAGATCGTGGAGTACTTCACCACCACCCGCAAAACCAAGGGCCGGCGCAGCGAGCGCCAGGAGACCGACCTGTACGTCTACGCCTTCAAGATCAAGTCCCACACGCGCGTCTGATCCACGGTAGCTGCGCATTGTGCGGAAGGACTGAACCGGCCTAAACTCCGCTTTCCCCCATCGCGGAGGTCACATGACCACGGTCGCCGAGGCGGACATCGCCGCCCTGTTCCATCCCTACACCAATCTGGTCCGCCACCCCGAGACCGGCCCGCTGGTGATCGTGCGCGGCGAGGGCGTCCGCGTCTTCGACGAAGCGGGCAAGGATTACATCGAGGGACTGGCCGGGCTGTGGTGCACCACCCTGGGCTGGGGCGAGCAGCGCTTGGCCGAGGTGGCGGCGGCGCAGATGCGCGAGCTGCCGTTCTATCACCTGTTCAGTTCCAAGGCGCATACGCCGGGCGTGCGGCTGGCCGAGGCGCTGGCCGAGCTGGCACCGGTGCCCGACGCCAAGGTGTTCCTGGCCTGCTCCGGCTCGGAAGCCAACGACACCGCCATCAAGATGATCTGGTACCGCAACAACGCGCTGGGGCGGCCGGAAAAGAAGAAGCTGATCGCCCGCGAGCGCGCCTATCACGGTGTCACCGTGGCGACCGGCTCGCTGACCGGGTTGCCGGTCAACCAGCGCGGCTTCGACCTGCCCATCGACCGCGTCCTGCACACCGGCTGTCCCCATTACTGGCGCTATGCGGAAAAGGGCGAGAGCGAGGAACAATTCTCGGCCCGCCGCGCCGAGGAACTGGAAAAGCTGATCCTGGCCGAGGGACCGGAGACGGTAGCCGCCTTCTTCGCCGAGCCGGTGATGGGAGCCGGCGGCGTCATCGTGCCGCCCGCCGGCTATTTCGAGAAAATCCAGGCGGTGCTGAAAAAATACGACGTCCTGCTGGTGGCCGACGAGGTCATCACCGGCTTCGGCCGCACCGGCAACATGTTCGGCAGCCAAACCTTCGGCCTGAAACCCGACATGATGACGGTGGCCAAGGGGCTGTCGTCGGGCTATCTGCCGATTTCGGCGCTGATCGTCGCTGGCCACGTCTACGAACCGATCAAGCGCCAATCGGGCGAGATCGGCGTGTTCGGCCACGGCCTGACCTATGGCGGCCATCCGGTGCCGGCGGCGGTGGCGCTGGAGACGCTGAAGATTTACGCCGAGCGCGACATCGTCGCCCAGGTCCGCCGCACGGCCCCCGTGCTGCAGGACGGCCTGCGTGCGCTGCAACAGCACCCGCTGGTGGGCGAGGCGCGCGGCCTGGGCCTGATCGGCGCGCTGGAACTGGTGGCCGACAAGGACGCGAAAACACCGTTCGACCCCAAGCTGGCGGTGGGCGCCCGTGTCGTCGCCAAGGCGCAGGAACATGGCGTCATCCTGCGCGCCATGGGCGACACCATCGCCTTCGCCCCGCCATTGATCATCAGTGAAGACGAAATCCGTGATCTGCTGGCCCGCTTCCGCCGCGGTCTTGACGAAGCTCATGGAGAGCTGGTCGCCGCCGGAGCAGTCTCGCAATGACCCCGCACGTAATGCGGAGATTAATGCCATGTAAGTTGCGCCGCAGCTTTCCGATCCTTTAAAGTCTGCCGCAGCTGTTGACCCGCGCCGCCTTTCAGGCGCGGCAGGAGGCAAGGTCCGATGGATTACCAGCACTATTTCGCCAAGCGTATCGCCGATTTGAAGAGTGAAGGACGCTATCGCGTCTTCGCCGATTTGGAACGTCAGTGCGGTCGCTTCCCCGTTGCCCGCAATTACCGCGACGGGCAGGTGCATGAAGTCACCGTGTGGTGCTCCAACGACTATCTGGGCATGGGCCAGCACCCCGCCGTGTGCGCCGCCGCCAAGGAAGCGGTGGAGCGCTGCGGCGCCGGTGCCGGCGGTACCCGCAACATTTCGGGCACCAACCACTACCACGTGCTGCTGGAAGAGGAACTGGCAAGCTGGAACGCCAAAGAGGCGTCGCTGCTGTTCACCTCGGGCTACGTCGCCAACGACACCACGCTGTCGACCCTGGCCTCGACCATTCCCGGCTGCGTCGTCTTCTCGGACGAGCTGAACCACAATTCCATGATCGAGGGCATCCGCCACTCGAAGGCGCCGAAGCACATCTTCCGCCACAACGACCCGGACAGCCTGGACGAGCTGCTGTCGGCCTATCCGAAAGAGACGCCCAAGCTGGTGGCGTTCGAATCGGTCTATTCCATGGACGGCGACATCGCGCCGATCGCCGCCATCTGCGACGTGGCCGAGAAGCACAACGCCATGACCTATCTGGACGAAGTCCATGCCGCCGGCATGTACGGCGCCCAAGGATCGGGCGTGGCCGAGCGCGACGGCGTGCGCGACCGCATCACCATCATCCAGGGCACCCTGGCCAAGGCGGTCGGCGTGGTCGGCGGCTATATCGCCGCCTCGGACGCGCTGGTGGATTACGTCCGCAGCTTCGGCCCCGGCTTCATCTTCTCGTCGTCGATGCCGCCCATGGTCGCCGCCGCCGCCCTGGCCTCGATCAAGGTGCTGCGCCAGCAGCCGCAGATTCGCGACCGCCACCAGGAACGCGCCGCCACCACCAAGCGCCTGCTGTCCGAGGCCGGCATCCCGGTGATGCCGTCGGTCAGCCACATCGTGCCGGTGATGGTGGGCAACGCCGCCCAGTGCAAGCGGGCGTCCGATCTGCTGCTGAACAAGCACAACATTTACGTCCAGCCCATCAACTACCCCACCGTTCCGGTGGGCAGCGAGCGGCTGCGCGTCACCCCGACCCCGCTGCACACCGACGAAATGCTGGCCCATCTGGTCAAGTCGTTCGCCTCGGTGTGGGACGAGCTGGGCCTGCACAAGGAACAGGCGAGCAAGGCCGCCGCCGCCGAGTGATCCATTTCCTTAAGTGTGCATTTGACCCCCTTCTTTTCCCGGCCTAGCATGGTCTGACCATTGGGCGCGAAAGAAGGGGGGCGGTCTTTGCGTACACCGGGAATCCGGCATTACCTCGCCTTCCTGGTCCTGGCCGCCCTGTTGCCGGTGGCGGGCCTCGCGCTCGCGTTGTTCCTGCTGTCCATGCGTTCGGAATACGAGGTGGCATGGCAGCGGGCCGAGGCACGCACCACCTTCATCGCCGCCGCCGTTCAGACCCAGATGGATGCCCTGGCCGGCACGCTGGACGTGTTGTCGGCCAGCCCGGCGCTGCACGACGGCGACTTCCCGGCCTTTCACGCCCAAGCCCGCACCATCACCGGCGAGCGGGTCGACGCGGTATCCCTGGTGCGGCCCGACGGCGTCACCGTGCTGAACAGCCGGGTCCCACCCGGTCAGACGCCGCCATCCTTCTCGGTCCCCGAAGCAGAGGCGAAACGCGCCATCGCCGAGGGACGCACCATCATCACCAGCGTGTTCTCCGGCGCCACCTCGCGCCGGGCCATCTTCGCCATGATCAAGCCGGTCAACGTGAACGGCAAGCCGCACGCCTTGGCGGTCGGCCTGTTCGCCAGCCGCTTCGAACCGCTGATCGACCGCACCCTGGCGCCGTGGACCGCCGGCCTGCTGGACGCGGGCGGCAAGCCGGTGGCGCTGTATCCGCGCCAGGGCGGCCCAGCGGAACTCAACGGCGTCGCCATCGCCCAGGCCATGGCGCTGTCGGATATCGGCCGGCTGACGCTGGCACAGCCCGACGGCAGCGAAAGCATGCTGGTGTTCGAGCGCATTCCGCTGTCGCATTGGGTGGCGGTATCCGCCCTGCCCCGCGCGGCGGTCGAAGGACCGGCGCGGCGGACCGCCGCCATCTACGGCATCGGCGCCCTGGTGCTGTCGTTGCCCAGCGCGTTCCTGGCCGGCTGGCTGGGCTGGCGCCTGGCGCGTTCCATGAAGGCGCTGTCGCACTTCGCCACGGACATGGGTGCCGAGCCGCCCCCGGCGGATTTGACGCTGCCCGAATTGGGGCGGTCGTGCCACGAGTTGGACGTGGTGGCCGAGCGGCTGCAACGGACCGCCTGCGATATCGCCGCCCGCGACACCCAATTGCGCCAGCAGCGCGACCTGGCCGAGGACAATGCCGCCCGCATCGCCCGCCAATCGGCGGACCTGGCGCGATCCAACACCGAGTTGGAGCAGTTCGCCTATATCGCCTCGCACGATCTGCGCGAGCCGTTGCGCATGGTATCCAGCTTCCTGACCCTGCTGGAGCGCCATCTGGCGTCCCACATGGATGATGATGCGCGCGAATTCATGGGCTATGCCCGCGACGGCGCCCTGCGCATGGACCGCATGATCCTGGACCTGCTGCAATATTCCCGTGTCGGCCGCATGGAAAAGGAACACGAGCAGGTCGACCTTAACCTGGTTCTCACCCAGGCGACGGGCGAATTGGCGCAGAAGATCGCCGAAGCCGACGCGGAAATCGAGATCGTCGCCCCCGTGCCCACCATCTCCGGCTATCCGGGCGAGTTGGGCCGGCTGTTCCAGAACCTGATCGGCAACGCGGTCAAGTACCGCGCCGAGTCGCGCCGCCCCCACGTGACCATCAGCGCCCGCCGGGTCGACGACGGCTGGGAGTTCGCCGTGGCCGACAACGGCATCGGCATCGACCCGCAATTCCACGAGCGCATCTTCGCCATCTTCCAACGCCTGCACACCCGCGCCCGCTATGACGGCAACGGCATCGGCCTGGCCATCTGCAAGAAGGTGGTGGATCATCACGGCGGCCGCCTGTGGGTGGAATCGCAACCCGATGCCGGCGCCACCTTCCGCTTTGTCCTGCCCGACACCCTTCCGGCTGACCGCCCTCTGCCTTCCGCACAGCATCCCGCTGGTTGATTGTCGTCAGGCGCAATCCGTCGCTATGGTCGCGCCCGCCACCAGGTTGATGTGTGGCGGACAAGGGGGAGCGCCATGGCCAAGCGGCCGCTGTACTGTGATGCCTGCGCCAGCGTCACCGACCATCTGGTCGAGACAGCCGACGAGGAGGGCGACGAACTGGCGCTGTGTTCGCGCTGCGGCCGCATCCAATCCCTGCCGCACGACGCCGCCAAGGAGCCATCCCCCGCCGCCCCCGCATCCCCGCCGTTCAATTCCCGCACTCGCTGACGCCGCCCCGGCGTGCTAGGGTCCCGCCCGGGACAAAGCACGGAGAGCGGCGATGAAGCGTTGGATGGTGGTGTTGGCGACGGCGCTGCTGTCGGCGTGCGGCGAGGGCGAGATCACCGAGGCGGGACGCTTTCCGTCGCCCACCGGCGAGTTGGATGCCGTCATCGGCACCATCCAGGCGGGCGAGAACCATCCGTTCCTGGTGGTCATCACCAAAAGCGGCGACAAGCCGATGAAGGGCACGCGCGTCATGATGGCCGACAGCATCACCGACGTTCCCCGCGTCGAGTGGCAGGACGCCTTCCACATGACCATTCGCTGCGACGGCGACGCCCGCATCTGGAGCTACCGCAATTTCTGGAGCAGCCCCAGCAACAACGCCACCCTCTCGGTCGGCCTGGAATGCGGCACCAAGGGCTGGCGCTGAGATGATCGACCCGGCCCAGGCGTCGGCCTTCCTGGCGGCGGCGGTGCTCGTCACCCTGGCGCCGGGGCCGGACAATCTGATGGTGTTGAGCCTGTCGCTAGCGCGCGGCCGGCAGCAGGGCGTGGCCTTCGGCCTGGGCTGCGCCGCCGGCTGCCTCAGCCATACGGCACTGGCGGCGTTGGGCGTCAGCGCCCTGATCGCCGCCTCGCCCTGGGCGTTCCTGGCGCTCAAGGTCGTCGGCGGACTCTATCTGGCATGGCTGGGCGTCCAGGTGCTGCGCCATGCCGGCACCGCCACAGCCGCACCGGCGGCGGCACCCGGCGGCACCCGCGCCCTGTTCCTGCGCGGGTTGCTGGCCAACGCCATCAATCCCAAGGTGATCCTGTTCTTCCTGGCCTTCCTGCCGCAATTCGTGGCGCCCGCGCGCGGCGATGCCGCCCTGCAAACCCTGGTGCTGGGCCTGATCTTCACGCTTCAGGCCGCCCTGCTGTTCGGCCTGCTCGGCCTGTTCGCCGGCCATCTGGGCCAAAGCCTGACGCGCCACCCGGCGGTAGAACGCTGGCTTCACCGCATCGCCGGCATTACCTTCATCGGCCTCGGGGCGCGGCTGGTGCTGGGACGCTAGGGGCGGTGCCCGGAGCGGCCTTGTGTTGGCGCAGAGCGTCTTCAGCATCCTGCCGTTCCGCCTCGGTCATCGAGCGCCCCAATTCGTTCCGCTCGTCGACGGCTCCCTGCAAACCCTGATCGCTTGCCAAACTGAGATAAACGTAGGCCTGCACGGGATCGCGTTTGACGCCACGACCGTACCGGTACATGTAGGCAAGGCTGCGCTGGGCCGGCGCGGCGCCCTGAGCGGCGGATTTCCGGAACCATTCGAACGCCTCTGCGTCGTTTCGCGCCACGCCTTCGCCATCGCGCAGCATGGCCGCCAGCCAAGCCTGGGCGTTGGCATCGCCGCCTTCGGCCGCTTTCCGATACAACGCCGCCGCCTGCGGCAGGCCCTTTGACACCCCAAACCCCTGGCGATACATGGCGGCCAAGTCGCGTTGAGCCTCGGGGTTCGCCCGTTCCGCCGCCTTGCGCAGCCACTCGACCGCTTCGGCGTCGTTCCGCGCCGCACCTTCGCCCTTGTGCAGCATGGCGGCCAGCCATACCTGCGCCCGGACGTTCCCCTGTTCAGCCGCGCGGCGATACCATTGAACAGCCTGAACCGGGTCTTTCGCCACGCGGCAGAGATCGGCGAGACGCGCCTGAGCGGCGGCATCTCCCTGCTCCGCAAGGGTGCGATACGAGGCGGCGGCTTGCCCCGTTTTTCCCTGCACCGCATCTAACCAGGCCTGCCCCGCCGCATCGCCACTCTCGGCCGCCTTGCGAAACCAGACCGTGGCCTGCTCGGCATCGCGCGTGACGCCGTCGCCGTTCCAGTACAGAATACCAAGGGAGACCTGAGCCACGGTGACTCCGTCTTCCGCCGCCTGCTTCAACCAGAACGCAGCCTCGGCCGTATTGCGGGAAACACCCGTCCCGTCACGCAATGCGGCCCCCAACCACGCCTTCCCGTCGGCATTGCCCTGGTCGGCCGCCTTGCGGAACCAGTCAACTGCCTTGCCGGGATCCTTGGGCACCACGTAACCGGCCCAATATTGGCGACCGTAATGGACTTGCGCCGGTGCATAGCCTTGTTCCGCCGCCCGGCGAAACAGGTCCACCGCTTCGGCGCCCTTGCGGCGAACGACCGTCCCCTTCTGCAACAAAAGGCCAAGGGCGGTTTGGGCTGCGGGATTGCCCTGATCGGCAGCTTTGCGGAACCAGATCATTGCCTCGGTGGCGTCCGGGGCCACGCCTTCGCCGGAAAGGTATCGGTTCCCGATCGCAGTTTGGCAACGCGCGGCACCGGCCCAGGCGGCGGCTTTCACCGCCGCGACAGCGGCGCCGTCATTGGCCAGTGCGCGCGAGCACAAAGCGTCCGCATCCTCAGCGACAGCCGCCTTGGCAACACAGGCCCCGCAGGCCGCAATCGCCAACATGCGTAAAAGCCTGAGCATTCCACCACCCTGAAGGGACGCATCTCCGCAAATTATACAACCATTGGAACGCACCGCAAGATGGGCGGGGCCACCGCCCCGCCATCCCCTTACGCCGCCGCGCGCTCGCCCAAATAGGCGATCAGGTCGGCGATGGTGATGACCACCAGGCCGTGCCGGCGGGCATAGTCGGTGACCTGTTCGCCACGCGCCATGGTGCCGTCGGGGTTCATCAGTTCGCACAGCACGCCGGCCGGGGACAGGCCGGCCAGCCGGGCCAGGTCGACCGAGGCTTCGGTATGGCCGGGGCGTTCCAGCACGCCGCCGGCCCGCGCGATCAGCGGGAAGACGTGGCCGGGGCTGGTCACGCGGACGTCGCCGGAGTTCGACGCCAGGGCGGCGGCGATGGTGGTGACGCGGTCGGCGGCCGAGACGCCGGTGGTGACACCCTCGAACGCCTCGATGGATTGGGTGAAGGCGGTGCCGAAGCGCGAGCCGTTGGCTTCGACCATGGGCTTCAGGCCGATGGCGGCGGCCTTGTCCGCCGGCAGGCACAGGCAGACGATGCCGCTGCCGTCGCGGATCATGCGGGCCATGATGGCGTCGTCGACGCATTCGGCGGCGCAGATCAGATCCGCCTCGTTCTCGCGGTCGTCGTCGTCCTGCACCAGAATGGGGCGGCCGGCACGCAGTTCCGCCAAAGCGGCGGGAATGGAAGAGAAAGACATGGGTGAAACGCTCCGTTTCCTTGCGGTTCCAAGAGCGCTTCCGGGCAAAGACAGCACACCGCGCGGCCAAACACGGTCGCGCGGTCCCGGACCCATGGCGGGCCGGGGCATGTCATCTTCTTTCATCCGGACTGTAACCGTCGGCGCCAGCTTTGGACTGGCTCTGCTGACCCGGCGGGGTGAACCGCCGGCGCTCGCGGGCTTGCGGGTTGCCCCGCCTACCGCCGGTGGGGAATTCCGCCCCGCCCTGAAGACGCGGGCGGCACTATAGCCCTGCTTCAGCCACGCGCCAAGCTTGGCACGTCGTCGTCTTCCGACGGCCCCTTGATGCGCTGCGCCATGGCTTCGGCCAGGTAGTTGGCCAGCCCCTTTGGGTTGAACGGCTTGATCAGGTAGCCGGCGGCGCGCAACGCCTTGGCTTTGGCCAGGGCGGCGCTGTCCTTGTTGCCGGTGAAGATGAAGACCGGGGTGTCGGCCAGCATGGGGTCCATGGCCGCGCGCACGCCGCCCAACAGCGACAGGCCGTCCACCGGCTCCATTTCCAGGTCGCAGATGACGAAGCTGGGCCGCTTCAGGCAGATCAGCCGCAGGCCCTCGGCACCATCGCCGGCGGTGTCCACCGACACCGCCCCCATGTTGAGCAGCAGACGCTCCAGCAGGGCGCGGGTCGAGGCGTCGTCTTCGACCACCACGCAGGACAGATCGTCGCGATGAAAGCGGTTCAGCATGTCAGCGGGCATCCCGAAAGCGAAAATCCAGCCGCACCGGGAATGGCGCCTTGGCCTTCAGCGCGGCCGGCAGGCGCACCGGCTGCGCCTGGCGAATGGCGCGATAGAAGGCGTCGATGGTGCGGCGCTGGATATCGTCCGGCCGCAGTGCGCCATAGCCGTCGAACACGTCGTTGGGATTCCACGGCCGGCGGGCATCGTAGATATCCGAGAAATAGCCGTCGGCGCCAACCACGACGCTGAGGTGAACGCCGGCCTTGTCATAGGCCGACAATTCGCGCGGCGGCGCCCAGTGGCGCAGCACCTGGCTCAGCACGAAGTCGCGCTCGTTCTGGGTCACCGGCTCGGGCTTCTTGGGCTTGGGCGCGATGTCGGTGCGCGGCTCGGGCGGCGCGATGGGGCCGGGCTGCGCCTTCAGCTTAGGGGTGCTGGAGCGCTGCGCCAGGATGCCGTCTTCCAATTGCGGAATGGGCGCCCCCTGCTCGGTCGCGGGCTGAGGCTGGGGCTTGGCCTGCGGTGCGGCAGCGGCGGGTGGCGGGCGGGGCGGTTCCGGCGCCAGTTCGACCTGCATCGCCGGTTCTTCCGGCGACCGGTCCTGCGGCAGGGGAAAGCCCAGCCACACCAGCAACAGCAACAGGTGCAACAGCACCGACAGCGCCAGCGGCGCCCACTTCGCCTGGCGCGGCGGCGGGATGATGGTCAGGTCCATGGGGGGCGCGGACAACATGGCGCGCAAATTAGCGCCATCCGCCCCCCAAGCGGAAGAGGCCATCAACGCGCGACAGCCATTCCCTGCGGCCGCGCCGGATTTCCGACCACGGTGGTTTCCGCCGGCACATCGTGGGTCACCACGCTGCCGGCACCGATCACCGCACCGTCGCCGATGGTGATGCCGGGCAGGATGATTGCCCCGGCACCAATCCAGACATGACGGCCGATATGGATGGGGCGGCCGAATTCCAGCCCAGTGGCGCGAGCGGCGGCATCGCGCGGATGATCGGCGGTGACGATCTGCACACCCGGGCCGATCTGAGTGCCGTCACCGATGGTGACCACCGCCACGTCCAGGATGACGCAATTGAAATTGAGAAAGACGCCGTCGCCCAGCCGGATGTTGAAGCCGTAATCGCAATGGAACGGCGGCCGGATCGCCGCCCCCTCGCCCACTGCGGCCAAGCGCTCCAGCAGCAGGGCGAAACGTTCCTCGGCGGTTTGCGCCAGAGAGGTGTTATAGCGCGCCAACCAGCGATGATTGGCGTGCAGCTTGGATTGCAGTTCGGGGGCAGAAGCATCGTACAGCTCGCCCGCCATCATTTTTTCGAACTCTGTTTTCGCCATGGCCCCCTCGTCAAAGGAAAAGGGGCAGGAGTTTCCCCCTGCCCCTGTCGCCAGAGCTTATTTGGTCCCCGAGCCGGCGCCGTCGCCCAGCGCCGCCTGGGCGGCGGCAAGGCGGGCGATCGGCACGCGGTAGGGCGAGCACGACACGTAATCCAGCCCGACCTTCTGGCAGAAGGCGATGGAGCTGGGGTCGCCGCCGTGTTCGCCGCAGATGCCCAGCTTGATGTCGGGCCGGGTGGCGCGGCCGCGTTCCGAGGCGATCTTGACCAATTCGCCGACGCCCTGCTGGTCCAGTTGGGCGAAGGGGTCGTGTTCGTAGATGCCCTTGGCGCGGTAGACCTCGATGAACGGACCCGAATCGTCACGGCTCATGCCGAAGGTGGTCTGGGTCAGGTCGTTGGTGCCGAACGAGAAGAATTCGGCGGTTTCCGCGATGGCTCCGGCCAGCAGGGCGGCGCGCGGCAGCTCGATCATGGTGCCGACATGGTACTTGACCACATAGCCTTCGGCCTCGAACACCTGACCGGCGACCTTGTCGATGCTGGCCTTGAGCAGGTCCAGCTCCTTCTTGGCGCCGACCAGCGGGATCATGATCTCGGGCGTCACCGTGCGGCCGGTATCGCGCGAGACATGGACGGCGGCCTCGAAAATGGCCTGGGCCTGCATCTCGTAGATTTCCGGATAGGTGATGCCCAGGCGGCAACCGCGATGGCCCAGCATGGGGTTGGATTCGTGCAGCGCCGTGTTGCGGGCGGTGACGGTGGCGGCGTCGACGCCGGCTTCCTTGGCCACCTCGGCGATTTCCGCGTCGGTGCTGGGCAGGAATTCGTGCAGCGGCGGGTCGAGCAGGCGGATGGTCACCGGCAGGCCCTGCATAATCAGGAACAGGTCGATGAAGTCCTGGCGCTGATAGGGCAGCAGCTTGGCCAGCGCAGTACGGCGGCCCTTTTCGTCCCCGGACAGGATCATCTCGCGCACCGCCAGGATGCGCTTGGGATCGAAGAACATATGCTCGGTGCGGCACAGGCCGATACCCTCGGCGCCGAACTTGCGCGCGGTGGCGGCGTCCAGCGGGGTCTCGGCGTTGGCGCGGACCTTGAGGGTGCGGATGGTGTCCACCCACTCCATCAGGGTGGCGAAGTCGCCGGTCAGCTCGGGCTGCACCGTCGGCACGGCACCCAGGAACACCTCACCGGTGCCGCCGTCGATGGTGATGACGTCGCCTTCCTTGACTTCCTTGCCCGCCACCTTGAGCAGACGCTTGGCGTAATCGACGCGGATGTCACCGGCGCCGGCGACGCAGGGCGTGCCCATGCCGCGCGCCACCACGGCGGCGTGGCTGGTCATGCCGCCACGGGTGGTCAGGATGCCCTGGCTGACGTGCATGCCGCCGATATCCTCGGGGCTGGTCTCGGCGCGGACCAGGATGACCTTTTCCTTCTTTTCCTTGACCCAAAGCTCGGCATCCTCGGCCGAGAACACGATCTTGCCCGAGGCGGCTCCGGGCGAGGCCGGCAGGCCGCGCGCCAGCAGATTGCGCGGCGCCTTGGGATCAAGGGTCGGGTGCAGCAACTGGTCCAGCGCGGCGGGATCGATGCGGCCGATGGCATCCTTGCGGGTGATCAGCCCCTCGCGCGCCATGTCGACGGCGATCTTCAGCGCTGCGTTGGTGGTGCGCTTGCCAGTGCGGGTCTGGAGCATCCACAGGCGCCCTTGCTGCACCGTGAACTCCATGTCCTGCATGTCCTTGTAATGCGCCTCCAGCTTGTGGCGGATGGCGTTCAGCTCCTTGAACACCGCCGGCATCACCTCTTCCATCGCCGGCAGGGTCGAGCGCTGCAGCTCCTTGCCGTGGATGGTCAATTGCTGCGGCGTGCGGATACCCGCCACCACGTCCTCGCCCTGGGCGTTGACCAGGAACTCGCCGTAGAAGGCGTTGTCGCCGGTGCTGGGGTCACGGGTGAAGCACACGCCGGTGCAGCAATCGTCGCCCATGTTGCCGAACACCATGGCCTGGACGTTGACGGCGGTGCCCCAGCTTTCCGGGATGTCGTGCAGGCGGCGATAGATGATGGCGCGGTTGTTCATCCACGAGCTGAACACGGCGCCGACGGCGCCCCACAACTGTTCATTGACGTCCTGCGGGAACGGCTTGCCCAGCTTGCGTTCGACCATCTCCTTGTACTTGCCGACCACGACGCGCCAGTCGTCGGCGGTCAGGTCGGTATCCAGGCGAAGGTCGCGGTCGTCCTTGTGGGCGTCGAGGATTTCCTCGAAGTGGTGGTGCTCGATCTCCAGCACCACGTTCGAATACATCTGAATGAAGCGGCGATAGGAATCGAAGGCGAAACGCGGATCGCCGACCCGCTTGGCCAGCCCCTCGACCGAGACGTCGTTCAGGCCCAGATTGAGGATGGTGTCCATCATGCCCGGCATGGAAGCCCGCGCGCCCGAGCGCACCGACACCAACAGCGGGTTGGCATCGTCGCCGAACTTGGCGCCCATGGTCTCTTCCACCTTGGCCAGCGCGTCCATGACCGTTTCGGTCAGCTCGGCCGGATAGGCGTGTCCGTTGGCGTAGTAATAGGTACAGACCTCAGTGCTGATGGTGAAGCCAGGGGGAACCGGAATGCCGAGATTGCTCATCTCGGCCAGGTTGGCACCCTTGCCACCCAGCAAATTCTTCATGTCGGCACGGCCTTCCGCGCGGCCGGCCCCGAAGCTGTACACCCACTTGCTCATGGCACGTTCCTCGTCACGTGGACAAAGCTCGGGCGCCCCGCCCAGGGCACCCGTAGCGATCGCAAATCGTGGCCTTTTTTTAAGGTAAAAAACAGGCCGTTTTTCAGCACCCGAAGGAGAACGGGCGAGAGTTGCCTCCCGCCCGCTTGTTTATCCCTCGATCTTCGAGAAATCGGCGACCTCGCCCATGGCCGCGCCGATCTCCGCCAGCAATTTCAGGCGGTTGACGCGGATTTCGGGCTGGTTGGTGTTGACCGTCACCTTGTCGAAGAAGGCGTCTCCCGGACGGCGCAGGCGGGCCAGCGCGGCCATGGCGTCGGCGAATTTCTCCGCCTTCAGGGCGTGGCCGGCAGCGGTCCGCACCTCGGCCAGGGCCTGGTGCAGCGCCTTTTCCTCGTCCTGCTGCAACAGCGCGGCGTCGGCCGGGCCGGCATACGAAGTGGCGTCCTTCTTTTCCTCGATACGCACGATGTTGGCGGCGCGGCGATAGGCGACCAGCAGATTGGCGCCGTCATCCGATCCCAGGAAATCGCCCAGCGCATCGACGCGGGCGAGCAGCCGGACCAGATCGTCCTCGTCACCCAGCGCAAAGACCGCGTTGACCAGATCGTGGCGCACGCCCTTCTCACGCAGGTGCACCTTCAGGCGATCGGCGAAGAACTCCATCAAATCCTCGGCCACCCGCTTGGGATCGCCCG
>JBLNBE010000017.1:0-94020 GCA_050259735.1 Bacteroidota bacterium
TGTCGGAATGCCCCAGCATGAGATACCCCCCCGGCCGCAGGTTTTGGCACAGCCGCTGGACCACCATTTCCTGGGTCGGCTTGTCGAAATATATCAGCAAGTTGCGGCAGAATACCACGTCTAGGTTGCGGTCGACCGGATACTCCTCGTCCATCAGGTTGATGCGCAGGAAGCGGACCTGGGCGCGCAACGCCGGGGCCATGCGCACCAGCCGCTTGGCCGGATCGACCGAGCGCAGGACATAGCGTTCGCGCAGCGCCATGGGCACCGGCTCGATCATGTCCTCGGAATAGATGGCGCGCGCCGCGGTGGACAGCACCTCGGTCGAGATGTCGCTGGCCAGGATGGAATAGCGGAAGCCGGGATGGGTGGCGGCGAACTCGCTCATCACCATGGCCAGCGTGTAAGGCTCGGCGCCGATCGAGCAGGCGGCGCTCCACACCTTGGCCTCCCGCCCGTGTTGCGCCAGTTCGGGCAGCACCGACTTGGCCAGGAAGTTGAAATGCGCCCGTTCGCGGAAAAAGTCGGTCTTGTTGGTGGTGACCGCGTCGATCAGTTTGATCGCTTCGTCCTCGAACACGCCGTCATCGAACACGTTGCGGCAGTATTCGTGCAGGGAGACAAGCCCCAGCGCCCGCATGCGGCGGCGCAGGCGCCCCTCGACCATGATCTTTTTCGACGGCGGCAGCTTGATGCCGGTGGCCGAAGTGACGAATTGGGCGACCCGCATGAAGTCGGCATGGGTCAGCCGTTCAAGATGCCCCTCGGGGGTGTCGCGTTCGTTGGTGTCCACGGCCGCCACCTCTTCCGCCCGCGACGATCTAGCCAAGCACTTTCTTGACGACGGCCAGCAACTGTTCTTGCTTGAACGGCTTGGTGATCCAGGCGGTGGCGCCGCTCTGCTTGGCCTCGGCCTTCTTGGAATCGTCGGATTCGGTCGTCAGGAAGACGATGGGCACGCCCTTATAGGCCGGCAGCTTGCGCAGCTCGCGGATCAGCGTCAGTCCATCCATGTTGGGCATATTGAGGTCGGTGACCACCATGTGGACCTCGGCCCCGCCGGCCTTGGTCAGGGCGTCGCGGCCGTCGCACGCTTCAAGGATGTTGTAGCCCGCCCCCGCCAGCGTCAGCTTGACCATCTGGCGGATGCTGGCCGAATCGTCAACGCTGAGGATCGTCTTCGCCATTCAACAATACTCCCGGTTACCCTTACCCAGGCTAGCCTTTCGGCGGCTGGACAAGGGGCCGGCAGACGGATAGCCCGCCACGGCGAATGTATATGGTCAGGTTCCGGTTTGCCGTACCGCGCCGGCCAGTCCGCCCTGGCTCATCAGCATGGCGGCCTGCGCCCGGTTGCGTGCGCCCAGCTTCTTGTAGATATGGGTCAACTGCACCTTGATGGTGACTTCGCGCAGGTTCAGCAGGCGGGCGATCTCCTTGTTGGACTTGCCCTCGACCACCATCTCCATGATGGTGCGCTCACGCTCGTTGAAATCGTCCTCGACCGCCGCAGCCGGCGGCACCGCGCAGGGCGCGCCGAACATTTCCGCCGGCAGGTAGGACCCGCCGGCCAGGATCAGGTTCAGCGCCGAATTGAAAACCTTGCCGTCCAGGGTCTTGGGCAGGAAGCCCTTGGCCCCGCTGCCGATGCACAGCCGGACCTCGTCGACGTCGGCGATGCCCGACATCACCACCACCGGCGTACCGCGCGCCGCGCCCACCACGGATTGAACACCAACTACACCATCCATACCAGGCATAGAATAATCAATCAAAACTAGATCAAATTTGTGCATATCTCGGAGCAACGCGAGCGTCTGCGACAGGCAAGAGGCGACATCGACCTCCGCACTTTCAAATAATTTCACTACCTGATCTTGCACCGCAATCAGGTAGAGCGGGTGGTCGTCTGCGATCAGCACGCGCATGCGTCACCGTTTGTCATGAAAACCTGTCTAGACGAAGTTTACATAAGTTTTGCCATGGTACCAATTATACCTTTACCGCATGTTTCTATCCTCCTGTCGAATGGTGCGGCACCGCCTAGCGGGCCTAGCCTTTATGGGACATGCAGTTCTGATGGGGGCGCCATGGCAAGGATCGTAATTGCCGACGACGAGCCGTCTCACCTGGATTTGGTGGCCACCATCCTGGAACGGGCGGGCCATGACGTCGTCGCTTTCGGCTCCGGCACCTCCTGCCTGGACTATCTGAACGAGCAGCCTGCTGATCTGGTGATCAGCGACATTTATATGCCGGGAATGGACGGCATCCAACTTATGGCGGAACTGAGCCGCCGCGGACTGGCGGTCCCGTTGCTTGCCATGACGGGCGGAATGCGGGGGCGATTCGGCCCCGCCTCGGATGTCGTCACCCGGCTTGGCGCCTATGCGGTGCTGACCAAGCCGTTCACTCCGGCTCAACTTCTGGACGCAGTCGGCGACTGCCTGCGCGGGAGACACTGACCCCGTGCCCAAGGGCCAGACACCGAAGGGCTTGGCGCCCCCCCTGTGCGAACCGCGTTCGGGACGAAGCGCCGCCCTGCTGGCAGCGGTGGTGGCGGCCGTCGGCATCGCCGCCACGCTGGCGCTGTTCTTTGCCGCCCGGCAGGCGGAATGGGCGACGTTCGACGCGGAATTCGCCCGCAACGCCAACCGCGAGGCCAATGCCGTCGAGCGCAAGATGGAACGCGCCATCTTCGCCGTTCAGGCGTTCCAGCAGATCGTCGTCGCCCATGGCGGCGTCGATGCCCAGGCATTCGCCGCCTTCGCCCAGCCCTTCCTGAGCGACCAAAGCGACCTGACGGCCATGCAATGGGTGTCCTATGTCACCGATGCCGGCCGGGATGCCACGGAAGCCGACAACCGCCATCTGATCAGCCCGCACTTTCGCATCGTCGAGCGGGACCGCAGCGGCGCCCTTGTTCCGGCGCAACGCCGCAGCGACTATTTCCCCGCCCTTTACGTCGCCACCCGCAACCCCGAGGCGGCCCCCCTGGTCGGCTACGACTTCGGCTCGACCGGCGAACGCCGCAGCCTCTACCAGCGGGCCATCAAGAACGGCGCCTTGATGGTGTCCCCGCCCACCGACCCCAGTCTGCGCACCGAGCATAGCGTCCTCGTCGTCGCCCCGGTGTTCCGGAGCGGCATGCCGACCACCACGCCGCACCAGCGGCAGCAAGCTCTGCTGGGGTTTGTCGCGGCCATCTACGACGCCCACGAATTGCTGTCCCAGGTGCTCGACAGCGACGAATTCCGCTTGCTGGCGCTGACGGTGGAGCAATCCTCGGCACATGACGCCGAGTCGACGGCCGAGGTGTCGATGCCGGGCCAGCGGCAACACCTGGGGTGGCCGCGTTGGATGCTGCCAAGGACGCAAACGCATTCGGCGCCGCTTCAGTTCGGCGGGACCGAGTGGGTGCTGCACATCGCCGCCACGCCCCAGTACCTGTCCCACTACCTGCCCCTGTTCCATTGGCTCGTGCTGCCCATCGGCCTGCTGGTGGTGTCGCTGAGCGCGGGAACCGTGTGGATGCTGCTGCGCGGCCGCGACCACCTGGAAGCCATGGTGGAGATCCGGACACGCGAACTGGCCGCCAATGGCGAGGCCATGGCCGGCATTCTTGGTGCCATGGACATCGCCGCCGACGGCATCGTCATCATTTCCGCCGACGACAGGCTGACCTACGCCAACCGGGCGCTGATGGACACCACCGGCGTGACCGAGGTGGTGGGCCTTGGCGTCGACGAGTTCTTCTGCGACCGCACGGGGCTGCTCAGCCGCGACCAGATCGACGCCATCTGCGACGAAGTGCGCCGAAGCGAGTCGTGGAAGGGGGAACTGACCCTGCCGCATGCCGAGCCGGCACGGTGCAAGCACCTGCTGGGCCACATCCGCGGCCTGCCCGACGGCGCCCGCGTGATGGTGATCAGCGACCTGAGCGAGACGCGGCGGCGCGACGAGGAACAGCGGCGGCTGGAACGGCAGCTTGAGGAAGCGCGCAAGCTGGAGGTGCTGGGCACATTGGCGGCCGGCATCGCCCATGACTTCAACAATCTGCTGGGCGCCATCCTGGGCTTTGCCCAGTTCATCCTCGACGACACCGGCACCGGCACGCCGCTGCATCGCTACGCCTCACGCATCCTCAAGGCCGGGCAGCAGGCGAAGTGCCTGATCGGCCAGATCCTGACCTTCTCGCATCGCCGCGAGGTGCCGCGCGACCTGATCGACCTGGGCGAGTTGGTCGCCGACAATCTCAGCATCCTCAGCGCCCTCGTCGCACCCACCACCACCTTGCAGTCGGTTTCGGGTCCCGATGGCCATCGGGTGTCGGCCGACCGCGCCGAGATGGTGCAGGTTCTGGTCAATCTGGTGGTCAACGCCAACGAGGCATTGGAGGGCAAGCCCGGCACGGTGACCATCACCGTCGGCGATTCCGGCGCCCTTGCACCGCCTTCGGCGCCCCCGTTCGCCGAACACGGCGGCACCCAGACGGCAGCCTCGACCCTATGGACCGATGCGGACGGCCGTCATCACGCCGCGCTGGGCTGGCCCAATCCCGACCATCGCTACCGCATGTTGTCGGTATGCGACACGGGCTGCGGCATGTCCGCCGAAACGGTCGAGAACATCTTCAGCCCGTTCTTCACCACCAAGGGAAAGAAAGGCGGCACCGGACTGGGTTTGGCCGTGGTGCAGAACATCGTTCACCACCACCAGGGCGCCGTGCTGGTCGACACCGCCCCGGGCCGGGGCAGCAGCTTCAGCCTGTTCCTGCCCGAGGTCGACGCCGATGCCGGACCGTGCCTCGAGGAACCGCCGCCGCCGCCCGCCGCCGCCCACCAAGGCTCGATTCTGCTGGTGGAGAACAGCGACCATTTCGGCGACATGCTGATGACGGCGCTATTCCGCCTGGGCTACGAAATCGCCACCTGCAGCGACAGCACCGAAGCGCTGGGTTTCATCAACGAAGACCCCGCCGCCTGGGACTTGGTCATCACCGATCAGATCATGCCGAGCCTGAGCGGCACCGAACTGGTGAGCGCCATCAAGGCCAGCCACCCCGGCTTGCCCTGCATCATCTGCACCGCCTATCCCGGCGACCTGACCGAGGCGGCCGCCCGCCAGGCCGGCGCCGACGGCTTCGTTGCCAAGCCGCTGGATTTGGGACGGTTTTCCCTGATGGTGAAGGACTTGATCGGAGAGCGGCCGCGTTAGAACGCTTAATGCGACGGCGGGCGATAGCATCCCTGTTCCGAGGCCGTCGCCGGCAGCGTCAGGGTCAGGCAAGTGCCGCCATCCGATGCGAACGCCGCGGTGCCGCCCACCTGCTGGGCCAATCCGCGAATCAAGGAGGTGCCGGCACCGGGCCGGTTCCGCTTGCGGGCGAAATCGCAGCCCTGCCCATCGTCGCGCACCATGACCTGGACGCCGCCGGTGGATTCGCGGACAGCGACGACGACATTGCCCCGGCGGCCGTCGGGAAAGGCATGCTTGATGGCATTGGTGATCGCCTCGGTGATGGCGATGCCGACCGGAATGGCGGTATCGAGGTCAAGCAACGGCAGCACGCCGTGGGGCGCATCGACCGAAACCGCGATACGGTCCCGGCAACCATAGGCCTGCGAGACCTGTTCGACCAGGCGCTTAAGGTAGAGCGGCAGGTTCACCAGTCCGCCGTAATCCTGTTCGTACAGCATCTGATGCACCAGCCCCATGGCGCCGATGCGGCTGAGGATGTCGTCCAGCACCGGCTGCGCCGAAGGGCCGAATTCCGGCGCCTTCAGGGTTAGCAGGCTGGAGACGATCTGCAGGTTGTTCTTTACCCGATGATGGATTTCCGTCAGCAGGCGTTCCTTGCGCGACAGCCGCTCGCTCAACTCGTTCTTGGCGATCTTCAGCGCTGCACTTTCGATGATGTCCCACTGGCCGTTGCTGCGGATGGCGGCGAAATCATGGTTGCGCACCACGTTCAGCACGTCGCGACCGCTGCCCTTGCTCAGGCAATAGCTGCACAGGCAGGTGATGTGTTGTCCCTGCAGGGCCTCGTGCAGCGCCGTCTCGTACTCGGCGAAAGTGGCGAATTGCTCGGGCGTTTCCAGCCAAAAGGTGTTGCCGGTGATGCGCAGACCGGCGTAGCCCTGGCTCAGCGCCCGCCGCTCGCGCTCCAGCCAGCCGTTGATGACCGCGATGGCATCGAATTCACCGCCTGGCGTGTACCAATCCTCGTAGCCGATGATCTCGATCTGACCTTGCGCCATGCGCCGGTCCAGATCCGGCAGCAGCCCCGTCAGCGCCGCCACCGCCGCGTCGGCGCCGAACGGCTCTGCCGTCACCCACAGGCATTGCTCGTTATTGCGCGCCCCGGCGGCGACGAAGGGAACCACCGCCTCGGCGAGGTCTTCCGGCCCTTCGTAGAAATGACAGTAATGGTTCCCCAATGTCGCCCGGCCAAACCCGGTCAAATCGGCAAAAGGAGACTGCCCGAAAGTCATTATTTATCCATTTATCCATAATATGACCAATAACGATGTAAACGATATAGCACAGCTACGCCGGGGTCACGCCGTCGACATAGTCGTATGACGCCAGTCCGGAAAAGACGGCGTTACATACATCGTTTTGCATATTGAATTTTAAGAGCACGCGATCGGAACACACCGGCAATACTTATCCGGCGATCATTCCACGCCAGCGCACGGGATCCGGTGCCGCGGCGAGGTCGCGCAGAAAGTCCCACGCCGCCTCCAAATGGAGCGCGCCGTTGGGGCTGAGCGGCTCGCCCAGGCCGAAACTGTCGCCGCGCACGCACAGCACGAAGGCCGGCGGGCACGGTTGCCGCCGGATCTTGACGAAGACGTCCAGCACCGCCTGGGGCGACAAAGCGTGGCTGGTGTGGCTGACGTCGCCGCCGGGCGTGACCTCGGTAAAGCCGAACGGCGCCGGGGTGCCGGTACCGGCGTCAAGGAACAGGGCAAGGTCGGCCCCGTCCAGATCGATGGCATGCTCGATCTGCAATTGGAAATCCTCGACCGTGGAGACGTCGGCGAATGCCGACGCCTCCAGGCGCGAGAGCAGAAGCGGACCCAGCGCGTCGTCGCCGCGCGACGGGTTGCCATAACCGAAAACGACCAGGCGCACCCGTCAGGCCCCGGCCATGTTCTTGGACATGCGATGGACCAACCGGCCGTCGGCATCCACCAGTTCCACCTGCAACGGCATCTGGCCCAGCGCGTGGGTGGCGCAGGACAGGCAGGGGTCATAGGCGCGGATGGCCACCTCGATATGGTTCAGCAGCGGCTCGGTGATTTCGTTGCCGCTGAGGTACTGGGTGGCGACGGTGCGGATGGCCTCGTTCATGGCCTGGTTGTTGTTGGTGGTGGAGACGATCAGGTTGCAGAAAGTGACCTGATCGTTCTCGTCCACCCGGTAGTGATGGAACAGCGTGCCGCGCGGCGCCTCGATGACGCCCACCGCCTCGCCGACGCGCTCACCTTTTTCCGCCATCAGGTCGGTGCCGATGATGTCGGGATCGTCCAGCAGGTCGCGGATCAGTTCGGTGGCGTGCAGCATCTCGATCAGGCGGGCCTGATGGAACAGCAGCGTGCCATGCACCGGCTTGCCGTTGCCCATGTCCACCATCTCGCGCCGTTCGATCTCGGCCAGGGTGCTGGGGATGAAATCGCAGACCTGAACACGAGCCAGCGGCCCCACCTTGTACCAGCCGTCGGCGGTGCCGAGCGAGCGGATATAGGGGAACTTCATGTAGCTCCACGGCTTCACTTCCTCGTCCAGCACGCTTTCGTACGTGGAGTAATCCACATGGTCGAAGATGGTGCCGCCCTTGGCGTCGCGCGCCCTGAGACCGCCGTGGTAGAGGTCGAGCGCGCCGCGCTCGTCCACCAGCCCCATCATGCTGGAGTCGAAATTGCCGAAGCCGTTATAGAAGGCAGGGTTGGTCTGGTGCAGACGCTTGACCAGATGGACCGCGTCGCGGCTCCACTTGATCATCTTTTCCACGTCGGCACGCAGCGCATCCCGTTCGGCCACGCTCAGCGCCTTGTTGGCACCGCCCGGCACCGCGCCGGTGCCATGCACCCGCTTGCCCGAAACGTAGCGGATGACTTCCTGGCCGTACTTGCGCAGCAGCACACCCTGGGTGGCGACCTCGGGGAATTCCCCGACCACGCCGATGATGTTGCGCTTGGCCACCTCGGTGTCGAAGCCCAACAGCAGGTCGGGCGAGGCCAAGTGGAAGAAGTGCACCGCATGCGACTGCAGCACCTGGCCGTAATGCATCAGCCGGCGCAGCTTTTCCGCCGTCGGCGTGATGCGGCCGCCATAGCCGGCGATGATGTCCATGGCCTTGACCGCGGCCAGATGGTGGCTGACCGGGCAGATGCCGCACAGGCGCTGCACGGTGACCGGCACTTCCCAATAGGGACGGCCTTCGATGAAGCGCTCGAAGCCGCGGAATTCGACGATGTGCAGGCGCACCTGATGCACCTTGTTGGCCTCGTCGAGCAACAGGGTGACCTTGCCGTGGCCTTCGACGCGGCTGACCGGGTCGATGGCGATGCGGCGGAGCTTCTCGGGATTGGAGGCGGTTTCCAGTTCGAACATGGCGAAGCTCCGGTCAGTCGTAGCGCAGCATGGGATGCTCGAGACGAGGCATCCTGCCGGCGATGACGTCGGTGAGATATTTCCAGATGGCGTCGCCCGAGGGCGGACAGCCGGGGATGAAGTAATCGACGCGCACCAGCTCGTTGATGGGATAGACCTTGTCCAGCAGCAACGGCAGCTCGCGGTCGTTGGGCACGCCGGCACCCTTGCCCGGCCGGTCGCAATAGACCGAACTCAGGACCTCGCCGACGTCCAGGCGATTGCGCTGCGCCGGCAGGCCGCCCGCCACTGCGCAGGCGCCGAACGCGATCAGCACCTTGCAGTTGGCGCGGAACTCGCGCAGCACATGGATATTTTCCGAGTTGCAGACGCTACCTTCGATCAGACCGACATCGCACGGCCCGCAATGCTTGACGTCGGTGATGGGCGAGCGGTCGAAATCCACCAGCTCGGCCAGTTGCAGGATGCGTTCGTCGATGTCGAGCAGCGACATATGGCAGCCGAAGCAGCCCGACAGCGACGCGGTGGCGACGCGGACCTTGCGGCCGGCGGAGGAATGAAGCGTGCTGTCCATGGTCACCCCTCCACCTCGGCCGCTGCCCGCGTCTGGTCGCGGATCGAAAGTTCGTCGTAGACGCGCGCGCCGATGGGCTTGGCATAGCCCACCCGCTTGCGGATGATCGCCCCCACCGGGCAGACCTCGACGGCCTTGTCGGTGACGGCCAGGTCGCTGTCGCCCAGCTTGCCGGTGGGCGAGTTTACGACGATGTGCGACTTCAAGCCGCGCCCGGCCAGGCCGAACACGTTCTTGCCGTCGATGTCGCGGCTGGCCTGGACGCATTGCTCGCACATGATGCAGCGGTTGAGGTCCAGCATCACGTCGGGATGCGAGGCGTCCACCGGGCGGTCGGGGAAGAAGTGCGGGAAGTGCGGGTTGAGCATTTCCAGCTCGTAGGCAACTGCCTGCAGCTTGCAATTGCCGCTTTTTTCGCAGCCGGGGCAGAAATGGTTGCCTTCGACGAACAGCATCTGCAACTGCAGCCGCCGCCGGCCGTTCAGTTCCGGCGTGTCGTTCTGCACTTCCTGGCCGGGCAACGCCTTGGTGGTGCAGGCCGAGCCGGTGCGGCCGTTGACCACCACGGTGCACAGCTTGCAACTGCCATGGGGCTTCAGCTCGGGCGAGTGGCACAGGTTGGGGATGTAGTGGCCGGCTTCCAGCGCCGCCTCGAGGATGGACTGGCCGGGACGGAACGGCACGTGCTGCCCATCCAGGGTGAAGGTGTCGTTGTTGTCGCTCATGCTTCCGCTCCCATATGGGCGTCCGCGTCGTCACGGCCGGTGACCTCGCGCGCTCTCGCCAGCGATGCTTCGAGATCGATGGACGGCACGAAATCGGTGCTTGCCAGCCGCTTCACATAGCTCCACTGGAACTTCTGCACCGTGTCGTGGATGGCGTTGCCGGCGGTCTGGCCCAAACCGCAATGGGCCGAAGCGCGCATCAGGTCGCGCAGGCGCGCGATCTCGTTCAGCTCGTATTCGGTGCCTTTGCCGTCGGCGATCTTGTGCATCATGTTCTTCACCAGCGCGGTGCCGATGCGGCACGGCGCGCAGAAGCCGCAGCTTTCGTGGGCGAAGAACTCGGCGAAGTTCAACGCCATGTCGAACATGTCGCGGCCCTGGCCGAACACCATGAACGAGCCGGCGGTCGGCACGTCCTCGAAGGCGATGCGGCGACGGAACTCCTGCGGCGTCAGACAGGTGCCCGAGGCGCCGCTGACCTGCACCGCGATGGGATCGCGGGCGCCGCATTCTTCCAGAACCTCGGCGACGCGCACGCCGAACGAGAATTCATAAAGGCCGGGACGGTCGCAATCGCCCGACACCGACAGGATCTTGGTGCCGGTGGATTGCTTGGTGCCCAGCGCCTCGTACCAGGAACCGCCGTGACAGGCGATCTCGGTCACCTTGCACAGGGTTTCCACGTTGTTGACCACCGTCGGCTTGCGCATATAGCCCGACACCACCGGGAACGGCGGGCGGATGCGCGGCCGTCCGGCCTTGCCTTCCAGCGATTCGATCAGCGCGGTTTCCTCGCCGCAGACATAGGCGCCGGCACCGATATGGATGTCGATGTCGAAGTCGAAGCCGTCGATGCCAAGGATGTTCTTGCCCATCAGGTTGTTGGCGCGCATGCGGGCCAACGTCTCCAGCAACGGCTTGTACAGGTACAGGTACTCGGCGCGCAGGTAGACCAGGCCCTGCTTAGCGCCGACGGTATAGCCGCCGATGGCCATGCCCTCGAACACCCGCACGGCGAAGGATTGCAGCAGCACGCGGTCCTTGAAGGTGCCCGGTTCGCCTTCGTCGGCATTGCAGACGATATAGCGGGTGTCGGACTGGGCGTTGCGACAGAGTTCCCATTTGACGCCGGTGGTGAAGCCGGCGCCGCCACGGCCGCGCAGGTTGGACCGCTTCAGCTCGGCCAGCATGCCGACCGGCCCGCGCGCCACGGCGGCGCGCAGGGCGTCGCCGGCGCGATAGCTCGACCCCAGCAGCACTTCGGCGCGGCGGATGTTGTCCTCGACCCGGAAGTAATGCGCCGGCCAGTCGGACACCGGCAGGCCGCTGCGCACCAGGTCGCAGATTTCATCGATGCGCCGCGGCGTCAGCCGGGTGATCGGCATGTTGTTGACCAGCAGCGCCGGCCCCTGGTCGCACATGCCGGTGCACGACGTCAGGTCGACGCTGACCAGGCCATCCTCGGACACCTGCCCCGGCTTCAGCTTCAGCCGCTTCAGCATGTGCTCGAACAGCGCGCGGTTGCCGAGCATGCGGTCCGTGATGTTGTCCGAGAACAGGATGCGGAACTTACCGCGCGGTTCGTCGTACAGGAACGCATAGAACTGCAGGGTGCTTTCCACCTGGCTGCGCGGAATTTTCAGCGCCTCGGCCAGATAGGTCACCGTTGCCGGCGCGATATAGGTGAGATGGTCCTGCGCCTCTCGCAGGATCTGCACCAGCCGCGACGGATCGTGGCCGTGGTGCTTGAGGATGGGCGGCAGAACCGAGTCCAAGGAGGGCGTCACATGCGTCAACCGAGCCTCCACCAAGTGGGAAGCCACCTCCCTAGCAGATATTTATCGCCTGTTCTTTGATTCGCATCAACTGCCGCAGCTATTGGTAAGATACTAAAACTCAAAGAGAAATTTGACCTTGGCACCCACATTCGACGGGCCGAACCCGGCCCATTCCGCCGCGCTGCGCCCCCTTTTTGAAACCGCTTGAAAATGGGTTTCCTGGCGCGAAGGGGGGATTTTGAGCCGGCAACACCCCACCTCGCCCGGACAACCGACGCCGGAAAATGGAAAGCCCCCGAAACCGTTAGGTTTCAGGGGCTTAGAGTGGTGCCCAGGGGCGGGGTGCGGAAATATAATAAAATCAATCACTTACCTCCAAGTGGGACATATTGCCGTACCATTGTTTTATTAGGTTTTTCCGGAGAAGTGTCCCACCGAAATCAACCGGCCCCGGATAGACAGGGCGCTTAACTGAAGATTGGCTCTGCGACCTAAAGGAGTGTCGAGCATGTCTCTGCCCACAGCCACCATGCGCGATATAGAGGCCACAGAGCGCGCCCTGACCACTTACGCGCCTGGCCGTGCAGATGCGACCACCAGCCAATGGATCACCTACATCAAGCGGTCGGCCGCGAGAGCACAACAGCGCGGGTGCCTCGGGGGCATAGCGAGATTCGGCACTACCGACGAACCCGTGTCCTGAAGGTTAGGCGCCGCAACCCCCTATGGAAAACGCAAAAAGCGCCCTACCTGGCCGAAACCAGGTAGGGCGCTTTTCACATCAGATCAATTATTGGGAACCCACTCAGGCGGCAGGGGCGGAAGAGGAACCGTCATTCCGGCCATGGCGTGAGTGCAGTCCCCCAGGAACTGGATCATCCCGCCGTGCAGGAAGTAGTGGCAGACCTCACGCGGGATCTCGGTCCCGTCGACGGGGTCCTTGGTTCCGCCCCAGCTGCAGTGCATGGACGGGGTGAAGGTAGGAGCTTCAACGTTGCCATCGAAGTTCCATGCGGCGCCGCAGTGATTTCTCCCCTCGGTGGTGAAGATGTGCAGTTGCTTGCACGCCGGGCACCAATGGGCGAAACCGCTCTGCGTTCTTCGCAGAACAGAGCTGACTTTCATGGATTCCCCCCCGGCTGTCCGGTTCCACCCACCTTTACCGCCCATTCGTGGCCGGAGATGGCATAGCTTGCGGCTTCGTCATGGCGTTCGGCCGTTCCAGTAAGAAGCCTTCCGCCCTCCGCGACCAGTCCGACGCCTTCTGCAAGAAGGGCCTCACATCGGTTTGCGCGGTCGCGGTCGGGGGAACGCGCTGCAACGTTACCGGGACCATAGGCGCCGCCGGGCACGAGGTTTCCACCAGGCGGGTTTCGGGAACCGAGCACGCGGTCAGCAACAGCAGCGATGCCGTCAACCAGATCATCGTTTTTCTTGGCTTCGCCATTGATTTCGTCCTGTCGGTCAGCGTGATTGCGATCCACGTCGCCAGCATCAGCGGCGCTTTGACGGTCGGCGGAGCGCGCCTTTTCGACGCTTTCCACCTTGGCGTCCGACGCCTTGCTGTCCGCCGTAGCGCTGGCCGCGTCATAGCGCCAGCCGTTGACGGTCCAGCCGGCAAGGAACACCAGTACGTAGCTGGCGACCCGTATCCACCCCAGGTAGGGATTGAGGAATTCCAGCATTAGCGACCTCCCATGGGTTCGATGTACTTTAGCCGACGCTCGATCAGCACCGCCCGCACATAGCCCCGGTTGATGTCGAAGAATGATTGTCCGTAGCCAGCGACCTTGGCGCGAGCCTTGAGACTGGTCCGTTCGACATGACCGAACCAACGGCCGGGATCGCATCCCGTGGTGGCACGGCACTGCTTGATGTCGGACAGGGCGCCACCGATACCGCCGTTATAGGCGGCGAAAGCGAAAGCGAGCTGGTCCGCTGGCGTGGCCGCTGTGGCGAAGGACCTGGCATTGAAACGGTCCTTGACCACCAAAGCCCGCAGCTGCAGGCGGGCGTCGTAGCGATCCTCCCACCGCCAGTCGCGCAGGCCGGCATCCATGCCGCGCACCTCGTCCCAGGCGTTGAACCGGCTGGTGACGGTCAACTGTCCCAGGCCAAAGCCGTACTCGCGCGAGGTCTTCAGTTCGGTGCGGGGGTTCCAGCAGCCCTTGGACTTGAGGCTGATGCACGTCTCCTGCTCCACCTGGGCGGCCAGCGCCGAGGGGATAGCCAGATCTGGCCAGCGCGCGGCGATTTCGCCGCGTAGGACCGGGATCAACGGCACGGCGGCGGCCGGAACGTCGGCGGCGGCGGCAGGCGCCGCCAGGGCCGCCAGAAGCGACAGGATCAGGCGGGCGATCATTGCGGCACGCTGATGACCAGCAGGACACTCAGCAACACGCACAGGCCGGCAAAGGCGATGCCGGCGCCGATGGGGTGCGCCATGGCCTTCTTGCCGATATCGCCCATGTCGAGGTCGGGGAGCAGAACACGGCGGGTCAGGTGGGTGGCGAAGGCCGCCACCAGCACCAGCGCCGCGCGGAACAGGAATGCCGCCAGGTCTGGCTCGCCGATGGCGGCGGGAAGCCAATTGGACAGCCAAAGAAACAGCGCTGCGCTGGCGGCAAAAATGGACAGGCGCGTGGCATCACGCGCCGCAGTGCGACGAATGCTCATATGTATTTCCTCCAATAAGAAAGGCCCCGCCGGGATGGCAGGGCCTGGGAGCAGAACTTAGTTGCTTGTCAGCCTTCAAGGCGGTCCAGCGACAGCCAGGCGAAGATGACCTTTGAGCCACGGTTGATGTGGATCAGCCGCGCTCGGGCGTGGATGACGTGGCCGTCGCGATGCCGAAGCCGGATAGGCCGGACGTCGCCGGCGAGGCGTGGTCCGCCAGCCTTGTAGCGATCCAGGTAGGCCGTAACGAAACCGGAGTGATGACGGGCGTCCTCGGCCAGCATCAGCGAGGCCAAGTCTTGGCCCAGGACATGTTCGGCGGACCAGCCGGTCAGCACCTCGGCGCCATCGTTGTACAGCCGGATGCGGTGCTGATAGTCGATAGCGATGGCCGCAACCTCGCACGCCGAGGTTAGCGCCGTTCCGAACTCGATGGCGGTATCGTCGTCGATCTCGAACGTATTAGCGGGGGGCACCTTGCCGCCCTTCCAGGCGGCCACCACCGGCGCAAGGCGGTGTAGCTGGATCGTTAGCGTAAAGGTGACGAAGGTCAGTCCTATGATTGCGGCGATGATGGCGACAGGGCCGCCAGCTTGCAGCGTTTCGGCAATAGTATCCATCACTCCCCCATCCAAGGATCGGCCGGATCGGCGCGCTCTAGACGGATGCGACCGCCGCCACAGCGCCAACAAAAGAAAAGGGCGGCCCCAAAGGCCGCCCTGACGAAGGCGAGAAACATTACGGCGATCATGACCACACGCGCGCGGGGTTGGAGGGCGGATCTCCGAACAGGACGGGGCCGGGCGATCCATCCGCATTGACCTCCCGCGCGCCCAGGCAATAGTCCTTGCCCTCATGCAGTCGCGCAGATGCCTCGTCCAGCAAGCGCAAGTTGGCGTGCCATCCGGGATGGAACACGGCATTCGCCACCACGTTGCCGGCCGCGTCGAGGGTTGCATGCGTCTGGACGATCAGGCCAACCGGGTCGAATGCCCACTGGTGGTTGGCGGTAATCCACTCTCCGTCACTGTTGACCATCCAGGGGAGCGCGGCCTTCATGGCGGCCTCGGACTGGGCCTTGAGATATAGGTCAATCATGGTGGCCTCAGCTCGTGATGGTTTGAAGGTCGGCATTCGTCAGCCGGCGCGGGAAGATGGCAAGGTGGCGAACGTGGCCGCTGCCCAGCGTTCCGAGGCCATGGCCGAATATCCGCACGGTGGTAACTGTCGGGACGCTTCCGGCAGCGTCGACGCCGGGAGCGTTACCGTTGGAGACTATGGCGAAGTCATTTGCCCTGAACGCCAGGGCAATCTTGAACGCCGTATTGACGGCCACGGTAACGCCGGACGATACGTTCGCCTGGTTGACGCCGCCGGCGTTCACAAAGCCATAGGGCGTACCGCCAGTCGCATAGATCAGGATGTTGTTATTGGAAGTGCTGTCATCGATTCCCACAATCCACGGGGAGCCGGTCATGGACAGCATGTCACCGTGGATGTAGATGGTCCCCTCTACAGGATTGAACGGTATCCCGCCCACCGCCACCGTTAGAACGTCGGCGTTGCGCGTCGCGCTGGCCGACGTGGTCGGCATGTAGGAAGTTGGGAACAGGCCGTTCTCGGACTGCTGGCCCCATACGTAAAGACCGCTTGCCCCATCTCCGATGTAGCTGTCCCCCCCGCCGGCGTCGATGCGCAGTATGTTATTTCCAACAGTGCCACCCGATAGGACACCGGCGACCCAGACACGATACCAGCCGTTGCCATAACTCCGGATACCGGACGTTACCCCCGTGATCGCCCCACCAGTAGTTACTGCTCCGACAGTGGCACTGCTCAGGTCAAACGTGACCCGTGCGAGGTCTGCCCCGCCATTGTCGATGGCGATGTTACCCTTCATCCGCCCGGCCGCTTTGACGAACACCGAATAGCAGCGGGCCGTGCCCACGCCGATGGACACCTGTTGATAGGACTGGTGCTGTCCATTTGCGGTGCTTTCAACCAGCTTATCGGCGGCCGTCACCCCGTCTGGCGCGGCGACGGCATCAGCGATAACGGTGGCGTTCCCTTTCGTCCATGCGGCATTGTCGAGCTGCGCGGAATAGGTCAGCAGGTTCGTTCGCGTTTCCTCGATCAGACAGCCCAGAAATTCGCCGGTCACCGGATCGAAGTCGTAACGCAGCGTTCCCGCCGCCGCCGTGGCGATCTGTCCCAGGGCGTTGACGTAGGTGGCCGACGTGGCGCGAGTAAAAGTCATCCATGACGGTAAGGCATCGCCGTAGCGCAGCTCCCACCACAGGGTAGCGGTGATGCCGGATACAACCTTACGCATCAGGAAATCTACCTGCCGGCGGGAGTAGAAGTGTGGACCTGGTCCCGCCGGTTGGTAATCGATGCACACCCAACTCCCCGCCCCCAGAGACACGAACTCGGCGACGTCGCCAGCCTCGACCGCGATGTCGCGCGAACCAGGGAGGATCAGGCTAGCGGCGTTGTAGGTGAGCGTCGGAGTACCGGTGAAGCGGACGCGCCGACGGGCGCCAGCCTGGACCGTTCCCAACGCGGTAATGGTGGCGGCGCCGGTCACCGCGACGAAGTTGCCGGTGGCATTGGCGATGTCGGTGGTGGCTGCCGCCGCGAGATCGGCACCCTTGGCCTCATTGAGAACATTCGGCAAGTTGAGCTTGCCATTCTCGTCAAACAGCACCAGCAGAGCCGCATGGGGGATACAAAACAGATACTTTGTCCCAGCCGCCCAATTGACCGCCGTACCGCCCGAAGACGACTTTTTGATGGAAGCACGGGTCAGCGTCCATGGACTGCCAGACGTCGCCACCCCCTCAAAAATTTCGTATTGCGTCGGGCTATCCAACGAGTCCACAGCGACGAAGGGATAGCGGTGGCCGCTGATCGCCCCGGCGCCGGACAGGTCCAAATACCCGTTGATCGCTGCACCGCATGAATAGGTGCCAGTGCCCACAGTGGTGGTGGTTATCAGAACACGGTCGAGAACATCCATGTCAAAGATCCTCTTCAATCACATAGGGCTTTGAATAAAGCGGGAACCGCGCCTGGGTGATGGGGGAGACATGCTCGGCAGTGCCCAGCAAGGTTCGCTTGGCCCAATCATCGGGGTTGGTACACAGCAGGATTTGGCCGGAATGTCCGGAGATGATGTCGCCTTCCTCGAAAGCGTCCGCGTCCGATGCGGTGGCGTTGTTGAAGGCCACAGACACCCGGCGGTACCGAGGACCGGAATCCACATGGAGCACGCCGGATTTTGGCGCTCGCTCCTTCCGACTGGCGTCAACCCATTCCGTTGACCAATCCCAGCCGAAATTATACTTGGGCTGCACGGCCTCTCCCGCCCATAGCACACCGGCTTGGACGTAAGGAGCCGAGGATTCGATGGTGACCTTGCAATAGCCGGCGCTGATGGTGACCGGAGGGCGATGAAACCAATATCCGCGCCTCGGATCGATGCCGCACGGAACGGGGCCGGTGTCGTAAATTCCCCCTCCTCCAGCGTCAAAAATCTCCAGCCGGAGGAGGTCTGTTGGCGGAATAATAAAACCAGACCTGGGCATCGCCAGAGCTACAACGCCAACAGAGCAAGCGGTGGGAAATTCAGCCTTTACCCACCGCCCCACCCCGGTCGATGACCGCCATACTTGCTGGATCCAGCGCTGACCCAGATTGCCAACGCCCAGGCCGTCGACCTCTGAATTGGTGGACAGCGCGGTCCCGGCGTCAGCCACATGGTTGATGAATGAAAGGACAGCTTTTGCCATAGGATCATCCCCATAGGGTCAGGGTGACGTTGTCCCCATCCTCGTCCACGCCCACGACAACGAAGGACGGGGCAGAGGCGAGGTCATGACGGGGGTATTCGAGCGATACGATGTTGCCCAAGTCGGTGGCATATCCGGACGGACCCAGAGGAACCCGGAACATGCGACGATCAGCCTTGTGCAGCGCATGAAGGTAATCCGCTAGGGCCTGTCCATCGGACTCAGCGTCGAAACCGGAAACCAGAGGAGGTCGGTCATCGGCCTGGGGATAGCGGGCCTGTACCGCACCGTCATAGGCCGTCACGACCTGCCAGGACTCCCCGTAAAGCAGTCGATCCGCTTGGCTGACCGTATCGGCCACATCGGCGCCAGTTTGGACAATCCCCAACGGCCGATAAGCCACACGCTGCCGGTAGCGCGGGACCTCTGACAGTGCGACCCGACTCGGCTCTCCCCGCATCAGTTTGGGAACGATCTCCAGAACAGGCGTTCCTGCAGGCGCCGCCAGACGCCCGGCCCTAGTGGTGCCATAGCGATCCTGGCCCCACCATCCGCCGCAGCTGGACAGCACCTCGTCCAGCGCCTGGGCTGCCGTCACCGGCCGGTCAGATCCCCAATGAAATCCGCATGGCCCGGACGGAAGAGCGGCGAAGCTGCCAGCATCCACATCGGCCGCCGGCAAGCCGGCGCGGGTGAGCATCAACCGCTGGGCAATGCCGGCATGGGTATTGGTATAAACCCCGCCGAATACGTCCCCTTCGACATCGCACGTAACCAAAGCGCCATCGGTGAGAAAGGCCACCCGGAATAACCCCTCGGCCTTACACGTGTGAAATGTGCCTGCTGTTATGGAGGCAGCCACCAGGGCGGCATAGCTGGCATGGTCCACCCCGGCGTCAGCGATAGGTACCGCCCGATCACGCACCGCCAACAAAGCGTTGATCTTGCCGTCATGGACTTTGAACACCAGATTTGCCGTATCCACCAGATCCGGCCGTATGTTGCGCTTGATGCCCATGGTGATGGGCTTGCTCTTGCCCTTCAGTTCGGTGCCGCCCTCGGCCCCGCCGGTGCCCAAATACAATTGCTGCTGTAGCGGGACCTCCAGCCTCCATGCGCGGTCTCTAAGGCCGATACGGGCGGTCATCCCGTCGGCCTGCCAGTCGACCCCGACCACGTCCAGTGTGGTGACGAAGGAATTGTAACTGGAGTGATAGGGGACGGTGCGTCGACCCCTCAACACCCGAATCCGCCGGCCGGAAACCGCCCATTTGGAAACAACGCTATCCAATAAGCCGTCGCCGTTCGACAGGGTCGCCTCGCCATACTGAGCCTGGAGCCGGCGAGTTTGTTCCGGCAGCACCGGCATGGATCGCGAAAACCGGGGAGGCGCTGCCAACCTCCCCCAATACGGCACGTTCGGCATCAACGGATCACCCGGCTCTCCGATCCAACCGGTGTCCGAGTAGCGCAAGGTCGCCAATCCGGTGTCCAGCCTGCTACCCAGCGGCATGGATGCCACCGGGCCAGACCCCCAAGCGGCACCGGGCAGGCGATTTGATCCGGTCTGGCCGGTGTAGGCGTCCACCTCGATCAGCCAAGTGACATCTGTGGTGTCTAAAGTGGACATGACCTGGGAGACAAAAGCCGCCCAGGACCGCCGCAGGCTGGCCTGCGGCAGTGCGGTAAGTGGCGCAAAAGTCATGTCAGCTCACCAGTCGTTGTGCCGAACGATCAAGGGCCAGATCGCTGCGCAGGGCCTCGATCTGGCCCTCCAACCGGGCGATGTTTTCCACCAGTGCAGCGGTCTGCAACTGTTGACCGCGCTGGATCATCCGCAGCTCTGACACGGCGGCACCGCCGTCAGTTCCGCCGAAGGATCGAGCAAGCACCTCGGACTGGCCGGCGGTGAATACCTGCTCGCCGCCCCGGAACCGGACCAGTTCCCGCCCCCGCTCACCCACCCAGGCCAATCCTGGGGGGGCGGACGAAGTGCCGCCGGCAAAGCCGGGAAGTCCCAAATCATGACCCAGACTTGAAACACTGGACCGCACCCAGGATTCGAGTGCGGCATAATCAACACCAGAACCCAAGGCGTTACCGCCGAGTGACAGCACCGAATCGGCCAGACGGGTGACCCGCTGGATGGCTTCGGTGTCGCCGCCCCGGGCCGCCGTCAGAGTGGACCCGAACTGGGACTGCGCCTCGGCCAGCTTCTGCTGGGTGGTCAGCGAGGATGTATTCCCCAAAGTCTGCTGGTTGAGCCAATCCTGTAGCCCCTGGTATTGGGACTGTATTGCCGACACAGTTGAAGCATTAGCCTGCTTGTTGATTTCCAACATCTTCAGGCGATGGAGTTCTTCCACGTTCTGAAGATCGGCGCCAAGTTTCTTGGCGTCCTCCAATTGCTGGGCATAGCGCTCGTTCTCAGCCTTGCGTGCCAGTGATGCTGGATCGGTGATGGCCGAAATCATATCGGCCAGGGACTCGTTAAACCCACGGGTTAAATTTGCCTTCGCTTGAGCCTTGAGAGCGGCGGGGGTATCAGTGATACCCGCCAAATCAAGCAAAGGCTGAATATTGGCGTAGGTCGCGTCGAGAGCCTGAAGGGCTTTTTCAACATCAGAAAGTGGCTTGGCTACGTCCTTAACCCCCAGAAGAACCTTGACGTATTCCTTGGTCGCAGCAGTTGCCGCAGGAACGTCAAGACCAAGGGTCTTGGTCTGGTCGATGAACTCGATGATTTGATTGGTGGTATCCAGCACCTTCTTGCGAGTCTGGGTTCCTACCGCTTCCGAGAAATCGGCAATCCCACCAGACATCACCGCCAGGGCGTCATCGAAATTTTCGGCGAAGCTCAGAAGTTTATTGATCTCTGCCGCATCTTGCTTGTACCCGCCGCCGGCGATGGATCTGGCGGCGGTTTGAACGTCAGCATTGGCGACGGAATTGGCGCGGGCCAGCATGGACACCTGGAACCGAGCCAGGGCCGTTTCTGCCTCGCCATCCTTGGATGGATCATAGTAAAACCGCGAGAAGTTGTTTCCCCAGCGGTCGGTTTCGGTGGTGTATTGGTCCTTTCTGTTGTCGGCATAACGGCCGGCGACTGACATTTTCCCGTCTTGGGCGATGGAAACGAAGGACTGGCCGGCCAAGTCCGCTCCATAACGGTATCCCAGGGCGCCGATTTCTTTCGCCATGGCGGTGCGGGTATCGATTACCGGCTTGGCCGTGCCGGCGGCAACATCGTTGGTCGCCCATGCCCAGCCATTGACCCAACCCGGCATGGGCTGATCGGTCTGCCAGTAATTATATTCGCTTCGGCCAAGCACCGGGCCGAAGCTGGCGGCATTGCCAGCGCCGATAACGCCGTCCGCCGAGGTCTCGTAGCCGATTTGGGCGGCTACCGTTGGAGCCTTCTTTGATTTTGGGAACAAGCCGCCAACAAGATTGCCGATGGTGGAGCCGATCGCAGCTCCGGCCGGACCGCCAAACGCGCCGCCAATGGCGGCCCCCACGGTGGTGAGAGCCTTCTGGGCACCGCTGCCGGTCGACCACGCTGAATAGAGGTTGTAGGCCGCACCGGCATAGCCGAGCGCATCGGATAGGGTTGTTCCGCCCAAGGAACCCTCTGACCCGCCGGCCATGGTGCCGGAGATCGGTACCACCTCGCCAGAGGTGGTAACGGCCATCACCGTGCCATCAGCCGCCGTCATGGTTCCGGCATAGGCCACCACCTCGCCCGAGGTGGTGATGGCCGAAGGAACCGCGCCCGACGCAAGCCCCAGATTGCTGGCGCCCCAGGCGTTGATCGAATTGGTCAGGCCAGAGCTGCTGCCCTGGCTCCCCAGGCGGTAGCCGAGCGAGGCCGCGCCCAGCATGTCGGATGAACCGCCGCCGGCCGCAGCGGCACCACCACCAACAGCACCACCGGCCACAGCCGGAACACTACCGCCGCCATAGCCGAATGCTCCGGCAATGGCACTGCCGGCATAGGAGATACCCTGGGTCAATATGGGGGTGACCAAGGCCGTCATGGGGAGCGAGATTACCGCATGGAGGAAGGTCTTGCGGATCGCCTCCAGCATCCGTTTCCCGCCCGTATTGCCCGACTCCTCCAACGCATCAACCATGAATTCGGTGATGTTTTCAGCGCTCGATTCAGCCCACCGCTCCACCTTGGTGTAGAATGCTTTTTCGCGGTCCAAACGCACAAGATCGGCGGCCTGATCCTCTAACTCGGACTGCTTCCGTTTCTTTTCCCCCTCGTCCTGAATGTCCGCGACCTGTTCGCGGATACGCAACCGATCGCGCTCAAACCGCAGGATGGAATCGCGATCCTCTGGCTTGATGCCCGCCCGCATCAACTCGATCTCACGCTGAGAGAGGGAGATGTCGTTCTTGCCCTGCCGAAGCTGGCGATTAGCTTCGGCCACCGCGTTGATGGAGCGCAGCACCGCCAGATGGGCCTGGTCGGTGTCCATCTGACGCTTCACCGCCGCCACAGCCTCGGCGGAACCAGAGGCGCGGGCCTTAGCCAGGGTATCGGCATACTTAGCCGCTACCTGGGCAGCCTCGGCAGCATCGTGCTCGGCATCAGCCGACACCAAGGCGGCGGCGGCCACTTGTCGAAGCGCATCCTCTTCCCGGCCATAACCAGCTTGGGCTTGGGCCTGGGCGGACAGTTGCACCGCCACCTGCTTGGCAACGTCGGCTTTGACCTCGGCCAAAGCACGCTCCAACGGGATGCGCTTGGTCAAAGACACGACGCCGGCCTGGGCGGAAATCTGCTCGGCATAGCCGGCCTCGGCAGATTTGCTGAAAGCGGTAGCCGTGCGGTCAGCCGCTGCGGCCTCGGCCTCGGATACACGGATCGCCTCGCGGCTGGTCCCTAACCGTTCCGCCTGCTTCTTTGCCAATTCGCCTTCGATAAAGGCCCGCTTCTCCAAATCGCTATTGGGCTTGTCACGGAACTTTTCATTCGCGGCGTTCACGATCTCCAACCGCTCGCGAGCGTCGGCGTTTGACAGCAGCGCGGCGGTTTGCTTGCCGTAGGATTTGGTCAGTTCGTCGGCGGCGATCTTATCGGCTGTCTGCGCCTGTGCGGCGGCAGCAGCATCCTGCTCCTTTGCGCCTGCCCGAGTTTTTTCCGCCTGGGCGCGGGCCGCCTCGACTTGACGATCCATCTCGGCAACAGCCGCGTCATACTCAGCCTGAGCATCGCGCAGGCGAGAATCCGTCCGCAGTCCGTAGGTGGCAGACCACCCGCCCTTTTTGGCATCGTCCAGATTATTACGGGCGGCGGCGAGGCGCTTTTGCGCCGCGTCATACTCCGTCACTTGAGTCGTAAGCTGCTCAATACCCCTGCCATACCAAGCCAGGAATTCCATCACCGATTTCATGGCCGGGCTGTTCGCCATGCCGTCGAGCGCCTTGTTCCACGCCGCCGCCATCTCCTGGAAACCTTCGGAGGCCGCGCCCTTGGACAGATCGGCGGCCTCGCGCATCTGCCGCGTCAAAGCCTCCAGAGCGATACGGGCGGCATCGGTGTGACGGCCTTCTTCCGACAGCCGGCGAATGCGGGCCATCTGGGCTGCATCCAGGAAGCCGTAGACTTCATTCAGCGCCTTGATACCGGCATAGCCCTTGGCGAAGGACTCGGCGAGGTTCTTGGCGCCGGCATCCAGTTCCTGACCGCTGGCCTTGGCGAAGTCTGCCGCAATGGATTGGATATCGCGCATGGTCTCGGCAGAGACGGTGCGGAAGCGGTTCAGTTCGGCAATGGCCTTATCGGCATCAGAGCGGCTGAACCACGGCGAATTATCGGCCATGGCATGGGCGGTGGCCTGCGCCTGGTCAGGACTGAAGGTGCGGTTGTTGAAAGCGACCTGATTGGCCGCCATCTGGCGCAGCTCGGAATTGAGAGAGGCGGCGCGGCCCACGGTCAGAGCCAAGCTGGCAGCCAGACCGACAAGACCAAGCCCCCAGGCCAGGGTGGCGCCGCCGGCCATGCGCAGGCCGTAGATCACATCCGGCAGCGGAGTGACCATGGAGGCCAGATTGCCCTTGGTGGCAATGGCGACATTGCCGATATTCAGCAGGTTGGAGGTGATGATGCCCTGAGCCTGGCGCACCTGTCCGGCGCTGTGGCCGCTGACATCGCCCATCTCTTTCTGCTGACGGATAACCTCGCGGATCGCCACGGCGTGGTGATCCTGAGTGATCAACCCGTCTTTGAGATCCTGGTCCAACTGCTTATGGGCATCGTCCAGCCTTTTGGCCTGAACGATGGCTGGGGCGTAGGTGGCAATCATCTGCTGGGCGGACTGCTGGCGTTGCGCCAGCGCGCGGGCGGCATCCTCGGCCGAACGCGCTTCGGCGGCCAGCATGGCTTCCCACTGCTCTGCCTGACGGGCCTTGGCCTGCAGGGCGATGCTGGCGCGGGCAGATGCGACCTTGGCATCGGCGGCGGCGGCAAGTTCCGCCGCCTTGGCCTCGGACACCAGCATGGCCTCCCACTGCTCGGCATCTCGGGCCTTGGCCTGCTGGTTGATCGAAGTGCGGGCGGCGGCAGCCTGCTTTTCGGCCAGCCGATCCAGGCGCTGGCGCAGCTTATCGGCGGCATCGCCGGCAGCGTTCAATGGGCTAGCCAGCGCCGGCGCCGCCTGGGCCAACAGATCGAAAGCCTTCTTCCCGGCGGGGCCGAGGGAGTCAAGATCACGGCGCAACTGCTCGACGCCGACACCGGAAACGCGGAAGGTATAATCCTTGGACATTGACGGCTCCAACGCAAAAACCCCGCCATTGGCGGGGTTTGATGGGAGATGATGAAAATGGTCAGCGGAAGATGTAGGCCGCTATCGGCGGGGCGATGATCAGCCAGAAGACCCACCAGAGAAACAGGTTCGGCCCCTTCTTCTTCGGGACCTGTATTCGCTCCACCTGTTGCTGCACGGTGACCGTAGCAAGGCGAAGGTCATAACATAAGGCTTCAATTTCCTGATCAAAGGTTTCCAATAGCTTATCCCGCTGGGCTTCGGGAAAATCCGGGAACGCGACTTCGACCGCATCGCGCAGATCCAGGCGGGTGCGAGCCAGGGTTCCCGATGCTTGCGCCGCCTCCAGCAGATGGCGGCGATCAGATAACCATTCCCTGACCATGTGGCGATTAACGCAGGCGCCTTGTTCCATCGCCCCCCTCCGCTGGTTGCAGCGGTGCATGCTGCCATGCATGGGGAAAAGTGAAAAGACCTGCCATCGGGGCTGTTTCGCAAACCATGTACACGGATCGCGAAATATGATGTCTCACCCCTGATCCGCAGCCGCTATAAGGTCAGGCACCCGAGACGCCCATTCCCGCGCCAGGGCGTGGAAATCCAGCACCTTGGGCATGCGGGCAAAGGGAACCAGGATGAACATGGGAACCGCCCCGGCCTCTAGAATACCGCTGACCCGGCGCCCGCGACCCGAGCCAAGATCGCCGTTGATGCGTCCCCCCAGGAACATGCCGCCGGCAAAGGCCATATTGGTGACCCTGCCGTTGCGGCCCCGGCGCTGGGCCTGGGTCACCTTGATGAACCAGACCAGACCCCGCCCATCGGCGGTTGGCCGGGTGAAGGTCCATCCATTCATGGAGGCCATCTGCTTGGCGGTAATCAGCGGACCGTCGCCAGATTTGCGCCAGCCGTTCTTTTTATTGTAGCCGGTCGGGATGGCGAGATAACGACCGCCATTCTTGGGCACGATCACCGTGCCCTCGTGATGCTGGGCAATCAAGCGTTCTGCGTTCTGCCCGGCTGGATAGACCATTCCGGCGGCGCCGATGCTGGTCCGCCCCCCGCCCGGATAGACGCGCGAGCGGACCAGCTTGTCGGCATTGACCCCGGACATTCCCAGGGCTAACTGGCGACGCATCGCGGTCTTTAAGCCCTCGGTGGCGGCGGTGACGCCGATGGTGACCGCCCGCGCCAACCGCCGCTTCATTTCCCCCACCTGCTCGTCCGCCGAGCCGGTAACGCTGGCGGTGATGCTAATCTTCTCCGCCATCGTTACCTCCACGGTTGCGAGTGAGGGCCGCATGGGCTGCCTCCATGATGCGGAAGGCAGCCCATACGCAGGCCGGCTGATCGGCCACACCGCCGTCAAAGGGCAGATGCCCAGGCGTCGGCGGCAGGCGGAGAACCCCACCCATGGTGGCGAATGTTCCCCCGTCCCTGCCCCTGTAAGCGTGCCAGAGATCGAGCAGAGCCAGATCATCCGCATCCACCAGGTACATGGGGTGGACGCGCAGATCCGGGCAGCCGATCTCTGGCAGTTCCCAACCGTCATCTTCCAACGGCTGGTCCAGGGTGGCTTCCTCTACACCGTCGAAGTCCCCGGCTCGGAGGGACCAGGCGACGGCGAGTCGGAGTTTCCCGCTTCGGGTTCCGTCGGCGCCATCAGGCGCTCCAGTTCATGACCGATGGCGGGAATATGATGCGGCGGGATCACAGCCAGCAGATCATCGGGGACACCCTTGGGGCCGCGCTTGAACGGCTGGGACAGATTGTCCCAACCCGTCAGAAACAGACGGGACGCCGCCACGCCCACGATGTCGTGATACACCGCATTGTCGGCCAGCATATCGGCCAGTTGCTGGGAAAACGGCGCCACCTCGTTCGCCACGACCGCGAACACCGCCATGCTTGCCTGATAGCGCATGGCGGCTTCGGTGAACACCGCGCGGGCCTCGGGACCATTGGCCTCGGGCAAGGCCAAATAAGACTCCGCAGCCGCTTGGCCCGCATCCTTGACCTCGGACATAACCGCCGTGAAAGTCTCGGGAATGTCATCGCCATAGACCGCAACCAAGGCAGCCTGACAGGCTTGCCAGAGAGTGAGCGGAGCATGGAGACGGCCGCCCGCCGACAAGACCGCCCGCTTGAGTCCCGGACGCTCATGCACTGCCGGCACCTTCAGGTGATAGCGGATCCGTTTGCCCTCGGCCAAATGGTCCTGGCCGGGCGGGGTGAAGGGGACCACGTCCCCCGGTTTGAGCAACTTCGCCATGGTCAGTACACCCAGATGTAAAGGGCGCCGTCCAGCTGGGCCGATTCGAAGGGGGCGCCTTCGCCGGCGAACTGGCCCACATCCTGTTCCTGGTTGCCGGTGTAGTTGATCTCAGGCCAGAACAGGCTGACGCGATTGCCGGCGGCGCCGGGGGTGGCAATCCACAACGGCTTGACCGCGCCGGTCAGCCAATCGGCCATGGCGTCACGAGTGGATTTCAGGGTCAACGCCGCGTCCAAATTCCCCTTGGCGGCGCGATTGGTGATCTGCGAGCCGGAATAGCCGCAATCGGAGGTCGGATCGGGCACCATCTGCGGATCGGTTCCCAGCTGGAAGGACAACTGGTTGAGCTTCAGTTTCTTGCCGCCCAAGAAGATCTTCGCCCCCTTCAGGATCGGCGGGGTCAAGGTGGCGAAGGTCTTGGCCGAGGGCTTGGTAACATCCTCATGCGGCATGGCTTCGCTGAAGATGCCCTTGGCGGTGACGGTGGCCTCCAGCGGCTGGCCGTTCTGGATGGTCAGGCTCAGATCGGCGGTGCAGTTCCACAGCTTCTTGAGCCGCGAGCCGGTACCGTCGGTGCGATGCTGCCAGCGATAGATGGTAGCCGCCTCAAGGCCGGTGGAAATGGTGCGGTACAGCACGCCGGGGGCGATGGTGTAGACGCTGGTGGCGTCGGGCGCCGGGTCGAAATCGGGAGTGACGGTCGCCACCTTGGTGGTGGCGTTATAGCCGGTAATGACGCGAACCTGGCCGAGGCCGGTGCCGCTGTCGATGGTGATCACCGTACCCTTATAGGCATCCGTCACTCCCGAGGCACCCGCCGCCAAGGTGATGGAGCCGACGGCTCCGGCCTGAGCGTTGCCGGTGACCGGCGCGGCGATGATCATGGCGCTCATGCCGGCGATGCGCAGGGGCACGTCGTATTCCGGCGGGGTGCCGGCCGCGCCCGAGCCACGCAGGTAGAAGGCCAGGGGGATTTCGCGATTGGTAGCGCCCACCAGGCTGGGACTCTGGTCAAGGCCGCCGCGCGCTTCGTCGGTGCTGATGGCCTGCGCGGTGGTGTTGACCTTGACAGACTGGCGCACGCGCAAGCCATCGGCCACCGGATCGGGGGTGACCGCCACCTCGGCATCCGCCTGGATTTTGGCAGATACCTGCTGGTTCCGAGTAAGATACTCGCTCATTGGCTTACTCCTGGGTCTGGGACGGCGTGGCCGCCTGGGCTTCGGGGGCGGGGCCGGGATCGGCAGCCGCCTTGGCGGGGAAGGCGTCGAGCTTGCCGTGGGCGATCAGCTCCATGTCTTCCAGGGTACGGCTGCCGCCGATGGCGGGCAGCACGGGGGCTTCCGTCGGCATTGTCGACGGTTGGGGCGTTCTTGCCATGTCACATCCTTGTGTTAGGCGAAGTTAAAGGGATCGCCCTCGGCCGTGGCATAGGACACGGTGAAGGCCAGGGAAAAAGCCGCCGACGGCGCGTCACCATCGGGGACCAGAGCCAAAGGCCGTGGTTCGGCCTCGGGCTGGATATCGCGGATGCCGATTCCCATAGTGGGGTCACCGGCAGGATCCATCACGACTTTGAGGACATGCGCCTCGATGCGGTTGGCAGCCTGCCGGGCTTCCAAGGCGGTGGCGCCGGTGGCAAGACCCTGGACAACCAGAGAAAGGTCCCAGCCGTCCTCCCCTGCAAAGTTGGGGGCGGGGACCTGATCCCCATCGTACACCGCGATCAGCGGCATATCGTCGGGGGTGACCGGGTCCGAGCGTTCGCGTTCCACCGTCAGTCCGGTGATGGCAGGGGATGCCCCCTGACCAAGGGTTTCGATGCGGGCCGAGAAGGCTACAGCCACCTGTTCACGGCAGGGTTCGGTCATGTCGGCCTCCCAAGACGGATGACCCATTCATCGGCCAGCGTGTCAAGATCCCAGCCATTGTTGACCAGGGGATATGACTTGCCGCCGACTTCGATCCGCCCATCCCTGGACGGTTCGGCCAACTGCGAGCGGAGAATGCGCGCCTGCTTGGCCGCCACTTGGCCCTGAACCGAGGGCTTTACCTGCAGCTCGAATGCCTGCAGGCCATCCTTGGGCGGGTCTTCCAGGATCACCCGGACCGGCACCGGGTCACCAGATTGCGGCCGGTACAGGCCATCCTTGGCGCGGGCATTGCAGGTAAACAATATGTCCCGCGCCGTGATGAAGGGGTCAGGCATGGCGACCTCCAGAAACGCCAAAAGGCGGCGGGGTTTCCCCCGCCGCTATTCTGGTCAGCCGACGATGTGCAGCGTGACGGTGGCCTTGACCGCCGCGCTTCCCTCGCCGCCGCATGCCACCTCGATGGCACCACCGGCGGCCACCGCGTTGGCGGCGGTCGGAACAGCGGACGCCTTGGTGCCGGCCGCCGACGCGGCAGCCACCACGCTGACGGCGCCATCGGTCACCGCCACGCCGCCGAGTTTGGCGGCAAAGGACGTATTGACGTCAATGGCGCCCTGCATCACCACGTCCATGCGCTTGATGGTGCCGGCGATGGGACTCGCCACGAACTGGCTGCTGGCCGCCGAGACGTCGGCGAAGTCCAGGTTCAGCGCGATTTCCACCTCGTTCGGCGAGGCGGTGGTGCCTTCCAGCGTGCCCTCGATATCGGCGACCACGGTGGTGGCGCCGGCACCGGCCACCGACACGGCGGTGGCGCAGCGTTGACCGATGGCCTTGCCGGTCAACACCTTGTTGGCGGCGTCCCAATAGAGCTTGTCGCCAACCGCGATCACGTCGGCGGACGCCTTCGGCAACTCGAAGACGCCCTCGCGGAACATGACAACCAGCTGGCCGGCGGCAGAGGCGACGCCCGAGCAGACGCCGAACAGGTCACCCACGGCAAACGGCTCGCCGGGGGAAAGGGCATAGGGCGCGGCAACGTCCAGCCGCTCGCCCGGCTGAATGAGATTCTTCATGCTTTCCTCGCAAGAAATGACGAAGGGCGGCCCCCGCCGGCTTCGCCGGCATCCAGAAGGATGCAGGCTGCGCCGGCTCGGTCGCCCTTATCGTCTGATTTTCGCCCAGTCTGGAATGCTATTCCCCCGGGCCGGTGAAAGTGGCGAAAGGCTTAAGCCTTGCCGGGGTTCTTGTAGGCGCCACGGTAGTCCACCAGCGAGGCGTGGAAGTCCTCGAAGGCCAAGAACTCGATGCCGCGGCCCGGCTTGGTCTCATAGTAAGTCTGCGGACCCTGGCTACCCGACAGCCAGCCGTAATTGATGCACGGCAGCAGCATCGGGTCGGCGAACAGGTACCAGGAAATTTCGCTGTCCGCGTCCAGCAGGGCTTCGGTCACCACCTGCAGCTGGCGCAGGGATTCGGGAACCGACGTCTCACCGGTTGCCGGGAAGACATAGGGGTTGGTGAACTGGTCCGCCTTGGTTTCCAGCGCGGCCGGCACCACCAGCAGCTTGACCTTGGTGTTCAGCTGGCGGCCCTTGTCGTTCTTCTGGGTGCGAACGGCGCGGCGGCCTTCGCCCACCGTCTCGGAACCGATATAGTTGCCGGCATCCGCCAGGTTTCCGTGGTCGGCATGGAACAACGCCTTGTTGTCCGAGAACAGCTTGGCGTTGCTGGTGACCAGCGACCACACCTTGCCGTTCTCGTAAGCAGCGGCAGCGGTGGCAACACCATCCGAAAAGTCCGCAAGAACGCCCAGATCGTCGTTGATCAGAGCCTCGCGGGTGATGGTGAGTTCCACGCCAACCGATTCCAGCTTGGCAACTTCCTTGCTCTCGCCGAACGAGCCGCGCTTGAACTCACCGTTCTCCATCTTGCGCTCGAAGGCCGGGAAATCGCCCTTGCGGACCAGGTTCTTGGCCTTGAAGTCGTTGAGATCGCGCTGGGAGGCGATCTGCGTATAGGTCACTTCCTGGATTTGGTACTTCGGCAGCAGGATCTTGTCCGCCGCCGCAGCCAGCAGGATGGGGAAGTCCGCCGTTTCCATGGCACGCAGCGCCAGCTTGTTGCGGTCGCCGCGCGGCTGGCGGTCGCCACGGGCTTCCAGCAGCTCGGACGCCATGTCCAGGATGGAGAAGCTGTTGTACGAGCGGGCGTTCTCGACCACAGCCTTCAGCTGGTCGGCGTCCATGTCCTTGCCCAGGTGACGTTCCAGGCTCGCCACCTCGTTGGCGTTCAGGAAGCGCAGCGCGATGGCATGGGACATGGCATGGCGCTTGAACTCGGGGTCATCGCCCGAGCGCCCCTGCTGGATGCGCAGCGTCTGGGTCCCGGTGATGCCCTGCACCACCGAACGACCGGTGACGTGTTCGAACAGGGCGGACCGAACACCTTCCAGCGTCACGCCGCGCTGGAAGAAGTCCGAAGCCATGCGCTCGGCGTCGGCGCCCTGGATGCCGGCAGCACCGACCAGGTCGCGGATCTGGGTCATCTGCTGCAGGGCCTCGGCGCGGCCGATGGCGGTGTCGGTGTTATGGCCCTGGGCCGAGGGCGGGGGCTGCTGGCGGGTCTGGTCGGCGCTAGGAGCCGGCGGCGGCGGCGGGGGCTGCTGACGGGTCAGATCGGCGTTCGCCTCGACCGTGATGGCCGGGGGAACCTGGGGCTGCGGCGCACCGCCGCCGGAAGAACGGGTCTTCATGTCGCTATTGTCCTCGTGTTGTGCGGCGGCGCCGCTGCTGACGATTTCACAGGGGTACTTTTCGGCGTGTTCGGACCGCAGCACCGCCGCGTCCGGATCGGCCGGCATGGCGACCAGGGAGATTTCCACCGGCTCCCAGTCAACCGCGCGGTAGACCGGCAGCTGGCCGTCCTTCCGCGTAACCTCGTATTTGTAGACCCGGTACCCCACGGAAACGTGAGTGATCAGGCCCTGGTCCAGGCGTTCCCAAACCGGGTCGATGTCGGCGGTGCGGCCAAGAGTGATCTGGGCGGTTCCGACTTTCCCGTCCGTCTTGGCGCTGCCGGCCTCCACCTTGCCCAATATCGACCGCACGCCGGACCAAGCCTGATGGCTGTCCAGCACCTTGCCGATGCTGTTCAGCCGGGCCAGCCGCACATGGCCGGCGTCCAGCGACAGCTCCTCCTGGTAGTAGCAGTCGTTTTCGTAGTCGTACCGCTTGACGCCGACGCCGGTGGACCAGACGACGTCGATGGTGCGGCTTTCCGCGTTCATAGCCGTCTTGCTGATCGGCTCGGCGCGGATCTGCAGGGTCATGTCCCGGCGCTCGGCCTGGGGAATGACGGATTGTCCGGCGGACCTGGTCAACAGGGCGCCGGGAGAGGTATGGGTTTTCATTGTTCCCCCTGGGGCTTGCCAGCACCGTCCTTGCCCAGCTCGTCAAGCTGGTTGATGGCCTGCATGACACCCGCTTGGCTGGTGCGGCGCGGATCGTTGTCGAAAACCAGACCGGCCTTATCCACGTCCTGGATGAAGGCGGCCCATTTGGCGAGAACCTCGCGCGGGTCGTAACCCAGGCGCTTGATCTCGGTCTGTGGGTCGGATTGCCCAGACCGCATGCGGACCAGGGCGGCCAGCGCCGCCTTGTACTCGTCCGCCTCCTGCAACGGGGAGGGCGTCCACGCCACCCCGTAATCCCGACGCGGGATCTTTCCGGCCAGGAACAGGGCGTCGACCATCCACCGCCACTGGGTGCGGCAGACCTGGGGGATCAGCCAGTGTTCCTGATCCTGTTCGACCATGCGGCCAAACCCGATCTGGCCGATCTTGTAGCTGGCGAAGTTGGCCTCTGATAGGTCCCCGGTCAGATGGAAATAGGGGACGCCGACACCAGCAGCGGTGCGGTGGGCAAAGAACCTCATGATGTCCTTCAGCCCCCCGGCGGCTTGCGGGGTCAGCATATTGGGTTTCTCGCCCGGACGCAGGTAATGGACCATGCCAGGACCCAAGGTCTGGATGATCTTGTCCTCCACCTGTTTGGTCACCCCCAGCTGGTCGGCACCGGTCTTCAGGCCGGACTGTTCGATGAACACTGCCAGCAGCGCCTGGACCTTGAAGCGCCACAGCTCGGCCTCAGTCGCCTCGCCGATATCGCGCAAGGTGACCGTCACCGCGTGCAGCCAGGGCGGGAAACGCACCATGCCGCTGCGGCCTTCCGCCTTACCGACGTGATAGACCTCGGAGGCCGGAACCCGGACCGATTGCCATCCCCGGCCCGACGCCAAAGGCCAGTTTTCCCCGGGATGTTCCGGGTGCAGCCAATAGGCAACCCGCTTGCCCTTGCCGTTGAACTCGACGCCCTGAACGATGCGGGAGCCATCAGCGAACCGCTGGTTCCTGGTGTGGTCGATATGGTCACCTTCCAGCACCTGGATCTGCACCGGAACCTCCAGATCAGGATCCCAGCGCCGCACCATGGCAAGGTCACCGCGTGGAACGCAGATGCTGACGATCTGGCTTTGCTGGCCGTGAACGGTGGTGCGGTCATCGAAATCAGCGGTGTGGACGAAATGCTTCGACCAGTAATCATCCAGCACCGCGTTCAGCGCCGCCGACGATGTGGCGGCCGTGGGCATGACACCGGTTCCGACATACGCCGACTGGATCTCGGCGCGAGCCTTCTTCGCCCAGGGGTCATTCAGCATCAGGTCGGCGGCGTTGTCCCGCATGCGGACCAGCGCCTGGGAAAGATCGGCATTTCCCGAGCGGCCCGCCGGGAGCGGGCGACCACGCGGCGGCTGGGCGGCATCATAGCCGCGCGTCACCATCCCCAGCATCTGGCGGGCGGCGTAGCGACGCAGGGCCACATTCGGCCACATAGCCGCCAACGCCCGCTCGAACACGTTGAGCTTGTCGGACATGGCCTATCCCCTGCTGAAATGGACCCAGGTCGAACGCGGAGATCCGGGCGAGGAAACCGCTATCTGGGACGAAATTTCCACCTCCAGCGCCGCCAGGCGGTCGGCGGCCTCGGGACCCTGATAGGTGACCTCGGATCCATCCGGAAACCGCACCTTCACCTCGGCGCGGGTCAGCAGATCAAGGCGGGCCTGCCGAACCTGGGCAAGGTGTTCATTGGTCCAGTTCATTGCTCATCACCCTCGGTCATCCGGAAGCCGACCAGCTTTCCGCCGTCAAATATCGCCGATATGGGACCCCATCCGGCTTTGGGTCCGTCGTCATAGGTGCCGTAAAAGCCGTTCACCACGCCGAGAAAGCCGACGCGGTGTTCAGCCCCGAGGCCCACAGCAACCTGGACGGTGGGATGGGAAGCCAACTCCGGACTACAGAGGACGCGATGCTCAACGAGCGCTTGCAGAGCGGTTGCATCGAGATCAACCAAGCTGTTGAGGAAATTGACCATTTCAAATGCTCCAGGGCGAATTGGCATCGCTATTTCCTCATGAAATCAGCGGCACGATCGGCATCAATCAGGCCGCCGGAAGTGGAGCCGCCGCCCCGGTGGTCCTGGGCGGCGGTATGGTCTGGTTCGTCGATTTCTGGTTCTTGAACTGCAGGCGTTGGCTCCAGATCCGGCGGGGCCGGTTCTGGACCACCACCGGACAGCAGCCCGGACCAGTAGCGGTCCAGCTGGTGCTGGGCGTCTGCCGGGGCCGCCGAACGCTGGGCGATCAGCGCCGCCCATTCGTCCGGGGTAAGGCCGTCCGAAAGATGGTGAGCAAGAGCGCGGGAACCCACGTGGATATCCAGACCCTCGTTCGGATCGTCCTTCACCCGCTTGACCCAGACCATGACCGGGCGACCGAACTTGTCGTAGCCCTTCTTCAGGTGCTCGGCGGTCAGCTGCTTGAAGTAGGCTTCGTCGCAGGCGTCCGGGTAATGGCCGTATCCGATGGGGTAGCGGCCGTCCTGGTCGCCCCCCTGGATGGTCAGGCGAAGCGAGGAATACAGCTCGCTCTTCATGCCCCAGGTGCCGGACGGCCACAGCATGGCCGTGCCGATCTTCTTGCCTTCCCAGGTGACGTCCTTCGCCGTCGGGCTACCGAGCGGCGGAAGCTTCCAGCCGTCGCGGCCATCCATGGCAAACTTGGCGACGGTCCCCACCTGAACGGTAGACCACCGATAGACCATGTGGGTCATGTAGCCCGCATCGCAGCCAAACGCGTCGATGGGCCACATGCGCCCCAGCTGATCCGGATAACGCTTGGCCACCACCCGATCCAGCGCCCTCCACACCTCCATCTGGGCGGGATCTCCGAGCAGCACGCCCTTATCGATGAGCCAGTAGGTCAGGCCAGGTCCCCAGGCCAGGACGCCGTACTCTATGCGGTTGTGCTGCACGTCCGCCATACCGGTGATGAACAGCGCTCCCAGCGGGATCTGTCCGAGGTGGAAGTCCTCGCGTTGCTTCAGAAGTTCTTCGCAGGCAGGGACGTCAACCGCCTCTTCCCAGGCTTCGCCGCGCACCTGGCGGACGAAGTCCTTGAGGCGGCCAAGGTTGTCCTTGGCATCGAACCATTCCTTCGCGATCTTCTCCCACGAGCTGAACGGGCTGTAAGCCTGCCAGAGGTGAAAGCCGGCGATGGTGCCCCGCCGAGGCCGGGCCTTGTGCTTCGCCAGATCCTGGGGTTCGAACCACAGCGGCGGGCGGTCATCGCCAGGATAGGTTTTGATCCAGTGCCCGGCGGCCAGCATCGCCTCTTTGTGCAAATGCTCGATCACGCCGCCGCAATGGGGATTGGCGCACAGGAAGTAAGCGCCGTAGGGCGCCACCTCCGAGGACGTCTTGAAGTTCGGCCAAGTCAGCACTTGGTAGGCCCCGCAATGGGGGCAAGGAACGTAGTACCTGCGCTGGTCCGATGCCTCGTACTTTGCCGTGATGCGGCAGGTTCCCTTCAAGCCGGGCGTCGAACACCAGACCTTCTTGAAGCCGCGTCGTTCCCAGGAGGTGGTGCGCTTTTCTAGCAGGGCCATGGGGTCACCCTGCTTATCGACGTCGTCCGGCCATTCGGTGATCTCGTCGCCGAGGACGATACGCGCCGAGTATGACTTCAGCCCCTTGGCACTGCTGGCGGTGACAACGCGCAAGCTGCCGCCCCGGAAGCGCTTGCGGGTGGTGGTGCTGCCGTCCTCGTCCCGGCTCTTGGCCTCGCGCACCGCCTCGCCGAAGGGAGAGGCGTCGATGGTCGGGTTCAACTTGTCCTTGACGAAGTCCAGCGCCGATTCCAGCGAGGGGCCGGCATAGGCCATGGGCGACGGCACCTGGTCGATGTAGTAGCCGATCACGTTGACCAGGATCTCGGTGCCGGCGATCTGGTGCGACTTCGGCAGCGCCACTTCCTCGCAAGGGTCCTCCATGGCGGCGGCGTCCATGATCTCCACCGCATAGGGGACCAGGGCATTGCTCCAATCGCCCGGGAACGGCGAACCAGAATCCGCCGACACCTTGCGGCGATGCTCCGCCCACACCGACGGGCGCATGGGTTCCTTGCGCTGGATGCCGCGCTTGAAGCCGCGCCACACCGCCATGGCCCCATCAGCCAGCCCGGAAACCGCGCTAGCTTTCGTTGGCGCTTTCGACGCCTCGCAGTTTTCGGTCAGCAGCATGGTCAAGGGCCTTCAGAAGGCGGGTGTCATCGGCCTCCAGATGGGCCAGCACGTCCTTGGGGTCGGCAAGGCGGGCCAGGGTGTCCGCCAGCCTGATGTTCCGCGTCGCCAGCTGTTCCTGCAGCATGGCCCCAATTTCCAGGCCGGCATCCTCCGCCTGGGTCACCGGGCAGATGACGCCCAGGCGTTCTTCCAGGTCCAGGCGTTCGCGGGTGATCCGGATGTCGTCCAGTTCCGCCCGCTTCTCGTTGCGGCTTCCGGCCGGGGCCAACGCTTTCGGCTGTTCGTCCTGGGTGGCGGCCATGGCGTTGGCCGCCTTCACTTCGTCCAGGTTTCCAGCACGATGTTGCCGCAGCTCGGAGACGTACAGCTGCGGGGGGCCTCCGGCCGGTCTGTGGTTCAGCTCCGGATGTTTCTTGATCCAGCGGCTGACGTTGGCCTTGTCGATACCGAGCGCTTTGGCGGCTTGGCTCACGCCGACAAGCTTTTCGCCGGGTTCCGCCATGGTCGCCTCGCTTGTTTACTGTGATGAAATCACTAGGTTTTTCGTCCTGCCGTTGCGCGTTGCGGGGTGTTGACCCAGCGCAACGTTGCGACAACAGGAAATCCGCAACACTGGAAAACACCGACGGCCTTGCCGCCCGTATACCCCCATGGGGGGGAGGGAAGGACCCGAAGGGTGGGGGTGATGATGCTTCCCCCTGCCTAAAGTCCCGCCCCGCCAAGGCCATGAGCCAGGGCGGGGCGGTAGGCGGGGAGGAAACGTCCATGGCCCATAACGCAAAACGCCCGACGGGGTTACCGCCGGGCGCTTGTGTACTATGGTGCCTAACCACTACCCCCTTTTTGCCAATTCTGTCAACAGCCATTTGGGAGGCATGTGACCTTTCGCCTCAACCTGTTGGACCAGATACTCGATGACCTTGCCGAACGCCTTACGCAGAGTTTCGTGGCTGCGGCGGTGCGGATCCTTCTTGGCCGCCTTCCGCCAGGACAGGCCGGCGATGAACCAACCGAGCAGGCGTCGCTCGTCCATGGTCCGGCACCACCCCATCCAGACCTGGAGGACTTCGTCCATCCTGGTGATGGCCTCGGGATCGGGCAGCGGGAATTCGCGTTCGGAATATCCGCCACCGATCCCGGGCATCAGGGTCAGGGTGTTCCCCGCCTCCCGCAACCGGGCGACCACATAGAGGCCCAGCACCCCCAGCCCCTCGCCCGGAGCGGCTTCCGGCTTGCGGTCACCATCATCAACCACCTTGGTGGCACGGCCCTTTCCGGCGATACCGTCCACCCGCTTGACTGTGACCCTGTCGGTAGTGGGTTCCAAAGGAGGGAGTTCAGCAGCCCGGGCGGCATCCTGCTTGGTTGCGTACATGACCTTGACCTTCCGCGCCCTGGTACGCTTCCGTGCCGGGGGTGTACCGGGGGCTGTGCCACCCTTAACCGCTTGATCTCCCGCCATTTCTTTTTCCTTTTCCCTACTTGGAACAGAGAAGAGAAGAAGAGAAGTTGCCTGCGCCCGCATATGCGCGCGTGAGACTTCCCCCGTTCCGGGTGTACCGACCCGGCAGCGACACCCCGCAAACCCTTTTTGCCCAAGGCGTTGACCCCGGTACAGCCCCCGGTACAGCCCCGGCACGGCGACGCCCGCCGCCTTCAAGACAGAGGGGGGTGCGGGGGGAGAGGTCATTCGTCATCGCCCAGCTCCCCGATCTTCCCGCTGGGCTGCACTGCTGCCACCGCGTCATGGCTCAGGTACTCGGCCGGGATCAGCACGAACTGCCGCGAGCGCAGTTCCTTGTCCCCGTCGCTGCGGCCCAGGCTGACCGCACCTGTGCCCAGCCGGATGGCGACGGGGGAATCGTCCGCCCCGTCCAGATCCTTGAGCGCGGTGGCCCAACCGCCACCGACGAAGTCGGTCCCCCGGAAAACCGTCTCCAGCCCGCCATGGGCCTTGGCGATGGCAATGTAATCCTGTCCGCCCATGGTCTCGCCGCTGGCGGTCTTCGTTCCGCCCAGGGTGATGATGGTGACGCCGAACCGCTTGACGCCCCGCAGGGCTTCGTTGCGCAGATGGCTGCCGGCGATATGCTCCAGCGCCTCGGCCAGATGCTCGCCGATGGTTCGCTTGCCGCCGCCCGCCCATTCGTCGATGCGATAGGTCAGCAGATGGACGAGGCAGCTTTCCGGCGCCGATAGCGGCTTTTCCATGGTGTCGGGCGAGATCACGTCCAGCCATTGCTTGACCCGGGACTGGTCGAAATCATCCCAGCGCAGCAGATCCCACCCGGTAATCACCGTGGCCCAGGTGTCCACGTCGCGTTTTTGGAACCCGGCCTTCATCATGCCCAACGCATAGGCCCGCCACGTCTGCCGCCAGCGCCCCCAGTTCCACAACACGCGGCGATACAGCTTCGGCCCCAGCGCGGCCATGGCCGCAAGACGATCATCGAAGTCCAGTACGTCCTCGTCCGATGCGGACAGCGGCAGCATCTTGATGACGATGCGGCGCGAACCGTCGGTCTCGCGCACCGGGGGCGGCAGCACGCCGGCGAGGAATGCCAGGAAGCTGGTGGGCACCGTGCGCCGGCCATACACCGTGCTGGCACCCTCGCCCTCGGTGTAGTTGTAACGCATCAGCTCAACCACGCTTTCGAAGCGCTGGTTGTCGTCCTTCGCCTCGGCCTCGTTCAGCAGCAGCGGCCGGGCGCAGCGGGCACGTTCCAGTTCGTCGCGCAGGCCGGGGCCGGTAAAGGTTTCGCGCCGCCACGCTCGGCCGTTGACCAGTTGGATCAGCGTCACCAGCGCCGACTTGCCGGCGCCGGGCTTGGCCTGCAGGAAGGCCATGGGGCGACGGCTCAGCAGGCCCGACATCCACGACAGGGACAGGAAGCCCATCACCAGCCGCGCGTCCCATTCTCCCTTAGCGAAATTCCACGTACCGACGAAACGCTCCAGCCGCTCCGCATCGGCCTCGGTGGCGGGCTGGTTCGCCGGCCGGCATTCCCCCGGCACCGCCTTGTACAGGTGGCGGCCGATGCGCCGCCCGGCCGAGATCGGAACTTCCAGGCGCAGGCGCGGCTGGCCGTCGCCGTCATCGATGAAATGACCACGCTGCAGGCGGTCGCCGTAATGGATGATGATCGCCCCCGGCAGGCCGTCCACCTCGGGGAACGTCTCCCACCACACGCCTGGCCCGCGCACCGCGTCGCCGTCATACCACCCTGCCCGCACCGCAGCGTTGATCAGCCGCGAGGCCGCCTCGGTGACGTTCCACGCCTTGTTGCCCTTGCGGTCGGCGAAGTTCTGCACCAGCCAGTTGGTGCGGCCAAGGAACAGGGAAATCTGCTCCGCCTCGCCCAGGCGGCGGTATTCGCGGATCTGGCCTTCCGGGTCGGCGAAATAGTAGGTGCCGTCCATATGGCCCAGCGGTCGGACCTGGCAATCATCGGGCAGCGGATCGCCGCCGCCATCACCGCCCTGGCCGCCGCGATCGTCGGGATCGTAATCGCCGAACGTATGGTCCAGCGTGTCCGCCGCCGCCGCCAATCCCTGGGCGATGATGCTGTCTCCTGGATGGCCCATTACGGCGTTACCCCGCAATGGGACGCCAGATGGGCGATCACCGCCCCCATGGGCGTCATCGGCATCCCGTCATGGGTGGTCAGATAGCGGGGCAGCAGTTCGGCCGGAGACCGTCCGCATTGCAGTTCGTGGCTCAGCGAGCGGCAGGATTCGGCCAGCATCAGGTCCAGCAGCGAGCCGGGCTTTTCCAGGCTGCCGAATACCTCGTTCACCCGCCCGGTATCCAGGTCGACGCCGACACCCACGACGATGCGGTGCTGGGCATAGCTGATGGGGTCGGTCCAGATCACCACGGTGGTCTCCAGCGGACGGCGGTCGCAGGGTCTTTTGCGCGGCTGTTCGGTCATTTCTTCCCCTGCAGCAGATCGTTGAAATCGCATCCGGGCGGCGCCGGCAGGCGGACGCATTGCATCCCCATGGCCCGCCAGCGGGCGGCGCCCATGGCGTACTTGGCCTCGGCCGCCTCGGGGTCGGCCATGTCGTTGTCCTCGATCTGGACGATCCCCTTGACCCCCGGCGGGATGACGATGCCGGGGCGGTCCATGTCCGGCTCAGTGCCGGGCAGCCACTTGTCGGGGAAGCGGGGGTGGCGGGGGCCGCGCCCCTTCCAGCCGCCCACCAGATTGTCGAAGCTGCCGGCGGCCCACACGGGGATGCGGTGCCACGGATGCCCCTCGGGCAGGCGGTGCGCCCCCTGGTGGACCGACAACACCGATTCCCGCCCCTCGCCCACGCCCAACCATTCGCCCGGCGCCATGAACCGCTCGGCACCGCCCCAGGCCGTCCCCCAGACCTTCTTGGCCTTCAGGCTCTCGCCGGTCAGCGGATCGAACAGTTCGGCCTTGCCGGCGCAGTCGGGGCGAAGATGGGTCACCACCACGCCCATGAAGCGCGCCGTCACCGGGTGATCGATGCGGGTGACCATGGCCGGGGTGACGGCCAGCACGCGCGAAACCTCGGTGACCGGATGGGTCCACCAATATTCCACCTCGGTCAGATAGCCGATGTTCCACGGCACCGGCACCCATAGCCCGCGCGACGGCCAATAGGCGGTTTCGACCGGAGATCCGGCGCCAGGCAGGCGCTGGCGCCACAGGTCCACCGCCTTGTCGAGCGAGAACCGCCGGCGCCGCTCCGCAGAGACGGCCCGCGCCTTTTCCGCGTCCACCGCCCGTTGGTGGGCTTCATCGGCGGCCTCGGGATCGTCTGCCAGTCCCTTGCCCTCGCGCAGTTCCTTGACCGCGTCGACGAAGGACAGGTTGTTCTTTTCCATCCAGAACTTGATGACGTCGCCCTTCTGGCCGCAGCCCCGGCAGACGAAGCGGCCCTCGTCCGGATAGACCTGGAATGATCCGGTCTTTTCGTTGTGGAAGGGGCATAGCCCTTCATGAAAGCGCTTGGACCGGGCCGTCAGCTTGGTGTATTTGCCGGCGACCTCCAGGATGGGATTGGCCCGACGGGTTTCGTCCAACTGGGCGTCGGTGAAACGGCGCGGCTTGCTCATGGCACCATCTCCCCCAGGGAAGGGGCCGCATCCCGGTCAGCGGGCTTGTTTTCGCAACCGTGTACATTGATCGCCGAACAAGCCCCACCAAGGCCAAGACGGACCCGCAGGCGCCACCACATCGGCAGACGCGGCGGCGCCGCCATCAGCACGTGCCAGACGCCGGGGCCGACCTTGCGCTTTTCTCCCGGAACGATGGTCCATCCGGCGACCTGATAGACGGAGACCTGGTCGGGGGCGACGAAGGCGGAGCGGGGCGTCATACCAGCAACTCCTGGATGGTGCCGTCCGCGAAGTAGGCCGGCAGCGGAACGTCTGCGGTCGGCTCCTCCCCGGTCCAGCCCTCGGGCCACGTCTTGGCGGCGATCAATTCCCGGATCCTGGCTTCCTCTTCACCGTCCAGCAGATCGATGGTCGGCCGGCCGAGGCGGGCGGCAGCGGCATTCACCTCGGCCTGGATGCCCAGCACCCGCTCCAGCCCCATCAGGCGAGCCTTGAAGGTCAGCGGCCCCATGCGCTGCTGGTTCTTGGCCAGGGAGCCGTCCTTGCGGCGCTCCCCGCCGGGCTGGCGAAGACGGTTCTTTGCCAGACGCAGTTCCCGATACAGCGGCTTGAGGCCCGTCAGCGGCTCCAGATAGGCCCAGGCGGGATTGCGCAGCACGGTCTCCAGCGCGGTATCCTTGCTGGCCAGCGGGCAGCCGACGCAGCCGGTGCGGGCGTTGACTTCCTCCGCCTCGTCACCGCCGTAGGCGTCGGCGATCATGGCGGTGGACCAGTCGCCGTATTGGGCCAGCGGCGCCCAATGCTTCAGCCATTCCCAGACATGGCAGACCCGCCAGTGCAGCAGCGGTGCCAGGGTGGCGATGCGACCGCGTACGCCCTTGGCGTCGGGTAGCGTCTTCTGATACCAGCCCTGGCCGCATTCCGCGCCGTCCTTGCTGCATGACATTTCGATGCGGCGGTCACGCATGGCGCTCTCGCCCTGGCGGACGCCGGTGATCATCAGGAACGGCTTCTGGTGTGACGGCTCGGCGCCGTCCAGGGTGGGGCCGCCGTTGTGCCTGCGCTCCAGATCGTCCAGGAACTCGGCGACGGCCGCCCCCATCGGGTCGATCTTGATCTGCCGGGTACACCAGCGCAGCGTGTTGTTGTTGGGCGGCGGCACGCCACGGCCCAGGATGTAGACCAAGAACCGCTTGTCCAACGGCGCCCGCACGACGTGAACGGTGATACCGAGGTCGCGCAGCTCGTCCATGATCTGGGCGGCGGCGATGGCCAGCGGCGTCAGTTCCATCCGCGTGTCGGCATAGAACACCGTCAGCGAGCGCGGCGCCGGAACCTGACCGGATTTGATCAGCCAGACCAGCAACGTCAGCGTGGCGCTGCTGTCCTTGCCGCCGCTCCAGGCCATGCCCCAGTGGTCATGGTCGGGGGCATAGGCGCGCAGGCTCTGGACCGTCAGTTCGATGCTCTCGGTCATCTGCAGGCGTCGGCCGCCGGCGAAAAGATCCGGTGTCACCGCGATCACCGCCGCCCCCTATTCACCATGGCCGCCCGGCGGCCGATCTCCACCCACTCCTCCGCCCGCTCGCGGCAGGCCTTGGCGGCGCGCAGGTGATCCTCGTGGTCCTCGCCTTCGCAACTGGCAGCGGCGGTCTCGTGATGCGCGGCCAGGTTCAGCAGGATCTGGCGTTCGTGAGCGGCGTTACGGCGGTAGAGGGGAGACATCACCTGTCACCCCCAAACCAGCTTAGCTGCACGCCGGTGGCCGGCGGTGGCAAGAAGTTGGTCAGCACCAACTCCGATTTGACGGAATTCCTCAATCCACGGACCAGCAGCTCGCTGCGATGCCAGCCCCCCCCCTGCAGGATCTCCTCGTACAGACTGCCGTGGGCCATGGTCAGGATCACCGACGCCTTGGCGCCGCGCAGGGCGCTGGCCAGGGCCATGTGTTCGTCGGTGGTCATGTCCACCTCGTACACTTGATGGACCCTGGTATTGGTCAGTTCCAGCGGATAGGGCGGATCGAGAAACAGCACCGCTTCCTCGCGGTCCGCGAACTGCCCCACCAGTTCAACGCAATGGCGCTGATGGATATAAACCTCGCGCAGGCGCCATGCCGCCCGGCGGATGCGGTCGGGCAGGCGGCGCCATGTCCCCATGGGCCAATCCTTGTCCAGCTGGATACGCCACCCGGTGCCCTGGGCCTGCTTGCCGCCGATGGTCTGCCAACTGGCGACCAGGAAGCGGCGCGCCCACTCGACCGGATCATCGTGTTTTGTCTCGGCCTCGCACAGGCGCATTTCCTGCTGCGACCACGGGGTGAACTCCACCGCCTCGCACAGGAGATCACGCAGGGTGGGGTCGCGGATCACGGTGAACAGGTTCACCACCGACCCGTTCAGATCGTTGATATGCTCCGCCGGATGCGGCTGCTTCGCCAGGGTAACGGCGGCGCTGCCGGCGAACACCTCGACCCAGATCCGCTTGCCCGCCGGCACCAGACGCAGGATGTCCTGGGCGACCCGGCTTTTGCTGCCGAACTGGCGATGGATGGTCTGCACCGTCATTCCGCCACCTCGCCGAACTTGTCCATCTGGTTGCCCCAGGCGGCCCAGCCGTCGAAGCGCTGGCGGGCGAACAATTCGATGCGCGGAGCCGGGAACAGCTTCGCCAGATCGTCGCGGATCTGGTCGGGCTTGCGCGAATGCTCGCGGCGCGGCAGGTGCCAGAAGGCTTGCCCGTCCAGATCCTCGATGGCGTCGGTGATCCAGCAATTGAGGATCGACCGCGACATCGCCCTGGGCGCACCGCGCACGCCGATCAGCAGGATCTCGGCGGCGCTGCGGAAGATGTAGCCGGTTCCCATGGCAAGGCCGGTGCCGTCCTTCCTGGCTTTGCCCCAGGCGCCGCCGGTGCGGTACTCGAAGCCCCAGGCGTGCATGACGTCCAGGGCCAGCGGCAGCTTGGGGAACGTCGCCCACAGGGCAAGCACGCTGTTATCGGCCGCCAGGATGGGAACGGGCATCCGCAGGATGTCCTCGTCCAGCATGGTGTCGTAATGGCCCTCGGGGCTTTTTCCCAGGCCGGCATCGGAATAGGCGTCCCAGCACCAGGCCGGGTCGGCATAGATCAGCTTGAACCCGCCCGAGGGGCGGAGTGCCAGGAACTGCCGCCGCATGGCGGATAGGTCGACGCGCGACGGCGCCGGAAGGAATGAGAGCATCACCAGCCCTTCCGCTTGATTTCATGGGCATAGCCGGTCAGGCGACCGGCGAACCAATTGCACCACCGGGCGGCTGCACCGCAGAGAGCGCCGGCCAACCAGAACAGCTCGGCGGCGTAGGTCATCACGCGGCCCATCACAGCATCACTACGGCGGCTATGGCGGCCAAGGTCGCCAAGCGATGGACCCAGCGGAGACGGCGGAACCGCCGGATGCGCTTGGGCACACAAGCGTGGAAACAGGTTCGACGCAGCAGCATGGTCAGTCCTCCCGTACGCAGCGGGCGGCATGGGTGGTCCCGACGCGCGGGGACCAGCGCAACACGTCAGTACCGGGATTGCTGACGATCGCGACCTTTGTCGCGGGGAAAGGCTTGGTTCGGGCGCTGGCGAGATAGATCACGACGGCGCCATGCAGCGCCGTTTCGTTGGTGCCGAATGGATTGATGAAGTCCCGGCCTTCGGCAGCGGAAAGCTGCAATTCCATCTCGGCGGCCTGCCGGGCATAGAGCCGGGCGGTATGGTCCAGGCCATTCTGCAGCGCCTGCCGTGCACCCTCGACGCTGCGGTTGAGTTCCCCCCGCGTCGCCATGATCAGTTCTCGCCCAGGCCGAACTGCTGACGCAGCTGGGCGGCCAAGGCCAGGGCGGAACGTCCGCCTTCCTCCAACTCGCGGATGACGTCGGGCGCCTCGCGATGGTCGATGATGCCGTCCTTCGCCGCCTTGCTCAGCTCGGCCAGCCCCTCGGCAATCTCGGCGATAGCCTGCGCGGGCGTGATGTGTTCACCGGTCAGGCGGGCCACGGTCAGTCCGCACAGAGCCAGGATGGCGTTGGAGAAGTCCGGCCCCAGCAGCTTCATGTAGGACAAGAGATCGTGCCCCTGGGCGCCGGTCTCGCCGTCGTAATGCGCCCGGGTGGTGCGCGGGAGCATTTCCATGGCCGTCGCCAGCATGTCCACGGTCAGCGGCTTGTCCGTTCCGGCCTGCAGACGCAACGCCATGGACAACCGGCGGCGGTAAAGTTCGTTGGGAATTGGACTAAAGGTTTCCATAGTTTTGCACTCCCGCAGGCGACAGACTTTCACCCGCTTCCGCTGGCAACGGATGCAAGTCAGGGCGAAGACAGTGAGGGGGGATACCAGTGGCCGCTGAAACATCCGCAACGTACCAGTGGGGAATTTTCTTCCACTGGCCCACGGCCTGTCCGGTACGCGGACGGGACAGCTTGCGCCCCAGGGCCGCAAAGCCGCCCGCTATGGTCGCCGCATCTATGACGGCCTGCCGGAAGTCGAAGTCGCTCATGTCTTGAGCGATACCAAAACTTTCGAAAGTTTGGAAGCCAAACTTTCATTGGATTCCGTCGCATGTTGGGGACAAATCGCACAATGCAGCGCAAAACCGCCCTTCCGCCCTTTCGTGGCGACCGATTGAAGCTCCTCCGCGAGAAGCGGAAGATCAGCCGGGAAGACCTCGGCGCGCTGCTACGCCCCAAGCACTCGCATACCGCAATCTCCAACTGGGAGCGGGCGATCAACGCCCCCAGGGGCGGAAAACCGGCGCAGCTCGCGCAGATTTTGGGCGTCGCGGAGGATTGGTTCTACGGCGCCGGCCCCGATGACCCGGAAACGGCCGAGGGCTATAGCCGCCCGCAGGTGATGCCGACCGGTGACATGGATCGCGCCCTGTTGGCCGAGGCGCTGCTGGCGGTGACAAATTTCCTGCACCGCGAGGGGATCATCGCCGACCCCCGGCAGCTCACCGACCTGATATTCGCGGTTTACGACTGGGCAGAGCGTCAGCGCGCGAAAGGCGCGAGCGATTTGGACATGGAAGAGATAGAGAGTTTCATAGCTCTCCTACTTCGCGACCATCCATCGAAGTAGATGCAGGATACGCCCCCAGGGGCGCATTCACATGCCGTTCAATACCTCGTGACGGCAAAGACAAGACCTGCGGAAACTCATTCACACGACCGCGACCATTGCTGGAAGTCTTTAATGACTTCAACAGCCGTGCGATGAACTTTTCCAGTTGAACCACTTCTTCCATTGCTGTGGCACCCCCAAAAGCCCATGTTTTACCTAGTCCGCGCGGACAAGGTGGGGCTGACTCGGTCAGGGTGGCGTTTGCAGCGCTCACCGGCTCCAGGGGGTGCCACCCCTGGACCCTCCACCGATCAGCAACCGGCGGGGGAGTTGGAGATAACCTAACAACCACCACATATGCATGCAAGGCGCGAAAAAGCGATGCGTAATGCATACCTGGCATAGGTATCGAAAGTTTTGTATTGAAACTTTCGAAAGTTTACCGCAGGGTGACCCCAAGAACGAAAGTTTTTGGAGGTCCCCCCATGGTCCATATCCCCACCCTTCCGCCCCGCCCTGAGAAAGGTATCGAGGGCGGCTTCATCACCACCAATTCGGCCAATGGAGCCGACGTTGTCGCAGCCTTCAATGGCGGTTCCGTCATCGTGGCGGCCGACTTCATGCCGATTGCCCTCCGGGCCGCCGGCTATGGTGCGCACCTGCTGATCACCGCCGGCCAGCAAGCCGCCATCGCCGCCGGATTGAGGTCCGCCGACCGTCACGACGGCGACTTGGATGCGCGTATGAGCGTCATGGAAGGCGAGATCTCCGACGCCTTCGGCAGATACATGACGGGCATCGTCGAGATTATCCCCCGTCGCGGTTGCCCGCGCTGGCTTGCTTTCAGGGGGAACTGAGGGATGTCCGCCCTTCTGATCGCCCTGGCGGCTGTTGCCCTCGCCTGCTTGGTAGCCGCCACCGCCCCCTGTCCGCGCGTTACCACCGCCTCCAGGCGGCGCGGCGCCCGTTCGGCGCGGAGGGTGAAATGACCACTCCCAACGCCCTCTATGGCGCTTACAAGCTGACCCCGCGCCAGCGCAATCTGGTAGCCCGGCTGCTGTCGGGTGAGACGATCCACTTCGCCGACCTGCTGCCCATCCATCGCAAAACGGCGATGCAGTTGGATGCCAAGGGCGTGCTGACCATCGCCGCAGTGACCAACGCCCTGCAGTTGCAGCCGCCCGCCGCCAAGCCCGTCACCGAGTGCCGGGGCTTTGAAGATGGGTCTCGGGCCAAGCGTGTGGGCACCGGCCGATGGACCGTCCTTGCCCCGGTGCGGGATGCGGCGGCCTTCCTGGAATGCCGCGCCGCCTTGTTCGCCGCCTCGGCCAATGCCCGCCTCGCCGCCGCCCGGACTGCCGGCGGCACCACCGCCCGTTAGGAGGCATCCATGCCCCGTCCCGACGCTGTTTCGGAAACCGTGTACACGGAAGGCCAAACAACCTCCCAGGCCGTCGATACTGGCGCCGGGGGATGTGGGCACGCCGCGCCGGGGAAATCCTGCCCCTGGTGTGGCAAGGCGATCGCCAGCCCGCGACGCAACCAGACCTATTGTTCGGCCGCCTGCCGGGCCGGCGCAACCGACCAGAAGCGCAAGCGCAACACCGAGCCGAAGATGGACACCTGCCCGCATTGCGGGACGAGGTTCGAGAAGACGAAGAAGACCAAGGTCTTCTGCTCCACCGATTGCCAGCAGGCTTTCAACAACCACTGGAAGGCGCACGGCCCCCGGCTCGCCCTCGCCATGTTCGATTGGCGCGTGGGCAAGAAGGCCAAGGGCATGACCAAGGTCTGCCAGGAATTCAGCCGCGCCCGCGAGGCCATGACCGACAAGCGGTCGAAGGCGCACGCAGTCAAGGGAAACACCACCAACACTACCAAGAAGGCCAAGTGACCATGGCGAAGAAGCCCACCCCCAGCATGCTGCTGACCATCCAGCGCGCCACCCTCCAGCGGGTTCTCGACGTGGCCGCACAGGTCTCCCCCGCGAACGGAACGACTCCTATCATCGGCTATGTGCTGCTGACCGCCACCGGCGAGAAGCTGCACGCCGTTGCCACCGACATGGACGCCGAGATCCAGGTTGCGGTGATGGCCGAAGTGAAGACGGCCGGCGCCTGCACCGTTCCGGCCAAACTGTTCGCCCAGTTGATCTCCCGCTCGTCCGCCGAACAGGTGACGCTGTCGCTGGACGACGCGGCCGGGCGCCTGTCGGTGTTCATCGGCCGGGCGCGGGCGCAACTGCCCACCCTGCCTGTGGAGGACTTCCCGGTCTGGACCTCCGGAGACTTCGACAATCAGTTCGATTTGGACGGAGACGTGATGTCCAAGCTGCTGGGGCGGGTGGAACATGCCGTGTCCTCCGAAGACACCCGTTATTATCTGCAGGGCGTCTTCCTGCATGCTGGGCGCGGCGATCTTGACCAGTCCCTGGTGGCGGTCGCCACCGACGGTCACCGCCTGATCCGCGCGGCCACCCTGTTGCCGGGGGGCGCCGAGGGGCTGGAGGGCGCCATCATCCCCCACCCCACCGTCAAGCGCATCCGCAAGCTGTTCGCCGAGGGCGACGTGGAGGTGGAGGTGTCCGCCACCATGATCCGCATTTCCAGCTCGGGTCCGGCCGGCGACATGGTGCTGACCAGCAAGCTGATCGACGGCACCTATCCCGAGTACGAACGCATCATCCCCAGCGGCGACGGCAACGCCATCGAGGTGGGACGCACCGAGACCCAGTCCGCGCTGCGCCGCAGCCTCGCCTTTGCCGACGGCGCCACCCGCTGCGTCAAGCTGGTGATGGCACCCGAGCTGCTGACCATCGCCACCAGCAACCCCGAGACCGGCGAACTGGTCGAGGACGTGGATGCCGGCGAGTGGTCCGGCGCCCAGGAAGAGATCGGCGTCAACGCCTCCTACCTGTCCGACGCCATCGAGGCGCTGGGCGGCGTGCGGTCCCGGCTGATCGTCGAAGACCCGAACAGCCCGATCATCATCCGCAACCCCCACGACCCCGACACCCTTGCCGTGCTGATGCCGGTGCGGATCTAGCCCCAACCAGAAGACCAGAGAGCGCAACCATGGATGACCTTTACCTGACCCCGGCCGAACTAGCCGAACAGTTCTCCTCGTACACCGGCGCCCGATGGATGGTGGATGCCAACGAAACATTCCACGATGACATCGTTTGCCAGACCAGGGTCGGTGGTCGCGTGACAGTGCGGCGCTATGCCAAAGCCGTTGGACGAGACGTTCCCTGGGGTGTCTTCACCACTGCTGGAAAGGTTCGCGATGAATATCGCGGCTCGTTCGGCGCCTCGGAAGAAGCGGTCGATTTCGCCAAGGGCCTCTTCACATGGCACTCCCCGGCCGAACTGGTGGACCAGGAGGGCGAGGTGTGGATCTCCATGGCGGCGGACATGTGCCGCCGGCCTGACTGGTCGGAGGTGGTCTACTTTACCGAAGGGGAAACCTTCGGCTTGGCCCGCCCGTTGTTGGGGCCGCTCGGGTGGTCGGTTGGACAGTGGTTGGGCGACAAAATTTCCCATCGGTTCCCGCTGCGCACCGCGCTGATGAATGTGTTCCTCCGGTTCGTAGGCGGAGCCGATTGCTCGTGTGCCTATGGCGCCCCCTGTTCTGGGCTTATCCACCAGGGCGATCCGTGCTACGGGGACTCCAACGAGGACGAGCGCGAAAAGTGCGCCGAATGCGGGAAGCTCCTCTATCCCTTCCAAGTCTCCTACCGGTACGCCGGCGGCGATCCAGTCCTTTGCCGTGAACACCACCCGACGCCCGAGGAGATCGCCCATGGCCGCCGCGAGTGCGCGGTGGCGGCCAAGGAAATCCACGGCAGGGTAGAGGATTGCGAGCATTTCGAGACCTGCGGATGCGTCCCCGAGTTCTTGAACACCATGACCACGGCTTCCGCCGATGCCCAGGGCGGCGCCCAATGACCGCCACCATCCCCGCCATCGTCCCCGTCGAGGTCCGCCACTATCACGTCTGCTGTGGCGGCGGTTCCGGCGCCAAGGGCTTCAACAAGGGCGCCGCCCGTGTCGGCAACCTCCAGGCCCGCTTCCGCTGCATCGGCGGCGTGGACCATGATCCGCTCGCCATCGCCGACTTCGACCGTCTGGCCGGCGCCAAGGGCACCGTGCTGGACCTGTTCTCGCGAGAGCAGTACATCGCCTTCCACGGCAAGGAACCTCCGCCCGGATGGCGCGAGGCGACCCCGGACGATATCCGCCGCTCGGCCGGCGGCGAGTTCCCGCACATCGTCTTCACTTCCATGCCCTGCAAGGGCTTCTCGGGGCTGCTTGCCGAATCGCTGTCGCGTAGCGGCAAGTATCAGGCGCTCAACGGCCTGACCCTGCGCGGCGTCTGGCTGACGCTGGAGGCGTTCGCCGACGATCCGCCCGAGCTGTGGATCTTCGAGAATGTGCCCAGGATCGCCACCCGTGGCCGCCCGCTGCTGGACCAGATCAAGGCGCTGTTCCGCGCCCACGGTTATGCGGTGGAGGAAACCACCCACGACTGCGGCGAGATCGGCGGCTTAGCCGAGAGCCGGAAGCGCTTTCTCCTGGTGGCTAGGCACATGGTCAAGGTGCCGCCGTTCCTCTATGAACCGCCCAAGAAGCGCCTCAAGGGCGTGGGCGAGGTGCTGGATAAGATGCCCATGCCCGGCGACCCGGCCGGCGGCCCCATGCATCGCGTGCCCCAGCTGCAATGGAAGACCTGGGTCCGCCTCGCCTTCGTCGAAGCTGGCAAGGATTGGCGCAGCCTCAACCGCCTGGCCGTGGAAGACGGCTTCCTGCGGGATTACGGCATCGTTCCGGACGAGGAATTGCGCAGAGGCGTTCTCGGCGTCAATCGCTGGGAAGACACGTCCTGCACCGTCTCCACCCGTGGGTTTCCGCTGAACGGTGCGTTCAGCGTGGCCGATATCCGGGCGCATGGCATGGCCCATTACCACCAGTACGGGGTTCGCCAGTGGGAAGAGACGTCGGGAGCCGTCAGCGGTCAGTCTACCGTCGGTGGCGGCACCTATGCCGTGGCCGATCCTCGCCCGGGCTATGGCCCCAACACCCACCACAACGTGTTTCGGGTGGTCCGCTACGCCGACCACGCCCACACCGTCACCGGTGCCCAGCACGCCGCCCAGGGCGGCCTCGCCGTCGCCGATCCGCGCCCCTCCTACCTGCGCGACGGCCGCCAGCACTACCAGACCGCCGGCATGTACGGCGTGCTGCCCTACGATGCGCCGGCCGGCGCGGTGAATGCCAACGCCTGCCACGACAATGGCAACTGGTCCGTGGCTGACCGCCGCCTGCCCTCCCCCGATGATCGCTTGGCCTGCGTCATCATCGCCGAGGATCAGACCTGGCATCGCCCCTTCACTACCCTGGAACTGGCGGCGCTGCAGACCATGCTGGACCCGGACGAGGAATTCGTCCGCGTTGATGGCATCTGGCAGCGCCGGCAAGCCGAGCCGTGGATGCTCGCCGGCACCTCGGACTCGCGCCACCGCGAATGCATCGGAAACGCCGTCCCCGCCGACGCGGCGGCGGCCATCGCCAGCACCATGGCTCATACCCTGCTGCTGGCCTGGAGCGGCCAGACCTTCGTCCTGAGCAGCAGCCCGATCTGGGTCCTCCCGCCGGCCGAGCGCCTGCAGCGCGAACTGGCGATTGCCCTGTCCGTCACACCCAGCCGCATGGAGGCATGATGACCAAACCTAAGCTTTTGCCCTGCCCGTTCTGCGGCAGCGCCACCGCACCCAAGATCGTGAGCAATGGGATTGGTGACTACTACGTCCGCTGCGTCGAAGACGAGGACACCGGCGACGGGTGCAGCGCCCGCACCAGCGACTACCGAGCCGAACATGAGGCCATCGCCGCCAAGCGGTGGAACATGCGGGCGATGTTGAAAGTTAGTAACCGTAACTCCAAAGAGGAAGAGATCATGGAAGTGACCCGCGAAAACGTCATGTCCACCCCGCTGTCCGATTTGCGCAGCATCGCCAATGACTATCAGAGCATGGGGGAAGTCGGTATCGCCAACATGTTCCACGGAATGCTGGACGAGATTGAGCGGCACCGTTCCCTGTGGGCCATCGAGAACACCGCGTTCGGTGGTGGCCGCTACATGCCGGCGATGTTCGCCAAGGCCAATGACGAAATGTCGTTCCGCGAGATGTCGCTGGTCGCCAGCAGTCACGGCTATGAGTTGAATATCAACGTCATCAACGTGGACGAGAAAACCGTCGAGGCCGGCGAGTTCCAGCCCATGCTGGACGAGGCCGCGCCCCCGCCCAAACTGGATGGCGAATGGTGGCTTGTTGGCGCATGGGACAACGAGGATGGGCAGGTGTGCGCCTGCTACGTCCGCCCCGCTCCGGCCCTTAACCATGCCTGACACCACCGCCGATATCGACCGCGAACGCTGCCGCCTGCGCGATTCCGAGGCGGCAATCACCCGCCTGACCGAGGAGTCCGAGATCCTGAAGGCCGTGTGCCTGAGCGAGGACGAGCGGATCTCTGCCGCCGAAACGACCGTCGACTCGGTGCGGCAGCGGGTTGAGGTGACCGAGCGACTGTTGCTCAACGCCATGGACATGGTGGTCACCCTGCGCGAGCGCCTGGCCGTCGACCGCTCCGACCTGGTGGAAGCGCGCAGCCATCTGGACACCCAGACCCGACGGAAAGCCGAACGCCACCGCCGCCTTGATGCGACCAAAGCGGATATCGCCAGTTGGCAGATGCGCGCCGAAAAGGCGGCGCACCGCCTAGCCGACGTGGAGGTGCGCCATGTCTAGACCGCTGACCCGTCGAATCGCCTAAACGCCCATGCCAAGAAGCGCTGCCGCCGAAAAAACCAACCCACTCCCACCGTCCCTGCCCCCGCGCGGACTGTCGCGGGTGCAGGCGGCGGCCTATATCGGCGTATCCGCATCCCTGTTCGACATCATGGTCGAAGACGGCCGCATGCCCCAGCCGACGCGGATAAACGCGCGAACGGTATGGGACCGCTTCAAGATTGACGAAGCCTTTTCCAATCTATCCAATGACGGCGAAGAGAACCCCTGGGATGAATGACCGGACGGCCATGAAACTTCGGCTGAAATACGTCGTTGAGGACATGGATCGGCATGGCAACGTGCGGGTCTACATCCGTCGTAATGGGCGCAAGGTGCGCTTGCATGCCGAAATCGGCACGCCCGAGTTCCTCGTGGAATATCGCGCCGCCCTGGCCGAGCTTGAAAGCGACAAGGCCGAGGCACCGGCGCCGGCCGCCCAGGGGACGCTGCGTTGGCTCATCGAAAAGTATTATGAATGCGGCGATTTTCAGCGCCTGGACGCCCGCACGCGCAAGGTCAGGCGTGGCATCCTTGACCACCTCTGCGAATCCGCCAGCAAGCCGGGCGGAATTCCGCACGGAAAGAAGCCCTATGCCAGGATGGAGCCGCGCCATGTCTGCGCCATGCGCGATGCCCGCGCCGACGCCCCCGAGTCCGCCAACTCCATCGTCAAGGCCCTGCGCCAGGTCTTCAATTGGGCGACTAGCATCACGGTAAAGCTCGCTCAAACAAACCCCGCCCGCGACGTTCCCTATTTCCAGGCCGAGGGAGACGGGTGGCATACCTGGAGCATCGAGGAGGTCGAGCAGTTCAAATCCAGACACCCCATCGGGACGAAGGCGCATCTCGCGCTGGCGCTATTGCTGTTTACCGGCGTTCGCCGCTCCGACGTGGTCCGCCTTGGCCCGCAAATGGTCCGCAACGGCTATATCAATTGGGTTGAGTTCAAGGGCCGCAAGCGCTCACCGAAAAACCGCACCTTGCCGGTTCTACCCGAGCTGCAGGCCGTGATCGACGCCACGCCATCCGGCCACCTGTCGTTTTTGGTGACAGAGTTCGACAAACCGTTCACCGCGGATGGATTCGGCAACTGGTTCCGCAAGCGCTGCAACGAAGCCGCTCTGTCCCATTGCTCAGCCCATGGCCTGCGCAAAGCGGGCGCCACCATCGCCGCCGAGAACGGCGCGACTGAGCATCAGCTGATGGCGATTTATGGATGGGAAAGCCCGAAGCAGGCGGCCACGTACACCAAAAAGGCGAACCGCAAGCGCCTTGCAGACGCGGCGATGCACCTGCTGGTGCCGGAACAGAACACCAACCAGAGTGTCCCACCTGATGCCGCAAAAGCGGTTGGTGGGACAAAACAGGGCAAAAAACCCTGATATTTCAATGGCCTAGAAAGGTAATGGTGCCCAGGGGCGGAATCGAACCACCGACACTGCGATTTTCAGTCGCATGCTCTACCAACTGAGCTACCTGGGCACACCGCGAAGCGAGGTTGGTATTGGTCCTCGCGGCGAAGAGGAGGCGCTTATAACGGGTTTCTGAGGGGCTGTCAAAGGGGCGCGTGCATTTTTTTCTCAGGAAATTTCCAGGGCGTGGAACAGGCCCACGGCCACCGCGCCGGCCAGGGTGGCAAGGGCCGGGTTGCGGGTCAGGCGTTGGGTGGCGACGACGACGACGGCGCCGAGGCCGAGCGCCAGGATGGCGGCGGGTCGCCGTGCTTCGGCGGCGGGGATGAGGTCGCCGAGCGCCAGCACCAGCAGGGCGACGATGGCCGCTGGGCCGAGGGCCAGCAGGAAACGGCGCAGGCGGGGCGACGCCATGCGCGCGCTCAGGCGTTCGCCGGCCAGCATGGGCAGCAGACGGATCAGATAGGTTGCCAGCCCACCCACGACGGCGGCGACGATCAGCTCAGTCCGCACGTTCGTCCTCCTGCGGCAGGAGCGCGGCGATGGCAGCCCCCGCCCCCATGGCGGCCAGCATGGCGGCATGGCCGGGCAGCCAGCGCGACAACGCCAGGGCGGTCGCGGCGGACACCGCCAAGGGCGCCAGGTGGCGGCGGCGGACGAATTGGGTCAGCAGGGCGATGAACAGCGCAGGCAGCACGAAGGCGAGACCGGCATCCACCGCCGGCCAGCGCGCCGCGCCCCAGGCGCTGGCATAGGCGCCGGCTGCGGTTCCCGCCAACCAGGCACCATAGGCCGCCGCCTGCACGCCCAGCAGCCAGCGTTCGCCGTGCCGGGGCGACACGCAGCCCGAGGCGAGGGCGAACACCTCGTCGGTCATGCCGAAGGCCAGCAGCGGACGCGGCAGACGCTCGCCGCCGGGCGGCATTTGCGACAGCAAGGCGGGACCGTAGAACAGGTGGCGCAGGTTCATCGCCGCCACCGCGCCGGCCACCGACCACGGCGAGGCGCCGGCGGCCAGCAAGGTCACCAGGGCGAACTGGCTGGCGCCGGCATAGACCAGCGCCGACACCAACTGGGTCTCGGCCGGCGAGAACCCCAGCCGCACCGCCAGGATGCCGAAGGACAGCGCAATGGAGAAATAGCCGACAATCAGCGAGATCCCATCCACCACACCGTGCCGGAATCCCGCCGGCCGGATCACTGCGCCTCTTCGCCGCCGGTGTCCGGCTCGTCGGTTTCCACCTTATAAACACCACCGAGCCAGCGGTGCAGGTCGACGTCGGCGCAGCGGGCCGAGCAGAACGGCTTGAACTTCTCGGCCGGCGGCTTGCCGCAGACCGGACAGGGCTTGTTGGAATTGGCGGGAACCTTGGTCATGGCAGTTCCTCGATGGCGACATCGGCGCGGCCACGGCCGGCCTCGGCGCGGATGGACAGCTTGCGCCCCAGGCGCTGTTCGACCTCGGCCACCGCCGTGGCGCGATAATACAGCGCCGAGGCGACTTCCGGCGCCACCACCAGCCCCAGGGCGCGGCCGGGACGGGCGCGGGTTTCGGCCAGCACCTGCCGCAACGCCGACAGCGCCACGGCGTCGATGCCGGGGGTATAGGCGCGATCCTGGGTCAATTCGGCCAGCGAAGGCCCCTTGCGCTCGCGCGTCAACTCGACCAGACCCAGCGGCGTCACGCCGATGACGTGGGTGGAAACAGTGTCGCGCGTGACCGCCTGTTTCAGCGAGGCCACCAGCTTGAACACCGGCCCCTTGCCCTTGCCGGTCGAGACGAAGTCAACGATGATCTGGCCGGCGATGTTGCGCAGGCGCAACTGGCGGGCAATCACCGCCACCGCCTGGGTATTGGCCTCGATCGCCGAGGCGCCGCCGGAATCCACGTCGATGGCGGTCAGCGCCGCCGTCGGCTCGATGGTGACGCGGCCACCGCAGGCCAGATGCACCACCGGGTCGAGCGCGGCGACGATGGCGTCCTCGACATCGTAAAGGTCGAATAGCGGGCCGTCGCGATAATGCTCCACCGGACCGGCAAAGGCGGCGCGGGCCGCAGTCAGCAAGGTGGCATCGTCCACCAGCACACGGCTGACGCCGGGATTGTCGGCCAACAGGCGCAGCAACGGATCGGGCCGCCACAGCACGGCGGGCGCACGCCCCTGGCCCTGAGCCGCGCCGATGGCCTCCCATTGGACGCGCAGCGAGTCCAGCTCGGCTTCCAACTCACCCTCGGCGGCGGTGGCGGCGTGGGTACGAGCGACGACGCCCTCGTCCTCGGCCACCAGCGGCTCCAGCCGGGCCAGCAGACGCTCGCGCTTCTCCTCGGCCAGCTTGCGTGACACCGCCAGACCGGGACGGAACGGCGAATAGGCCAGGCAACGGCCGTGCAGCGAAATCTCGGTGGTCAGGGTTGCGCCCTTGCCGCCCTGGGCGTCGGCTTTGACCTGGGCCAGCACCAGCGCGCCCTGGGTGTAGCCCTTGCCCTGCAGGAAGCCGGGCTTGTCCTGGCCGATGTCGATGAAGACGGCCCCCAGCTTGGGCGCCACCTCGACCACTCGGCCCAGCACCACGGCGCCGGCCAGCAATTCGGGGCGCACCAGCACCAGATCGGCCAGACGGCCGTCGCGCACCAGGGCCAGGCGGTTTTCGCCCGGTCCCCAGGAGTAGAGGATTTCAGTGGCCATAAAGCCCCACGCCCTTCAGCAACGCTGCCGTTTCGAACAGCGGCAACCCGACGACATTGGAATACGAACCGCTGAGGGCGCGCACCAGCACCGCCGCCAAGCCCTGGATGGCATAGCCGCCGGCCTTGCCGTGCCACTCGCCCGAGGTGAGATAGGCGGCCATTTCGCCGTGGTCCAGATTCTTGAAGGTGACGATGGTGGAAACGGTGCGGACGTGCATCCGCCCCTCGGGGGTCAGCAGCGCCACGCCGCCATGAACGCGATGGCGTCGGCCCGACAGCAGGCTCAGGCACCGCTTGGCGGTGCGCTCGTCCTCGGCCTTGGGCAGGATACGGCGGCCGCAGGCGACCACGGTGTCGGCGGCCAGGATGAAGCGTCCGGGATGGCGCGGCGCCACCGCACGGGCCTTTTCCTCGGCCAGCCGGGCGGCATGGGGTAGCGGCAGCTCGCCCTTGCGCGGTGTTTCGTCCAGTTCGGCGGGATCGACCGCGCCCGGCACCAGGCCGATCTGGCGCAACAGGTCGAGGCGGCGGGGAGAGGCGGAGGCCAGAACCAGCCCCGGAATCTCGACGGGCTGCCCCATCATTACGTGAGTCTGAATGTAACGCGCCCCTTGGTCAGGTCGGTGGAAATCGCTGGTCCGCGACCACGCAAATCGGGCAAATAAGTGAGCGTTCGACACCCGAAGGTCAAGGGGAATCAGGGGGTTCCAGCCCCTTAGCCGCTCCAGCCGGAGATGCGTTTCTTCACCACGCGGATGATGGCGCGCAGCACCGGCAGCTTTTCATAGACCTGCTCGCCGGCATCCCAATGCTCCACATGGGCGATGACGCGGCCCTCGGCGTCGAAGCGCAGTTCGGTGACACCGTCGCAAATCCACGGCAGGCCGCGCCGGATGGTGCGCGGCCGGCAGGTGAAGTGCCAGCGCAGGAAACAGGTGTCGCCGTCGCAGGCGCAATGGGTGAAGGTGTAGCGCGGGTCCTCGATGTCGTCGAACACGCGGGCGAACAGCCGGCGCACGTTACCCAGCCCGCGCGCGTCGACGAACGGGTCGTGGTAGTGGATGTCCGGGGCCGCCAGCCCGTCCAGCCGGGCCATGCCGTCGGGCCGCAGCGTCTCGAGGAAGTGGCGCCAGCCATGGCATCGGCAATCGTCGTGCATCGCCGGTCATTTCATAAGGACAGCCTAAGCCCTAGATGGCGAGCCGCCCCGCCCAGAGGGGAGCGGCGAAAGTCTTACGCCTTCAGGGTACCGCCCCTTACGACGGAAGCCGAATGTTCCCATCTTCTCCAACGGGATAAGGTTTTTCATCGTCGTCGCCCAGGAGGGGAACATGCAGGATCGCGATTGGACGGGTACCGCCGCCGCCGTCACCGCCCTGGCCCTGACCGCCGGAGTGTGGCTGTGGCCCGAGGAAGCGCCCCAGAATTCGACCCCGCCGCGCGCCGCCGCCCTCTCGCATGGCGTCGGCGACACCCGCAATGCCGACGATCTGGCGCGCTGGCGCAATGCCGAGGATCTGGCGCGCTGGCGCGCCGAGGCACAGCGCTGGGATGGCACCAGCGACGCGGTGCAGTTGTCGGCCGCCGGCATCAGCGAGGCAACGCCCGCGATCATTCGCTAGAACTGGATGATTTCAGGTCGAATGGCGGGCGAGCTACCGCCCTTCGGTCTAGCAGCTACAGCCAATATTCTTATTTAAATTGTGCATCGCGCCGATAGCGGGTAACTATTGGTTATCCGAGCTTCATGCGAGATGACAAATGAGATCGCTGCTTGATGGGATCACCCCTGATGACATCCGTCACGATCCCTATCCCCACGTTTTCGTGCCCAACATCCTGGACGACGAAACCGCCCGCGCGTTAGGCGACGGCTTTCCGCCATTTTCCATGATTGGCTGGGAGAGCGGTCGCCCGCCGCCAAGCAACCATCGCTATCAGTTGTCAGCGTCGCTGATCATGCGTCACGACGCCATATCGGCGACGTGGAAGGAATTCGCCGCCCTGCACAGCTCTCCCGCCTTTTACGAGCAGGTGGTGACGCTGTTCCAGGATTATTGGCCCGACGCGCTGAAGACCGCCTTGGGCGGGTCCCTGCGGGGCCATTCCATGGGGCGCATCCTGCAGGACGAATTCAGCCAATGCCGCATCCTGCAAGACGCCCGGGTCGAGATCAACACCCCGGTCACCAAGGAAGCGTCGTCGTCGCGCGGCCCCCATCTGGACACCATGAACAGGATGTTCACCTGCCTTTACTACCTGCGGGCGGATGACGACGACGCCATCGGCGGCGACCTGGAACTGTTTCGCTGGAAAAACGGGCCGGTGGCCGACATCGACACCTATCAGTTGCCGGCGGATTCGGTCGAGGTGGTCAAGACCATTCCCTACCGCGCCAACCAGATGGTCATCTTCCCGCAAGGCATCAACGCCCTGCATGGCGTCGGCATCCGCCACCCCACCCCGCACACCCGGCGCTACGTCTTCATCAGCGCCGAGATCGCCGATCCGTGGCTGGTGTCGCCGACACCGTCCCCTTGGCTCTGACGGCGGCGTCCCCATGCGTCTGCTGGTTCACGGCATGCAGTCCAGCGGGGCCACGGCCTTCACGCTGTTTCTGGCCCAACGTCCCGACTGCCTGGCGTTGGTCGACATTCTCAACAACTTCGCCGCCCCCCGGGTCGACACCGGCAAGGACATGGTGGCGAAGGTCGTTGTCACCACCGCCTATCCCCTGGCGGTTCACATGGAGCGCTTCCGCCCCGACCGCACCATTCTGCTGTTGCGCGACCCACGCGCCAATTACCAGAGCCTGCGCACCAAGCCTTACCGGAATTACTCCGGCTTGATCGATGAGAAGTTCCTGCTGCTGGACCAGATATTCGCCGAGCGGGCCAAGTTCGACGCGGTGGTGCATTACGAGGATTTCGCCGGCGGCGATCCGTCGGTGCTGGAAACCGTCAACGCCTTGGGCTGGCCGGTGAGCGAGGAATACCGCACCTATCGCCGCCGTCACGACGAATTGTTTCAGGCGCTATGGCAGCACCTCCCGGATCTGTTTTCGAACATGGAAATGGCGTTCGGCAACGTTCAAGGACGCGAGGTCGACCAAGGCTTCCGCGACAAGTACGGCGGCGGCGGCGAGGATGCCGCCGCGGTGGAGACGCATCTGGAGGCTTTGTGCCCCCGCCTGCTCGACCATTACCGCAGACGGCAATGAACCAAGCCGGCGGGGTTTGGCATCAGTTGAAAAGGGCATCCAGCACATGCGTCCCATCACTCGGCGGGCGCGGCATCAGGAACAGCTCGACCTCGCCGAAGCGGTCGTTCCGTAGGCGATAGGTGCCTTGGGGCAAATCCAGGTCCGAAGAAAAACGCAGCCTGAAAGAAACCTCACGCACCCGGTTGGGATAGTCCAGCGTCGGGAACGTGGTGACGGACTTCAGCACCAGCACCAGTCTGTCGGCGGCGGTGACATCGTATTCCACCCGCAGGTCGGTCGTGGCGATGGCGGAAACGACAAAGGTTTCATCGACAGCGGCGACAAAAAAATCGTGTGTACAGGCAGTCATCTTGCCGGCGCCCCCAGTATCCGCTGCTCGTCACTCAATTCGTTACGAGCGGACGGCGCCTTGGCGGCGCCAATCGCATCCATATACGCATATGTTGAATACCAATAAGGCAAGTCACCAAATTTATCAATTGGCAGCCGCACATATCCGCTAAAAAGACGAATTGTGCGTAACGATACAATTATATGTTTCATATGGCATAACCGTGTTATACGGATTTGTGGTGCTGGAGCGACCGTGATTCGCCCCCACAGCGTCGCCATCCATGGCCTGAATTGCAGTATGGAGGATGATGATGTCAGACTTTTTCATTGGCGAAATCAGAGCATTTTCAATGGATTGGGCGCCAGCAGACTGGGCGCTTTGTGATGGGGCACAGTTGTCGATTCAGCCGAACGCCGCGCTATTTGCGGTGATCGGCACGGCCTTTGGCGGCAATGGCGTCACCACCTTCAACCTGCCCGACCTGCGCGGGCGGACGCCGGTGGGCATCAACCCGACGAGTGCCGACTACCAACGCGGCAAAGCCGGCGGTGCCGAGGGCGTGACGCTGACCACCGCGCAAATTCCGCCGCACAACCACCAAGTCCAGGTTCTCACCGCGGCTGGCGCCGTCATCCTCCCTACCGGCAATATTTTTTCCTCGGTGGGCGGAACGACAAAGCCCAACTTGTACGCGCCTCCCTCCACCACCCCGCTGGCACTCAATCCGGCAACCGTCAATGCCACCGCCGCCGCCGCCACCCACAGCAACGTTCAGCCGTCCGTGGTCGTCAATTATTGCATCGCACTGCGCGGCATCTTTCCGCCGCGCAACTAACGACGCCAGCCGCGTAGAAGGGGAGAATGAAAGATGGTTGATTCATACGTCGGCGAAATTCGCATGATGGGCAACACCAACGGCCGCACGCCCAATGGATGGCTGCCCTGCAATGGCGCGCTCGTCAGCATCCAGACCTATCCCGCGCTTTATTCCTTGATCGGCACCACCTACGGCGGCGACGGCGCCACCACTTTCGCCGTTCCGGACCTGCGCGGACGCCTGCCCGTGGGAAAGGGACCCGGACCAGGTCTGACACCACGCTATATCGGCCAGAGCTTCGGCAGCGAGGCGGTGTCCCTACAGCCCGCGAACACCCCTGCCCACTCCCATGCCCTGAACACGGCGGGAACGGCGGCGACCACCACCGACGCCAGCAACCTGGTAACCTTCGCCAATGTCGCGTCGCCGGTGGCCCAATACCTGAAGGATGCCAGCGGCGGCACCATGGTCAGCCCCGTTGGCACCACCATCAGCACGGTCGGAGGCGGGATCGCCCACGACAACGTCATGCCCTGCGCCACCATAAACTTCATTATCGCCACCGCGGGTACCTACCCTCAGCGGAATTAGCCAGAAGGAAGATGAATCATGGATGCTTACATCGGTGAAATCCGCGCCTTCGCCATCGGCTATATTCCGCAGGGCTGGCTCGCCTGCTACGGGCAGGTTGTCAGTGTGCAGCAATACCCGGCGCTTTTCTCCCTGATCGGCAACGTCTACGGCGGCACGGTCAACCAGACCTTCGCTCTTCCCAACTTCCAGGGCTTCGCCCCGATCGGCCTGGGAACCGGAACCAACCTGACCCCGCGCCAGATGGCGCACACCTACGGCGCCGTCGGGGTGACGCTGTCGACCGTCAATCAGCTGCCGCCGCACAATCACCAGCTGAGCATGCAGAATCCCGTGTTGAACAACCTGCAGACCAACATGCTGGATACTCCGGTGGCCAATTCGTCCTGGTTGGCGCGTGCCGTGCAAGTCACGTCGAACACCACGGTCTCGCCCGTCACGACCTACACCAAGAGCACCGGCCAGGCGTTTACCGGGCCCCTGCACAACGCGACCATCGGCATCGCCGGTGGCAACACCGGCGGCGGCGTCAGCGCGCATGAAAATCGCCAGCCGTATCTGACGTTGAGCTTCTGCATCTGCGCCACTGAAGGCGAGTATCCGAGTTTCAACTGATCCGTATGGCGGCCCCTTGCTCACCGACCTGTCGGCGGGCAAGGGGCATGCACGGGAGACTCATGACGATGTCTTCAGCCTCGGCCTTTTCATTGCGGGCGCCCGAGGACTGGCCGGCCAAGGGCTTCGGTTTGCGCGCGGAAGCCGAGGCCGACGGGCGCTTCCTGCTGGATTTGTTCATATCGGTGCGCGCCCCCGATTTCGCCGCCACCGGCTGGCCGCCGGAAATGCTGGCGGCCTTTCTGTCCAACCAGTTCCAGTTTCAGTCCCGCCATTACGCCAACGCCTATCCCGATCCGGCGCGCTATGTGGTCACCCACCAGGGTGAACCGGTGGGGCGCCTGTTCCTGGATGCCGGGCCTGAGGTCATTCGGGTGGTGGATGTCGCCTTGTTGCCGCAGTTCCGTGGCGGCGGGCTGGGGGCGTCGCTGTTGCGGGCGGTGCAGGCGGCAGGCGGCGGCGCCGCAATCACCCTGTCGGTCAACGTGGGCAGCGCCGCCCACCGGCTTTACCAGCGACTAGGCTTCGCCGAGGTCGCGGGAAACGAAGCGGCCTGGGAAATGCGCTGGACACCCGCCTGAGCGGACAGGGAAAGCGGTCAAGCGACAGTGGCAAAACGGCCTAGGAAGGACCGTGATTCGGTCAGGTTCACCGCACCCGACTTCCGTGACACGATGTCCGCCTTAGCGGTTGCCGAGTATTCCCCAACCCGCACAGGCAGACACCGGATTGATCGCCACGATTTGGCATCGGTTATCGCGGCTTGCGCACATGCCCAGGCCGGACGCGCTGAGCGTGCCGGCGCACACCCCCACCTACGCCGTCGGCGACGTCCACGGCCAGATCAGCCAATTGCGCGCCGCCATCGCCTGGATCGCCGGCCGGGCCATGGAACAGGCGGCTCAGGGGCTGTCGCCCAAGGTCGTGTTCCTGGGCGACTACGTCGATCGCGGCGAAGACAGCCGGGCCGTGCTGGACTGCCTGACCGGGCTTGAGGCCCGGTTCCCGGCGGTCCAGTGGACCTTCCTGGCCGGCAATCACGAAGCGGCCATGCTGGGCTTTCTCGACGATCCGGTCGAGCATGCGCCATGGATGGATTTCGGCGGGGCGGAAACCTTGCTGAGCTACGGTATCCGCCCCCCGCTCGACACCGGCGTCGATGCATTGCGACAAGCCCGGAACCAATTGGCGGACGCCCTGCCCGCCCCCCATTTGCGCTTTCTCAGGCAATTGGGCCACAGCCACCAATGGGGCGACTACTTTTTCGTCCATGCCGGATTGCGTCCCGGCGTGCCCCTGGGACGCCAGACCACGACGGACATGCTGTGGATTCGCGACGAGTTCCTCGACACACCCCATTGGTACGGCAAGTGCGTCGTCCATGGGCACACCATCGAAACGCCGCCCGCCCTGCACCCTTGGCGCATCGGCATCGACAGCGGCGCCTATCGCGGCGGCCCACTCAGTTGTCTGGTTTTGACCGGCAATCGCCGCGAGATCGTCGGCTTCTAACGCCCTGCCCACAACACGCCGCGGCAGGTGCGCATCAGGTCGGCCCAGTCGGTCAGCACCGTGTGCATGCCGACCGACAGCTCGTCCGAGACGGTGACCAGATCGGGCGGGTCGAGGGCAAGGAAGGCCTCGGCCGTGCCGCTTTCGCGGTGAATGGCCATGCCCAGCTTGACGGCCAGCGCCATCATGGCGCGGTTGTCGGCCTGGCACAGGGTGTAAAGCCGCTGCGCCCGCCGGTTGCGCGCCCAATGGCTGGCGCGGCGGAACATCTCGGCGCCGATGCCCTGGGTGCGGCAATCGGGGTCGACCGACAATCCCACCTCGGCGATGTCGTCGGCAAAAGCGACGTGCACGCCGCCAACCAGACGGTCGTCGACGAAACAGCCAAGAATCAGGTCGTCCGCCGCGATGCGGCCGACGTAACGGTCGATATTTTCGTCGGTAACGTGGGCGTGGGCGAAGCGGAACTGGCGGTCATCGGCCGGCAGACGCTTCAGGTGTTCTGCGAACAACGGACGTTCGTGCAGATGCAGCTTGCGGATCAGCATGGGTGATGCTCCGTTCCTGCCATAAGGGATGGTATGACCACGACGTTGTGCAGTGCAATATAAACATGCGGGTTCGTAAAACGGTCACACCCCGGCGCGCCAGCGCGCCGAGTCCGTCCCACGCATGCGATTTTCGTTGGCTCCCTCGGCGGCGCCGAATTGGCTTTCCCTGCCACCCAACAAAAAAGGGCGCCCAGGGGCGCCCTTCAATGTCTCCTGATGGAGAAAATCTATTCCAGCCGCCCAAGGGCGCGGGCCAGGACAAGATATAGCTTGCCCACCTCGGAAGAGGTGAAGGTGCCGGTCAGGACGTCGGCATAATCCGACTGACGCGCCTGATTGAGCAGGGCCTCGAACTCGGCCAGGTAGCGGGTGACGTATTCGCGGAACTCGCCATCGTCCTCGTACTTGTTCTTCATCGAGGCGATCTGGTGCTTGTCCAGGTTCTTGAGGATCTTGCGGACGAACACGCTCTGGTCGCCGGCATGGAATTCCTTCCACGCCTTTTCGTCGACATTGGCCGAGAAGATGCGGCCGATATCCACCGACAGCGATTGCAGCTTCTCGACGATGAAGGCGGCGTTCTGCAGGAAATGCTCGACCGACGCGCTGGCGCGGCGTTCCTCAAGCTGTTCGCCGCGCAGTTCGGCCAGCTTCGAGGCGCTGACCAGATCGCTGGCCTGACGCGAGAAGGTGGCAGCCATGCTTTCCGCCTGTTGGGCCAGACGGTCGCCGGTGACGCCAAGGTCGTTGGACTTCTGGCGGATCATCTCGAACGCGCTTTCCAGCTTGGCGCCGGACCGTTCGGTCGATTCCTCCAGGTCCTGGGCCTGGCGCCGTAGGCTGTCGCCGGCATTGCGGACGCTGGCGGTGATGCGTTCCGACGACTGGGTCAGATCGCGGATGCCGGCACGCAGCATGTCGCCGGCAGCGGTGACCTGGGCGGCGGTCTTGTTGGAGGTTTCCTCGAAATCGCGGCTGATCTGACGCAGGGCGTCGCCGGCGGTCTGCGAATTGTGGAACACCCGCTGAGCCGATTCGCCCAGTTCGGCGGAATGCTTGGCGATGGCCTGGCCGAACGCCTTCAGCACCTCGGACGAATCGTCGGCGACGCGCGCCAGGGCGTTGGCCTGGTCGCCCAGCTTTTCGCCCACCGCGCCGACGCTGGCCTGGGTCTGGTCGGCCGAGGCGACCACCTGTTCGGTCTGGCGGCGCAGCACGTCTCCCAGGCCCTTGACCCGGCCGGTCGCCTGTTCCGCCGCAATGCCCAGCGCCTCGGTGGCGCGTTCAAGCAACTCGGACACGTTGCCGGTCTCGGCGGTCGCCTTGGTGGCGGCAACCCCCACTTCGGTGGTGCGCTGGCGCAGCCCCTCGCCCACCGCTTCCAGCTCGACGCCGACGCGCGACGATACCGAGATCAGGTCGTTGGTGTTCTGGCGCAGGGTGTCGGCGATGGTCTTGACCTTGGCCATCACCTGATCGGCGGTGGTCATCAGATGGCGCGACTGCTGGTTCAGCGAGGCTTCGGACAGGCGCGACTGGGTCGACACCACGTTGGCGGCATCGGCCAATTCGTCGGCCTGCTTGCGCAGGGTCTGGCGGATGGCCTCGGCCTGACCGGCCGACTTCTCGGCGCCCTTGCCCAAATCCTCGATATGCAGGCGCACGGTCTCCGACACCTCGCGGGCGCGGGACTGCATCTGGTCCGACGCCGCCGACAGCGCGCGGGTCTGGCCCTGAAACGCCTCGCCCACCTCGCGGACACGGGCGACGGCACGCTCCACCGCATTCTCGACGTCGTCGTGGCGCTGGTTGAACACCTCGCCCACCTGGCCCAACTGGGCGCTGGCTTCGTCGGCGGTGGCCTTCAGATGCTCGGCGTGGCGGGCCAGCACCTCTTCCATCTCGCGGAAGCGGCTCATGGACTGGTCCGAAGCGGAAGACAGCTCGCGCGTCTGCACCGACAGCGCTTCCTCGACGATCTTGACGCGCGACAGCACGCGGTCGGTGGTCTGGTCCAGGCTGGTGGCCTGGGTCTGCAGCGAGGTCGAGATGCGGCCGGTATGTTCGGCCAAACGCTCGGCCGAGCTTTCCAAGTCGGCGTTCTGGCGCTGGAACAGCGAATCCAGCGCCTCGATACGGCTGGACAGGGTGCCGGCGACGTCCTCGGTGCGGGTCGCGGCGCGCTCGGCCAGGTCCTGCAGGCGGGTGGCCTGGGCCGAGAACACGTCGCCGACCTGGGTGGCGCGCTCGACGGCGGTGCGCGTCACCGCATCCAGTCCCTCGGCATGCTTGCGGATTTCGCCCGACAGCGTCCCGGCCCGTTCGGCGGCGCGGTTCGAGGTTTCCTCAATGGCTTCCACCTGCTTGTGCATCACCTCGCCGAACTCGCGCACCTTGGTGGCGGCGTTCTCGGTGACGGTGGACATTTCCTGGGTCTGCAGGCGCAGCACATGCTCGACCTCACGCGCCCGGGCGGTGGCGGAATCGGTGGCCTCGCTCAGACGGTCGACCTCGCCGCGCAGGGCGTCCAACGCCGAGCGCGCCTCGCCGTTGATGCGGCCGACAAGGTTGCTCATGGCTTCGATCTGGCCGGCCAGCACCTGGCGCACCGACTCGGCCTCGGTCAGCGCGTTGCCCGAGGCTTCCGACAGCTCGCGGGCCTGGACGCGCAGGGCGTCGGACACCTGGCGCACACGGCTTTCGGCGCCTTCGGCGGGATAGGTCAGTTGCGCCAGATGGTCCGACAACTGATCGGCCACCGCGCGCACGGCGCGGCCACGATCGAACCACGCCAGCACCAGCCACAGGAAGGCGGCCGGAACCAGCGCGGCACCGACGATGCCGCCCAATTCCTGCGGCTGCAGGACCATGACGTTTTCCCAGCCGATGCTGGTCGAGACGTAGGAACCGCAGAAGGCGAGCCACGCCACGGTCACCGCCAGGCCGCCGAGATGCAGCACCAAGGCGGCGGTCGAGCGGCTGCGCCCGCGCGGCGGCGGCGTCAGCTTGGCGGTCAGGATCGGCGGCACCAGCGGCGCGGCCGGCGTGCCGGCCGTCGTCTCGGACGGGGCGACAAGGACGAGGTCCAGCCCGTGTTCTTCCGCATTGCCGCGTGCGATCGTCGTCTCACCCATGGGTTGCCCCGTCTCCTGGCGCTGGCGCGCATGTTCCCGGGCCGCCGCTATGGTGACGTCGGCGAAGGCGACCCACGCTTCGCTGACGCCTTTGCGTCAATGACTTCGCCAAGAGGCAACCTGCCGCCGGCTGGAAATTCTTGCCGCCACGCAACAAAACCCGGACGACGGGCATCGAGGCCGAGGCGAAATTCCCCCGAAGTCTGAAACAGCACCGCCGCAGGCGATACCGGGACTTTGCATCCCGCGAGAGGATGCCTATGCCCAGGGGAAAAATCAAACATTTGCGGCCGGATGTTCACAGGAAGGACACGGAACGGCGCCATCTCCACCGGGGATGGCGAGGAAGCTATAAACCATTAAACTACTAGATTTTAAAAATACGTTGACGCCAGTGTTTTGTGTGAAATACGATCACTTCGTCAGCAAGGAGTTTCCGCCATGTCCGTCCGCTTCCCCCATCTGGACACCATCACCCAAGTGGCCCGTGCCGCCGGACTGGCGCCGGCCGATCCTTTGCGCCAACCGCTGGCCGAGGCGCGGCAGCGGGCATGGGACTATCAGATGCTGTGGAACCAGCCGCTGCCCGAGATCGGCGCCGTGACGGAGACCACCACGGTATCGCCGCGCGGCACCCCGGTGCGGCTGCGCATCCATTACCCCGAGGCGCGGCAGGACGGCCTGGGCGTGCTGCTCTATTTCCACGGCGGCGGCTTCGCCCTGAACGGCGTCGACACCCACGAACGGCTGATGCGGCTGCTGGCGCGGCGTTCGGGCGCGGCGGTCATCGGCGTCGGCTACACCCTGGCACCGGAGCTGCGCTTCCCCGGCCAGTTGGACGAAGCGCTGGCGGCGGTGGAGTGGGTGCACACCAACGGCGCCGCGTTCGGCCTTGACGCCCGCCGGCTGGCGGTGGGCGGCGATTCTGCCGGCGCCAATTTGGCGCTGTCGGCCCAACTGGCCCTGCGCGACCGTGGCGCCCCGCTGCCGCAGATCGGCCTGCTGTTCTACGGCATGTACTCGGCCGATCTGGACTCGGCGTCGCACCAATTGTACGGCGGCGGCGGGTTCGGCCTGACCACCGAGCGGGTGGATTGGTTCTGGGCGCAATATCTGGCCGACCACGCCCAGCGCGACAATCCGGCGGCGGCGCCGCTGTGGGCCGATCTGTCGGGCCTGCCGCCGCAACTGGTGATCGGCGCCGGGCTGGACTGCCTGCTGGACGACAGCCTGAGGCTGGCGGCGCGGCTGTCGGTGGCCGGGGTTGCCACCACGCTGTCGGTCTATGACGAGGTGCCGCACTCGTTCATGCAGATGAGCACCCACCTGCCGCCCGCCGACGACGCCATCAGCGAGGCGGCGGCGACGCTGAACGCGGCGTTCGGCGACATCCGGCTGCCACTGGCGGCTGAATAACCCACAGGGTTCACTTGATTCGCGCTGCCGGTCGCGCGACCATCGTGGCCATCATGACGACCGGCACCTCTATCGCCGTCACCGAACGGCAATCCATCATCGTCCGCGCCTTCCTGCTGGGCGAGCGCCTGGACACCCGCGGCTTCGAACAGAAACAGGCGCTGGCGACCACGCCGCTGACCGTGCGCATGGGCCGCGACGGCCATGCCGTGCTGTTCCGCTATGGCGTCATCGTGCTGTTCGACGTCACCGCCGAGGAAGAGGCCCATTGCCTGGCCGACCTGGCCCGGCTGGTCACCGATCCGCTGGACAATCCCGGCCGCGACCAGGCCAATCTGGACGTGGCACCGGGAAGCACCGAGCAAGTGGACCCCCACGGCAACATCATCGTGTCCGAGTTGACACCCGAGCGCATGCAGATCGTCGCCGACGTGCTGGCCAAGGACGTCATGCTGGACTATTTCGAGGCCAAGGTCGCCAAGGTCTTCGACAGCATCGAGCCGTTGGCGGCGCGCCTGAAGCACCACGGCAACCGCAACTTCCGGGTCCGCGACCTGCTGAGCCAGATCGGCGACGTGCTGCTGACCCAGCACCGCATGGTCGGCCGCGCCGAGGTGCTGGAGAAGCCCGAGGTGCTGTGGTACACGCCCGAACTCGAGGGCCTGTTCGGCCGCCTGGAACGGGAATACGAGATCCGCGAACGCTCGCGCGCGCTCGACAACAAGCTGGAAGTCATCAGCAACACCGCCGAAACCCTGCTCGACCTGGTCCACACCAGCCGGTCGCAGAAGGTCGAGTGGTACATCGTCGGCCTGATCCTGTTCGAAATCCTGCTCAGCCTGTACGAGAAGGTGTTCCGGTAGAGCCTGTCAGTTTTTGACGGAAGCATCCCCGATGATCGTCATGGCCGGGTATGGAGAAGTGCACGCCCAGCGCCATGGTCACGATTACGACTTTCCACGCAACACGGATGGACGCGGATGCCGCTGCGCGGCCCACAGATGGGCACGGATTCTTTTGAGCGTCACGCCGGACTTGATCCGGCGTCCATGGTGCCGTTCCCACCACCGCTGGACACCCGCTTTCGCGGGTATGACGCTTCATTTCATCCGCGCCCATCTGCGCCCATCCGTGTTTATCCGCGTTGCGGCTGGATCGTTCCGCCACCGCTGACGATGGCCGGGATGGATCATCAATCCTGAACCGGACAACCCCCAATCCCCCTACCCCGCCAGATGCCGATAAATTCTCGGCAGCGCCGCCGATAGCTGGGCCAAGTGGTGGACGATGGCGTAGGAGCCGCGGCCGAACAGGTGCGGGAAATAGGTCTGCGCCTTCTTGTCGATAGTGACGCCGAACACCGCCAGCCCCTTGGCACGCGCTTCCTGAATGGCCTTGCGGGTATCCTCGATGCCGTAGCGGCCTTCGTAATGGTCGACGTCGTTGGGCTTGCCGTCGGTGATGACCAGCAACAGGCGGTGACGGTTGGGCCGTTCCTCCAATTCCTTGCTAGCGTGACGGATGGCGGCGCCGATGCGAGTGTAGTAGCCCGGCTTCATAGCGCCGATGCGCCGCATCACCGTGTCACCCAGCTTTTCGTCGAAATCCTTGAGGGTGTCGACCTTGACCCAGGCGCGCTTGCGCGAGGTGAAGCCGTAGATGGCGAAGGGGTCGCCGCAGGCGGCCAGGCCGTGGGCGAACACCGCCAGGGCTTCCTTTTCCACGTCCAGCACGCGGCGGTTTTCGATCCAGGCATCGGTGGACAGCGACGAATCCACCAGCACCGCCACCGCCAGATCGCGTTCCATCGGCCGGCGCTGCATGTAGACGCGGTCGGAACACTGGCCCGACGCCGCCAGGTCCGAGCGCGCCCGCACCACCGCCTCGGTATCCAGCTCGGCGCCATCCACTTGGCCGCGCAGGATCAGCGCCTTGGTGCGCAGCGCCTCGAACTGGCGCTTGACCTGACGGATGCGGCGCTTGGCCTGTTCATCCGGCACCCAGCTTTCACCCTCTTCCGGCGCGGTGCCGACCAGCACCTGGCAGTGGTCCTTGTGGTAACAGGCGGCGCGGTGATCCCATTCCGGATACAGATGCGTGCCCTTCAGCCGGGTCGGGTCGGTGGCCTCGGGCGGCAGGTCGAGGTCGAACTTCAGCTTGGTCGCCGCCTTCTTGCCGTGGCTGGAGATGACGATCTTGTCCATCTCCTCGGCGGCCTTCTTGGCTTCCTCTTCGTCGGGATCGTCGGCGCCACGGTTGACGTTGACCATGTCGGCGAAGGACAGGATCTTTTCGAAGCGATTGAGGATCAGCGGATCCTTGCGGTCGGCATTGTCCTGATGCTTGCGCTCGGCCCGGCGGCGTTTGTCCTCGGAGTCCTGCTCCTCCTTCTTGGCGCCGGCCTCGGACATTTCTTCCTCTGTCGGCCGCGCCTCGGGCGGGCGGTGCAGCGCCTCGCCCCACAGCGGCACCGGCAGGAACGGCTTGTAAGTGACCGGAGCCACCGTGTCGGGGGCGACGTCGGGCGCCGCCGGACCACCCAGCAGCGCCACCACCATGGCCTCGACCCGAGCCTCGACGCCGCTCAGCGGGCGCTGGGGCCGCAGTTCCCGCAAGGCGGCGCACAACGCGCGATGGCGCGCGACCATGCCGGGAAAGGCGTCCAGCACCGCCGCCGTGGCCCGGCGGGCGCGGGCAAGATAGGCGAGATCGGCGCGCAACGGGTCAGCCTCGGGCGCGCCGGCCGGTTCCAGCGCGGCAAAGAACGCCGCCAGCCAGAAATAGAGATCACGGTTCAGCGCCGCGTCGGGGAAATGGTCCAGGTGATCGGGCAACGACAGCGACACCTCGTCGCGCGCCGCCACCACCAGACGCTCATCCTCCATACCGACGCGCTGCTTCCAGCTCAGCCGGTGGGTCGAGGTGCGCAAGCTGGCCGACATGATGGCGACGCCCTTGTCGCCGCCCAGGCCGCGAAAGAACACCGCCAACTGGCCGCGCACCTGATCCAGGCTGACCGCCGCCTCGGGATGGCGCGGCCACGAATGCTTGTCGCCGACCAGCCGGTGCCAGAAACGGCCGACTTTCTCTTCCAGCTCGAAAAACTCGTGAAACGCCATGGCCGCCCTCACCTTTCTCTCCCTCTCCCGCCGAGCGGGAGAGGGTGGCGCCGCCGGCGAAGCCGGCATTCGGTAGAATGCGCGCTCTGCGCGCGGGGCCGGGTGAGGGAGCCGGAGACTCACTGCTCCTTGGCTCCCTCACCCTCCCATCTGCGATGGGTCCCTCCCTCTCCCGCTCGCGGGAGAGGGGCATCCAATGCCTAACCGAAGACGGCCAGCACCACTTCGCTCAGGCCCTTCTTGACGTCGATGTCGTCGGTCAGCGGCTCGATCATCGCCGCCTGGACGGCGTCGCGGATGTTCATGCCGGCCTGCACCAGGGTGGCGCAATAGACCAGCAGACGGGTGGAGACGCCTTCTTCCAAATCGTGGCCCTTGAGCGCGCGCAGGCGCGCCGCCAGCCGGACCAGGGAGTCGGCCTGGGCCTCGGGCAGGCCGGTTTCGGTCACCACCACCTGGCGCTCGACCTCGGCCGGCGGGAAGTCGAATTCGATGGCGACGAAGCGCTGCCGCGTCGACGGCTTGAGCTGCTTCAGAACGTTCTGGTAGCCGGGGTTGTACGACACCACCAGCATGAAATCGTCCGGCGCCTCCAGCAATTCGCCGGTGCGGTCCAGCGGCAGCAGGCGGCGGTCGTCGGTCAGCGGATGCAGTACGACGGTGACGTCCTTGCGCGCCTCGACCACCTCGTCCAGATAGGCGATGCCGCCATGGCGGACGGCGTTGGTCAGCGGGCCGTCGGCCCACACGGTGTCGCCGCCCTTGAGCAGATAGCGGCCGGTCAGATCGGCGGCGGTCAGATCGTCATGACAGGAAACGGTATAGAGCGGGCGTCCCACCTTGGCCGCCATATGCGCCACGAAGCGGGTCTTGCCGCAACCGGTCGGCCCCTTCAGCAGCAACGGCAGCTTGTGGGCGTAGGCCAGTTCGAACAGCCGGCATTCGTTCCCCACCGGCAGATAAAACGGAATGTTGGCGGCGGCGACGGCAACGGGGGCGGCGGAACTCATCATTGGACGCACTCCAAACAACCGGGGAGAAAAAAGGGGCAATCGCGTTCCCTTGCGATTGCCCCCCAGCAATAAGGTGCCTTACTCGGCCGGCTGGTACCCGGCACGGGCGGCGGCCTGAGCCTTGCCCGGAACCACCAGCGACCACACGATCAGCACCACGCCCAGCAGGGTGACCGCACCGGCGCCAAGACGGAACCAGTAGAACAGGCCCAACTGATCCTGCACTTCCATGAAGTTCATGCCCATCACACGCTGCAGATGGGTCTGCACCACACCGGCGAAGGTGAGCGCGAAGGTCATGAACGCCACCGCCGACGAGGTGATCCAGAAGCCCCACATGTTGAGGGTCTGGTTGTACGGCTCACGCTTGAGCAGCTGCGGCATGGCATAGGTGAACATGGCGATGTTCAGCATCACATAGGCGCCGTAGAAGGCCAGATGGCCGTGCGCCGCAGTGACCTGGGTGCCATGGGTGTAGTAGTTGATCGGGGCCAGGGTGTGCAGGAAACCCCACACGCCGGCGCCGAAGAAGGCGAACACCGAGCAACCCAGCGACCACAGCAGGGCGGCCTTGTTCGGGTGATTACGGCCACCCTTCCACACCATGTAGAAGGTGAACACGACCATGGCGAAGAACGGCAGCACTTCCAGGGTCGAGAACACCGAGCCGATCCACTGCCAGTAGCCGGGGGTGCCGATCCAGTAGTAGTGGTGGCCGGTGCCCAGGATGCCCGAGAACAGGGCCATGGCGATGATGACGTACAGCCACTTCTCGACCACTTCGCGGTCGACGCCGGTCAGCTTGATCATCAGGAAGGCCAAGATCGAGGCCATGACCAGTTCCCACACGCCTTCCACCCACAGATGGACGACCCACCACCAGAACATCTTGTCGAGGACCAGATTGTCCGGGTTGTACAGCGAGAACAGGAAGAAGACGGCAATACCCCACAGGCCCAGCAAGAGCACGTTGGTGATGGCGGTCTTGCGCCCCTTCAGCACCGTCATGGTGACGTTGTAGAGGAACATCAGCGCGACGACGACGATGGCCAGCTTGATCCACAGCGGTTGCTCGAGGAACTCGCGGCCCTCGTGGATCTTGAACAGATAGCCGACCACGGCGGCAGCGGCGCCGAACAGGAACAGCCAGAACTGCAGGATCGCCAGTTTCGGGCTATGCAGTTCGGTTTCCGCTTCTTCCGGGATCAGATAATAGGCGCCGCCGAAGAAGCCCATCAGCAGCCACACGATCAGTGCGTTGGTGTGGATCATGCGGGCGATGTTGAAGGGCACCAGATCGGCGAGGAAGTTGGGCATCACCACGATGGTGCCGAGAATGGTGCCGAACAGGACCTGGGCGACGAACAGGGCAAGCGCGCCGGCGAAGTAGTACAGCGCCACTTTTTGCGATTGATACTTCATGGTATTCACCTTTCCCCGTTAGCCGCTGACCTTGGGCGGCCAGTTCTGGGTATTGACCTCGCTGGTCCACTTCAGGAAGTCGACCAGGTTGTCCAATTCCTTCTCGGAGAGATTGAATTGCGGCATCTGGCGGCGGCCCTGGATGCCCGAGGGCTGGCCCTTCATCCAGGCTTTCAGCGCGTCGCGCGCGCCGGCAGCGTCTTCACGGCCGCCGAAGCGGACCCAGACGTTGCCCAGTTCCGGGGCGTAATAGGCGCCCTCGCCCATGATGGTGTGGCAGTCGACGCAAGCGTTCTTTTCCCAAACGTGCTTGCCGGCCGCCACCGAGGGGGTGATGGGATTGGCCGCGGCGATCGCGTTGGCCTTGCTCACGCTATGCGCGGTCAAGGCGACGAACACCACGAAGAAAAACGCCGTGCCACCGTAAAAGATGTTGCGGGCAGCGGCTTTCGTCAGTGTCTCGGACATGGTCGCTCCTCGAGATGAGGGAATGAACTCCACCCACCGCGGTTGTCCCCCCGCCGGTGGCCGAATTCCGTTGATTACGTGGGGATATTCCCCACCACGAAGGTCAACTTAGGCGGCTCGGCCATGGGGCAGCTTTAACATTGGTCAAGCCCCTATCGAGGCAGGGGCTTTGCACCAAGGTGTGGGAGGGCGTCTTCACTTGGGGGAACGGCGCGAACCGGCGCGGGGGCCGCCTGTTGGAGGGGAAGGCCCACAGATGGCCGCGCCAGGAAAAGGAGAGACGCATGATCCGTCTGCTTACCGCAGCCGCCGTCGCGGTTCTGCTCGCCACGCCGGTGATGGCCCAGAGCGTATCGCCCAGCGAACGCTCTGATCCGTCGATGCAGAACCAGGGAACCTCCTCCAGCCCGGGGTCGTCGTCCTCGGGGTCGATGTCGACCAGTCCGGGCCTGTCCAACCAAGCCCCGGCCGACTGCCTTCCCAACGATCCGCGCCCGGCCTGCCAGACGGCGCAGTTGCCCGGCCAGGACCCCGCCGGCAGCAGCAGCGGCACCACCGGCTCTCAGATCGAGCGCCAGGAGTCGATGCCACCAAGCGGTTCAGGCTCGTCGGGATCGGGAAGCTCGGGATCGTCGGGCAGCATGGGACGGTAAGTCTCCAGCCGAACAGTCACGGCCCCCGCTTCGCCGGGGGCCGCAGCCTGTGACCCGTGAACACTCATCGGGACTTGGGATCAGCTTTCGGGGTCCAGCAGGCGGCGGGTTACCGCCCAATTGGCCAATTGGCGATCGCAGGTGCGGTTGTGCCGGGTCAGCCAGCGCAGCATCGCCTCTTGCACCACCTTGGCGTCACGGTCGGCGCACACGTTGGCGTCCAGCATGGCGGTCAGTTGGGTGCGCAACGCCTCGTGATCGGCCAGGTGGTCGTCGGCCAGCGGATATTCCGCCAACCCCATCAGACCCTCTTGCCGCGCGAAACAGCGTTCGACGAAGGTGGCGATGGCGCCGATCCGGCTGCATTGCGTGTGATCGCATTCGCCGTAGCGGCGGCGGCATTCCACCAGTGGTTCGAAAATCCGAGCCAGCAGAAAGCACAGGCTTTCCGTATCGGCGTCGATTTCACGCACACCGGTCGCCAAATCCGCCGACCCCAACTCGTGCATACGACGTCCCCAGACAGTCGGGTTTCAGTGACACTCGGGTTTCAAGCGGCGGCACTCTACGCCCGCCGCCGCTCGGGTCGCAACCATAGAATGCATTCAAATTTCGTCGTTTTGTCGGGGCTGGGGCGGGCATCGCGCGATAGGTGGAAAGGGGGATTGCATTTTTCTCGCGTCCTGGCATTATAACTGCAAATCATTCTTATTTGCACACAGGAGGGGGTATGGGTTTCCTCGGACGCATTCACATGACGGCAGCATCGGAGCGCCGCGAAATGGGCACCCGCGACTTCATCTGGCTGGCGGCACTGGGGACGGTGGCGCGCGGCCCGGCCGGGCTGGACGGCATCTGCCGCGCCATCGACGCCATCACCCATGGACAGTGGCTTCCAGTGGGCGATCTGGTCACCGCCAGCGTGGATGAAATGGTGCGCGGCGGCCATTTGCAGCCGATGCTGGACCCCGAGCGGCATCTACGCCTGACGGCGCGCGGGCGCCAGACGCTGTCGCTGCTGCTGGCTCAGCCGATCGCGCGGCCGACCTCGGTGTTCGGCCAGGTCGGGCTGCGGCTCAAGCTGGCCTTTCTCGACCTCGCCGAAGAGGGCGAGCGGCGCCAGCATTTCCGCATGCTGATCGATTTGTACCAAGAGGAGCTGGGCCGCAGCCAGATGCCGGCGTCAGGCGACGTGGCGCGCGGCAGCTACGGCGAACTGTGGCGCAGCCACGACATCGACCGCCTTCACCGCGAGATCGGTCTGCTGCGCCGTTTGGCCGGCATGGCGGTTGGGGCCGCGGCAACCAGGCATTGAGGTGTGGTCACGTCCTGACCGGCGTGACGGAAACCCGCTTACCAGCGCCATTCCTTAACAAAAAAAGCGAAGGCGCTGACGTCGCGGCTGAAGAAGGGGCAGCCGGCGCCGCGTCCCCGCTCCTGCTCGCCGACCATGCCGTGGCGGCAGATTCCGCGGTCCCAATAGGCGCACTTGGCGCAGGCTTTTGCGGATTTTCCTTGGTCTGCCATGTCTGTCTCGTGCCAGTGGGGGGAGTGGCTGGCGGACTTTATGCGGCCCAGAGGCCGGCAGACCAGTGACGGTTTCTTTGCAATTTCGCACTGCGGCAAAATGCGAATCCGTTGCGCCTCTTATGGAGTATGTCTAAACTCAATAGGGTTAATACCGGTGGTTAGTGAGGTCTCCGTGCATTGCAATGATGAAGCGGTGTTGCGCACCGCGCAAATTCGCCCGACCCGTCAACGCCTGACCATCCTGCGGCTGATCCGCGGAGGGGGCCATCGCCATCTGACGCCCGATAGCCTGTACCAGGAAGCGCTGTCTTCCGGCGTGCGGCTGTCGTTGGCGACCGTCTACAACACGCTGCACGAATTCGCCGAAGGCGGGTTGGTCAAGCACGTGGCCGTGGGCGACCGCAGTTGGTTCTGCACCAACACCGATGACCATCACCACTTCTACGACGTCCAGACCGGCCGCGTGCAGGACATTCCCGGACTGCAGCCGCGCGTGATGGACCTGCCGCCGCCGCCGGTGGGCATGGAAGTGGAAGGGGTCGACGTCATCGTTCGCCTGCGCAAGGCATCCTGACGCCCCCCGACTGGCCGTCATCCGACGACGAGGAAGGATGGCCGATGAGAAGACCATGGCTGACCACCATTTTGGCGGCGGGGCTGCTGGCGAGTGCACCGGCAGCGGGTGCGCAACCGCCGTCCATCGAATACGCCTATCCCGACCAGTCGGTGTGGACCACTCGGCTGGACGCTCAGGGATTGCCCGCCAACCCGTTGCTTGAGGTAGCCCAGGCGCTGTTCAGCCGGGCCGGCCTGAACTGGCGCGCCCATCCCTATCCCGCAACGCGCATGTTCGAGACCTTGCGCAACGGCACCGCCAATTTCTCGATGCTGGTCAAAAGCCCGGCGCTGGAGCAGTGCTGCCTGGTCGGGCCGACGCCGATCGCCGGGACCGAGTTGCGGGTTTACCATGCCGCCACCACGCCGCCGGTCCATCGCCGCGAAGACTTGCGCGGCAAGACCGTCATCGTCGTGCGCGGCTATTCCTATGGCGGGTTGCTGGCTCAGTTGACGGCGCCGGGCAGCGGCGTCACCGTCCATTCCGCCGTCAGCCACCAGGCCGCCTTCACCATGCTGGAGCACGGCCGCGCCGACTACCTGCTCGACTATAGCGGCCCGGCGCACGAAATCCTGGCCGAACACCCCGGCACCACCCTGCGCCACGAAACCCTCGACCGGCTGGACGTCTATCTGGTGCTGTGGCGCGGCTATCCCGATGCCGAAGCCACCCTGGCCCGCCTGCAGGCCATCGCCGACCAGTTGGACCCGAGCGGCCTGCCGGGCCATTTCCGTGACTAAGCCAGAGCCATTCTTCTGGTGGGAAGACGACACCCTGGTCGTCAACATCCTGGGCACGCCCAGCGCCAACCGCGATGCCGTCGGCAAACCCAAGGGAGCGCAGCTTCGGGTCAGCGTGACCGAGGCCCCGCGTCGGGGCCGGGCGACCGATCACATGGTGCGCTTCCTGGCCGGCGAATTCGGCGTCGCCCCGTCGGCGATCGAAGTCGTCTTCGGTCGCTTCAACGTCAACAAGCAGATGAGGATCAAGGCGCCGACCAAACTTCCAGCGGCGTTCCCGCAGCCGACCCTGCTATGATTGCCACCCTGGACCGGAGGCACCATGAATAGAACGCTGCTGCTTGCCGTGCTGATCGTCGCCACCGTGGCGGGCGCCGCCCTACTGTTGCGCCCGACAGCGGACAAGGCGCTGTCGACTACCGGCGTCTATGCCGACGACTGGCTCGCCAATTGCGGTCCATTGCAAGGGGCCGCCCAGGCCAAATGCACCACCCGGCTGGATTCCGCCTATGGCCGCGCCGCCGGCAGCCCGGTTCCGGCAGCGCGCTAACAGACTACGGAAAAACTCCCGTCATTCCCGCGAAAGCGGGAATCCATGCATTCGCCGCTCAGCATTCTGCGGCACAACTTAGTTTCGGCCCCAACATGGCCCCCCGCCTGCACGGGGGTGACGCCGAAAGGTTGGGACTGGCATAATGTTTCCGCCCCCCCTGTTAGCCCAGTCCCAGCCCCGCCTCCATCGCCCCCAGCCGTTCCGCCAGGAAATCCACCAAGGCGCGGGTGCGGCGCGCCATCAGGCGGTTGGTCTGGAATACCGCGTGCACCGCGTTGTCGGGCGAACGCCACGCCGGCAGCACCCGCACCAGCCGCCCGTCCCGCATGTCGTCGGCCACATCCCAGATGGATTTCAGCATCAGGCCATGGCCGGCCGCCGCCCACACATGCACCGCCTCGCCATCGTTGGCGCTGAGGCGGGCGCGCACGACGACCCGGCGCTCGCCCTCGGGGCCGTTCAGCACCCATTCCTGCGGCTGCTGGATGCCGATGGTCAGGCAATCGTGCTCGACCAGCGCCTCGGGGCTGGCCGGCGCGCCGCGCCGGGCCAAGTAGTCGGGCGAACAGCACAGCACGCGATGACTGACCGCCAATCGACGCGCCACCAGACGGGAATCGGCCAGCACGCCGAAACGGATGGCGACGTCGATGTTTTCCTGCACCAGATCCTGCACCCGGTCGCTGAGGATCAGGCCGATCTCGACACCGGGATGAAGGGTTTGGAATTCCGCCAACAAGGGCGCCAGCGTCCGCCGCCCAAACGCCGCCGTGGTGGTGATGCGCAATGGCCCTTCCAGCCTGCCGCCGCGCGCCGCCTGATCCTCGGCGTCGTCCACGTCGGCCAGGATGGTGGCGCAGCGGCGATGGAACAGTTCGCCCTCGGGCGTCAGGGTGAGCGAGCGGGTGGTCCGGTGCAGCAGCAGTGCCCCCAGCCGTTCCTCGAGCCGGGCCAGTTCCTTGCTGACCACCGCCACCGACAATCCCTGCGCCCGAGCCGCCGCTGACAGGCTGCCCGCCGCGACGATGGCAACGAAGATTTCCATCTCGCGCAAACGATCCATTGCCGCCCCGGCTTTTCATTTTCAGAGAAAATCATTCTCCCACAAACATACTTATCGGCAAAACAGCAAAGCATGATCCTGAGCCGGTGTTCGACTCAGGAGGTTCCCATGCGTGTTTCCCCGCTGTTGCTTTCGCTGTGCGCCGGCCTGTGGCTGGCCGGCCCCGCCATCGCCGCCCCGGCCGACGAACTGCCGGTTCCCCGTGTGCTGACCTTGGCTCCGGGCCTCAGCCAGCACCATGCCGCGCCGTTGGTGCTGGCCGCCCGCCGCTATGCCGGATTCTGGAACAGCGGCGATCCCGCCTTGGCCGCGCAGGCGTTGGCGCCGGACTTCCAGGACCGCACCTTGCCGCCGGGCCGAGCGCAAGGCCCCAGCGGTCCGCTGCAAGCCTCGGCCGGCTTTCGCCAGGCGGTTCCCGACCTCAGTGCCGAGATCGATGAAATGATCGTCGCCGCCGACCGCGTGATCCTGCGCCTCAGCTTCCACGGGCATTTCAGCGGCAGCTTCGGCGCGGTGCAGGGACACGGGCAGGACGTCGCCTTCCGCGCCATCGACATCTATCGCGTCGCCGACGGCCGCATCACCGACAACTGGCACCTCGAGGACAACCTGGCCCTGCTGCAGCAGATGGAGGCGATCGGAAAGTAACCCGTGGGGACGCCTATTCCCGCGCCATGGCTTGGGTCGGGAAACGGGCCAGGATGTGGCGCATCAGCTCGTCGCGCACCTGGCGATAGGCGTCCAGCCGGGCTTCGCGGCTGCCTTCGATCAGGGTGGGGTCGAAGGTGGGCCAGAATTCGACCTCGCACGCATTGGTGCGGGTCAGTTCGACTGCCTTGTGCTGGGCTTCGGGACTCAGGCTGACGATGACGTCGAAACTGTCGTCCTCCAGTTCCTCGAAGGTCTTGGCCTTGTGGCGCGAGATGTCGATGCCGATTTCGTCCATCACCGTGACGGCGAAGGGATCGACCACGTCGGTCTTCACGCCGACGGAATCCACATAAATTTTCTTGCCGTGGAAGCGATGGAAGATGCCGGCGGCCATGGGAGAGCGGATGGCGTTGAAGGTGCAGCAGAACAGCACCGCCGATGGCAAGTCGCCGTTCATGGCGGCTAGCCGCGAATGTGCAGGACGCAGACCAGCGTGAACAGACGCCGGGCGGTATCGAAATCCACGTCCACCTTAGCCGCCAGCCGCTCCTTCAGCAGTTCCGAGCCTTCGTTGTGCAGGCCGCGCCGCCCCATGTCGATGGCTTCGATCTGCGACGGCGTCGCCTTCTTGATGGCCGAGAAATAACTCTCGCAGATCAGGAAGTAGTCTTTGACGATGGACTGGAACGGCTTGAGCGGCAGCGGCACTTCCAGGACCGGCTGGTTCTCGGTGCTGCGCACGTCGAACATCAGCCGGTTGTCGGCCAGCCCCAGATGCAGGTGATACGGCCCGACATACTCGCCATGGGGGGCGAAGTAGTTTTCTTCCAGCAGGTCGTAGATGGCGATATTGCGCTCGTGTTCCACCTCGGGGCGGCGCCGCACCATGGTCTTTTCGTCCAGTTGGACGTGCGCGATGCGCTGACGGTGCGGCACCGGGTTCACCCCCGCGCCATGTTGAGGCGTAGCGCCACCGATAGGCCGTGGGCGCCCAATCCTTCGGCGCCGGCCAAGGCCACCGCCGCCGGGCCGATGGCCCGCAAGCTGTCGGCGTCGCAGCCCAGCATGGTGGTACGCTTCATGAAATCGTGCACGCCCAGGCCCGACGAGAAGCGGGCCGAACGCGCCGTCGGCAGCACGTGGTTGGGACCACCGACGTAATCGCCCACCGCCTCCGGGGTGTAGCGCCCCAGGAAGATGGCGCCGGCGTTGCGGATCTTGGCGGCCAAGGCGTCGGGCGCGGCCACCGCCAGTTCCAGATGCTCGGGCGCCACGCGGTCGACCAGCGGCACGGCGGCGTCAAGCGACGGCACCACGATGATGGCGCCGTGGGCTTCCCAGCTTTCGCGGGCGATCTTGGCGCGCGGCAGCACCGCCAGATGTCCGTCCACCGCGCCGGCCACGCGCTCGGCGAAGGCGGCATCGTCGGTAATCAGGATGGATTGGGCGGCAGTGTCATGCTCCGCCTGGCTCAGCAGATCGGCGGCGATCCAGGTCGGATCGTTGGCGTCGTCGGCCACCACCAGGATTTCCGACGGACCGGCGATCATGTCGATGCCGACGGTGCCGAACACCTGACGCTTGGCGGCGGCCACATAGGCGTTGCCGGGGCCGACGATCTTGTCGACCGGACGGATGGTCTTGGTGCCATGGGCCAGGGCGGCGACGGCCTGGGCGCCGCCGACACGGTAGATTTCATCGACGCCGGCCAACCGGGCGGCAGCCAGCACCAGCGGGTTGAGCTTGCCGTCGGGCGTCGGCACCACCATGACCAGACGCTCGACACCGGCGACCTTGGCCGGCAGCGCGTTCATCAGCACCGACGACGGATAGGCGGCGGTGCCGCCCGGCACATACAGGCCGGCGGCCTCGACCGCGCTCCAGCGGCAGCCCAGGCGCACGCCGGCGGCGTCGGTATAGGCGTAGCTTTCGGGCAATTGGCGGCGATGGAAATCGCGGATGCGCTCGGCCGCCAGTTCCAGCGACTTGACCAGATCAGCATCGACCACGGCCACCGCCGCATCCACCTCTTCCCGGGTGATGCGCAGCGTGGCGGCGGTCAGCTCGGGCAGGCGGTCGAACTTGCGGGTGTATTCGACCAGCGCGTCGTCGCCCCGCTTGCGCACGTCGGCGATGATGTCGGCGACCAGCGCGTTCACGTCGGCGTCGTTCTCGCGCTTCATGTCGAGCAGTTCGAGGAAACGCGCCTCGAAATCCGCCTGGGATGCATCAAGCCGCAGCATTGACGGCCTCGCAGGCAGCACGGAACTTCTCGATCCAGCCGGTCATTTCGGCCGGGCGGGTCTTCAGCGCGGCGCGGTTGACGATCAGGCGCGACGTCACCTGGGCGATCACCTCCACCTCCTTCAGGCCATTGGCCTTCATGGTCGAACCGGTCGAGACCAGATCGACGATGCGCGAACACAGGCCCAGCGACGGTGCCAGCTCCATGGCGCCGTTCAGCTTGACGCATTCCGCCTGGACGCCGCGCCCGGCAAAGAAGCGCTTGGTCGTCTCGGGGTATTTGGTGGCGATGGTGACGTGGCTCCAGCGGCGCGGATCGTCGCCCTCGGCCATGTCCACCGGCTCGGCCACCGACAAGCGGCAGGCGCCGATGCCCAAGTCCAGCGGCGCATAGATTTCCGGATAGTCGAATTCCATCAGCACGTCGTTGCCGGCGATACCCAGATGGGCGGCGCCAAAGGCGACGAAGGTGGCGACGTCGAACGAGCGCACCCGGATGATGTCGATATGGGGATGGTTGGTGGCGAAGCGCAGCAGTCGGGTCTTGGGGTTGTCGAACTCCGGTTCGGGTTCGATGCCGGCGGCACGCACCAATGGCATGCACTCGTCCAGAATGCGCCCCTTGGGGAGCGCGATCACCAACTTGTCTTCCATCACCACGGTCTCATGAACTCCGCGAAAGGGGGCCATCATTACTCAAAACGGCCCTGCTACACCAGTCCCGCCAATTTGGAGGCCAGCCAATGGCCGATTCGGGCGGCCCCCTGGGGGGTATTGTGCAGATAGTCGTAGAAATCGCCCGGTTCAAACGTCACCTCGCGGGCGAGGTCCAGGCACAGCAGCCCTTCGTCGCTGCACACCTCGCGGGTGGCGCGGTTGAAGGCGGACAGGCGGCGGTAATGGTCGACGCCGTTCAGGCCGTCTTCTTCGATCATGCCCTGGACGCGGCCATCGACCAGCCGGAAATCGGCGCGGGTCTGGGTGACGAACACCGGCACCGCGCCCATGGCGTGGCTGTCCTGGGCCAGACGGCGCAAGCGGTCCTGATAGGCGGCGACGTTGGTGTCGCGCCAGTTGGGGTCGGCCGGGGTGTCGGTCCATTGCGCCGTGGCGAAATCCACCCGCTGATGGTTCAGGCGCGCCCGGCGCGCGGTCAACATGCCCGCCACCTTGGTGCCGGCCTGCCACAAGGCGCTGTGCTGGCGGAACCACTTGATCTTGCTGGCATGCTGCAGCGTGTCGACGGCGCCGCCATCGGCATGCACGTCGTTGATGCCCACATAGAACAGAATGAAATGCGGCTTGAGGCCGGGCACGTTGGGGAACCAGTCCTCCATGGCGCGCAGGTGGCCGATAGTGCTTTGGCCGTCGATGCCGGCGTTGGCCACCACCGCCTCGCGGCCCTGGGCGCGCAAGTCGCGCTCCATCACCGCCTGCCAGGTGGCGTCGTCGGGCAGATAAAGCTGGTTGGTGGTGCCGCCGCCGACGGTCAGGATGGTGGCCTGGGCCGGATCGATGCCGGCACCCCGGAAGCCCCAGCGGTCGCGGCGATAGGGAAAGTCAGCGCCATCGGCATACAGCGCGCCGGCCTGGATGGTGGTGTTGAGATTGCGCACCAGACCAAGCTGATCCAGCGGCTCCTTGCTGAACCAGGTGCCGAACAGCAGCTCGGCGGCCACGGCCAAAACCAGCAGCAGGCCCAGAGTGACGGCAGCGACGGTCAGAATCTTGCGCATCGCGCCTTATAGCCGGCCCAAGGGAACGGGTCAAATAAAGCAGCCCCGTTGGGCGGAGGGCGGGATGGGTCCCTCCGCCCGGGGCAACCCGGGGAATGATCGTGCGGGGGGGATGAAGCGACCACCCCCGGGCTGCGGTCAAAGGGCGTTACTGCGCCGGGGCGGGCGGGACCATGCCCATCGGGCAACCGCCGGCCATGCCGCCCATGCCGGGATGGCCCATACCACCCATGCCGCCGTGACGACCGTGGCGCGTCAACGCGCCGGCCGGACGGGCGAAGACCTTGTCGACCAGGGCGTGCTCGGACACGGTGCCGTCGGCCTTCAGCAGTTCGACGTCATAGGTGTTGGCGTCCTTTTCGCTGACCTTGCCGACCTTGAGATCGCTACGCATCAGCACCAGGCGGCCGGCGACCACGGTCTTGATCTGATCGGCGGTCAGCGGCGACGGCGCCGCCACGGCGGGGGGCTGGCCCGGTGCATTCTGCGGACCGGTCTGGGCGGCGGCGTCGATGGCACCGATGCCAAGACCGATCATGGTGGCGAGGGCGATGCGGGGAAGAAGCGTCATGATGTCCTCCAAGAGGGGGGGATGTGCGAACTCGATGACGGCATTGAAGCGCCGCCGTGTAACGCCACGATGAGTAAAATGGTAACGGCTGGTATCGGCACTGTTACCCATCGTTACCAACTTCCGCGCCGGCTTTGACGCGCTCGCGCTATACTCGCGACCATGGAAACCCAACCGCATATCCTTGTGGTCGACGACGACCGCGAAATCCGCGACCTGCTGGCCCGCTTCCTGGCCAAGCACGGCCTGCGGGTCACCACCGCCAAGGACGGCGCCGAGATGGAGCGCGCTTTGGCCGATTGGGCCATCGACCTGGTGGTGTTGGACCTGATGATGCCGGGCGAGGACGGGCTGAGCCTGACCCGCCGGCTGCGTGCCCAAGGCACCGCCGTGCCCATCGTCATGCTGACCGCCATGGGCGAGGAAACCGACCGCATCGTCGGGCTGGAAATGGGCGCCGACGATTACGTGCCCAAGCCGTTCAATCCGCGCGAATTGCTGGCCCGCATCAAGGCGGTGCTGCGGCGCGCCCAAAGCCCGGCGCCCGGCCCGGCCAACCCGGTGGTGGCCGACGGCAGCGCCGGCAACCGTTATGCCTTCGCCGGCTGGCGCCTGGATGCCTCGACCCGCGATTTGGTCGGCCCCGAGGGCGTGGTGATGACCCTGTCGGCGGGCGAGTTCGACCTGCTGCTGGCCTTTGTCGAACATCCGCGCCGGGTGCTGTCGCGCGACCAGTTGCTGGACTTCGCCCGTGGCCGCCAGGCCATTCCGTTCGACCGTTCCATCGACATCCAGGTCAGCCGCCTGCGCCGCAAGCTGGGCGACGACGCCAAGGATTCGCAGTTGATCAAGACCGTGCGCGGCGGCGGCTATCTGTTCACCCCCGAGGTGACCCGCTCATGAAGTTCCGGCTGTTTCCCGACACCTTGCTGGGCCGCACCGCGCTGGTGCTGGTGGCGGCGCTGGCCGGGGCGCTGGCACCGGTTCTGTTGACCTTCGCCGACCAGCGGTCCGAGGCGCTGGCATCGTTGGGCGGGCGCAATGCCGCCGAGCGGGTGGCGTCCATGGTCAACCTGCTGGAAACCACCCAGCCCGAGGCCCGCCGCGCCACCCTGCGCAGCATGGACACGCCCGGCTTCCGCGCCGGCTGGGGCCTCAACCCGGTAGTGCCCGACGAGGGCGAAAGCCGGGGTTTGGCCGGCGCGGTCAAGCGCCACCTGTCCGACCACCTGACCGACCACGAAATCCGCGTTTCCACCCAGCCGCCCCCCGAACCGCCGCCCGAGGGGCCGCCGTTCGGACGCGGCCGTGGGCGCGGTATGAGCGGTTTCGGCTTCTTGCATGGCCCGGCCTTGCGCATTTCCGTGCGGCTGGCCGACGAATCCTGGCTGAACGTGATGGCACCGCTGGAGCCGGGCGAGACCCTGTGGCAACCCCACTTCCTCGGCCTGCTGCTGACCACCCTGCTGATCGTCACGGCGGCGGCGCTGTGGGCGGTGGCCCGGGCGGCGCGCCCGTTCGCCAGCTTCGCCGCCGCCGCAGAGCGCCTGGGCACCGACGTCACCGCACCGCCCATGCCCGAGCGCGGCCCGCGCGAGATCCGCGCCACCGCCCATGCCTTCAACGTCATGCAGGGCCGCATCCGCCGCTTCGTCGAAGACCGGACGCAGATGCTGGCCGCCATCAGCCACGATCTGCGCACCCCGATCACCCGCATGCGCCTGCGCGCCGAATTCGTCGAGGACGACGAGGAACGCGCCAAGATGCTGGCCGATCTGGAAGAGATGGAGCACATGATCGCCGCCACGCTGGCCTTTGCCCGCGACGACGCGACGCGCGAGGAACGGCGGCCGGTGGATGTGGCCGCCATGGTGCAGGGCTTGGCCGAGGACATGGGGATCGACTATGACGGCCCCGACAGCCTGGTGATGCCGGCCGGGCCGACGGCGCTGAAGCGGCTGCTCGCCAACCTGCTGGACAACGCCCGCAAATACGGCGGCAGCGGCGCGCAGGCGGCATTGGCCGAGCGCGACGGCAACGTGATCGTGACCATCGACGACAACGGCCCCGGCATCCCCGAGGCCGAGTTCGAGCGGGTGTTCGCCCCCTTCGTCCGCCTGGAGGCCAGCCGCAACCGCGAAACCGGCGGCACCGGACTGGGGCTGTCGGTCGCCCGCGCCGCCGCCCGCGCGCATGGCGGCGACATTACCCTGAGCAACCGCCCGCAAGGAGGATTGCGGGTGCAACTGGCGCTCCCCCGCCCGCGCGCTTGACCCCCTCCGACGGCGCGCCGCTGCTGCTTCGGCACGGCCCGCCACTCCCCCTGCATGTGCCCCCGACCTGATCGCTTGGCGTACGCTCTGGCTCGACCATTGTCGGGAGCGCACCAGGATGATCGTCGACGCCCGCCATCTGCCCACCGGCCATATCATGGATGCAGACCTTGCCATCGTCGGGGCAGGGCCGGCGGGGATCACCCTGGCGCACGAGCTGATGGGAGCCGGCCTGCGCATCGTGCTGCTGGAAGCCGGCGGCACCGCCCCCGAGACCCGCCGGCTGGACGCCTTTGCCGGCGATGTCCTTGATCCCGCCCGCCATCCGCCGCTGACGCTGTATCGTGTGCGCGGCCTGGGCGGCGGCTCGACGTTGTGGGGCGGCCGCTGCGTGCCGTTCGACCCCATCGACCTGGAAGCCCGCCCATATATCCCGTGGAGCGGCTGGCCGCTGTCCTATGACGAGTTGCGGCTGTGGTACCGCCGCGCCCTGGCCTATTGCGAGGCCGGGCCGTTCCGCTTCCGCGCCGGCGAGGCGCTGTCGCGCGGCACCCCGGCCATGGTGCCCGGCCTGGACGCGGACGGCGACATCGCCTGCGATCAGTTGGAACGCTTTTCGCCCCCCACCGATTTCGGCCGCCGCTATCGTGCCGCCCTGATGCAGTCGCGCGGCGTCACCGTGGTGCTGGGCGCGCGCTGCACCGGCCTGGAATTGTCCGAGGGCCGGCAGGCGGTGACGGCGCTGCGTTACGTCCATGACGGCGACACCGGCGAAGCCGGCGCCGGCTTCATCGTGCACGCCCGCCGGGTGGTGTTGGCCGCCGGCGCATTGGAAACCGCCCGGCTGATGCTGGCCGCCGGCGCGGGCAACGACAGCGTCGGCCGCTTCTACATGTGCCACATCGAGGGCAAGGCGGCGGTGGCGTGCTTCAAGCCCGGCACCCGCGTGGTGTTCCACTACGAACGCGACAGCGAAGGCGTCTATGTGCGGCGCCATTTCTCGCTGCCGGCCGAAACCCAGCGGCGGCGCGCGCTGACCAACGTCATCCTGCGTTTCGAACCGCCGCTGATCGCCGACCCCGCCCACGGCAACGCGGTGCTGTCGGCCATGTGGCTGTCGCGTACCTTCCTGAAGGCGGAATACGAACGCAAGCTGGCCAGCTTCGGCTATCGCGGCAGCGAAAGCGGTGGCCGCCGCGCCTTGATCGCCCGCCATCTGATGAATGTGGGATTGGGCGCTCCGGCGCTGGCCCGCTTCGGCGTGGACTGGACGCTGCGCCATGTGCTGGCGACACGCAAGCTGCCCTATGTGGCGGTCAAGGGGCGCGGCGGCGCCTTCACCCTGGATTACAACGCCGAGCAGGTCCCCAACCCCGACAGCCGCGTCACCTTGTCGGACCAGCGCGACGCGCTGGGATTGCCGCGCCTGGTGGTGGATTGGCGCGCCTCGGCCCAGGACGTCGACGGCGTCGTCGCCGCCCACCGATTGTTGGCCGAGCAGATGGAACGCAGCGGCGTCGGCCGGCTTGAAGTGGACGAGGACGCCATCCGCCACGGCTACAACGCCGTCGGCGGCCACCACATGGGCACCACGCGCATGGCCGACAGCCCCGAACGCGGCGTGGTCGACGCCGATTGCCGGGTGTTCGGCATGGACAATCTGTTCATCGCCGGCGCGGCGGTGTTCCCCACCAGCAGCCACGCCAACCCGACCCTGACCCTGGTCGCCCTGGCGGCGCGCCTGGCCGAGCATCTGCGTCAGTTGGACCAGCAACGGGGGGCCGTCAATTCCTGGGATGCGGTCGCGGTGGCGGCGCAATAGCGCCACCTCACGCCAATATCGAATACAATTAGGTACTTTTCCGCATTCGACCCCGCCTATGCCCCAATGATACCATTGTCATAGTGGGCATGAGGGGGCGCGGGTTGGAGGATTCGGGTTTGGTCAAAACGACCTCCGTCATGATGGCGGCGTTGACGATGATCGCCGGCGCCTCGGTCGCCGGCGCTTCGTCGGCGCCCAAGGAAGGCAAGGTGTTGCCGCCCAGCATCGCCGTGCAGCACGCTGATTTGTTGCCGTCGGCGGTCGTTTCCGACCGCATCGACGGGCTGAAGATCATCGTCACCCAGGTCATGTATCCCGGCGTGCCCGACCGCGCCGCCTGCCGTTTCGTCGTGCGCGCCGTCAACAGCGGCGCCGTCACCGTGTCGGCCCATGCGCTGCTGCACACCCTGGACGGCGACAAGGGCGAGCTGAACACCTGGATGGTCCCCACCGGCCCGCTGGCCCCCGGCCAGGCGTCGGAGAAGCTTTATTCGTGCAAGACCGCCCAATATCTGGTGCTGGACAAGGCCACCCTGGGCGGCTGGCCCGGCCGTTGCCTGGTCAATGGCGAGGAACGCTCGCCCTGCCCGCTGACCCTGGCGCTGGAAGCCAACCTGAACATCATCGCCAAGGACTGACGGCGGAGCCGTCGAATGAAAAGAACGACGGCGAAGCCAGTAAGGTAAACTGCATAAAATTTTATGCAGTTTCTCGGGGTCCTTATACGAACGCAGCATAGAAATAGCGCGGCAGCGTTTGCTCCGTCCTCCGGGCGAAGCATATACCTTGGATTTCTTCCCGCCCTACCCGTTGGCATGGTTTAAATCCGGTTAACAAGCGGATTTGAGGGAGGGTGCAAGAATGAAGACCAACGACGAAATGGTCCAACTGGCCAAGATGCTGGAAGTGGAGTTCAACACCGGCTCGATCGACCGCGTGCGCGCCCACGAATTGGCCGAGCGCCTGCTGCCGCATCATCCCGAACTGCACAACACGTTGACCAGCGTGCGCAACCGGATGTCGCGCCGCTAGGTTCTGATGTCTTTGCCGTTCAACGGGCCGAAGCCGCCAGGCTGTCGGCCCGTTTGCTTTCGCGGCAATCGCGGCGGCGCTGGCCTATCACCAATGCCACCACCGCCGCCTGGCACAGGGCGTTGAGGCCGCAGACCACCACCATGGCCTCTTGCCGCGCTACCACCACGGCGTAAAGCACCGCCACCGCGCTGAGTCCGAGCCAGCCCAGCCACGACGCCAGCGCCATGGCGCGGCGGGCGGCGGCCGAGCGCGCCAGCCGCAGCAATTGCGGACCGTAGCAGGCGCAGCCGGCGATTCCCGACGCGGTGTAAAGGATCGACAGGGTATCCACCAAGGTCATACCCCCAGCATGCCCGCCCACCCATTGCCAGCGGGTAAACACCCGTTGGGGGGAGGGCCACGCGATTGGGCATGCCCCGATAGGAATACCTCTTGGAATAGACCGAACAGGGCATACCTTGTTCCTCATACCGAGGCCGAATGGGGCCAACGGGGTATCACCGGAGAGATCGAGATGTTGCAGATGCTGCGGACCGCCACCACCAAGTTCACCGCCGCCTTTGCCGCCAACGACAGCAGCCCGGCCCGCCGCGTCAGCCCCTATCAGAACTACATGTGCTATCAGGACGGCCGCCCGTTCATGGTCATCAACGCCCCCAGCCTGGAACATGCGCAGTTCATCGTCGCCGGCTTCACCACCGACCACGCCTGGATGCTGGTCGCCATCGACGACTGAACCTACTTCGACCACGGGAACCACAGATGCTGGGTCAGCCGCGCCCATTGCGGCCAAACTTCAAGCGAGCCGCGCAGGCAATGCGCCGCCATCTCCCACGGCAACGCCGCCTGACGCCACCCGGCCAGCCACCAGTCCAACGCCGCCGGTAGCGGTGGCATCCCCTCCTCTTCCTCCGACGAGCCTGCGTCCGACGGGCCAGCATCCGGCGGCGGTTTTCCCGCCTGCGGCCGTCCCGGCAACGCGGTGAATACCTCGCCCAGATCGCGGTATTGCCGCTCGGGGATTTCCTCCAGCGCCGCCAAGGTGCGGTGGGCCACGTTGTTGCGCCGCGCGTACTCGATCAATTGGGCGCGGTCGCAGGGAAAAGACGCCCCTTCCAGCGCCTGAACCAGGGTTTGTGCCGCCATGTCGGCCTCCTTTCGCAATGAGGAAGTCAACGGCGGCGCCACGGGCAGGTTCCCCCCCGCGCCCCAGCCACACGTATCATTTACACAAATCGCAATCATAGATAATCTTGGCGAGCATTTAGTAGCCGCTTTCCCGCCCACCGAGAGGCATATGGATCGCGGTGTGCTTCGGTCCGACAAGGGGGAGGCGGCACGCCGCCTGGGCTGTCATGACTCACCACGCCGCACGCTTTGCCTTGATCGCCATTCTGGTCGGCGCCGCGAACACGCTTTGCGCCGCCACGGCTTTCGCCCAGTCCGCCACCGCCAACACAGCACCGGCCGTCGTTGCCATGACCACCGCGCACGGCCTGTTCGGCGTGGCCGGGGTGACGGTGGCCGCCGTCCTAGTGGCGTTGTTGGCCACCCATTCCAACAACATGCGCGATGCGTCGCTGCCGCAGATGCCGGTGCGCGAACGCTCGTTCAGCCTGGGACGCTCGCAGATGGCGTTCTGGACCTTCCTGATCGTGCTGGCCTTCGGCTATCTGTTCATCCACACCGGCACCAGCAACGTTCTCAGCGACCAGGCGCTGATGCTGATGGGTATCTCGGGCGCTACCGGCCTGGGGGCGGTCGCCATCGACAAAAGCCGCGACGGCGCGGTCAAGGAAGCGATCGACGGCCTGCAGCAATTGGGCCTCAATACCGCCGAGGACGTTGCCGAGTTGAACACCCAGGTCGCCAATCTACGCACCCAGCAAGCCGCCAATCCCACCACCGCCACCGCGCTGAACCTTAATGCCGCGCTGACCCGCCAGCGTCAGGCCAAGCTGCTGATGCAGCCCTATCGCACCAGCGGCAACATCCTGCGCGATCTGGTCAGCGAGAACGGCGGCGCCACCGTGCATCGGCTGCAGATGGTGGTGTGGACGCTGATCCTGGGCTGGACCTTCATGTCCGGCTGCTTCAATGCCGACCAGATGCCCGCGCTGAGCAACCAATTGCTGGCGGTCATGGGCATCAGCGGTGGCACCTATTTCGGTTTCAAGGCGGCCAGCTAAGGGGGGCGAACATGGGCAAGACCATCGTCTTCTGCGCCGACGGCACCTGGAACGGCCCCGGCCCGCACGCGGCGGGCGCCGGCCGCGCGCCTGAGCTGCCGACCAACGTGTTCGACTTCTATCGCCTGCTGGCGCCGACCAGCCCGGGCGAGCCGTCGTTGGAGCCGGAACAGGAAAAGACCGTCAGCGAGGGCGACCGCGTGGTGCAGGTGGCCAAATACCTGCACGGCGTCGGCCATTCGGACAATTGGCTGACCAA
>JBLNBE010000018.1:0-2987 GCA_050259735.1 Bacteroidota bacterium
CGGCGGCTCGATGTCCAGGATCGTGATCTTCAGTTGGGCGATGGTCGGGGGCTCGAACATGCCCGCCATCATGCCGTCATGCGCGCCCGGCGACAATTACGCCGTTGCGGCGTCAATTACCCCTCGGGGCTCATCGCGCTCTGGGCCGCGGCCATGGCGGAGCGCCGGCGATAACTTTCCGTGTTCAGCTCCAGGATGGTGGCGTGGTGCACCAGCCGGTCAATCGCGGCTACGGTCATCGCGGGATCGGGAAAGATCGCGTTCCAGTCGCTGAAGGGCTGGTTGCAGGTCAAGATCAAGCTGCGCCGCTCGTAGCGTTCGGCACATCGGCCAACACATTGCGTCGGGCAATTCCGCTCAGGTCCAATGGATCCGGGTAACCGCACCGCATCATCCGTGGTTGGGGCGGGTTGTACGGGTCATACGGCGGCTGCGACGCGACGCCAGCACGGAGCTGGTCGTTGAAGGAGAGGATGGCCACCGACAGATGATGCCGCTGGCGTGGACCGAAGCTGCCCGTGTCGAGGAGCCTGTCATGCCGGTCCTGCGCTTCACGCCTGGAAGCCTGCGCGCCCTCGTCCGACTGGTCGAAGCCTGCCGCACATCCCCGCGCGCGGAGGCTCGCCATGCCAACTCCGACCCCGATCCTGTGGAGCATTCTGCCGCTGGAGGCCCAGAGGCCGATGGTCGCGCTGTGGAGCGACCTGCTGCGGCGCCAGCTGACGGGCCGGATGGCCCGCAAGGAGACGCTCCATGATCCTTTCGCCCAAGATCGAAGCCCGCCATCAGCAGCTGCAGGCGGTCGTCTACATCCGCCAGTCCACGCCCAAGCAGGTGCAGAGCAACCAGGAGAGCACCCGCCGCCAATACCAGTTGGCTGAGCGCGCTCAGGTGATGGGTTGGCCGCCATCCCAGATCCGGGTCATTGATGAGGATCTCGGGCTCTCCGGCGCGAGCAGCCGCCAGCGGACGGGCTTCCAAAAGCTGGTCGCCGCCATCGGTTTGGGCGAGGTCGGCATCATCCTCGTCACCGAGGTGTCACGCCTGTCCCGGCGCAACAGCGACTGGCACCGCGTCATCGAACTGTGCGGGGTCTTCCGCACCCTCATCGCTGACGAAGACGGCGTCTACGACGCGCGGGACCCCAACGACCTGCTTCTTTTGGGCGTCAAGGGCACGCTGTTCGCCGCCGAGCTGCACATTCTGCGTGGCCGGATGCGCGGCAACCTGCTGAACAAGGCGCGCCGCGGTGAACTCGCTTTGCGCCTGCCGGTCGGGTTTCGGCGCCGCCCCGACGGGGTGGTGGTGCAGGACCCGGATGACGCCGTGCGTCTGGCCATCGCCACGGTGTTCGAGCGCTTCGCTGTGCTGCGCAACGCCAGGGCCGTTCAGCGTCATTTTCTGGAGAACCAGCTGGCCTTGCCGCGATGCACGCAAACCGGGGCCACCGCCGGCACCATCACGTGGGCGCGGCCGACCTACCAGATGATCCAGCAGATCCTCACAAACCCAGCTTACGCCGGCGTCTTCGTCTATGGTCGGCGGCGGCGCCAAGCCGTGCCAGGAGACCCGCCGACGGTGATCGACCACCGGATCGGCGTGACGGAGTGGGACATTGTGGTGCCCGACGTCTACCCCGGCTACCTGACCTACGACGCCTACCTCGCCAACCGGAAGGCGCTGCAGGACAACCTCTACAACTTCGCCCGGAAAGGCCGCGGTGCCCCGCGCGAAGGGCTTGCCTTGCTCACCGGGCTGGTCATCTGTGGCCGCTGCGGTCGCCGGATGGCCGTGAACTACGGCTCCGTGTACCACAGCTATCATTGCCGCCGGGCCCAGGTCGATTACGGCGAGCGGCAATGCCAGTCCTGTCCGGTGGGCCTGCTGGACGGCGTTGTCGCAGCCGCTTTCCTGGAGGCGGTGGCGCCGGTTGGCCTCAAGGCCACCCTGGCGGCCTTGGAAACGCTGGAGCGCGAGCGGGAGGTTGTCAATCGGCACTGGCAGCTGCGCCTGGAACGCGCCCGGTACGAGGTGGCCTTGGCCCAACGTCAATACGACGCCGTCGATCCGGACAACCGCTTGGTGGCCCGGGAGCTGGAACGGCGGTGGAACGCAGCGTTGCTCGCGCTGGAGACGCTGGACAGCGAATATGCCTTGATGCAACGAACCGATTTGATGCCGCTGACCGCTGCCGAGCGGGAGGAGGTGCGCCGGATTGCCGCCGATCTCCCCGGTCTGTGGCGAGCGGACACGACCACGGCCGTCGATCGCAAGCGGCTTCTGCGCCTGGCGGTTGCCGCCGTGACCGTCACGGTCGATCGCATCGCACGTCGCGTCGATGTGGTCCTTCTGTGGACGGGTGGCGCCACCTCGACGCACACGGTGCCCCTGCCACCGATCGGCCTGCATGCCACCACCGACGCCGCGGTGATCGTCCGCATCCGGGACCTGTCCGCCCGGTTGCCCGACCACGCGGTTGCCGGCGCACTCAACGCGTTGGGCCTGCGCACCCGGACTGGAAAGGAGTGGACCTACGAGCGCGTCTTTTCCATGCGCAAGCAACACAGCATCCCAACCGGCTGCCCGGTCCGAACCGGGGCACTGCAGCCCCGGGGCGATGGGTGCATCTCCGCCAAGGCGGCGGCGAAGCGGTTGGGTGTCACGCCGTCTCTGGTGCAGATTTGGGTGCAGCACGGTGTCGTCGCGTGCGATCAACGTTGTCGCTGTTCGAAGCAGTGGATCCGGCTGACGGACGCGGACATCGCGCGGCTCGACGGATCCGCCGACGTGAGCGAATTGCCAACGCTCACCGCGGTGGCCGAGGAAACGGGACTGGAGCGTGATGCCGTCTGGGCCCGCGTTCGGCAAGGCGACTACATCGCTTTCCGAACCCCGCGTGGGCGAGGCCAGTGGGAGTGGCGCCTCGCTTCGACCCGCGCCATTCGCGGAGATCACCATGGAAACGAGCAATATGGATAACGATGTGC